>CAYIYM010000001.1:0-151190 GCA_964367685.1 uncultured Lachnospiraceae bacterium
ACAAAAAAAAGAGTAGATGAGAGCAAACATTTACTTGCTCAGGCGGACTACTCTCTCTCTCGTATTGCTGAAATTGTTGGTTTTTCTTCCCTCTCTTATTTTTCACAAGCCTTCAAAAAATCTGTAGGAATGAGTCCCCGTGAATATAAGAATCATATAAATGAAATAAGTAAAAATTCCACACCTAACTATTAAAAGTAGTTATCTCTACAGTGACATCTCTTTTGTCATTTCAACATAGTTAGCAATATGATACCCATTCTTTTTATAAGCACGTAGTGCGTTCTCATTACTTTTCTCGACTTCTAGACGATAACGTACTACTTGTTTGTCATACTTCGTTTCTAAATAACGAAAGAACTGACCTACAAACCCTTTTCCTTGAAATTCAGGCTTGATATAAATATCTTCAATCCATAAGCAAATTCCACCATACTCCGTCGAATATGATTTGGCTACCATTGTATAGCCTGCAATCATTCCATCTTCTTCTAAGATGTAGCCTTCTACAAACGGTAAATCACTAATACAATCTTCAATATCTTTGGTTAACACTTCCTCACTTGCCGTCACTGTTACTGCCGGGGAATCATAAAATATTTTCATCATTTCTAATACTTCTACCTTATCTTTACCGCTCATTTCTCTAATGTTCATTTTCATCCTCCATTAAATTTAATAGCCTGTCAAAAGCAATTTTTTCACTATTATCAAACCAGATAGTTCCGCAATACTTAAATCCATTCTTTTTCAAAATATGCTGCATTTTTAAATTATCCTCATCTGTATCAACACGAACATATCTCACACCTTTTTCTACACTGAATCGACCTATCAAGTTAAATACTTGTTCTGAAAGTTTTCTACCTCTTGCATTTTCATTAAACGCCAGACGGTGAATCACTACATATTTTTCATTGCTACTCCATGTACCATTTAAATTGTCATAGGCAGCTTCTCCATCAAA
Organism: uncultured Lachnospiraceae bacterium; assembly: GCA_964367685.1. Lineage (GTDB taxonomy): Bacteria > Bacillota > Clostridia > Lachnospirales > Lachnospiraceae > CAUPWF01. The sequence continues at coordinate 968 of CAYIYM010000001.1, forward strand.
ATCAATGCATAAATACCCAAGTATCAATTCTCTCTCAGCAATCAAATATCCTTTGCCTGTTGCTATATCCTGCTGAATGCAAGCTAAATCCGGATATCCAGATTGCCATTGGTTAACACCTTGGTCCTTTAAATGTTGTTTCGCCACATTAATAATCTTCATTGCAATCTCTAAATGCTCTTGTTCAGCCTCTATTAATTTTAGTATTTCCAACTACAATCTACCTCCTTATACAAACCATGTTATTATCATTTCTATACTGATTACTCTATTTTACAGAATTTATAATAATAAATCAATTGACAAGTGAATTTAACAAGCCAATCACAAGTTACTGAATGATTGTGACTTTCTTTTCATTGTGATAAACTATATTTATATTAAATAAGGAGAACTACATATGGAAATTTCAACCCTAGGTGCATTAATTGGTTTTATATTATCTGTATTACTAATCATAAAAAAGATAACACCTATATATAGCTTAATGACAGGCGCATTAATTGCTGGCTTAATTGGTGGCGCTACATTAGTAGATACTATTTCGGTCATGATATCTGGTGTAGAAGAAATGGTTCCTAGTATCTTACGTATTTTATCATCAGGTATTCTTGCCGGTATTCTGATTCAAACGAAATCTGCTGAGAAAATTGCTGATTTCATTGTATCTCAAATAGGATCAAAACATGGCATTATTTCCATCACATTTGCAACAGCCCTATTAACAGCAGCAGGTGTGTTTGTTGATATTGCTATCATTACCATCGCCCCAATTGCACTTGCAATTGGAAGGAAGGCTGGTTATTCAATTGGTAGTATACTTCTTGCTATGATAGGTGGCGGAAAATCGGGAAATATCGTCTCCCCAAATCCTAATACAATCGTTGTTGCTGAAAATTTCAATATTGATTTAATTGAACTGATTAAAATCAACGTTTTTCCTGCAATCTTTGGTATTATAACTACTATTATTCTAGCCAATTATCTTCATAAGAAAGAACAGGCTTCAACGGATAATGTTCCAGTTACTTCAACGACTACCGAGACAAATTATTCAAATCAACTACCATCTATTTTCGCGGCTATTATAGGTCCAATTACACTCTTTGCACTACTCATTCTCCGACCTTTGATTGGTGTAACGATTGATCCATTTGTTGCCCTTCCGATCGGTGGACTAGTAACAGCTTGCGCCACAAAATCACTCAAACAATTAAATACAAATATTACGTATGGATTGTCACAGGTTTCCGGTATTGCAATTTTATTTATAGGAACTGGGACATTGGCTGGAGTAATAAAGGCTAGCAATTTGCAGTTGGATTTAATTAATATCCTCCAGTTTTTTGATATACCTACCTTTGTTCTCGCGCCTTTATCCGGTATTTTGCTAGGTGGCGTAACTGCATCTACAACAGCTGGCGCGGCCATTGCATCTTCGACTTTTCATTCAATTTTAGTAGAACAAGGGTTATCTGCACTTTCAGCTGGCGCCATGTTACATGCTGGTGCAATTGTCATTCCAACATTGCCACATGGCTCTTTCTTTCATGCCACAGGTGGGTGTGTAGGAATGACCATGACTCAGCGCTTACGTCTAGTACCGGCTGAAACGCTTGTCGGAGTCGTAGCAACTTTGGTTTCAATTATGGTTTATTTACAATTATAATAGTTTAATAAATCATACGTTTTGTCATACCACCATCTACAATAATATTAGCACCATTTACAAAATCATTTTCTTCATCAGCAAGGAATATACATACATTTGAAATATCTCGTGGAATTCCAACACGGTTTGATGGATGTATATCATGATCTCGTTGCTCTAATTCTTTCCATGCACCTGTTTCGATATGACCTGGGCTAATCACATTAACAGTAACAGGTGTGCCTCTTAGTGATACGCATAGAGAATTGGTAAGAGAAACCATTGCTCCTTTACTCATGCCATATAGTTCCCAATCTTCCATGTTTTGATGATATCTCGTAGATGCAATATTAATGATTCTTCCGTATGCTTCCCCTTTGTTTAGGGATAGAAATTCTTGTGCACATATAAATGCGCCACGTTGATTGGTATTTGACACTTGATCATATTCTTCTAATGTCACTTCATTCATTGGTTTTACAAAAACAGAGATAGCTCCATTGTTAATTAACACATGGAGTTTTTTATATTTTTTCTTCATCATTGCAAATGCAACTCTTATAGATTCAGGTTTCGATAAATCAGTTTTAATAAAGTCTGCTTCTGTTAAGGGACAAGTCTCTATATCTAATACAATAACACGATACCCTTCTCTTATAAATCTTTTCGCCATGTCAAGGCCTAATCCTCTTGCCCCACCTGTAATCACACAATTCTTCATACTCTTCTCCTCCTGTCTTATTATAATACGCTTTTTATCCTTTGAACGATTATAGTATTTTAATCATAACATCTGCATTTAATCGTTTATCTCCCCACTGTAACTGAATCTTCTCGGTTTCATTAAATCCCAAATTTTTCCAAAACACAAATAATCCATTAGTAGTATCTTCTATTACATCAATACGTATTTCTCTTCTCTCTTGTAGACGCATTGTCTCTTCAAATTGCAAATACACTTTCGTTCCAATTCCTGATTTTTGATATTCAGAATTTATCATAATTAAAGATAAATAAACTGTTTCATCAACTTTATAATCCATCACACCTATTATCTCTTTAGTATCTTGCTTTTGAATCACACAAGTAGTAAAATGGAGACGTTTCATTTCTTCTAACTCTTCTTCTATAAAGACTTCATTTACTTCCTGGACACCTAGGTGGTGGATTAGAAATACCGAATTCGAGTTATATATTTTACATATATCTTGAATATTGTCTTTCGTAGCTTCGACTATTTTATACATCTGCACACCTCCACATTCAAGTTACTATCCTTGTATAAATTATATACTTAATATTGAAATTAAACAAGAACATAGGACTACTTAACGTCACAATAGTAAATACCATCGCGATCTTGCATTACCTTTATTTGAGGATATATTTTCTGTAACCCTCTTTGTATTTCAGTGATTTCAATCTTTTTTAAATCTAAATTTTCAATCAACCTTCCATTGTCTAAAATCATAATCCTATCACACCATTTTAACGCCATAACCGGATTATGCAACACTATCATCGCTGCCTTATTCTGAGTTCGAACTAATTTCTTTACTACTTCAAAAAAATGATGTGTATTCATATAATCTAATGCACTGTCTGGCTCATCAAGTAGAATAACTGGCGTATTTTGAGCAACTAATTTAGCCAAGAAAACCAATCCTCGTTGACCTTCACTTAGTTTGTGGCACTCTTTTTCTAATAAGTTTTTTATCCCAAACAACTCTGCACATCGCTCTATTGTCTTTCTTTTCTCTTGGACTTGCAACAAAAATAGTCCATGCTTTTGATAGCATCCCATTCCTATCACTTGTTCTACTAATAACCCTGCCATACGGGGAGTCTTTTGCGATAATAAACTAATATAAGATGCACGTTTACGTATGTTTTGCTCTTTCATAGATATTCCATTTACCATAATTTGACCTTGGTATACCTTTTGTGCACCACTGATTCCTCCTAATAAAGTTGACTTTCCCGAACCATTTCTCCCTAAAATTGCAACTATTTCTCCATGTTTTACTCGAAAACTAATATCATTTATAATAGGTGCACTATATCCGACTGATAAATCCTCAATTTCAAGCATCCATTCCATCATGATCCCCCCTTGCTTGATACACCAAAATCAATAATACTGGTACTGCCAACAAAATAATTGGAATGCTCAATGGCAGCTCAGCACCTGCAGAAGCACTCCTTGCAAATAAATCAGCAAATAAGGTCATTGCAGCCCCGACTATCACACTCATTATAAGATAAGCAAATCCCCGTCTCTTAATTAGCATCAATGCAATATGTGGTGCAATTAATCCTACAAAAGCCACAGCCCCGACTAAAGAAACTACACATGACACCATAAATGTAGTTAAGGATAGTAATACAATTCTCCAAAATGTTGGATGTAAACCTGTCGCTATTGCATCTTCATCTGCAAGCATAAGCATCATAACTGGTGTTGTGAATGCCAAAATAAAACATAAAGACATAATTATCCCAATGCTTGGTAATACAACCTTCTCTGCCGTGACATTTGCAAGCGTACCCATCATCCAGAATTCAATTGCCGCAAGCTGACTGTCTGTATCCGCCATGGTCTTTAGAATCATAAGCCCAGCATCTGCCAAACATTTGATTATAATTCCAGCAAACAAAAAATTGCTCAATTTTCTAAGCCCTGTAATATATGACATTAATAATAAACATAAGAGTGAAATCATCCCTCCTGCGAATGCAAATATAATAGTCATAAGTGGAGATGCCAAATGCATAACAATGGCAACTGCTGCTCCTAAAGATGCTCCTGAAGCAACACCTGTAAGATCTGGAGATGCTAATGGATTTCGAAAAATCGTTTGGTATACAGCCCCACCAACACCTAAAGCAGCGCCTGTTAAAAGTCCCATAATTGTCCTTGGAAATCGAAGTTGGTAAAATACTCGGCTTGAAATATCATCTCCTGTTTTTCCTTTTATAATATTAATGATTTCTTCCAAAGACAAAGAATAACTACCAATTGCAAGCGATAAAGTAAATAGAATTATCAAAAGGATAGTGCCTACCATTAACATCACAAGCGTATGTTTCTTCATCTTTTTCCTCCTTCATCATTCAAACACTTCTATATTGTCATTGTTATACTTCTTAATTACTCCACATCTGTAATCACTTCGAAATCATAAAACTCCTTATAGAATGATGCTACATCTTGATTAAACTCCTCGACTAACTTGTCATTGCCATGAAGAATTGTCGCCAACCAATATACTCCTAATACCCCTGATGGAACTGGTGAATCCCATTCTTCATAATTGTACGGCATTTGAAATACTTGCATATTTTTCACTGCATTTATATCTTGCAACTGCGGATCAGCAAGTACATCATCCACACTATAACTTGCTGCAGATGGCAGTATAATATACTCTGGGTTATGCTCTAGGATTGCTTCATAAGACACAGGTGTCCAATAAGTGCCTTCTATTTCCGAGAATATATTGAGACCACCTGCTGTTTCTATTAAAAAGTTTTGGTACATTTGAGAAGTTGCTGTTTCTAAGTATGATGAATTACTTCCCATATAAACACTAGAAAATTCTTTATCAGCAACTAAATCAGCCACCTTTCTAAGAATTTCATTTTGTGCGTTAATTAATTCTGTTGCACGCTCATCTGCCCCTGTTGCAGCACCAATTAAATGAATCATTTTTTGTAATCCCTCATTTGTCTCAGGATCTACAACGAGAACATTCAATCCCAAATCAGTTAAAGTATTTGCTTGATCAAGTAGCTTCATCGGTACTATTACTAAATCAGGATTTAACTCTGCAACAGCTTCTACATTGAATTCTTTTAATGATCCAATTTGATCGACTGTTAGTAATTCTGGTGCCGCTAGGCTGTAAATTGGTCTTGACTCTGCTTTTTTTTCTAATCCAATTATTTTATCCGTAAGCCCTAGCGCAATTGTTGTATAGGTTGTAATATAGTATGCACTTACAATGCTTTCTACTGGTTGTTCTATGACAATTTCTCGACCAGCTTGATCAACGATAGTAACAGAATCTTTCTCTTCTGTAGTAACTTCTACTTGTTCCTCCACTTTCTTTTCCACTTTTTCCTCAGCTGGAGCACATGCTACACTGCCTAATACTAAAATACTTGCTACTGTTGCAGCTACTACCTTTTTAAATTTTAATTTTTTCATCCTCTTCTCCTCTCGTTATTCTCAATCAAGAATAACCGCAACCAATGAAAAGTATGCCTCATGCATACCTTCATTGATCTAATTATTAAAATATTTTTCAAATGCACTATCTGTAGCACATTCTATCTCTGTTAACATCTTTTGATAACGATATAATAAATCCCTACCTTCTTCTGTTAACGTTGAACCACCGCCGTTTTTTCCACCGGTTTTCCTAATCAGAAATTGAATGCCCCATTCCGACTCAATCATACGGATTGTTTTCCACGCTTTCGAATATGCCATTCCCATTTTCTGTGCTGATGCTTGTAAGGATCCCTCTTGTTCAATTCCCATCAATAGACGCATAGGTCCCGGTCCAAATCCTTTTCCATCTAAATAAATCTTCAATTCAACTTTTGCTTTAATATCTTTCATATTATCTAAAGGTTAAGGTTCCAGTTTCGTCATCCATAGACTCTACTATTGCTAATGATTCTAAGCGATATCCTTTATCGCGAAGCGTTCTCCCACCTACTTGATAGCCTTTTTCAATTACAATCCCAATTGCGCTTACATTAGCATGTGCTGCTTCAACAATTTGACATAGACCAAGTGCTGCACATCCATTTGCTAAGAAATCATCAATAATTAACACATTTTCACCTGGTAAAATAAAACGACTTGCTACAATCACTTCATATTTTCTCTTATGTGTAAAGGATTCAACCGGTGCACTTAACATTGCACCATCTAAATTAATAGATTGTGATTTTTTAGCAAACACTACAGGCACATCAAAATACTGTGCTACAATTGCAGCGATTCCAATTCCCGAAGCCTCTACAGTAAGAATTTTATCGATTTTTAAATCTGCTAAACGAATTTTAAGTTCTTTACCAATCTCATTTAGTAAATTGATATCAAGTTGATGATTCAAAAAACTGTCTACTTTCAATACATTTCCTGGTTTTACTACTCCATCTTTACGTATACGCTCTTTTAGAATTTCCATTTGTTTATCCCTTCTTTTGCAAATGTCTACATACTATATTTATGATATGATCTTTTGCTTTTTCTCTATCTGTTATTTCATTCAAATCAAATACAAGGCTATCTTCTCGTTTTTTTAAATTTTCTATATGTAACAAATTTTCCTTCTTTAATACTGCAATTACTATTTTCTCTGAAGAAAACACCTGAATGATTGCCTCTAAAAAAGAAGAACTTTCTTTTTCAAATCTTCCAATTTCATCTAACACAATAATAGGTTCTTTTGCAGTTAACGTCTTCTTTAAAATCTGTGTTCCAATTGTATCAAATGTTTCTGTAATGGCATGGAAGCCACTTCCATCATATGAGGAAATTGGTCCTTTAACACCTGTTTTTATATCTCGTATGGAAAATGTATTACCTATTCCAATTTTTTCAAGAACAATTGTCTCGAATCCAACATAATCCACTTTTGTTGATTCCAATATTGATTTCAAAAATGTTGTTTTACCACATTTTTTGTAACCTGTTATTATAATATTCGTAATTTTTCTAGACATCCTATATCATCTATATCCTTTAATTCTTGATTAGTTCTCACTTGGATTTTTATCGGTGGATATTGTTTAAATAATACGCTCCCACCCTTATCTCCATTTAACTTCATAAGATTTTCTCGCAATTTTGCTGAAAAGACACTCGGATTCCCATTCCTTATACCATCATGCATACAGGCTGTTAGACATCCTTTTTTTGTGACTTCTATAATATTTTCGAATGTTTCTTTTTCCAACATTGGTTGGTCTGCTACAACAAAGACATAATAATCTTCATGAGATACATCCCCAATTTCAATTAACCCATGTTTGATTGTATCTGAAATTTCACGTTTCATATTGTTATGAAACAAAACTGAAATGCCTTCTTTCATGGCATACTCATTTATCTCTTTATGTTTTGTTACAACTAATAAACACGAGTCTCCTTTTTCTTTTACGACTTCATTTAACGCATCTAACCCATGTCTAAACATGGGTTTTCCGTCTAATAGATGCAATAATTTATTTTCATTTCCAAATCGTATAGAATTGCCTGCTGCTAGATAAATAAAGTAAATCATATCTACTCTTGCATTCCAGCCCAGATTTTCTCTGGTGTAATTGGAAGTGATCTATGCCATGCTCCCGTTGCATTAAAGATCGCATGTGCAAGTGCTGGAGGTGGTGTGTTTATTACAATTTCACCAACTGATTTTGCACCGAAAGGACCTGTTGATTCATAACTATGTTCAAATGCAACACGTAAACGACTAATATCCATTCGAGTAGGAATTTTATAAGTCATGAAATTCCTTTCAATCAGTGATCCAGTAGATGAATACGTAATGCTCTCACTTAATGCCATCCCGATTCCTTGCACTAAACCACCCTCTGTCTGTACTCTTGCTAGATTCGGGTTAATTGGTATTCCACAATCTACGACTGCTACATAATCTAAAATATCAACAGCACCTGTCAATTTGTCTAATTCAATTTCTACCATCCCCACCATAAATGGAGGCGGTGATACAGGTGATGTATGTGTATGTGTTGCCTGCACCGGAATATGATTTCCAGTCATCGACTTAGTAGATATATCAAATAAACTCACCTCGGCTGATTGATCTTTCTTTATCACCTTACTTCCTTTAAATTCCACGTCATCCATGCTACAATTCAATAATTCGGCTGCAATTGTACATATATTAGTACGTAATTCCGCACAGGCTAACTCTACCGCTTTTCCTGTAATATAAGTAGTTGAAGATGCATAAGATCCTGAATCATAAGGTGAAATATCAGAATCAGCGCCATATACTGTAATCAAGTCTATATCACACTCTAAACATTCAGCTGCCATTTGCGCAAGGATTGTATCACAACCTGTTCCCATATCTGCAGCACCTATTAATAAATGATAAGTCCCTTCGTCGCTAAGTTTAATAGTTGCCGATCCTACATCTAAGGCTGCAATGCCTGAGCCTTGCATTGCTAATGCCATACCAGCAGTTCGCACTTTATTATCTCCCATATCTCGAACTGGATATTTCTTATCCCACTCAAACATCTCTTTTGCAGTAGCTATACAACGATCTAAACTTGCAGATTCAGCGATTTCATTATAATATGCAGGCATAATTTGACCTTCTCTTACAATATTCAATTCGCGAACTACTACTGGATCCATATTAATTTTGGACGCAAATTCATTTACCATACTTTCAACAGCGAATAATCCTTGAGTTGCTCCATAACCACGATATGCGCCTGAAGATTGTACATTTGTGTAAACCACATCAAATGAAAAATCATACGCTTTCAAGTTATTAGTATAAAGTGGTATCGACTTATGTCCGGACAATCCTACTGTAGTTGGTCCATGCTCCCCATAAGCACCTGTGTTTGAAAGTGTATATACCTGAAGTGCACGGATAGATCCATCTTTCATACCACCGAGCTTAACCTTTATTTTCATTTCGTGACGTGGAGACGCCGCAATTTGACATTCTTCCCTTGTGTAAATAATCTTCGAACGTTTCCCTGTTTTCCATGTTACAAATGCAGGATACACTTCAGCAACTACTGATTGTTTCGCTCCAAACCCTCCACCAACTCTTGGCTTTGTTACTCGAATCTTACTTTTTGAAATTCCTAGCGCATTTGCAATAATACGTCTTGCATGAAATACGATTTGAGTAGATGCTGTTACATGTACACGTCCATATAAATCCATTTCTGCAAATGCACTAAATGGCTCCATCATTGCCTGATTACACGCTTGCGTGTGATATTCATGTTCAAATACAATATCACAAGATGAAAATTCTGCATCCACATCGCCGTCGCTATCATGGCCAGATGCACAAAGATTTCTTTTATTATCTGCTTGCACCCATGCTTCTGATTTCCAATTTTCTTCTGGATGCACTAATATTTCATTATCTTTTGCTGTTGTCATATCAAGAATAGGTTCTAGTCTCTCATATTGAACCTTAATCATTTTCATAGCACGTGCAACTGCTTTTTCGTTCTCTCCTGCAATAATCGCAACTGCATCTCCTTTGAATCGCAAATGAGAATCTAGCAACAAACGATCATAAGGTGATGGTTCTGGAAATGTTTGTCCTGCCATTGTGAATCTGTCTTGACAAACATCTTTATATGTGTAAATAGCTTCAATCCCAGGCACGAGAAGTGCTGTTTTTGTATCGATTTCCTTAATAATTGCATGGGCATGTGGTGATCGTAAAATTTTAACCACTAAGCAATCATTCGGTGCAATATCATTTGTATAAACTGGTTTACCAAGTACCAATTGCATTGCATCTTTTTTTCGAACTGGTCTGCCTACATATTGATAATTCATGCCTATTCTCCTTTCTTCTGGAATTCTAAGAAATTACGAATACCACGTAATTGTCCATCATAACCTGAACAACGACATAGATTTCCTGCTAAAAATGCAATAATTTCTTCGTCAGTTGGATCTGGATTTTCACGCAACAGCGCTATTGTATTTACTATAAACCCTGGATTACAAAATCCACATTGCTCCGCACCTTGATCTGCCACAAATGTTGCAAATTCTTCTGCTTCTTCTTGTAAACCTTCTAATGTAAGCACTCTCTTCCCATTTGCTCTTGCTGCTAATACACTACATGATAAAACAGGCTTATCATCTAATAAGACCGTACACAATCCACAATTAGATGTTTCGCATCCGCGTTTCACACTATAGCATTGGTGCATTCTTACAAAATCTATAAGAAGTGTATCGGCTTCAATGGTGTCTGTTATTTTCTTATTGTTTAAAAATAATGTAATTTCCATATAAATCCCTACCCTTTCTTTTGTAGAGTTTCAACTCCACGCATCACCAATACTTCACAAAGATGCTTTCTGTAGTCAGCGCTTGCTAAGGAATTTGAACCAAATGTAAGCAATTCTGCTACCTCTCTACCGATAGTCATCGCATTATCATCTTTAGTAACATGAATCTCCTCTGCTTTTTGTGGTCTAGCCCCAATAGCACAAGTATATCCTTCATCATTTTTTGTCACAGCGCAAGTCAAAACTGGAAAATCTGTTTTTGTGTTTCTGTGAGAAAGATAAATTACTTCATACATCTTTTTTTCAATGATTACTTCTATTAAGATATCTTGATCTGCTTTCTCTTTTAAAAACTGTGAAAGACTGATGATACCCTTTTTATGTAAACGAACTTTTGCATTTAAAGCAAGGAGGATTGTTGCTACATCAGAAAAACCAAATTTTGAAAAAATGCTTCCACCAAGTGTTGCAACATTTCTAAATTGTACCCCTACAATTTGTTTCATTGCATCTCTTAATGCATTGTTTGTCATCTTATTTAATTCCTGATGTACTTCGATTGCGCGTAATGAAGTCATTGCACCTATATGATAAGCACCCTCTACTTCTTTGATTTCATCTAATCCCAAGTCACACATATCAATCGCTGTATCAACATTTCTGGTTTGCATTTTTAGCCATAACATCCCACCGATAATGACATTGCTTTTCTTTTGATTTAGTGTGTAAGCTTCTTCCACACTTTCTACTCTATGGTATTTCTTGATATTTAACATATAATACCTCCTTTTTTATTTATTCCTTTGGAGCGCTCTTTTCTTTTGGCAATAAAATATTGAATATCACAGCTACTACTGCTGCTGGTACAATACCACCACCACCAAATACCAATTTTACTAAATCTGGTAATTGATTCAAGATTGTCGCATTAACTCCCATTCCGTATCCTAATCCTAATGCCACAGATACAATGGTAATATTTCTTGATGTCAATGGCTCTCGTGTAATTAATTGAATTCCACTCATAACAATTGATGAAAACATGATAACTGCTGCTCCACCTAATACACTTTGTGGCATTATCGAAACAAGTGCCGCCAATTTCGGAACTAATCCACAAACAATTAAGAAGATTGCTCCACAAGAAAGGGCAAAACGATTAACAACTTTAGTTAATGTAACTAGACCTACGTTTTGACTAAATGATGTATTTGGTAGCACTCCGAAAAATGCTGCAATTGAGGATCCTATACCATCACACATCACACTACCCGCAAGCTCTTTATCTGTTGCTTCTCGATCCATACCGCCCTCAACAACACCAGAAACATCTCCTAATGTTTCTACTGCAGTAACAACGAACATAATCATAATCGGTAAAATAGCTCTTATATCAAATACTGGCTTAACTGGCATAAAAGTTGGAACTGCAAACCAAGATGCATCAGCAACTTTATCCCAATTTAAAACCCATGCTTTTGTATATTCTACACCTTCTGCTGTAACTCCTGTTGTTTCTAAAAACATTGGCAAAATTGCACAGATAATATATCCACAAATAATACCAATTAAAATACATGAATAACTTGTAATTCCTTGTGTAGCATGTTTAAAAAATAAAATAATCCCCATAACAAGCAAACCAACTAGTAGATTCTCTACTGTTCCAAAATCATTTGCTGCAGAACCACCACCAAATGACCCTACTCCAACTCCAATTAAAGAAAGACCGATTGCCAATACGACTGTTCCTGTTACTACTGATGGAAAGAATTTACGAAGCGGTTTCAAGAAAGCGCCTAAAAATGTCTCGAATATTCCTCCGAGAATGGATGCCCCCATAATTGCCCCATAAGCTACAATTCCGCCTCCCATTACATTAGCTACACTTTGGAAAACACCAATAAATCCCGAACTAGTTCCCATAATAATTGGCACTTTTCCACCCACTGGTCCAATTCCAAATAATTGAAGTAATGTAATTAATCCTGCAAGAATCATCGCATTTTGAAGTAAGGCTACTTGAATTGCTGCAAATTCATCTGCACTTCCACCTACTGCACATGCACTTGTAATAATTAGTATTGGTGTAAGGTTACCTACAAACATAGCTAATACATGTTGTAACCCTAATGGAATTGCTTGAATAAGTGGCAGCTTCCCTTCAAATGTGTACGGTGTTCCAGTTAATTGATTTTTCGACATAATGTCCTCCTAATAGTAGATAATTTAGTGTAGGTAGCACTTTATTTTTTCAACATTGGCTATTTCCTACTTCTAATTATTAAAATATCATATTTCAATAATCAATTCAAATAACGTAAAAACCTTTATAATCGTCATTTTATACTCAAAATCTATTACATACTTCACTTTTCATTGGAAATAAACTGAATTTTTCACGCAATTATCTTTTTTTATTTTTTTTTTATACTTAATCATATTTTTATCTGATATAACTTAGTTGATTTTCTTTCCTAATATAATCTCAAATTATTAATCACCATAAGAATTTATAATAAAAGAGTTATTAATTTGTCAACAATTATATTGTACTCTTTACACAATATTAATCTGATTTCCTTTTGTCCATTGTTTAATATTTTCTAGTACAATTTCTTTTCTTAGAATCATAGACTCTTTGGTAGCAAATGCAATATGAGGTGTAACTAAAGTATTTTTCGCGCTCAATAATATATGATCCAGAGGAAGCGGTGGCTCTATGTCAAATACATCAATTCCTGCTGCAGCTATAATATTGTTATTTAGGGCTTGTGCTAAATCTACTTGGTTTACTACTGCTCCTCTAGCTGTGTTAATCAAGATTGCAGATGGTTTCATCATAGCTAATCGTTCAGCGTTTATTAAGCCTTTTGTACTTGTATTCGCTGGGCAATGAAGCGTTACAATGTCACTTTTTCTCAATAATTCTTCCATTGAACAATAATGAATACCATCGTCCTTAGGATTTCTTCTATGACCTAATACATCACAACCAAAGGCTTTTGCAATTTGGGCAACTCTCATCCCAATTTCCCCTACTCCAATAATACCAACTGTCTTTCCGGCTAATTCATTGCCAACTAATCCATCTTTTGTAGCACCTTCCCTGCAACGTGCTTCTGTTTGTTTTACATTTCTCAAGATTTCAAGCATCATACAAATTGCAAGCTCTGCTACTGATTGATTAGAATATCCAGATGCATTACTTACAGCGACACCACATTCTCTTGCCGCTTCTAAATCCACATGATCCACACCTGTAAATGCAACATTAATAAACTTTAAACATTTAGCACTACGAATCACGTCTCCCGTAAGTGGCATATTTGCAATCATTATAATATCTGCATTTTCTGTGTACTTCTTTTGCTTTTCTATGTCATTTGTTTTTTCATAAGCAACAAATGTGTAACCCATTTCTTTCAAATCGATTTCTAATTTCTGCAGTTCATCTGCTGAAACACCTAGTGATTCAAGTAAAACAACATTCATATTTTTATCTCCTCTATCTATTATATTTTAATACACTTTCTATATGAATTGACAATAGCAAAGTACATTCATATTGTCAATTAGAATTCCTAATATTCCTTCGCTTATACCTATGCATAAGTTACGCTTGAATAACTCCCAAGCTTCTTGATATAATAATTATTCAAGTTAGTAAACTAGTTTAGGCTCAACGTCAATCACACTAAAATCAAGGAGATGTATGACTACTTATATTATAGAAAAATTTATTTTATCATCGCGTAAAAATGATAATGATAATTTCAGGCAACGATTTGGCTATGTTGCTAGCATAGTTGGAATTATTTCAAATGGAATCCTTAGCTTTGTCAAAATTCTATGCGGTTTATTATTTGGCAGCATTTCAATTCTTGGTGATGGTGTTAATAATCTATCTGATAGTGCCTCTTCTATCGTGACTTTAATAGGATTTAAAATAGCTGAAAAGCCAGCTGATAAGGAACACCCTTTTGGACATGCCAGAATGGAGTATATATCTGGTCTTATTGTTGCTTTCATTATTATGTATATCAGTATAGAGCTTTTTATATCCTCCATTGATAAGATTATAAACCCTTCATCAATTGAAGTCAGTCCACTTATTGTTGTTATTTTAATTGTATCTATAATTGTTAAAATGTGGCTCTATAGCTTCAATAAAGAAGTTTCAGACAGGATACAATCTAAGACAATTTTAGGGGTTGCCAAAGATTCATTAAACGATGTTATAATCACTGCAGGGGTACTTACTTCTATAGTTATTTACCATTTTTTCAACTGGAACTTAGATGGATTTGTTGGTGTACTATTGTCAATATTGATATTAAAATCCGGAATAGATATTGCAAAAGATACTCTAAGCCCTCTTCTTGGTGAAGCACCTGACGAAGCATTTATAAGAGAAATTAATGATAAATTACTTTCTTATGAATATGTGCTTGGAATTCATGATTTAATCGTTCATAACTATGGTCACAATCGAACTTTTCTATCCGTACATCTGGAATTTGATTCCGAGTTTAACTTAATATTATGCCATGAAATTGCCGACAAAATTGAAAGAAATTTCGAAAAAGAAAATTTGAATATTGTTATTCACATTGATCCTGTTACATTAAATGATGAAGTAACTGATCACTACAAATATCTTGTTGAAGATGTTATTACCTCTATTGATAATAGAATTTCCATGCATGATTTTAGACTTGTTCAAGCAGACAATATTCACAACCTCATTTTTGATATAGCACTTCCATGTGAAGTTTCTCTTGAAGTAGATGAAGTGAAAAATATAATAACAAAAAATATTCTAGCCATTGATCCTAGTTGCAAAACAATAATTCGTGTAGATAAACATTATAACTTAAATAGAATATAGCTATTGCCTTATAAATAACAAATCACCTAATGATTAATTTCATCAGGTGATTTTATTTTTTTAATTCGCACTAAAAATACAAGTGTTGTCGGAATAATCAAAAGCTATAAGCTCATTACTATTTAAATCCTCTTTATGCATACTCACTGCAGAAATCATACTACTATCGTATGTTTTATAATAGTAAGTTCCTTTCGTTGCATTAATACAGCAAGAATATACCGTAATATCCCAATTTTCCCCTTCCATAACGCTTCCTCGCACCATAGAAACCGCATTTAGCATATGGAACATCTGAGCAATAGATGCACTTTCCGTTTCCATTGCAACGGCGTTTGCCTTTAAAAAATAAGCTTTCACAAATCTTGATTGAGACGAATAATCACCTGGTAAACCTAAGGCTCCCATTCCCATACAATAATGACTGAGTGTAATTTCATCCGTCATCGTATTTACTGGGTTTCTATTTGATAAATGCATATAATTTTTTAAATTATGCATCTGCATGTCAAAAGTTGGGTTATTAGTCATTATGCCTGTTTTATTTTCATAAATATTCATCCCTGCCTCTGTACACTCTACAACAATAGATGTATTTTCATCAGAAATAATAAAATGTAACGTAGGTATTGGTAATGAAGGCATAAAAGGAGTGTCTGTAATGTTCGTCTGATTTAAAATAACTTTTGCTTCTTCCACATTTAACGCTTTGCAAAGTATAAATGGTATAATTTCAACTACAGAGATATTATCTAATGACTCATTGCTTTTGTTATACTTTGCAATTTCCGGAAAATTAAGACCTGCCATATATAGTCCTTTTTCATTGACTGCCTCCGCAAACAGTGGGTAATTATCGACAATCATTGCAGTGCCTATCATTCCATAGTGATTGTTAATTGTTGGCATTTCTTTAAAATGAAAAGGGTAATTTCTAGGTACCACCACAATTTTCTTATCAAAATCAAAACTAATGTCCATATTTCTTCCAATGTAAAAATTCCCATTATTCCATGCAATTGATGTACACATATTAATCACCTCACTATAACTAATACTAATTAATCTTTTGTTAACTTTCTTCTCATTCTACGTGGTTTCGCAGCTTCTGCACCTAAACGAGCCACTCTATTCTTTTGATAGGATTCGAAGTTACCTTGGTGCCAATACCAATTTCCAGGTTCCTCTTCTGTCCCCTCCCAAGCAATAATATGTGTCGCAATACGATCAAGGAAGAATCTATCATGACTGATTACAACAGAACATCCTGGGAAGTTCAAGAGGGCCTCCTCCAAGCTCGATAAAGTCGCAATATCCAAGTCATTTGTAGGCTCGTCCAAGAGTATAAGATTTCCACCTTCTTTTAGGGTTAGGGCAAGATTCAGCCTATTTCGCTCACCACCCGATAGCATTCCTGCTTTTTTCTGTTGATCTGAACCTTTAAATCCAAATCCAGATAAATATGCTCTACTTGGTACTTGTACATTCCCTACTTGAAGATAATCATTTCCATCTGAAACTATCTCCCAAAGGGTTTTATCTGGATCTAATCCAGCTCTATTTTGATCTACATAAGATATATGAACTGTTTCTCCAATTTCTAGAGTTCCACTACTCAACTCTTCTAGTCCAACAATACTTTTGAATAGTGTTGTCTTACCAACTCCATTAGGCCCAATTACACCAACAATTCCACCTTGTGGAAGTGAGAAAGAAAAATCTTTTATTAACGTACGATCTCCAAAGGATTTATTAATATTGTCTGCAACAATAACTTTTGTTCCAAGTCGAGATCCAACGTGTATTTTGATATCAGAAAAATCTACGTCTTTAACTCTTGCCGCCTCTGCTTCCATCTCTGCAAAACGCTCAAGACGTGCCTTACTTTTTGTCTGACGTGCTTTTGGCGAGCTTCTTACCCACTCCAACTCTGCTTGAATTCTTTTCACAAGCTTTGCTTGTTGTTGTCCTTGTGCCGAAAGTCTAGCTGCCTTTGTTTCTAGATATGTAGAATAATTTCCTTCATATGGATATAATTGTCCTCGATCCACTTCACAAATCCAACCTGCTACATTGTCTAGGAAGTATCTATCATGGGTTACCGCAAGAACAGCTCCTGGATAATTCTTTAAAAATTGTTCTAACCACAGAACTGATTCAGCATCCAAATGGTTAGTTGGCTCATCAAGTAAGAGTAAATCAGGAGCTTCTAAAAGGAGTTTACAAAGTGCTACTCGTCTTCTCTCTCCTCCTGACAAGATGCCAATTGATGCATCTGCATCTGGGCATTGAAGCGCATCCATCGCCTGATATAATTTACTATCAATATCCCAACCATCTGCCGCATCAATCTCTGATTGTAAGTCGCCCATTTCTGTCATTAATTTATCGTAATCGGCATCTGGTTCCATCATTTCTTCACCGATTTTATTGAATCTCTCCACTTTTGCTAGTAAGCCACTAAATGCTTGTCTTATATTCTCGATAACCGTCTTATCTTCATCAAGAGGTGGTTCTTGTTGTAATATCCCTACAGTAAATCCTGGCGTCAATTTCGCCTCTCCTGCTGAAACTTCTTCCATTCCAGCCATTACCTTAAGCATTGTCGATTTTCCCATACCATTTGGTCCAACTACACCGATTTTAGCTCCATAATAAAAAGAAAGGGATACGTCATTTAAAATAACCTTATCTCCGTGCGCTTTACGTGCTTTATACATTTGATATATAAATTCTGCCATGTGTTTTCTCCTACCTTATAATAAATAATTTAATAATATGTATCATAACATAGACTACATTATTTATAAATGTATTTTACTAATTTTACACCGAATCTTCTTTTGGTTTGTACAGTATTATTTTTTTATATTGTAATAAGTTTTTCATTTTCCTTTAATATATTTGTAAGTGGTATTCCCATTCCGTCCACTTCTATTTCAAGAGATTTTAATTTATCAGTAACACCAAACATATTCGAGCAAGATATACATGCCTTTACAACTACCCCCACATGTTGAGCTAATTTAATTCTCTCTTGAATATTAGTATCTTCTGATACAAGCTTCGCAGTAGGTCCCCAAATAATTATTTCTACTTCATCAAACCAGCCTTGCATTTTTGCATTAGTTGCATACATAAACACCATCGAATGAGCCGCTTGCGGATTGTCATTTACCCATAAAATATTCAACTTACTATTCATAAATACCTCCTTGTATAATAATAATGTAATCAATAAGACTGACTTATCGATTCATTTCCATTATAATTGATTCAAATCAAATGAACAAGAATTAAAATTCTGACAATTCAAAACAAAGGACAAACACTATCAGTGTCTGTCCTTTGTTCTGTGTATAATATTTACGATTATTAGTAAGCTCCTTTAGAATATGTCACTTCATAGCTGTGACTATATACTTCAAAAACAATTCCAAATGGATCTTCTACATAACACATTCTATATGGTTTTTCATTCGGATAGTATTCTTTTATAGGCATCCTTTGTTTACCACCTTCATCAACAATTTTCTTTACTAATCCCTCTATATCTGGATCTTGTACTGAAAAATGGAATAATCCTGTGTTTTTAAATTCAAAGGGTTGCTTTTGTTTGTCATTTTCTACAAATTCAAACAATTCTATTCCTATAGAATTTGAAGTAACCATGTGGGCAATTTTGAAATCACCGTGCCCTTTACCAAATACTTCTTCACACATGATTCCGATTGCAGAAGTATTTTCTTCTTTTATGATAGCTGGTTTCATTACAATATACCATCCCATAACCTCGCTATAAAATTTTACCGCCTGTTCTAGATTAGGTACAGACAAACCGATATGAGAAAATGCTCTTGGATAATTCATTTTCGTTACCTCCTTATTATTGTACCTTTATTATATATCTGGTTCAACACTTTGGACAATAACGTACTTTTTTGTACCTATAAATCTTCTAACCTAATTTTATTTTCTTTAGCATATTCTTTTGAAAATTCACAAAATCCTTCTACAAGTGGAATGAGTTCTTTATATTTAGTTGACAATGAATATACTACATTTAATGGCTTTTCAGATATAACCCTTCTCACTAGAATATTACTTTGTTCAAGTTCTTTCAATTGAGTAACCAGCATTTTGTGTGTTATGTCTGGAATCCCTTTTAGTAATAAGGAAAATCTATTATCACCATGCAAAACATGCCACAATATTCTCATTTTCCATTTACCCCCTAGTAAATCCATAGATAAAAGCAATGCACAAGTATAATCACTTTTTACTTTCATACCTCTAACTCCTTATTCCCAAATACACATCACTCTCTCGTAAATCAGCTCTTATATTTGGTTCTTTGCCTGTTCAACAGCTTGATTTAATATTTCATTATCTAATTTAAAATCTCTATATCCAGTTTTAACTACTTCCAAATATTCTTTAGATGGCATTCCAAATTCATTTTCACTTGGCATAATGTACACTAATCCTTGATAGCACTCTTGTCCGACTTTAACAGACATGTAGTACTTTTGATAAAGTGTAGGATATCCTTCGTATTCATCCAAAGCCTCCTCATCTTGTTTATCAATTTTCCACACTCCAATAGGTACAATTGAACCTTCTTTTTTCTCAATGGTTGCATAGGCTCCAGTTTTAGAACCTTTAAACAAAAGTTGATAATCTTTTATTTCCGAGCTTCCAACAATTGTTGCATTTGGACATCGTTTTTCCATATCTTTAATATTTAAATTACTACCATAAGCTATGTAATATTTATCATTATCTAATCTGTTCATATTTATCTCCTTCATTCATCAACGACACTTGATTTTAAACATATTGATATTATCTTATCCTCGTATCAGACTGTCAACAGTTTTTTCAATAACTTTACTATTGTTTGTATTTTATTTTCTTACTTGTAAAATAGCTGTCTATATTATACTATTTACTAATATGAAGTTAATTGAAAGGAAATGAAACATTATGATTTATGTACCATCAATCTCTACAAGTATTTACTACAATTTAGCCCTTGAATATTATTTAGCTACCGAAAAAAAATGGACTGATAATATTTTCATCGTTTGGCATGTTACACCAACATTAGTTGTTGGACGAAATCAAAATACATTAGAAGAAATCAATAAATCATACGTCGAGGCTAAAAATATTAATGTAGCTAGACGTATGAGTGGTGGCGGAACCGTATATCAAGATTTAAATGGATGGCAATTTGCCTTTATCGAGCCCAAGACAAGTGATAAAATCGACTTTAAACATTATCTCGAGCCAATCATTGAAGCCATTGGTACATTTAATGTTAAGGCTGAGTTTTCCGGGCGCAACGATCTTCTTATTGATGGTCGGAAGTTTTCTGGAAACTCTCAATACATACTTAAAGATACCGTTGTACACCACGGAACAATCCTCTTTGATAGCGACATTGAAGAAATGGTAAAGGCTACTACTGTAGACGATTACAAGATTACTTCAAAAGGTATAAAGTCTATTCGTAGCAGAGTAACTAATGTGAAAGAACATCTCGCAGTTCCGATTGACAGAGATACCTTTAAGGATACTATTGTCAAATACATTATTGGCAAAGAAGGTAGTATATACGAATTAACTCCAGAAGATATTGCAAGAATCGAAGAAATTGCAAAAGAAAAATTCGACAATTGGGATATCATCTATGGCAAAAACCCTGAATCCAATATTGATAAAACTACTTATACTAATGCCGGAAAAATCCAATTTAAATTAAATGTAAGAAACAACAAAATAGATACGGCGTCTCTTTATGGCGATTTTTTTAGTGCTTATGACACTTCCCAACTTACAGATCTCTTAATCGGTTGTACATACGAAAAAAACATGATTAAAGAACTTTTAGTAAAAAATAATATGGAAAATGCTATTCATAACATTGATTTAGATACGTTAGTAAATGCTATCATAGATTAGCCATAAAACTTTCTATTGGCCATTTCTTTCATCTCAATTGCACTTTGCACCATGGCTTCTGTTGCTTGTCCACCACCAAGAATTCTTGTAAGTTCATCAATAGCCTCTTGGTATGAAAGTTTTGCGATAGACGTCACTGATTTGCCAGCATGCACTTGTTTCTGTATTACGAAGTGTTCAGAAGCAAGTGCTGCAATTTGAGCTAAATGAGTAATACAAATCACTTGTCTACTTTTCCCTATAATTGCTAATTTTTCTCCTACTTTAGAAGCTGTAAGTCCACTAATTCCAGCATCGACTTCGTCAAAAATCAACGTTTCTTTTTGCTCCTTATCTGCCATTACAGTTTTAATCGCAAGCATAATTCTCGAAAGCTCACCACCCGAAACAACATTTGATAGCGGTTTCACATCTTCCCCTGGGTTTAGGGAAACCAGAAACATTACTTCATCTATTCCATCATTAGTTATGATTGTTTTTTCCTCTATATTAATTTGAAAATTCACATCATTAAAATTCAGTTCTTTCAAATTCTCCTTGATTGCTTCTGAGAGCTTTTCACATGCCCTCACACGACATTTTGACAATGTCTTTGCAGTATTTTCCAGTGCAGTGTAAGACACGGTTATTTCATCGTTTAAACGGATTAAATAAGCATCATAATCTAACAATTTACTTGTTTTTTCTTCTAATCCACTTCTATATTCCATAATATCATCAAATGTTTTTCCATATTTTCCTTTGAGACGATTCCACAAATTTAATCGTTCTTCTATTGTTTGGAAATCCTCATGCAAAAACTCTATATTATCTTTATAAGTAGAAACTTCACGATTAAAATCATTGAGTAAATTATCGACTTCAGCTAGTTGATGATAAAATTGCTTACAAGTATCATCATATTCTGAAATTTCTTGCAATGCATGAAGTCCACGACTTAATGCATCACTTGCACCGTAATCCCCATAAGAACTTGTGCAGTTGTAAACACAATCTAAATTTTCAGTTATTTTTTTTCCATTTACGAGTCTACGATAAGAATGTTCCAAATCCTCATCTTCTCCTTTGACCAAATTCGCCTCAGCGATTTCATTTAATTCAAATTGAAGAAAAGAAAGCTCCCGATTACGGCTTTCTATATCATTATCAGCCTCGTTCATCTCTTGTACTTTTGATTTATATAACTTATAGGAATCTGCTACTTGTTTCTTCAATGGCACTCCTTCATCGCCAATGTATTCATCTAAAATCGCAAGATGGTTTTTTTTATTTAAAAGCGTTTGATGTTCATGTTGACCATGAATATCAATTAAGACAGATGCTACATTTTTTAACACAGTTTGAGTTACTGTTTCTCCATTGATTTTACTAATGCTTCTGCCTTCCATTAATTTACGACTCAAAATAATCATTCCATCTTCCGGAATAATGTCTAATTCTTTTAACTCCTGAATTTGTTTATCATTTTCTAAATGGAAAACAAGCTCAACAAATCCGAATTCCTTCCCTTTTCTTAGTAAGTCAGCAGTATACCTCCCACCAAGTGCTAGTTGTACAGAACCAAGAATAATGGACTTACCCGCCCCTGTTTCTCCAGTAAGAATATTCAATCCTTTTTCAAATTCTACCTCAATTTCTTCGATCAAAGCTAAGTTTTTTACGTATAAACTTCTTAACATATGCCTCCTATAGACTCTTTCTCGTCTGCCACCCCTATTGATATTGTATTCCACACATTTTTATAACTTTTATATATCTAGAATTATTATTTCACGATTTTTTGCAGTTTTTCAATAACGATAATTGTATCTTCTGCACTTCTAACTGCACACATAATCGTATCATCCCCTGCGATACATCCCACTATTTCTGTGCAGTTCATATGATCTAATGCTGCGGCAACAGCCATCGCCATACCAGATACGGTTTTGATCACCAAAATATTTTGGGCCATTTCCATAGATATATATCCATCTTTAAAGATACGTACATATTTTTCTTCCAAATCAATATTTTTGGCTTGAAGAATAATATATTTTTGTCTTCCTCCATCTGTGGCTACTTTTGTCAACTTCAAGTCTCTAATATCTCTTGACACTGTCGCTTGAGTTACCGAATAGCCTTCACTATTTAAACGTTCTGCTAATTCTTCCTGTGTCTCTATGTTATACTGATTAATCAAATCAACAATTTTTGCATGTCTTTTACTTTTCATCTTAATTCCCTGCCATTTTTCGTCTTAAAGTTTCCAAGAAACTAACACTGCTTAGTTTCATAAGCTTCATTGTCTTTGTAGCCTTTGTAATTCTAATTTTATCTCCTGTTCGGAAGTGTATAAATGCATTTCCATCAAAACTAAGATTTGCACTTTCTGCTTTTCCTTCTCGCCCTTCTCCTAGCTCAATCTCAATCACATCATCTGCCGAGAGAATTATACTATTCTTATTAAGCGAGTGAGGACAAATTGGAGTTAAAATAAAAAGTGATGCTGTTGGCTCCACGATTGGTCCTCCTGCCGACAAGCTATATCCTGTAGATCCAGTAGGTGTAGACAAAATAATTCCATCTGCCTTATAAGAATGTAAAAATGCACCATTTACATAAATGCGAAAACGGATTGTTCTAAGAGCTCCCTCTCGTGTTAGCACAATATCATTTAGTGCTATATTACGCTCCCCGCTTTCGAGTTCACCTTCAATCATCATACGTTCTTCAACAAATGGCATACCTGTCATCAACGACTTAATATCATCTTTGATATTAGCTAATTCAATTTCTGTTAAATAACCTAGTGTTCCAAGATTAATTCCAATCATTGGAATATCAGTCTGATGCAATGCACCTGCGGTTCGGATAAGCGTCCCATCGCCGCCAAGTGAAAGCACACATTCAGTGTCCTCCGGTATTTCATTCTTATGATTGTATTTCTCTGCAATAATTGCTTTCCCACCTAATTTTTCAATTATCCCTTGAACCTCAAGTGTAATCTTTTGTTCAGGATCTTTTCCCTCATTTGTGATTATATAAAAATTCTTCATAATACCCTCTCTATTTAGTAAGAGCTTCAAACGCTTCTTTTACAACCGCTTTATAATCGAATGTAATATCATTCACTGTAAATATTTGACTGTTATTCTTCAAATGTACCAAGTATTCTATATTTCCTTCTGGACCTTTAATTGGTGAATATTCAAACGCCGCAATTTCAAATCCTATCGAAAGTGCATATGTAAATATCTTATCTATCACTTCATAATGTGTTTCAATTTCACGCACTACACCTTTTTTACCTACTTTTTCACGTCCTGCTTCAAACTGTGGCTTAATAAGTGCAACAATTTGTCCATCTTCTTTTAAGTAATTACGGATTGGCATTAGTACTTTCGTTAATGAAATAAATGAAACATCAATAGATGAAAAATCAATACGTTCCCCCAGGTCCTCAGGTGTCACATAACGAATATTCGTCTTCTCCATGCATACAACTCTCTCATCTGTACGTAATTTCCATGCTAGCTGACCGCGACCAACATCAATTGCAAATACTTTAATTGCTCCATTTTGAAGCATGCAATCTGTAAATCCCCCTGTAGAAGATCCAACATCTGTACATACAAGTCCTTCCATGCTAATATCGAAATTAGCCATGGCCTTTTCAAGTTTTAGGCCACCTCGACTTACATAAGGCATTACATTGCCTCTGATTTCAATCTCACTTTCATCCGAGAACATAGTTCCAGCTTTATCCTCTCTTTGTCCTTCTACAAACACATTTCCTGACATGATGATGGCTTTCGCTTTTTCTCTTGAATCGGCTAAATTCCTTTTTACTAATAAAATATCTAAACGCTCTTTCATTCTTACTCCTGTATTCTAATATAGTCAGTTATAATTCTCTTCGCAATTGCATCAGCGTCAAGAGCCACTTCTGCTCTTAACTCATCGATATTCCCATGTTCTACATATTCATCCTCAATACCTAAACTAAGCGTATTAATGCTCAACCCTAGTTCACTTACTGTAGAACAGACTGCTTGTCCATAGCCACCTCGTATTAAATTTTCCTCAATTGTTACAATCAGTTGATGATTCACTGAGACAGCTTCTAACATCTCACAATCAACTGGTTTAATAAAACGCGCATTAATAAGAGAGCATGCATAACCTATTTCTTTTAGTAGTTCACGTACTTTTATAGCAACATCCATCATATGACCAACTACGACTAATGCAATCTGCTCTTCTTCATAAATCACTTCGCTCTTACCATAGACAATATCTGAATGAAATTCTGATAATTCTGTGGATGCGGTTCCTCTCGGATAACGAAGTGCAATTGGTTGTTCAAATTGTAACGCATATAACATCATTTGTTCTAATTCAGTTTTGTTTCTTGCTGCCATAATAGTCATGTTCGGAATGCTTGACAGAAATGATACATCGAAAATACCTTGATGTGTTTCCCCATCATTTCCTACAAGTCCTGCTCGATCAATAGCAAACACTACAGGTAATTCCTGTAGACAGACATCATGAATCACTTGATCATACGCACGTTGCAAAAAGGATGAATACAATACTATTACAGGCTTTAATCCAGCTGCAGCTAGTCCAGCCGCAAATGTTACTCCATGCGCCTCTGCAATACCCACATCAAAAAATCGCTTTGGATATTCCTTGGCAAAAGCCTTTAACCCTGTTCCATCCTGCATAGCTGCTGTTATTGCCACTATCTTCGAATCCTCTTTCGCTGCTGCACA
Organism: uncultured Lachnospiraceae bacterium; assembly: GCA_964367685.1. Taxonomy (GTDB): domain Bacteria; phylum Bacillota; class Clostridia; order Lachnospirales; family Lachnospiraceae; genus CAUPWF01. The sequence continues at coordinate 27,288 of CAYIYM010000001.1, forward strand.
TAGCACTCGACCGAATATATCTGTATAAGATTCCTCGCTTACCTTATCTTCACTTGCCCCCGATAATATTTCGAAGGGGCCTGTTCCATGATACTTAGATGGCTCCTCTTCTGCTGGCTTATATCCTTTTCCTTTTGTGGTTAAGACGTGTACAAGCACTGCCCCCTCTACTTTCTTTGCTTCATAAAGAGCTTTGCGTATACTACGAAGATCGTGTCCATCAATTGGTCCCAAATATGTAATTCCCATATCTTCGAAGAACATACCTGGAACAAATAGCTGCTTAATACTACTCTTTGTACGCTTCAATTGTCGTACCATAGAGTCCCCAATACCCGGTATGCGTTCTAAGGTATGTTCTACACCACGTTTCAATCCTGTATATATATTCGCAGTGCGAAGACCGTCTAAATACGCTGACATACCTCCTACATTTGGTGAAATCGACATATTATTATCATTCAAAACAATAATGAAATTGGTATCTAGTGTAGCGGCATTATTTAAGGCTTCATAAGCCATTCCTCCTGTTAAAGACCCATCTCCAATTACAGAAACCACACGATATTTATCTCCTTTGATTTCTCGTCCTTTAACATAGCCTAGTCCTGCTGATATAGATGTAGAACTGTGTCCCGTATCAAATGCATCACATGCACTTTCTTTTCGTTTAGGGAACCCACTCATACCACCATACTTTCTTAAATCTGTAAACCCGTCTTGACGCCCTGTTAGAATCTTATGAGTATATGCTTGATGACCAACATCCCATATGATTTTATCTTTTGGTAAATCCAACGATAAATGAAGCGCCATTGTTAATTCTACTACCCCTAAATTAGACGCCAAATGCCCACCTGTTTTACTGATACTTTTAACTAGGAATTCTCGAATATCCCGAGGTAGTTTTTCTAACTCGTCTGGCTGTAGTTTCTTGATATCATTTTCTTTTTTGATTTTATTTAGTACCATAAAGTACCTCTCTAGTTTTCTCTGTAGATTAATTGATTAACTAACCACTCTAAATACTCACTCTTTCCATTTTGTTTTTGTAACACTGTAATTGCTTTATTAGAATACTTTTCAACATCCATCCTTGCTTGTTCTAGTCCCTTTAAAGTGACATAAGTTGTCTTTTTATTCTTTTCATCACTTAAAACCGGCTTTCCTAGCATTTCCGTTGAACTTGTAATATCCAAAATATCATCTTGAATCTGAAATGCAATACCTACATTACGAGCGATTTCTTCCATATCTGCAATATTTTCTTCACTCGCCCCTGCTAAAGTTGCTCCAACCATCATGGCACATTCGATTAAAGCACTTGTTTTTAAACGGAAAATGAAATCTAGTGTTATTTCATCAATAACTGCTCCTGTTGATTGAACATCTACCACCTGCCCACCAATCATTCCATAGATTCCTGCTTTTCTACTCATAATTTGCAATGCTTTTCCAATGTTTTTACTATTCTCTGGCGCAATATCAAATGCTTTTGTTGCTGTTTCAAATGCAAAATTAAGTAAAGCATCTCCTGTTAGAATTGCCATATCTTCTCCATACACAATATGAGTTGTCTTACGACCTCTACGATAATCATCATTGTCCATTGCTGGCAAATCATCATGTACAAGCGAATATGTATGAATCATCTCCATTGCCGCTAAGAAACACTCTATTTCTCTACCATTTCCACCAAACATTTGATACGATTCAAACATAATCATTGGGCGAATTTTCTTACCACCCGCAAGCAAATTATACTCCATTGCTTCAACAATTGTTTTTTGTAATTCACAATCATTTGGTAGCGAATTTTTTAGGACTTGATTAATAAATTCAATTTTTTCAATTTGCGCTTGTTTAAAATTCATGTAAGGCTCCATTCTGATCAATCAATTGTACTTTTTTTTCAATTGCATCTATTGATGCATTGCAATTCTTTATCATTTCCATTCCTTGATTATATAATTGGAAAGATTCCTCTAAGGAAACGCTGTCTTTTTCTAGCTTCTCTACAAGAGCATCTAATTGCTCGAACATATCTTCTAATTTCATGCTTATCGCTCCTTTTCTACCGCTGTTACTTTCGCCTTAATTAGGCCATTAGTCACTGAAATGTGAAGGATGTCATTTATCTTTACATCTCCGACAGATGTGATGTTCTTTCCCTCTTTATTCGAAACATACGAATATCCTTGGCTCAATTTATCCAAAGGCGAAAGACCTTTCATCTTAGCAATATATAGTTCTAATTTATGTTTTTTCTTTTCTATATTATAAATTATACCTCTTTGTAGTGCTTGCTCTAACTCTACCAATCGGTGTTTTTTCTCAACTAATTTTTGTTCTGGATGTAGATACTTCATCTTTTGACTATATAAATCTACTTTCTTCCTTGTGTCAGATACAGACCGATTCATAAGTTGAAGGAAGTGTAGTTCTCTCTCTTCTAATCCACCTTTGAATTGTAAATATTCAAAGGAAGCTAATTCTGCCGCCGCTGATGGAGTCGGTGCTCGCATATCCGCCACAAAGTCTGCTATCGTTGTATCTGTTTCATGTCCCACTGCCGAAATAATTGGTATAGAACATTCAAAAATCGCTTGTGCTACAATTCGTTCATTAAATGCCCATAAATCTTCCATAGATCCACCACCACGTCCTACAATAATCACGTCAGGTCTCACTACTTCTTCCATCATCAAAATCCCATTCACAATACTTTGGGCTGCTCCTTCACCTTGTACTTGAGCAGGATAAACAATTAATTGAATAAAAGGATTTCTTCGTTCCACTATCTGAATAATATCTTGTACTGCTGCTCCTGTTGGTGCAGTGATAATTCCTATCTTCTTAGCAAACTTTGGAATCGTTTGCTTATATTCTTGGGCAAACATACCCATTTCATCCAATTCTTTTTTCAAGGCCTCAAATTGCTCGTGGAGTAATCCTGCACCCTCTTTTATGATTTCAGTCGCATATACTTGATATGTCCCACTTCTTGGATAAGTAGAAATACTACCCAGAAGTATAATCTGATCACCTTCTAACATACGAAAAGAGAGTCCGCTACGATGTCCTGCGAACATAACGCAAGAAATAGTTCCCGACTCATCTTTTAATGAAAAATAGATATGCCCCGATGAATGGTATTTACAATTAGACACCTCGCCTTTTATGTAAATACGGTTCATCATAAAATCCTGAGCAAACATATTTTTTATATATTCATTTACCTGTTTGACTGAATAAACATTTTTCATATAAACTCCTAGCTTACTAATTTAGCTAATACTCCATTAATAAATGCCGGGCCTTCATCACTACTATATCTCTTCGCCAATTCAACTGCCTCATTAATAGCAACTCCAGTTGGAATATCATCATCAAATTTAATCTCAAAGTATGCTAGACGAAGAATCGCCAAATCAACTTTATTCATACGTGTGATTTTCCAGCCCACTGTTTTTTCATTTATTTCAAGATCAATTTCTGGTAATTTTTCTTGAATTAACTTACTACGTCCTTCAATAAATGCACGCTCTTCCTCGCTTACATTCTTTGCTTCAAACGTAAAGTATCTTTCAATCTGTTCTGTTCTGTCTACTCCGATGTCAAATGCTTCTCCAAATACCACTCGGAATGTGTGTTCTCTAAGTTCTGATCTTGTCATTTTGCTTTACCTCTCTGCAAATCATCTGTATACCATATAGCCTCTTTTGTATGATAGGTCACTCCTCTTTATATAAATAAAAGGATGCCTTCAGACACCCTCTATTATACTACATTCCTAGTCCTATCTGCAACTAATGTAAATGTTATTCTACTTCTACACTAGCAATTTTAATGTTCACATCAGCAACCTGAAGACCTGTCATGTTCTCAATTGCTGTTTTTACTTTTTCTTGTACTTTTGCAGATATATCCATAATACTAACTCCATATTTCAAATTAAGAGATAATGCTACAGTTACAATACCTTCAAGTATATCTACTTTTACACCTTTAGAAAGGTTCTTTGATCCAAGCTTGCTAATAATTCCATGGCTAATATTTCCAACCATTGATGCGACTCCATCTACTTCTGTCGCAGCTAATCCAGCAATGATTGCTACAACTTCATCTGCAATTTGTACTTCTCCCATTTCGCTTTCCGCTGGTATGCTATATGTATTTCTTTCATCTTTGCTCATATTCCAAACCTCCTATATTGGTTTATCTTCTCTGTATATTATAACAAACTTTCGTCAAATTGCAATATTAAGAACGTCCGAATTCTGATAATTCTAATCCCGGATTACGTTCTAAAGTCATTCTTACACTCCATTCGTGTGAGAACAGTAACAATGCACGGTCTTTAAGATCTTTGATTTTCTTCATATCTGAAGTTCCTACAATCTTATCTAAATTTATTTCCTCATTCTCGATCCACCTAATATGCTCATACGGAAGTGTATCCATACGTATTTCTACATTGTATTCATTTTCAAGTCTATACTTCAAGACTTCAAATTGAAGTACACCTACAACGCCAACTATGATTTCTTCCATACCTGTATTATACTCTTGAAAAATCTGTATCGCCCCTTCTTGAGCAATTTGATTAATCCCCTTAATAAACTGCTTTCTCTTCATAGTGTCAACTTGACGCACTCTAGCGAAATGTTCTGGTGCAAATGTTGGAATTCCCTCATATATGATTTTGTTATTCGGCATAGTCAACGTATCACCAATTGAATAAATACCTGGATCAAACACACCGATAATGTCTCCTCCATACGCTTTTTCTACCATTTTTCTACTACTTGCCATCATTTGTTGTGGTTGTGATAATCGTACCTTCTTCCCACCTTGCATATGATATACTTCCATGCCTGCTTCAAATTCCCCTGAACAAATACGCATAAATGCAATTCTATCTCTATGTGATTTATTCATATTCGCTTGGATTTTAAATACAAATGCCGAAAAATCATTTGTCATTGGATCGATGATTCCTTCTGACGATTTTCTTGGCAACGGCGAAGATGTCATATTCAAAAAATGCTGAAGAAAAGTTTCCACTCCAAAATTTGTTAGTGCAGAACCAAAAAATACTGGTGACAATTCACCACATGTAACTGCATCAATGTCAAATTCAGCTGCTGCACCATCTAATAATTCAATTTCATCATTCAACTGTTCTTCTGCCGCTTGACCAATCAACTGCTTTACATCTTCATCCTCTAAAGATACCTTGATTACCTCTCCATGAGTCGTTCCCTTTTTTGTATCCGAAAAAAGTTCTACTGTTTTCGTCTTTCTATCCAATACACCTTTGAATTCTTTGCCTGATCCAATTGGCCAATTTACTGGACACGTTGCAATTCCAAGCTCTTTTTCAATATCATCTAAAAGCTCGAATGTATCACGTGCCTCTCTATCCATTTTATTGATAAATGTAAAGATTGGTATCTTGCGCATAACACACACTTTAAATAATTTGCGTGTTTGAGCCTCTACCCCTTTTGAAGCATCAATTACCATAACTGCAGAATCCGCCGCCATCAAAGTACGGTATGTATCTTCCGAGAAGTCTTGATGTCCTGGTGTATCTAATATATTAATGCAATAACCATCATAATCAAATTGAAGCACAGAAGATGTTACCGAAATCCCTCTCTCTTTCTCGATTTCCATCCAGTCAGAAACAGCGTGCTTTGATGTTGCTTTCCCTTTTACAGATCCCGCTTGGTTGATTGCTCCACCGTACAACAGAAATTTTTCTGTCAACGTCGTTTTTCCTGCATCAGGATGGGAAATTATTGCAAATGTTCTTCGTTTTTTTATTTCATCTATAATATAATTACTCACAGTTTTATCTCTCCTTTTCTTTGCGCCTACTATCGTAACATACAGTTCTTACAATAGCAACTTAATTTAAGATAGACCTATTACTTCCTTGTTTATTTGATAAGTTGATTATTCACATCCTTTTTAAACTGCACCCATTCATCTTCATTCTCGACAAAATAAAGAGGGCACATTTTCTCTGTGATATCGTAGTGACGAAGAATATCTTCGGATGTTAAATCAAACTTCTCACAAAGCCAAGCAGACAAATGCACCAAGGACTCGTAAGTTTCATCTGTAAATTCTCCTGCTTCTGTTGGATGACATAATTCAATAGATACGGATGTGCTGTTGGCTTCATTGGATGCCCATGCTATTTCCCACGTTGGAACACATTGAATGATCTCACCTTCTAATCCGATGACAAAATTGCTACTTGAACTTGTCTCTCCAGTATCTTTTAATCCCTCAAAATAATCTCTATTTTGCTGCGCTGTAGATCCAGGATTAGCAACGTAATGAACAACAATGTTTCGTATTTGTTCTGTTTGAGTGCCTGGCCTTGAATAAGGATTCACAGTCAATAATTGTACATCAATCTCTGGTTTTGCAATAACAATTTCTCCATCATCTCTTTCTTGATACACTGTATTATCACGATCTTCTAGCAATGCATTTGCTAGAAATAATATTAGGCTTGCGAGCAACACTGCAAGAATAACAAAGCATCCAATTTTTAGTTGTTTTCTTTTTCGCTTCTTTTCTTTTTCCCGTAATCGTCTTTTTCGATACGCTAATCGTTCTTCGGTGTTCACTATAAATACCTCCAAATAAAGGAGTGGTATATTTACCACTCCTTAGTTATTCTTTATTGATCTACGCTATAATTTGGCGCCTCTTTTGTAATGTGAATATCATGAGGATGACTTTCCTTTAAAGATGCAGCAGATATCTTAACAAATTCCGCTGTGTTCTTTAATGTTTCAATATCTTTTGCTCCACAATATCCCATTCCTGAACGTAATCCGCCCATTAATTGGAACACAGTATCTTCGCAAGTTCCTTTATAAGCAACACGACCTTCTACGCCTTCTGGTACTAGTTTTTTAGCATTTTCTTGGAAATATCTATCCTTACTTCCATTTTCCATTGCAGCAATTGATCCCATTCCACGATACACCTTGTATTTACGTCCTTGGAATAACTCAAATGTTCCTGGAGATTCGTCACATCCTGCAAACATACTACCCATCATACAAACACTTGCACCTGCAGCAATTGCCTTTGTCATATCCCCTGAATACTTAATGCCTCCATCTGCAATAATAGGAACACCATACTCTTTAGCAACTGAAAAACATTCCATAACTGCCGTGATTTGTGGTACACCGATTCCAGCAACTACACGTGTTGTACAAATTGATCCTGGTCCAATTCCAACTTTCACAGCATCCGCACCAGCTTCAATTAAATCTCTTGTAGCTTTTGCAGTCGCTACATTTCCAGCAATAACAGGTAGCTCTGGAAACGCTTCTTTGATCATTCTAACAGCTTTCAATACATTTGCAGAATGTCCATGTGCTGAATCAAGTACAACACAATCAACCTTTGCTTCTACTAATGCTCTAACTCTGTCAATGCAATTTGCTGTAATTCCAACAGCTGCACCACACAATAGTCTGCCTTGTGAATCTTTTGCTGAATCAGGATATTTAATTTGTTTTTCAATATCCTTAATTGTAATTAAACCTTTTAAATTAAAGTTTTCATCTACGATTGGCAGTTTTTCTTTTCTAGCTTTCGCCAAAATATTTTTAGCTTCTTCAAGAGTAATTCCTTCTTTTGCAGTAATTAATCCTTCTGACGTCATGGACTCTTTTATTTTTTTTGTGAAATCAGTTTCAAATTTCAAGTCACGATTGGTAATAATTCCTACTAATTTTTTACCCTCTGTAATTGGGACTCCTGAAATTCGGAACTTACCCATTAGTTCGTTTGCATCTCCAACTGTGTGATCTGGTGATAGATAGAAAGGATCAGTAATAACACCGTTTTCGGAACGTTTAACCTTGTCTACTTCTTCCGCCTGTGCTTCCATAGACATATTTTTGTGGATGATACCGATACCACCTTGTCTTGCCATTGCAATCGCCATACGATGCTCAGTAACTGTGTCCATTCCAGCACTCATAATTGGTATATTCAAATATAGACTTTTTGTTAATTGTGTACTTAAGTCAATTTGATTTGGTATCACCTCTGAATAACCTGGAACTAACAATACGTCATCAAAAGTAATTCCTTCACCTACTATTTTACCCATTTTATATCCTCTCTTTCTTCACACCTAATATCTTTTCCTTATTACTATTTTCATTTTTACTGTTTTCATTTTTACTGTTTTCATTATTACTGTTTTCATTTTTTGTTACTGCTATTTCTTAGTTCGTTTTGACTTAAATAAATACTTTTCTTGGAGCAATCATTCGCATTGCATTCAAGATTGCTTCGTTTGGCTCAATTAAAATAGCAACTTTTTGTGAATCTTTCATCGTTACCATCTTGTATACCTTTTGTTGCCCATTACCCGAAGTGTAATCTGTTACTTTCACCCCTTGATATGGTTGTACTTCACCCGAGTTTAGCGGAGCAATTACAATCATTTCATTAATATTAGTTGTAAATGCTTGCTTTCTTTTTTGCTTTGCAATAATTTTGTCGATGTCTAAATTTCCATTCAAATACAAATACTCGTATTCGATTGATGACCCCTTTAAAACCACTACGTTCACAATTAGCAATGCAATCCCTACAAGAAAGCCAAGTGGGATGATGACTCCCGCTATAAATGCAATAGCCATCAATATAGTGCATACAATTTTAATTAATCTTGCCTTTTGATCAATCTTACTTGGAATTAGCTGTTCTACATAAAATTCATTCATTCTACACCTCCATGGTACATTTTTCTATTGTATCAAGATTTTTTAAAAAAGTCTAGATTTACTTATAATACTTTTTCACAAATCCTATTCATTTACTTTATAAAAAAATAGAACTATTATACTATACAATAGCATTCATAGTTCTATTTAATCTTTACATTTTGGCATTCTATAAATATTACATCATACCCATTCCTGGATTACCAGCTGGCATCGCTGGAATATCTTCTTTTATATTAGCCACTACAGATTCAGTAGTCAACAATGTTGAAGAAACACTTGTTGCATTTTGCAATGCACTTCTTGTAACTTTTGCTGGATCAAGAATCCCTGCAGTTACCATATTTACATACTCTTCGTTATAAGCATCAAATCCTGTCCCTATCTCTGACTCTTTCACCTTATTAATAATAACAGACCCTTCTAACCCTGCATTTGCTGCAATTCTAAATAAGGGTGCATCTAATGCTTTTAAGATGATTTTTGCACCAGTCTTTTCGTCACCCTCTAGTGTATCTGCCAAAACAGCCACTTTCTTAGATGCATGAATGTATGCTGATCCGCCACCTGAAATAATCCCTTCTTCCACTGCCGCTCTAGTTGCATTTAGGGCATCTTCCATGCGAAGTTTCGCTTCTTTCATTTCTGTCTCTGTTGCTGCGCCCACACGGATTACTGCAACTCCTCCAGCCAATTTAGCGACACGCTCTTGCAATTTTTCTCTATCAAATTCAGATGTTGTAGTTTCTAATTGTGCACGAATTTGGCCTACGCGTCCTTCTATTGCTTCTTTGTTACCATATCCATCTACGATTACTGTATTTTCTTTCTGAACTTTAACAGATTTTGCGCGCCCTAATTGTTCTAATGTCACTTCCTTAATGTCTAATCCTAATTCTTCGGAAATTACCTGTCCTCCAGTTAGAATTGCAATATCTTCAAGCATTGCTTTTCTTCTATCACCATAACCAGGTGCCTTAACTGCAGTTACATTAAATGTTCCACGTAATTTGTTAACAATCAGTGTTGTAAGCGCTTCACCTTCAATATCTTCCGCAATGATTAATAATCTTGCTCCTGATTGAACAATTTGCTCTAATACTGGAAGGATTTCTTGAATATTTGAGATTTTTTTATCTGTAATAAGTATATATGGCTCATCCATATTCGCTTCCATTTTCTCCATATCTGTTGCCATGTAAGCCGAAATATATCCTCTATCGAATTGCATCCCCTCTACCAAATCTAATTCTGTTTTCATAGTCTTAGATTCTTCAATGGTAATTACACCGTCGTTGGATACTTTTTCCATTGCATCTGCAACCATTTGCCCTACTTCTTCGTCTCCTGATGAAACTGTTGCTACTCTTGCAATTTGTTCCTTCCCTGTCACCTTACTGCTCATAGACGCAATCGCATCCACTGCACATTCCGTAGCTTTTTTCATTCCTTTTCTAAGTACAATCGGATTTGCGCCAGCTGCTAAATTCTTCATCCCTTCATTCACCATTGCTTGAGCTAAAACTGTAGCTGTTGTCGTACCATCACCTGCAACGTCATTAGTCTTAGAGGCAACTTCTTTAATGAGTTGTGCTCCCATATTTTCAAATGCATCTTCTAATTCAATTTCTTTTGCAATTGTTACACCGTCATTTGTAATTAATGGTGCACCAAATGATTTATCCAATACTACATTTCTTCCTTTTGGTCCCAAGGTTACTCTTACTGTATTAGCTAGTTGATTTACACCTGATTCAAGTGCTGCTCTTGCTTCTGCTCCAAATTTAATTTCCTTTGCCATTTTTAATACCCCCTTATTTTACAATTGCCAAGATTTCATCTTGTCTGACGATAATGAACACTTCGTCTTCCATTTCAACTTCTGTCCCTGCATATTTCGAATAAATTACTTGATCTCCAATTGACACAAGCATTTCCACCTTATTTCCATCTACAACCCCACCTGGTCCAACTGCAACAACCTCGGCTTGTTGTGGTTTTTCTTTTGTTTGTCCCGGAATTACAATTCCTGATTTGGTAGTCTCTTCAGCCACTACTTGTTTTAATACTACTCTGTCTCCTAAAGGTAATAACATTTTTTTTCCTCCTAATACAATGTATATTAGCACTCATTAACCGCGAGTGCTAACGCCTAGATATAAAATATCACTTTCACATTCTTTTTGTCAAGCAATTTTATTTAAAGTTTGTAAAATCCATTCTCTATACGAAAAGTTATGGTACTTCCACACTCACCCTGAAATCTATCTGTAATTACACCTTCACATCGTAGATTTTCATTTTCCATTTTAATAGTACATTGGTATTTAGCATCCAATGATATTTTACTTAACTGTTCGTCATCAATCAAAATCTGTAAGTTTCCTTCATGAAAACTGCCTGTTAAAATGCTAGCCTCGATAACTTGTTCATCTAATTCTCTGCCTTTTAACAGCATTTGTATCATTTGAAGATTAATTTCACTACCCTCTAACATAAGTCCCCTCCTAATAAATAAGACAGAGCTTATGTTACGCTCTGTCTTATGCTTTAGTTATAGATTATACTATTTATAGAAATACTTCAATTAAAACTTATTATTTTTTTCTTTTTTGATTCTATCTAATTCATCAAAAATAAAATCATTAATTACTTTTATGTAAGTACCTTTCATTCCTGATGAACGTGATTCAATTACACCAGCACTTTCGAATTTACGCAACGCATTAACAATAACTGATCTTGTAATTTCAACTCTATCTGCAATTTTACTAGCAACCAAAATTCCTTCATATCCTTCTAATTCATCAAAAATATGAATAATAGCTTCTAGTTCCGAAATAGACAATGTACTTATCGCCGATTGAACAATTTGTTCTTTTCTGATTTCTTCTGCTGTTTCTTCGTTCACTGAACGAAGCATTTCGAGTCCAACTACTGTTGTACCATATTCACTTAGAATAATATCATCAATCTCATACATTGTGTCCCGTTTGTAGATAAATAAAGTTCCTAATCTCTCTCCTGCAATATCGATTGGTGTAATAATTGCTTGATATCCTGCAATAGAATCACCATCAAAACCTAATGTTTGTAGGTTAACATTTTCTTTTGTAGATAAAATACCCAACAATCTCTCGTTAAGCATGTTATCGATATATCCACCTAGTTCATCTTTTAAAAGTTCTTCGATTGGAGGTACATTAGTAGATTGGCTTACGCCTAAAACTTTTCCTTTTTTACTTACAACAAGAACGCTTGAATCTAAAATTTCAGTTAATACTACACAAATATCGTTAAAAACAACTTTGCTAGTGCTATTATTGTGAAGTAATTTATTAATTTTTCTCGTTTTGTCAAGTAATTGTACACTCATTTTTAACTCCTCCGTTGAATTTAAGCGAGACTTTCATTTACAATGATATATTAACACAAAAGTCTGACAATTTCAACAACTTCTTTCTTTTTTCTAAATATTTATAATGTTCCCACATTTTGCATCAGAGCAAACTGTTTTATTACCTTTTTCCACCATATATGCTCCGCATTCCGAACATTTTGTCTTCGATGGTTTTTGCCAAGACATAAATTCACATTCTGGTGCATTTTCACATCCAAAATATCTACGCCCTTTTTTTGTTTTACGAAATACAACATCTTTGCCACATGTTGGACATTCAACATCCGCTTTTTCTAAATAAGGTTTTGTATTTCGACATTCAGGAAATCCTGGACATGCCAGAAACTTCCCGTGTGGTCCATACTTGATTACCATGTTTCTACCACATTCTTCGCAGATAACATCTGTGACTTCATCTTGAATTGTTACACTTTCAAGTTCTTTTTCAGCAACCTGTACAGCTTCTTCTAAATCCGGATAGAAATTGCGAATAACTTCCTTCCAAGGAACTTGTCCTTCCTCTACTTTATCAAGTAATCCCTCCATTGTTGCTGTAAAATTCACATCTACAATACTAGGGAAAGACTGCGTCATAATATGATTTACTATTTCACCAATCTCGGTTAAGTATAAGTTCTTATTTTCTTTTGCCACATATCGTCTTGCAATAATAGTAGAAATTGTTGGAGCATATGTACTTGGACGTCCAATGCCTAATTCTTCTAATGTTTTTACAAGCATCGCTTCAGAATAATGAGCAGGCGGTTGCGTGAAATGTTGCTTACTATCTAGTTCTGTCTTAGTTAATTCAGAATCTGTATCAATTGATTTTAACATAACATTATTATCTGCTTTTTCTTCATCGGCTTCTGTATATGCCAATCTGAATCCTTCAAATGCTACCTTAGATGTGGATACCGTAAATATATATTTTCCTGCACCAATTTTAACAGTTGTAGTTTCATATTTTGCTGGTTGCATACGACTTGCCGCAAATCTCTTCCAGATCAATTGATACAAGCGATATTGATCTCTTGACAAAGATTCTTTAATCGCAAGTGGAATTCGATTAATATCAGTTGGGCGAATTGCTTCGTGTGCATCCTGCACTTTTTGTTCTTTCTTTTTTGTAGATGCTGCTGTCGCCACGTATTGCTCTCCATAGTTCATGGAAATATAGGTTCGTGCTTGTTCATCTGCACTGTCAGAGATACGAGTTGAATCAGTACGTAAATAAGTAATTAAACCGACTGTTCCACTACCTTTAATATCAACACCTTCATAAAGTTGTTGTGCTATTCGCATTGTTTTTGCTGTTGCGAAATTCAATGCTTTTGAAGCTTCTTGTTGTAAAGTACTTGTTGTAAATGGTACTGGAGCCTTTTTAGAACGTTCTCCTTTTTTCACTTCCTTCACAATATATTCTGCTTCTTCTACTTCTTTTAAGATTTCTTTCAATTCTTCTTCTGAATGAATTGGTATTTTCTTATCTGTTCCGTAGAATTTAGCTGTAATTGGCTTCTTCTCACCTTTTACATCTAATGTTGCTTCTAAACTCCAGTATTCTTCTGGAATGAATGCACTTATTTCTGCTTCTCTGTCCGCAATAATTCTAAGCGCTACAGATTGGACACGGCCTGCACTTAGACCTCTTTTTACTTTTGCCCATAATAGTGGACTAATTCTATACCCCATTATTCGATCTAATGCACGTCTTGCTTGTTGTGCATCTACTAAATCCATATCTATCTCTCTAGCATTTTTTATCGACTCTTTTACTGCTTCTTTTGTTATTTCATTGAAAGTAATTCTATACACTTTCTTATTTTCTAGTTTGAGTGCTTTTGATAAATGCCATGAAATGGCTTCTCCTTCACGGTCAGGGTCCGTTGCAAGATAGATTTTATCTGCTTTTTTTACTTCTTTGCGTAATGCTGCAAGTATATCGCCTTTTCCACGAATTGTAATGTACTTTGGCTCATAATCATTCTCGACATCTATTCCCATCTGACTTTTTGGTAAATCACGCACATGCCCGTTTGATGCTGCAACAATATAATTTGTGCCTAAAAACTTTTTAATTGTTTTTACCTTAGCTGGTGATTCTACTATCACTAGATTTCGTGCCATGTTGGTACTCCTTTGGATTTATTCGATTGATTTATTTTCGTACATAATAGTTTTTGGATATTTCTCTGACAAAACCTTTTAGTTCAAGGGTCACAAGAATCACTAGTAAGTCCTCTATCGGACAATTCGTTTGCTGTGATATCCATTCAATATTTTTCGGATGTAAATCGAGACAACTATACACTAAATTTTCAATACTTTCAAGTGTATTTTTGTTTTTTTGAATATTTTCTTGCAAAATCAGTTTATTTTCACTATTTTCTATGGACAAATCCAGCAATAACTCATTTAGAGAACTAATAAGTCCAGCCCCTTGCTGTATTAACCAATGACACCCTTTACTTAATTCGCTATCAATCGGTCCTGGCAATGCATACACATCTTTTCCTTGCTCCAAAGCACAATCTGCCGTAATGAGAGATCCACTTTTTTTCTTTGCTTCTATTATAATTAGTGCATCTGAAATCCCACTTATGATTCGATTCCTTAAAGGAAAATGATGTGCAAGTGGTTGCATATCTAACGGAAGTTCTGAGAGAATTCCACCCGCCTTGCACATATCACTATAAAGACCTATATGTTCTCTAGGATAACAAATATTTACCCCCGAACCAAGGACCCCATAAGATCTCCCACCCGCTTGAAGTGCTGCTCGTTGTGCAATTCCATCAATTCCTTTTGCTAATCCACTTACGATAGATACTTTGTGTTGACTCAAAACTTTGCCGATTTCATGAGCCCAGGCCTCGCCATAAGGACTACATCTCCTAGCTCCTACAATAGCAATTAATTTCTCATTTTCTGATGGCAGCATTCCTTTGTAAAATAATGCAAATGGCGGATTCCCGGCTTCTTTCAATTTTTGTGGATAGTTTTTTTCATTTATTGTCACAAAATTAGCATTCTGTGCTTTCATATTTGCAAAGCGTTCTTCTAAATCCCAATTTTTTTTGCTATCCTTAAGTGCCTGCATCTCTCTCTCTGTAATTTTAAAGAGTGCTTTATTTCTTAATTCCTCCACATCATACAATTCAAATAAGGAATTGCAATGTCCAAAAATCTCTAGTTTTCGTTTATGACTGACTCCTACTATACTTGCAAACCAGTATAGTATCATTTCTTCATTCGTGTTTCTTCTATTATAATTCATTTCATCTTCCCCAATATTTTTTATCGATCATCCTATATCCCAATGCTTCTGTTACATGCCGTATGCTTACAGCTTCATCACCTTCTATATCCGCAATTGTGCGGGCTACTTTCAACACTTTATAATAGGTTCTTGCAGTTAAATCCATTTTATTGTAAGCTTCTTCCAATAACACTTGTGCATCTGTATTTAATTTACAATACTCCTCTATATTCTGACTTGGAATTTCGGCATTCCCTCGAATTGTTGTTTCTTTGTATCGTTCCTCTTGGATTCTCCTTGCATATAAGATAGACTCTTTCATTTCTTTAGATGATGTTCCTTTTACTTTCGAAATCAGAGACTCATAGGAAACCTTGGAAACTTCAATACATAGATCTATCCGATCCAATAGTGGTTGTGAGATTTTATGTAAGTACTGTTTAATTTCATAATCCTTACAGCTACATCTATTGGTATCCGGATAATTTCCACAGGGACAAGGATTCATCGCCGCTATCAGCATGAAATTAGCTGGGAATTCACAACTACCTTTACTTCTCGTTATGCGAATCTTTCTCTCTTCAAGCGGTTGACGGAGTACTTCTAACACAGATTTGTTAAATTCAGGAAGTTCGTCTAAGAACAGCACCCCCTCATGTGCCATACTAATTTCACCTGGTTGAATTATCATTCCACCGCCTATTAATGCCGCTTTTGTAATTGTATGATGAACACTTCGAAAAGGTCTTTGCTGAATATATGGTTGCTCATCTTCTAGTAATCCAAGGACACTATGTATTTGAGATATTTCCAACTTCTCCTTTACATTCAAATCAGGAAGTATACTGGGAATCCGCTTAGACATCATACTCTTTCCTGATCCTGGTGGTCCAATCATTAACAGATTATGGTGTCCCGATACCGCAATTTTTATTGCTCTTTTTACATATTCTTGTCCAACTATGTCTTCGAAATCTTCGTTTTTTATTTCTTGATTTATAATTTCCGCATTCAAATTATGCGATTCTTCTATAAGTATCTCTTTCGAAAAATGACCTATAATTTCCTCTAAATTTCTAACTCCGTAAATTGCAATCCCCTCAATAATTATAGCTTCTTTCGCATTTTTTATTGGAATAAATATTTCTCGAATTCCTTGCTTCTTAGCTTCTAGTATAATTGGAATAATCCCTTTTACCCTATGAACATTACCATCTAATCCTAGTTCTCCGATAAATAGTACCTCTTTCGCTTTCGGAATAGGAATTCGTTCATATGAAGCTAATAATGAAACGGCAATAGCCAAATCTAATCCTGCACCGGATTTACGCACTTGCACTGGCGTGATATTGCAAATTATTTTCTTGGGTTGTAACTGATACCCTAAATTTTTAATAGCAGTTCGAACTCTCTCACCTCCTTCTTTCACTTCTGTAGCTACTGACCCAGCAATTTGCATCATAGGAAGTCCACTACTTACATCCATCTCTACTGATACAATTGTTACATCTAGGCCTTGAATAACTGCTGCTAATACAGAACTAAACATATGTATTCTCCTTTCTATATTTTGTTTTATTATGCTGTGAGTTACAAGCATATCAGCTTGTATGGCGAGATGCCATGAATGGTATATTTCTTGAAAATAGCGATTAGAATTGTTCTTAGATTGAAGAAGAAAAGTCTAAATCCATTTAAGATTCAGACTTTTCATTCTATATTATATAGTTAATATTTTGTAAAAATGTTATGCAAAACTTCTTTCGTCTCCATACATTTCCTTATCTTTTTGTGGCCAATTTCCTGTTTCAGCAAATACCATTACTTCGTATCCATCTTCTTCAGAACGTTGTGCTCTTTCTGCCAATTGCTCATTGATTTCATAATAGGTTATTTGTGAAAATGGACCTTGTGGCCATGAAATCAAATATTTATACCCGTCCTTAAGGATTAGAAATCCATTACCTACATATATTGTTCTCATGTTGTCTACATTTCCCGTATACTTTCTTGTCATAACTTCCTCTCCTTCTTCATTCTTTTAATATTCAATCTTGTATCTCTTCATATCTTCTTATGAATGAATTATACACTATTTCAGAATAAATTACAGTTATTTATCTTTTATTTTATTAAATTATTATTCTCTTTTTATTATATAGTTGATTGCGACAAAAAACACGTTGTTTTATTTGTTTTTACACGCATTTCTCTAATATTCATACAACAAAACTCTTATTATTAGTTTAAATTTTGTACTTTCTGACTTTATTTGAATTAACACTAGATTTTTTTTAAAAAAAGAGTATTATAATATATTATATATTTTTTTAAGAAAAGGAGTTTATTATGGATAACATTGTTGAGAAGCTAACCGAAATCGAAGATGCAGCAACAGCAATCGTGGCTCATACTGAAATCGAAAAAAAGGAATATGAAGAAGAAATAAATCGAAAGAAGGATTTATTTGATGCGGAACTTGCACGTGATACAGAATTTCAAATTGAGGAAATCAAAAAAGAATTCAACCAAACAGTCGAAGCTGCACTAGAATCATTAGGTGAAAAAAGCGAACTCGCTATTCAAGGATTCGAGAACCATTATCTGCATTTCCACAAACAATTAGCTCGGGATATTTTCAAGAAAATCATTGAGGTATAGACATGGGTTCACAACTTATCTATAGTGGTATTATTACAAAAATCAGAGCCATGAATAAGTATTTACTAAATGATTCTGATTTTAACGAATTTTCAAATTCTACTTCCGTTTCTGAAATTGGAAATAAATTAAAAAATCACAAAGCATATGCAGATATTTTATCTCCACTTGAAGACCATGAATTACATCGTGGAGACCTGGAGAAATTGCTAATACAATCTCTTTACAAGGATTATGACAAGCTTTTTCATTTTGGAAATTTACATATACGTAAATTTCTAAGATCTTACTTAATTCGACATGAAATTGATGTGATTACTTATTGCTTTCGTATCGTTTTTAATCATTATGCTGAGCCCTTTGATTTGAAGTACAAACGTGATTTCTTTAATTTGCATTCCAATATATCTATCGACAAATTACTTCTTTCTACCAATGAATTAGAATTAATCGAAGCATTAGCGGAAACACCTTACTACTCCATTCTAAAAAATATCTATAATTCTGGACACGCCACTCTCTTTGACTATAATCTTGCATTAGATTTATATAATTATTCAACATTATGGAAAGAGCGTAAAAAATATACTAACCTAAATGAAATGACAATTGTAAAGCGTGATATTGGTAGTAAAATCGATTTGCTTAATTTACAATGGATTTATCGTGCAAAGAAATACTATAATATGGCGATAGGAGAAATTTATTCAATGCTTATTCCTATCTCCTATCGCTTAACTACATCTATACTGAAACAACTAGTAGAATCTTCAGATATAGGTGAATTTACAGTTGTATTTAATCAGTCCTACTACGGAGCTCAACTTCCTAATGAACATGATTTAGATTTGCATGAAATTTATAATCAATATTTACTCCATCTCTATACCATTGATTGTCGCTCTGCACCCTATTCCATTGCCCCAATCAATATGTATCTATACAAGAAAGAAATGGAAATCAAAAAATTAACTACCGTTTTAGAATGTGTTCGTTATGGCATTGATGCAAGCGAAACTATCAAATATATTGGAGGTATTGCATAGTGATAGTAAAAATGAAATTTCTAAGCATTACTGGACCAAGAAATGATTTTGATCGTGTAACAAATACTTATCTTTCCAAATATGAAATCCAATTGGAAAATGCATTATCAGAATTAAAATCTGTCAGTAATCTAACACCTTTTACCGAACGAAATCCATATAAAGATGTTCTAGCTAAAGCGAATGAATTTGCTTCTTATTTGACAACTACTCCTGAAGAGTATAGTCCATCTTCCCAAACCGAAGAAGAACTCCTTTCCTTTATTAGAACTATACATCACGATGTGAGTGAATTTCACAGAAAAGAGAAGGCTTTACAAGCAAAACGCGAAGCGATTCGCGATAAGCTAAATATAATTTTACCGTTCCGATCTTTACAATTTGATTTACATTCTGTTTTACAATATAAGTATATTAAATTTCGATTTGGACGTATTTCCAAGGACTATTATCAAAAACTAGAACAATATATCTACAATGAATTCAATGTTATTTTTCTAGAAGGGGGAAGAGATTCTGATTACATTTATGGTGTCTATTTTGCTTCTAGGGCTGATGCACATCATTTAGATGCCATCTTCAAGAGTTTACATTTTGAACGCTTATTTTTACCGGATGAATACACCGGACAGCCTTGTGAAGCCTGTGCCGATTTAGAGTCTGAATTCGAGCAATTGTCAACTGAAATCAATGCTATTGAGCCTTCCATTATTGCTTTCTTAGAACAATACAAAGAAAAGATACTCGGTGTTAGAAGTCAATTAGAACTGCTTTCCGCAAATTTCGATGTCCGACAACTTGCCGCTTGTGTTGAGGATAAGCATGAACAACATTATATTCTATGTGGTTGGATGGCCAATGAAGACATCTCTCATTTTTTAGAAGATATTAGCCAAGACGAAAAAATATTTGTGGTTGTAGAGGATGATAAAAACAAGTACTTTAGTGAACCACCTACCAAAATTGAAAATCCAAAATTATTCAAACCCTTTGAAACATTCACAAAAATGTATGGTATACCTGCACATAATGAAATAGATCCAACTATTTTTGTTGCAATTACTTACACCTTTATTTTTGGAGTCATGTTTGGTGATGTCGGGCAAGGCGCTTTACTCACACTCACGGGTGGACTTATTTATAAATTCAAAAAGATTAACTTAGCTGCTATTATTGCACTAGCCGGTGTGTTCTCAGTATTTTTTGGCTTTATGTTTGGCAGTATTTTTGGCTTCGAAACTATCATTGAACCAATTTGGATTAGTCCCGTCCATGCTTTGATGGATATTCCCTTCCTAGGGAAGTTGAATACTATTTTTATTGTTAGTATAGCGTTTGGAATGATGATCATTCTATTTACTATGATATTACATATTTATAATGCAATAAAATCTCATCAAACCTTAGAGGCTATTTTAAATCCCAACGGCTTGATTGGCCTAGTATTTTATGGTTCTATCATTGTCACACTCATTTTATATATGACGGGCAAACCACTACCAGCCACCATTGTATTACTTATTATGTTTTTGTTACCATTAATCCTTCTGTTTTTTAAAGAACCAATCATTGCACATATCGAGAAGAGATCTTTTAAAACAGCAAGTGCTACCATGTTTATCGTAGAGGGGCTTTTCGAATTATTTGAAATTCTACTAAGTTATTTTTCCAATACACTATCCTTTGTGCGAATTGGAGCCTTCGCTATTAGCCACGCATCTATGATGCAAGTTGTTCTTATGCTCTCTGGTGCTGAAACTGGTAACATAAATTGGTTTGGAATCATTATTGGAAATATATTCGTTATTGGTCTTGAAGGCCTTATCGTGGGAATTCAAGTGCTTCGCCTAGAATATTATGAAATATTTAGCCGTTTCTATAAAGGAAACGGTCGAGAATTTAAACCATATATTAAAAAGCGTTCAAAATAAAACATAAAAAGGAGAAATGTCATGAGTTTAGAAATCAGAATTATTATTGTAATAGCATTAATTTTAAGTATTATCCTTCCATTTGGTTATTATTTTATTGGTGAGAGAAATCGTGGGCGTTATAAGTCAAGTTTAGGCGTAAACCTCTTTTTTTTCTTTGGAACAATGGTGGTTGCCAGTATCATGATTTTCGCCGGAGACACAGTATTTGCATCTACTGAAGACGCTGTAGTTGGCGCCGAAGCAGCTATCGAGTCTTCTGTTGCACTTAGCACTGGATTAGGCTATATTGCTGCTGCATTGGTTACAGGTTTATCATGTATCGGCGGCGGAATTGCAGTTGCAAGTGCTGCTAGTTCTGCACTTGGTGCAATTAGTGAAGACGAAACTATTTTAGGTAAATCCTTAATCTTCATAGGTCTAGCAGAAGGTGTTTGCTTATACGGTCTCATCATATCTTTCATGATTTTAGGAAGACTATAAGTTATGAAGATGTATTTAATCAGCGATAATGTAGACACCTATACAGGTATGCGTTTAGCAGGTGTAGATGGTTGTGTAGTTCATCAACGTGAAGAACTACGGTCAGCCTTACAAAATGCACTAGCTGACTCAAGCATTGGAATTATATTATTAACCGAAAAATTCGGAATTGAATTCCCTGAAATCATCGATGATGTGAAATTAAATCGAAAAATTCCATTGATTGTAGAGATACCTGATAGGCATGGAACTGGACGTAAACCTGACTTTATCACTTCGTATGTTAACGAAGCAATTGGATTAAAGTTATAGCAAATATTAGAAAAGCGGGTGGACTAAATTGACTTTAGAAGAAAAAATAGAACATTTAAGAATTGCGGCAATGGAAGATGCAAGAAAAGAAGGTAATCTCATTATTTCCAGGTATAAATCTTCCATCGATCAAATTTTTGAAGACCACAAACGGATTGCACTCCGTCAATCTGATTTATCTATAAAGACAGCGAATGATCATGCAAAACACCAGTTAAATCGTGCACTAGCCACTGCCCAGACAGAATTTAAGAGAAAGCAAGGGCAGACTCAAACAAAGTTAAAAGCACGTTTGTTCGCAAATATAAACGACTTATTAGAAGCATATATGAAGACCGAGGCTTATGTGGATTTACTTGTTTCCTATGTGAAACAAGCACTTGATTTTGCACAATCTTCTCCTGTTACAATTTATTTGAACGAATCAGACTCTAACTTAAAAGAAGAATTAGAATTAAAAACAGGGGTCACATTAACTCTAAGTTCTAGAAATTTCGTGGGCGGTATACGTACAGTTGTACGAGATAGAAATATTTTAATTGATCGCTCTTTCGCTTCTGCTATTGCAGAAGAATATGAGAAATTCCTCTTCTCAGGAGGTGATGACAATGAATAACTTTGGAACAATTTATGGAATTAACGGTCCTGTTATTTATCTAGCTGGAAATACAGGATTTGCAATGGGTGAGATGGTCTATGTGGGTGAAGAAAAACTGATTGGTGAAGTAATTTCTCTCGACAAAGACAAAACTACAATCCAAGTCTATGAGGAAACATCTGGCTTGAAACCTGGAGAAATTGTTGTTGCTTCTGGAACTGCAATTTCTGTTACATTAGCACCTGGAATATTGAATAATATTTTTGACGGGATTGAACGCCCCTTAGAAAAAATCGCAGAACAATCAGGATATTACATTTCTCGTGGAATTAGTGTTGATACTTTAGATAGTCATAAAAAATGGGATACTACCATTGTTGTTCAGGTCGGCGATATTCTTCACGGCGGTGATATTATTGCAACGGTACCTGAAACAACTGCCATTATCCACAAAGTAATGATACCACCTTCTCTTTCTGGAAGGGTACTTACTGTCGTGCCTAACGGAAACTATACCATTAACGATACAATACTTACACTTGAATTGGAAGATGGAACTATTTCAAATATTACCATGACTCAGAAATGGCCAATTCGCATTCCTAGGCCAACCCATCATCGTTTCGCCACTTCGAAACCTTTAATTACTGGTCAACGTATCATCGACACCATGTTCCCAATTGCAAAGGGGGGGACTGCATGTGTTCCTGGTGGATTTGGAACCGGAAAAACAATGACACAACATCAAATAGCCAAATGGTCTGATGCAGACATTATCATATATATTGGATGTGGTGAGCGTGGAAATGAGATGACTCAAGTATTAGAAGAATTTACAGAACTTATTGACCCTAAATCTGGTAACCCATTGATGGATCGTACAACCCTAATAGCAAATACATCCAATATGCCAGTCGCTGCGCGCGAGGCAAGTATTTATACGGGGTTAACATTAGCTGAATATTATCGAGATATGGGGTATGACGTTGCAATTATGGCTGATTCTACTTCACGGTGGGCAGAAGCACTGCGTGAATTATCAGGTCGATTAGAGGAAATGCCTGCTGAAGAAGGATTTCCAGCTTATCTAGCCTCACGCTTATCAGCATTTTATGAACGTGCTGGAATGATGCATAATCTCAATTCTACAGATGGATCTGTTACAATTATTGGTGCCGTTTCACCTCAAGGTGGGGATTTTTCCGAACCTGTCACACAGAATACAAAGCGCTTTGTTCGTTGTTTCTGGGGATTAGATAAGAGTTTAGCCTATGCACGACATTTTCCCGCTATTCACTGGCTCACAAGTTATAGTGAATACTTTATTGATTTAGCACCTTGGTATAACGATTATGTCTCAATGAATTTTGTTGATCGAAGAAATCAACTTATGACTTTATTAAATCAGGAAAGTAGTCTTATAGAAATCGTCAAACTTATTGGAAGCGATGTGCTTCCAGACGATCAGAAATTGACCTTAGAAATTGCACGTGTTATCCGACTTGGTTTTCTACAACAGAATGCATTCCACAAAGAAGATACACATGTGTCTTTGGAAAAACAAGATTTAATGATGGAAACAATTTTATATTTATATACAAAAGCAAAAGAATTGATCACCATGAATATGCCAATTTCTATTCTTAAGGAAGAAAATATTTTCGAAAAAATCATTGCAATGAAATACGATATTCCGAATGATAGACTTGAACTATTCGATACTTATATGAGAGATATTGATGATTTCTATCATCGTGTTATGATTAAAAACGCTTAGGAGGAACATGTAATGTCAATTGAATATCTAGGTCTCAGTAATATTCATGGCCCACTCATTGTATTAGAGGGTGTAAAAGATGCCTTCTATGATGAAATTGTAGAATTTGTAGTTGCTGAAAACATAAAAAAATTAGGCCGTATCATAGAAATTTATGAAGATCGTGCTGTCATCCAAGTATTCGAGGGTACAGAAAATATGTCCCTTGTAAATACTCATACAAAACTAACTGGTCATCCAATGGAAATCCAGCTTTCCACCGAAATGTTAGGACGGAGGTTTAATGGAATTGGAATACCTATTGATGATTTAGGACCCATTTCAAGTTCTCTGCGAAGAGATGTAAATGGATTACCTTTAAATCCTGTCGAACGAGAGTATCCACGAAATTTTATCTCTACTGGTATCTCTGCAATTGATGGTTTAACAACATTAATTCGTGGACAGAAATTACCCATCTTTTCTGGAAATGGACTTCCACATGATCAATTAGCTGCCCAAATTGTACAGCAAGCCTCTCTAGGAAGTGAATCTAATGAAAGCTTTGCCATTGTATTCGCTGCAATGGGTGTTAAACATGATGTTGCAAATTTTTTCCAAAAAACCTTTGAGGAAAGCGGTGTTTCTGACCACGTTGCAATGTTTCTCAATTTAGCCAATGACCCTGTTGTTGAACGCCTAATAACGCCTAAAGTTGCGCTTACTGTCGCTGAATATCTTGCATTTGAAAAAGGAATGCATATACTAGTTATCTTAACAGATATGACTTCATTCGCAGAAGCTATGCGCGAAGTATCATCATCTAAAGGTGAAATTCCAAGTAGAAAGGGATTCCCAGGTTATCTATACAGTGAATTAGCAACTATTTACGAAAGGGCTGGGATTGTTCGAAGTGCAAAAGGTTCTGTAACTCAGTTGCCAATTCTTACTATGCCAAATGATGATATCACACATCCGATTCCTGATTTGACAGGATATATTACCGAAGGACAAATTGTGCTAGATCGTAATCTAAATGGACAATCCATTTATCCTCCAATCAACATACTTCCATCTCTATCACGTCTAATGAAAGATGGAATTGGAGAAGGATACACTCGCATAGACCACCAAAGTTTAGCAAATCAGCTATTCTCTGCTTACGCTAAAGTAGGCGAAGCAAGAAACTTAGCGTCTGTTATCGGAGAGGATGAACTATCACCAATTGATAAAAAATATCTAGAATTTGGAAAACGATTCGAACAAGAGTATATTGGCCAAGGGTATAAAGAAAAACGAACTATCACAGAGACTTTAGACTTAGGTTGGAAGCTTCTTTCACTACTCCCTAAAGAAGAGCTAGATCGTGTTGATACCAAAATATTAGAACAGTTCTACATTTCCTAAAACGAAGGGAGGAATTCTATGGATCCGCGATCATTTCCAACGAAAGGAAATCTAATATTAGCCAAAAATTCACTACTCCTTGCTAATCAAGGTTATGAATTAATGGATAAGAAGCGAAATATCTTAATTCGTGAATTAATGTCTCTAATCGAAGAGGCTAAAGAGATACAGAATCAAATCGACACCACATTTACCCATGCATATCGCTGTCTCCAACGAGCTAATATACAAAATGGTATCAGCAACGTTTCTCAACTTGCCTATACTGTTCCAATCGAAGATTCTATTCGTATAAAAAGCAGAAGTATTATGGGTACAGAAATCCCTTTGGTAGAACATATGGAAGCTAGCAATGTACCTAGTTATGTATTTAGTGACACCAGGGAGTCAATTGATGTGGCACGTGAAGCATTTCGGAATGTAAAAGAATTGACCATTCGATTATCCGAAGTAGAAAATTCTGCCTATCGATTGGCAAATAATATTAAAAAAACACAAAAACGTGCAAATGCATTAAAGAATATAACAATACCAACTTACAACGCGATGGTTAGCAAAATCACTACTGCTTTAGAAGAGAAAGAACGAGAAGAATTCACACGATTGAAAGTAATCAAAAGAAGAAAGATGGGATAATAAAAATCTCTCTAGCAGAAATCCAATTCTGTTAGAGAGATTTTATTATGATTTTTATTTCCATGAAGAATTCTTCATATATTCAAATATATTTATCATTATCTAGATAACCGTGGTAATTTCTCAATCAAATTCAATTTAAATTTATCTATGAGTTCTTCATAAACATAGTCTAAATAATCCACATTTGTAATATGTGACACTTGGTGTACATCTATCCCTAATATTACTTCATTCCCGACTCGACCCACAATTTCCCAGAAAAAAGGATTTGGATAATGTCGATCTTCTACAATCCCCAAAATATTTATTTCTAAAGGTATATCTAACTTCTTCATTGCCTCACATAGTCTTCTGCATTCAATTTCAAAAATTCTCTGGTCCCCCTGATAATTGATTAAATCTGGGTGTGCAAAATATACAAATCTACCTGTTTTCATTGCTTCAATTGATGAATTAACATAGGTTTTTAATTTTTCCACATCCAATGTCGGATTTCCTGAATAAGTTCCTATAATTTGTGGTGTCATAAAATGTTGTCCTAGAATCATATAGTCAATCTCTACTGCATCAATCATTTTCATTTGTTCTTCAAAAAATTCAGGGATATACTCTATTTCAAATCCTACATATATCTGAATTTGATTTTGATATTCATCTGCTAATGCCCTAATTTCTGCTACGTAATCAGCGATTTCACTACAAGCCATACGAATTGGCATCTCTTTATCCACATCCTTTGGCAAAGGTGCATGATCTGAAAATCCCAATGTTTTCATCCCCATTGCGATTGCTGCTTCAATATACTCTCGTTCTGTACCATATGCATGTCTACAACGTGTTGTATGTGTGTGATAATTATGTTTGATCGTATTCCTCATATATTTTTCTTCCTATTCTTCTCTGCGTAAGATATCAAATTGGTCAACGTCCATACCTAAGTCTATATATAACACTTGCTTTGGATGTGGTGCACTTTCTTGTTCTAATCCTGCTTCGTCTACAATTCGGCGAACTGTCACCACATCATTTCTTCCATCTGGTCGCATCACTTCAATTTCTTCGCCTACAGAAAATTTATTACGTTGTTCTATACGATATAATCCCTCCGCGTTTCGCTCGCCTATGATTCCTAAATATGTGTATTCTTTTACATATGTATTTTCGTTGTATATTTGAGTTGTTTCATCTGTCTTACCAAAGAAAAATCCTGTTGTAAATTGTCGGTAAGTACAATTTGAAATCTGCTCCAAATACCACGGCATATTTTCTCTATAAAGTGCTGGATCGTTCTTAAAATCGTCAATCGCTTTTCTGTATGTTCTAGCAACAGTTGCCACATAGAGTGCAGTTTTCATGCGACCTTCAATTTTCAAACTATCAATTCCTGCCTCTAGCAATTCCGGAATATATTCTATCATACATAGATCCTTAGAATTAAATATATAAGTTCCTCTTTCATTCTCATATACTGGCATATACTCCCCTGGTCTTGTTTCCTCTACCAGTGAATATTTCCATCGACAGGGATGTGTGCAAGCACCTCTATTTGCATCACGTCCAGTAAAATAATTACTTAAAAGGCATCTGCCTGAATAAGACATACACATCGCACCATGCACAAATGTTTCAATTTCTAAGTCTGGTGATATATTTGCTCTTAATCCCTTGATTTCCTCTAGTGAAAGCTCGCGAGCTGATACTACTCGAGTCGCGCCCATTTGATGCCAAAAATTATATGTCCCATAATTTGTATTATTTGCTTGTGTACTAATATGTACTTCTATTTCTGGACATACTTGCTTTGCAATTGTAAATACACCAGGATCCGCAATAATTAGTCCATCTGGCTTAATTTCCTTTAGCTCCTTGAAATATGCCTCTACTCCTGTCAAATCCTCGTTATGCGCTAAAATATTCGCTGTTACGTACACTTTGACATTATGCTCATGTGCAAATGCAATTCCTTCTCGCATATCATCCATAGAGAAATTCTTTGCCTT
This sequence comes from uncultured Lachnospiraceae bacterium, assembly GCA_964367685.1. GTDB lineage: Bacteria > Bacillota > Clostridia > Lachnospirales > Lachnospiraceae > CAUPWF01. Next base: position 55,563 of record CAYIYM010000001.1, read on the forward strand.
TGCTCTTAATCCAAATTCTGCTCCACCAATATACACTGCATCTGCACCAAATATTACAGCTGTTTTTAGTACTTCCAAGCTACTTGCAGGTATTAATAATTCTGGATGTCTCATGTTCTGTCTTACTCCTTTTCTTTCTTAACACTGATTGCTACTCCATCGCCGAGCGGAATAATCGAAGTTACCAACTGTTCTTCATGCTTCAATTGATATAAGTATTCTCGCATTCTCCCATGTATGGTTCTATTTCTTCGTTCAACTGCATAACGTGCTTCCATAATATCACCATCTTGTAAGACATTGTCAGAAACTAAAACACCACCGACTTCTAGTAATCGAATTACCTCTGGCATATATGTAATATACTGCGCCTTTGCAGCATCCATAAATATAAAATCATATGTCCCATTTAATGATTTAAGAACGTCTAATGCATCACCTTCAATTAAAGTGATTTGCTCTTCTTTTTTTGCTCGTTTAAAATTATTTAGTGCAATGGGTATTCTTTTTTCAAATTTTTCTATTGTCGTAATCTTACAATTCGTTGGTGCGTATTCACTCATCAATAACGCAGAGAAACCTACGGCTGTCCCTACTTCTAGGATGCGCATAGGTTTATTCATAGCAAGAAGAACTTTTAAGAAACTTTGCATTTCTTTACGAATAATTGGGACAAACGTATCCAAGGCTTCTTTTTCAATTTCTTCTAGTATTAAACTATTCTCTGTTTCCATCGAATTGATAAAAGTTATCATTCTTTCATCAACAATCATATTATTTTCCTTCTATCTATAAATCTACATCCATGATGATAGGCAAAATCATCGGACGTCTCTTTGTTTTCTTCCAGATAAAATCATTCATAGTATCTCTAATCACAATTTTTATCCTACTCCAATCTACATGCTTATTAGATAAACACTCTTCTGTAGCCTTCGTTAATACTGCTCTTGCTTCTTCCATCAATCCTTCTGATTCTCTTACATAAACAAATCCTCTAGATACAATATCCGGTCCAGCAAGCAACACATTTGACCCTTTTTGAAGTGTTAATACGACAATTAAAATTCCGTCTTCTGCTAAATGTTGACGATCTCTTAATACAATATTTCCTACATCTCCTACACCTAGACCATCTACTAAAATTCCACCTGCTGTTACATGGTCAACAATACCTGCTTCATCTTGTGACAATTCAAGTACATCTCCTGATTTCAGAATAAAAATATCCTTCTTATCAATTCCAAGGGATTCTGCAATATTTGCATTTGCTTTTAAATGTCTGAATTCACCATGTACCGGTATTGCATATTTAGGTTTCACCAAGGAATAAATGAGCTTTAATTCTTCTTCACAAGCATGTCCCGATACGTGTGCATCTTGGAAGATTACATCAGCGCCTTTTTGGCTTAATTCATTAATAACTTTTGATACCGATTTCTCATTTCCTGGAATTGGGCTTGAACTAAATACGACTGTGTCCCCTGGCTTAATAGAAACCTTCTTATGAATATCAGCTGCCATTCTAGACAACGCTGCCATAGATTCTCCTTGGCTACCAGTTGTAATAAGGACAGTCTTCTCATCTGGATAATTTTTCAATTGATCAATTGGAATCAAAGTATTATCTGGAATATCTAAATATCCTAATTCAGAAGCAGTATCAATAATGTTCACCATACTACGTCCTTCTACCACTACTTTTCTGCCATATTTATACGCTGTATTAATAATTTGCTGTACACGGTCTACATTAGATGCAAATGTAGCAACAATAATTCTTGATTTTAAATGTTCTGAGAAAATATGGTCGATTGCTTTCCCTACCGTTCTCTCTGATTGTGTAAATCCTGGTCTTGTTGCATTTGTACTATCAGACATCAACGCAAGCACACCTTTTTTCCCAATCTCCGAGAATCTCTGCAAGTCAATAGCATCACCAAATACTGGTGTGTAATCCACTTTAAAATCACCTGTGTGAACTACGATACCTGCTGGTGAGAAAATAGCTAATGCTGCTGCATCTGCAATACTGTGATTTGTCTTAATAAATTCAATTCTGAACCTCCCTAAGTTAATAGATTGTCCATGCTTTACTACTTTTCTCTTTGTTGAACGTAGCAAATTATGTTCTTTTAGCTTCTTATCTATAATACCCATTGTTAATTTTGTTGCATAAATCGGAATATTAATTTCTTTTAGAGCATAAGCTAATGCTCCAATATGATCTTCGTGTCCGTGCGTAATTACAAATCCTTTTACCTTTGAAGCATTATCTTTTAAATACGTAATATCTGGTATTACTAAATCAATACCCAACATATCATCTTGTGGGAATGCCAAGCCGCAATCCACAACAATAATACTGTCTTCGAATTCAAAAGCAGTAATGTTCATTCCAATAGATTCTAATCCACCTAATGGAATTATTTTTAATTTTCCTTGATTTTCTTTCTTCAAAAACTCTACACCTCCATGTGCTTTCCGAACCGTTACTCTCTTTCAATCCCAATATCTTCTAGTAGCTCTTCAAACATTTTTAAAACAGCATCCAACTCAACCTCGTCTTCTACTATTTCATATAAACTATCTGAATCCTCTGCGTCTGCCATATCCTTCAAGATTAGACACTCTGCATCATCTTCCTCTGAGTCAGCAACTAAAAGATAAGAATTTCCATTTATCTTAGTTTCTTCTACTACGTGAAATTCAACAACCTCACCTGTTTCTTCAAATGTGAACTCAATTTTATTCATATTCTACTCCTTATATCTCTTTCTTAATGCTCAAAGAATAAAGATAACCTTGCAAAATAAACACTGCCGCTATCTTATCAATATATTTCTTTCTATCTTCTCTTCGCACATCACTTTCAATCAATGTTCGCTCAGCTTCTACCGTTGTAAGACGTTCATCCCATAAAATGACTTCCTTGCTTACTCTTTTTTCAAGCATCTCTTTAAACTCTATTGTTTTTTCACCGCGTTCGCCAATAGAGTTATTCATATTTTTAGGAAATCCGAGTACAATTTTTTCAACATTGTATTCAAGAACTAACTCTTCTATTCTTGACAATGATTGACGTAACTTATTCTCAGATTTACGGGTAATTGTCTCAACACCTTGCGCAGTAAACCCAAGGGGATCGCTGATTGCTACTCCTATGGTCTTTGATCCATAGTCTAATCCCATAATTCTCATTATTATTTTTCCCATTCCAAATGCTTGATATATACCTTAAGCATTTCTTCTACTAATTCGTCACGTTCTATCTTCATAATAAAACTTCTTGCGCTATTATGACTGGTAATATAGGTAGGATCACCTGACATAATATACCCAACTATTTGGTTAACAGGGTTATACCCTTTTTCTCTTAAAGCCTGATATACATGAGCGAGGATATCTACTGCGTCGAACTCAGGTATATTATCTACTTTAAAGAATTGTGTGTTTGTAATTTCTTTCATTCATTCACGTCCTTATTATTATTCCTCTTTCATTCTAATACACCCACTCAGAAAATTCAATGTATAATTTGTAAAACATCTCCAATTGTTTTGTTAATTACTTGGTTAATTTCATGGTTTTCCGCTTTAATTGCGACTTTTATATACTCTTTTGTATGTCCAACCATGTATTTTTCACCATTCATCTGTACTTCCTCTTCTAATAAAAGAGATACTTCTTGACCAATCATAGATTCATCTATGCGCTTCCTCTGTATCTCATTTAATGCAATAAGTTCCGTACTTCTTCTACTCTTTTCTTGATCTGACACCTGGTTTTTCATATTAGCCGCCTTTGTGCCCTCTCTTTTCGAGTATTTAAATACATGTGTTTCATAAAATCCTATTCTCTCAATAAATGCTCTTGATTCTTGAAACTCCTCTTCTGTTTCTCCTGGAAAACCAACAATAATATCTGTTGTAAATGTAACAAATCCTAATTTACTACGTAGTAAATCACAGGATTCCTCGTATTCTTTCGTCGTGTATTTTCGATTCATGCGCGCCAACGTAGCATCACTTCCACTTTGTAAGGATAGATGAAAATGCGCACAGAACTTCGGAAGTAGGGAAATACTATTCACAAATTCTTGTGTTATAATTCGCGGCTCTAAAGATCCTAAACGAATACGTTGGATTCCATCTATTTCGTGCACAGCTTTGATCAAAGTCAATAAATTCACATCCCCTTCTTGATCAATTCCGTAAGAACTCAAATGAATTCCTGTCAGTACAACTTCTTTGTATCCATTGGTTGCAAGTGCTTTTACCTCTGCAACAACATCTTCAACATTTCTACTTCTAATGCGTCCTCTTGCGAATGGAATAATACAGTAACTACAGAATTGATTGCATCCATCTTGCACTTTTAAATACGCTCTTGTATGCTCTGCTGTTTTGCTTACATGAAGTGGCTCGTATTCTTTGGTGTTATTGATATCAATAACATGACTCTCCCCTTTTTCATAGGATTTTAAAATGTGTATCAATTCATTCTTTTTGTTATTACCAATTACCAAATCAATGCTTTCATCCAATTTAGCATCATCTTTAACTTGAACATAACATCCAGCCGCTACTACAATTGCAGATGGATTCATTTTTTTTGCTTTGTGTAACATTTGTCTTGATTTGCGATCTGCCATATTTGTCACAGTACAAGTATTTATTATATAAATATCTGCTCCTTCTTTAAAAGGAACTATCTCATAGCCATTATTTTCCAGCAATTCTTGCATGGCTTCCGTTTCATACGAGTTTACTTTGCATCCCAAATTATGCAATGCTACTTTCTTCATTTAATTTCCTCTTTCTATAAATATTTCATCAACTCTTTATTCGAACCTTATTGACATTTACCTTAACAAGCATTAAGATAAACTTATAATAAACAAGGAGGTAATGAAATGAAAACAATTAGTATTTCTTTAAATTCAATTGATAAGGTAAAGTCTTTCGTTAACGAAATCACAAAATTCGACTGTGATTTTGATTTAGTGTCAGGAAGATATGTAATAGATGCAAAATCTATTATGGGAATTTTCAGTTTAGATTTATCTAAGCCAATCGATCTTAATATCCATGCTGATGCAACATTAGATGAAGTATTAGCAGCTTTAGCTCCGTACACAATCGGATAATAAAAAGACTTTAACACCCCACATTTTGTGGGGTGTTTTCTTTTCCCATAATATTAAGCCTTTACATTAATCACTTCTACTGTTTGAATTGCCGTTTCTAGTAGATTATCAATATTTTCCGCCAAGTATGTTTCTGATTTCTTAATGATCCCAATATTCGGCTTTGTTACTGGATGTTTTGCCACAAAAATAGTGCAACAATCTTCAAATGGTAAAATCGATGTTTCAAATGTATCAATTTTAACAGCAATGTCAACAATGTCTTGTTTATCAAATCCAATTACTGGACGATATACTGGCAGAGTACACACCTCATCTGTTGCCGCTAAACTCTGCATAGTTTGACTTGCTACCTGGCCGATACTCTCTCCTGTAATTAATCCAAGACAGCCGCTTTCTTTTGCAAAATGTTCTGCAATTTTCATCATATATCTTCTCATAATAATTGTTAATTCATCATGTGGACATTTGTCATAGATATATAATTGAATATCTGTAAAATTTACAATATTTAACTTAATTGGACCAGCGTATTTCGACACTTGCTTCGCCAAATCAACAACTTTTTGCTTAGCACGCTCACTTGTATATGGAGGCGCATGGAAGTAAGTTGCCTCGAGTCTTACCCCTCGCTTCGCAATCATATATCCTGCAACAGGACTATCAATTCCGCCTGATAACAATAGCATTGCACTTCCGTTTGTCCCAATTGGCATACCACCTGCGCCAGGAATAATTTTCGAATAAATATAGATTTTCTCACGTACCTCTACATTTAGCATAATCTCCGGTTTATGAACATCTACTTTTGCATTTGGAAATGCTTCAAGAATAACTTCTCCTAAATCACAATTAATTTCCATTGAATTTTTGGGATAGCTCTTTTTCCCTCTTCTAGCATTTACTTTAAATGTATATGCATTATCGCCATACATTTCACGCATATACTTCTCAACATCATCTCCAAGGCGCTCAAACCCATCATCATTTACTATTACAACTGGACAAATTCCCACTAAACCAAATACGCGTTGCAGACTCGCAACTGTTTCATCGTAGTCAAAATATCCTTCTGTATCTACATATACACGCCCTTGAGATTTATGTACATGAAATGTTCCTTCAACATTCTTCAGCGTGTATCTAATCTGACGCACTAATGCATCTTCAAATATATATTTATTCTTCCCTTTTAATCCTATTTCTCCATATTTTAATAAAAATGATTGAAATTCCATTCTTTCTCCTTTGTTTCCTTCACAAATAATTGTATTTATTCTTTGTTATTTTATCTTCTTGTGTATCTTCTCAATAATGGAACACAGCTATTTAATACTTCTAATGTATAATCAATTTCTTCTTTGGTCGTAAATTCACTAAAACTAAATCGAATGGTCGATTCTAGGAACTTCTGCTCTAATCCAATAGATTTAAGCACACCACTAATACCCGGATGGTTAGAAGCACACGCAGATCCTGCTGACACATAAATTCCTTTTTCTTCTAAAGCATGCAAAAGCACTTCACTTCTAACATTCTCAAAGCTCACACTTAAGATATGTGGGGCACTATTTTCACCAGTCGGAGTATTAACTCTTACGCCTTCCATGGTCATTAATGCTTCTTGAAAATAATTACGTAAATCTCTCATTTTTTCAGTTTTTTTCTCTAAATTCCTATATATTTCTTTGGCAGCCACTGCAATTCCCGCAATTCCTGGTAGATTCTCTGTTCCAGAGCGAATGTTCTTTTGTTGCTCTCCTCCGAAAATAATGGGTTTTATTTTCACTTTATGATCAATATATATTACTCCACTACCTTTAGGACCATGTATTTTGTGGCCACTAATCGTAAGCACATCCACACCGATTTTCTTTGGAAATATTCGATATTTTCCAAATCCTTGGACTGCATCAACATGAAAAACAATATTTTTATTATATGTTTTCACTAACTGCACTGCTTCTTCAATTGGTTGAACTGATCCAATTTCATTATTCACATGCATAATGGATACCAGAATAGTTTCATCGCAAAGAGCTTCTCTTAAATCTTCTAATTCAATTTGTCCATTACTGTTTACGGGTAAGAATGTTACACGGAATCCTTCTTCTTCTAAATGTAGCATACTATTTAATATAGCTGGATGTTCAATCGAAGTTGTAATCAAATGCTTTCCTGTCCTAACATTTGCTTTAGCGACCCCAATAAGAGCCATATTATCTCCCTCTGTTCCACCTGATGTGAAATAGATTTCTTTTTCTTGAACTTTCAGAATATGTGAAAATACTTCTTTTGCCTTTCGTACATATTGCTCCGCTTCTAGTCCCTTTTTGTGCACTGAAGACGGATTCCCATAATCTTCATACATTACTGTTCCTACAATATCACAGACTTCTTTGTAACATCTAGTGGTAGCTGAATTATCTAAATACACTTCCATGATAATCTCCTATATATATTATTATTTCCCTTCTAATTGAAACATCAATATTGCAAGTGTTGCAAGACCTGCTGTTTCTGTTCTTAAAATCCGTTTTCCAAGAGTAATCGGTGTTATCCCTTCTTCCAATGCCTCTTCAATTTCATTTGCTTCAAACCCACCTTCTGGCCCTATGAATATCGCAACACTTTCACCTGTCTTCACTTGGTCAATCGCCTGTCTCGTTACATCCATTCTATCTGCTAATTCATATGGTATCATCTTATGATTTATTGATTGTGCATAGTGGAATGCTTCTTTCAATGACATCACATTCTTCACATTCGGTATAATTCCTCGTGCAGACTGTTTCGCTGCACTTTCTGAGATGCTATTCCATCGTTCTACTTTCTTCCCTTTTTTCTTGTCATCTAGTTTTACTACTGTACGTTTCGTAATAACAGGAATGATCTCAAAAACCCCTAATTCTACAGCTTTTTGAATAATCAACTCCATTTTATCTGACTTTGGCAAACCTTGAAACAGAAATATTTTTGAGGGCAGTTCCGTATTCATTTCTAACTCTTCTTGAATTACAATAGAAATTGTTTCTTCTCCAAAACTCATAATTTCTCCAATATATTTTTTCCCACGTCCATCATTTAATTCTAGCAGTTCTCCGATTTTCATACGGAGGACGTTTTTAATATGATTCACGTCAGCCCCTTTAATATATATATGATTTCCTTTTACTTGTTCTGGTTCAACGAAAAAATGTTGCATATTATACTCCTTTGATTAAACTCGTGCAGTAATCGAAACCCATTCACCTTGATAGGTAGTCTCTACTAATTCGAATCCCAATTCTACTAATGTTTTGGCCATTAACTCTTCTTTTCCATTGCAGTTAATAATTCCACTTGTAATGAAGATTCCATTTGGCTTCAACATTTCTTTCACACGCGGTGCTAGCATCACAAGTACTTCTGTCAAAATATTGGCCACTACAATGTCATAGCAATCTACACCAACTTGATTTTGTATATCTACATTATCAATTACATTTCCACACAATACCTTGTATTGTTCCTCTTTAATACCATTCACGGTCATGTTTTCATATGTTGCATCAATCGCACACGTATCAAGATCTGTGCCAACCGAGTATGTAGCACCAAATTTAAGGGCCAATAAACCTAGTATTCCACTTCCACTTCCCACATCGAGAATTCTTTCCCCTCCATTAATATGTTTCTTTAATGAACGAATAGCGAGTTGAGTAGTTTCATGCATGCCTGTTCCAAATGCTGTACCTGGATCAATACGAATCACCATTTTATTATCGTACTCTTCTTTTACTTCTTCCCAAGATGGAATGACAAGAACATCGTCAATTGTGAATTGATGAAAATATTTCTTCCAATTATTAATCCATTCAAGATCTTCTGTTAAAGATTCCTCAATAGTTCCTTCACCTATATTGATATAACTTCTCATCTCTTCCAATTCTCTATAAATATTTTGTAACAATTCCGTTTTATCTGTTCCTTCTTCCAAGTAGAAGCTTAGATATGCTATTCCATCGTCTTCCTGAATCTCTGGGCCAATTGCAACAAACATTGCATCTAAATCTGCTTGTGAAATCGGAATCTTATCCTCAATTTGAACGCCTTCTACCCCTAAATCCATCATCATACTGCTAATAATATCTTCTGCTTCTACAGTCGTTGTTAAACGAAATCTCATCCATCTCATATTACTTACTCACTTTCACTACTCTTTGATCATCATTTTGATAATTTCTTCATTTGTAGATTTCATTCCATCTTTTCCCAAAATTCCAATGTTTTTAATTGTTTCTTCCACACCTTTTACTATGATTCCATCTCCACCATAGAATTCTTGTCCATTCATATACATTTGATATCCTAGTATTCCAGCATCTACTGAAGAAGCAATTTTCGCTGCGCATGAAGCCTTTGCCCCGTCACATATCATTCCTGAAACAATTGCTAATGCATTTACAATTGTATGAATAACAGTTTCATAATCTCCGCCATTTAAATATGCAATTCCCGCTCCTGCCCCTGCTCCTGCACTTACTGCTCCACAGTATGCTGATAGACGACCTATTCCTGTTTTTTGATGAATTGCTACAAGATTCGACAAGGCAAGAGCACGATATAATGCATCTTCACTTACTTTTAATTCTTTCGCATATTCTATTACAGGAAGAGATACAGTTACTCCTTGATTTCCACTGCCCGAGTTAATAACCACAGGTAATTCACACCCATTCATACGAGCATCTGAACCTGCAGCTGCCATTGCTTTTGCACGTGCTTCCACTCCGTCACCTTGAGTAGCCAGCAACACCTTCCCAATGTTCGCACCGTAATTATTGTTCAAGCCCTCTTTTGCAATTGCTGTGTTACATTCAATTTGCCTCTGAATAGTTGGCTTCAAATCTTCTATATCTAATGAATTAATAAAATCCCAAATTCTCTCTACCGTGATAAATGAACGGTCTGTTAATCCTTCTTCTTTTTCGCCACTTGGCATATTTTGCTCAAGAATTTCACCATTTTTTTCGATCAAAACAATATTTGTATGATAGTTTACAATTCTAATCTTCACATAAGAGTCTTTTGCATATAATGTAACAATAATATCAAATGTATATCCATCTTCAATATGATGTACTGTCACAGGCACTTTTGCGATAAAATCTTTCATGGATAAGATTTGTTCCGGTGATACTTCTGCAATTACTTCTAACTCCTTATTCGAGTCTCCTGCCACAATTCCTGCTACGGTTGCCGCTGGAATCCCTTTCATTTGATTTGTGTTAGGCACAATCACTGATTTTACATTTTTTATAATACTTCCACTTGCATGTATTACAACTTTATCTGGCATCTCACCAAGTATTTCTCTTGCTTTTGCACCTGCATAAGCTAAAGCGATTGGCTCTGTACATCCCATCGCAGGAACTAATTCCTCTGCTAAAATATTTAAAAATTGTTTGTAAAATACACTCGTTCTTTCCATTATCTACCGCTCCTTAATTTGTTATATTTATACATTTACATTACATTTTTCTATATTTATTCATTATATTTTTTAACAGTTTATTATATCATTTTTTATTCCTTAAGTCTATTACTGACTTAATAGCGCAGAGCATTTTGCTCTGCGCTATTAATAAAATCAAGCTTTTATTTTTGAATAAATGCATTGGCAGTGCTTCCTGGTGCGCTAGATCCTTTTGGTACAACCACAATTTTAATTGCTTCTAATCGCTTTGCATACCCTGCACTTCCTGCGGATTCTCCATTTTTCGCCCAACCTAACCAACCATAGGTTTGTGCATGTACAGAATAATAAACATCATAATGCTTAGCCATATCTCCTGTTAATTGAATCTGTATTGCCTCTAATCTTTTTGCCTCACCTGTTGTTCCTGTAAGGGCACCATTACTGTTCCAAGTATCTTCCCATCCATACGTCTGAATATGTGAACGATATTGAATGCCTCCTGAATAGCTATGTTTCCCTAATTGAATCTTCATCGATTCCATACGAAGCGCTTGCCCTGATGTTCCAGCCAATGCGCCATTATATACCATTGACTGCCACCCAATTTTTTGTACATGTGTCTGATATCCAACAGATGGTGGATCCACTGGTTCTGGATCCGGCTCTGGAGTCACAATTTTTTCTTTAAAGGCTTCTGTCGTATTAGTATTGGAACTAGTTGGCGCTGGGTCCCCTTTTTCTACCAATCGAATCTCTATTGCTTCTAATCGATAACTATATCCTGCCGTTCCAGCACTTTGTCCATTTTTAGTCCATCCCATCCAACCAAATTTCTCAGCATGTACGCGATAATAAATATCATATTCATTCGCCATGTTTCCACTTAGCTTGATTTGAATTGCTTCCAATCGCTTCGATTCATTCGAAGTACCACTCATTGCTCCGTCTTTTTTCCAATCTTGCCAACCTATGGTTTGGATATGTGTTCGGTATTCGACACTTCCAGAAATATCTGGCACATTAACATTAATCTTAATTGCCTCTAATCGCTTCGCCAAACCTGAAGTTCCTGCTACTGCACCATTGGATTGCACATCTTGCCATCCAATGGATTGTACATGTGTTTGATAAGAAACTGTTGGTAACGCATTCCCAAAATCGGCCAACATGGTCACCTTGGATGCATCCACGTATACATAATCTCTTGAAAAATCATAGAGACCTGATGTCGTATTAACCGCGGTTCTGTTCGATGTTAATACGCCGTCTGATTGAATTTTGTAATAAGTTTTTCCTCCACTACTCACTGTGCCCAATACAATAACTGGAACATCTCTTACAACATTAGTAACACTACTTGTTGTATATAGTTGAGTGGTATTTGGCTCTTTATACAAGCTTACGATTTCATCAGCTAGTAACCCAACTTGTAAGGAACCATAATCTTGTGTCCCATTTGTCATTCTCTCTATTCCATAACAATGTGAAGCCGCTTTTTCTCCCCAGTATGGGTCAGAAGCATATTTAACATTCGCTCCACTTTCTTTATCTCCTAGATGTGGTCCTGTGTAATTTGCCTTTTTGGGATTTGTATAACTTAGAGACATATAATATTCCGCATGCTCTTTGATACTGGTATTCACATCGGGATACATATTTGCCGCCTCTGATGGATTACTATCCACAGCATTATGTCCAAATAAATTATTTTTTTCTTTCGCTAGCGCACTATTTCCCCATGCACTTTCATTGATAGCAACGCCTAACATCAAACTAGCATTAACTCCATATGTGTTTTGATGATTAATAAATAAATCACCTGTGTTATATAGTTTACTTAATGAACTTGTCTTACTACTTATATAACTATTTAGTTCTGATGCAGAGAATTTAGAAACTGAACGATGCGATAAGAATTGATAATAATTATAATAAGGATTATTTGAATTTACTGCTTTGCTATAAGTTCCCTCTTTTATTCGATACCCAGATATACTTGCTGTCCCATAATCACTTATCATATCATCATAATCCGTGTAAAAATAATGCCCATCGTAACTATAGTAAGTAGTGCCACTTTTCATGTAACTTGGGGCATATCCGACACAAATACTACTTACTGCAACTTCTAAGTCTGTAGTAAGTTTATGATATATATACCCATTTGACACAGTATAAGTTTGTGTAATATATCCTTTCTTTTCAAAATCTGCATACTCCATTACGTATACATTTTCTGCTAGGACCATTCCATAAATACCGGCTGCTTTAAAAATAACATACTTCCCATCTGATGTTTTTCCGACATAAGCTGCATCTGGGGCCATATATCCACTTGTATAACCAGTTTTTCCTGTGATTGCATTAAAATAAGGCACCGTTAGATTACTTGATTGTTGTTTAAATACTACAATTCCAGATACCGGATCATTTTTGACAATACCTGCAACATCTGTTGGATTTTTCATTGCCCTTGTCATTCTAGATGCTGTATTGTCAATTTCTTCAGCGATTTTTTCAGCTTCTTCTAATGTATCAACCGTGTCTATAATTTCCGTACCCTGGTAAGTCTCTTGTGTGATTTGATATTCTATTTGATTTAATTCTTGCAATTCATCATCATTCGCTGTTTCTATTTCCTCAAATGGTATAATCGTAACATTTCCATCTTCATCTATTGCCACATAATCTTCTGGTTCTTCTGGTAAGTCAACCTTAGCAAGTTCCTCCTCTAAGTTGATGTCTTGATTTGAAATGTTCTGTATCGCTTCTGTATTCAGATTTTCATCTTGATCTGAAGTATCCTCACTACCTGTTAACTCATCATCCTCTTCTTGTTCCATATTTTCTTCCGACTCTTCTAGCTTCTCTGGAGCCTGAAGTTCCTCATCTTGTTCTAGTAATTCATCTGCACCATCGGTATTTTCTGTGCTAACTTCAATTTCAATTTCTTGGCTTGCATTTGTTATCATTACAGGTTGTAAGCTTGAAAATACTATACTCAAAGCCACAATTACTGCGCTATATTTTTTTAATCTTTTAATCATAGGTTCCTCCAAATATAAATACTATACAATTTTAATCCATTATATTTTCATTACATTCTAGTATAACATTTACTATCCATTAATTCAATAGATATAAATACTACGTCCCTACTTTTCTTGCTTTTTATTACTCACATAGGTATTTATATATATAGCTTCACATCTTTTTCAATCCATGTTAGAATATAATTCAATTTAATCAGCTTATAAATATGAAATATGTTTACTTAAAAAGGAGATTCAAAATGCGAAAAATAACATCTGTTCTATTAATAGTTGCAACAACATTTGCACTAACAGCATGTAGTACACAAACCACATCTGTTGTAGAATTTGAACCAATTGAAATTATTACTGAATTAGAAGAAACACTTCCTGAAGATCAACAAATCCCAATGATGGAATTAGACGATGCATTGTTGCAGGAGCTCTACGGAATTGATGACACTCTAGTTGATAGCTACGTTGCTCGCGTTCCAATGATGAATGTTCAAAGCGAAGAATACTTCATTGCCAAAGTAAAAGAAGGTAAAATGGAAGAAGTGACTGAGAAAATAAAAGCACGTCAAGCAGACTTAGTTGAACAATGGCAGCAATATTTACCTGACCAACTAGCATTTGTCGAGGCTTATCAGCTTAGTGAAAAGGATGGCTATGTAGCATTTGCAATTGGAAACAATGCGGACACCGTAATCGAATTGTTCGAAGCAAAATTTGAACAAGAATAGACTATTTTCACTTAAAATAAACACACACAGAAGGTGCACAGCCCTTAGATTCAATCACAGGAGTTCACAATGGTTTTTAGTAGTTTAACCTTTATGTTTTATTTTCTTCCAATTGTACTTGGAATCTATTTTATCATGCCAATTAAATGGAAAAATCTCTCTTTATTCTTAGCCAATCTTATATTCTATGGATTTGGAGAACCTATTTATATTTTCATTATGATCGCTTCTATTTTTATAGATTTCACACATGGATTATGGATAGAAAAGCATAAGGCTAATTCTCGAAAATCAAAGTTCTTTTTGATTCAATCTATTGTATTAAATTTGAGTCTTTTATTTTTCTTTAAATATTTTGACTTCTTTTTAATTACACTTCAGGGCTGGACACCTTTTTTTGATAGCATAAAGCCACTTGATTTGCCACTTCCCATCGGAATTTCTTTCTATACCTTCCAAACTATGAGCTACACGATCGATGTATACCGTGGAAATAACAAAGCACAACGGAATTTAATTAACTTCGGGATGTATGTTACCTTGTTTCCCCAATTAATCGCTGGACCTATTGTTAAATATAAAGATGTAGCAAATCAATTAATCAAACGTCAAATAACCATGACAAGTTTTTCCCTTGGAATCATTCGTTTTTCAAAAGGTCTCTTTAAGAAAGTACTTTTAGCAAATAACATTGGTCTTCTGTGGGAAATCTACCGCGCCACACCTCTCCATGATTTATCGGTGTCTGCTGCATGGCTAGGAATAATTGCTTTTGCATTTCAATTATATTTTGATTTTTCTGGATATTCAGATATGGCTATAGGACTTGGTCATATGTTCGGCTTTCATTTTCATGAAAACTTTAACTATCCCTACATAGCTACATCCGGAACAGATTTTTGGCGTCGTTGGCATATTTCTCTAAGTTCTTGGTTTCGAGATTACTTATACATCCCGCTAGGTGGTAACCGTGTTAAAACATGGAAATGGTGTCGCAACATAATTCTTGTTTGGCTCGCTACTGGCCTCTGGCATGGCGCATCATGGAACTTTGTCCTATGGGGACTTTATTATGCTACTGTACTTATTTTTGAAAAACAGTTCCTATTAAAAAAGTTGCAACAAATCCCTCTTATAATTTCACGCTTCTATGCATGGATTGTCATCTTATTTGGATGGATGATATTTGCAATTGAAGACAGTTTACAAACTACATTATCGTATATCCAAATAAGTTTTGGTCTTACTAATGCCCCCCTCATATCAGATGATGTTCTATATTATTTGAATAATTATGGTGTGATACTAGCACTTTGTATCTTTTGCTCCACTCCTTTTACCCAGAAAATTAATCCAGAATCAAAATTTTACGTCATTGCAATGCCATGTTTTATTTTATTCACCTTAGTTTTAAGTACCGCTTATCTTGTAAATGACTCTTATAATCCATTCTTATATTTTCGTTTTTAAACTACAGAAAGGAATTTTTATGCAAAAATCATCTCCCTTATCAATATTTGTTTTTCTAGGATTTATCGGAAGTTTTTTTCTTCTAAGTTTTTTTCTTCCTGATATAGATTTTTCAGAAAATGAAAACAGATACTTGAAGGATTTCCCTGTTTTCTCTATGAATACCCTTCTTGACGGCACCTTTTCTCAAGAATTAGACATCTATACATCTGATCAATTTCCATTTCGGGAAGTGTTTGTTTCTATAAAATCAAATACAGAATTGTTGATTGGAAAACAAGAAAACAATGGTGTGTACTACACGAATCAGGAGACTTTAATTGATCAGTTTAAGGTGAACGAGTTACAGACCCTGCATACAAATTTACAAGCAATCCAGGATTTTTCCACTCAGATTTCTATTCCAACTTACTTATGTATCATACCTTCTCAAAATGATATTTATTCATACAAATTACCAAAATACGCACCTTACACTTCTGAAAAGGAACTTTTATTAGATATCCAACATCAATTAATCAATTCTAATATTAGCACAATTTCATTATATGAAGCATTGTGGAATCATAGAGAGGAGTATGTTTATTACAACACTGATCACCATTGGACTTCCCTTGGTGCATTTTATAGTAGCGAAGCTATCTTGCATTCATTAGGCAAAGATATCTCTACTACTTCTAGCCTCCAACCTACTATCGTTTCATCTGATTTTTATGGTAGTAATTACTCTAAATCTGGGTTCCGAAACATTAAGCCCGACGTAATTAATATATATACACCTAACGTACCAATTAAGATCTACAATGGTTCCTCCTTTGAACTGGATTTCCTCTACCAGGAAGCTTATTTAGAAACAAAGGATCAATACAATTATTTTCTAGGTGGAAACCACCCTTACGTCACAATTGATGGAACAGGTTCTGAATCATTACTGTTAATCAAAGATTCTTTTGCTAATTCAATGATTCCATTTTTCATTGATTCCTATGCCCAGATACATGTTGTTGACTTACGATTCACTAAGGATTCCATGAGTGATTACATCGAGGAGCATTCCATTGACACTGTATTAATTACATATTCTATCTCAAATATCGTCCAAGATAAGAATCTACCATTTTTGAATTAAATGATATGGCAATAAGAATCTACCATTTTTGAATTAAATTGACACAATCTTATTTGATTGCTATTATATTAAAGTTAAGACAACATATGCATTTTGCATATTCCCAGAATGAAAGGTAACATTATGATAAAAGCGACGAACCTATCTTATGGATATCCACAAAAAGAACTTTATAACAATATCTCCTTCGAATTAGAAGTTGGCCAACACTGCGCATTTATTGGATTAAGCGGCAGTGGAAAGAGTTCATTAGTCGATATTATTATGGATCCAGAAGAATATATGTATACAGGAAAATTAGACATTCTACCAAACACTCGCATCGGCTATGTCAGTCAATTTTCACAACTAAATAATGCCCACCAAATTACTGTTTTCGATTACATTGCCGAAGAATTTATTACATTACAAAAAGAACTCGACATACTCTGTGAAGAATTGAGTACAACAGAGGATATGGAGAGCACACTAGAACGGTATCAATTAAAATTAGATGCATTTGATGCCATTGATGGCCACAATTACGAAAGTAACATTAGCAAAAAATTACAACTCGCTGAAATTTATCAGCAACGAAATTTGCTTGTTTCAGAGCTGAGTGGTGGAGAATTTAAATTAGTGCAGGTTATACGAGAAATGTTAATTATGCCTGACTTATTAATAATGGATGAGCCCGATGTATTTCTTGATTTTGAGCATCTTAACGCTCTGAAGAGTTTAATTAATGCTCATAAAGGTACTCTTCTCGTTATTACTCACAGCAGATTTTTATTGAATCATTGCTTCAATAAAATTCTGCATTTAGAAGATTTAGTAATCCAGGAATTTGATGGCACATACATCGATTACAATTTCTCCCTGCTACTAAAAAAAGTGGAATTACAAGAGTTAGCTCTTGCTGATACAGAAGAAATTGCTAGAAATGAAATTATTATTGATAATCTAAGAAAGCGTGCTTCCTACGATGCAGATGCTGCAAGAGGACGTGCTCTTGGTGCTCGCGTTAAAATTCAAGAGCGTTTATTGGCCCGTCGCATCAAAGAGCCTTTCTTATATGTAAAACAGCCTAATATTCAACTAGAGACACAAAACCCATTAGAAGAAGGTCCTGCAATCACGATCACTGATTATGGTGTTTCTTTTGATGAGTTATTGTTAGAACATGTAAATTTGGAAATTGGGACCAAAGATAAAGTTGCTATTATCGGACCCAATGGTACAGGTAAAACAACTCTTCTACGCGCTATTTACCAAAATACCACACCTGAAATTATGATTCACGAAGATGTAAAATTGGCTTACTTAGCACAAGATCAAGGTGAAATGTTAAATCCAGAGCATACAATATTTGATGAGTTCTTTGAGTTAGGTTTCGAAACTTATGACCAAATACGTGAATATGTGGCTAAATACTGCTTTGAGGGCGAAGTGCTAGAACAAAAAATCGGCACACTATCTGGTGGCGAGAAAAACATTCTCCAATTAGCCAAGACTAGCACAACCAATGCTAACATGTTACTATTTGACGAACCGACAAGTCACTTAGATACTTATTCACAGTTAGGACTTGAAAAAGCAATCCAAAACTACAATGGTGGCGTTATCATGATCTCACACGACTTCTATTCTATTGCCAACTGTGTAGATTATGTTTTAATTATTGCCGACAAAACCATTCGAAAAATGAAATTAAAGAAATTCAAACAAATGATTTATGCAAAACACTTCGACAAAAACTATTTAGAGCTTGAAGAAAAGAAGAAATTGCTAGAAATGGAAATCGAAGAATCTCTTAAAATCAATGATTTCGAGACTGCTAATTCATTATGCGAAAAACTTGAAGTGGTTATTGAGTCATTTCACAAAAAATAAACGGAGCAAAAAACAGAGGATGTGCAATGCACATCCTCTGTTTTTTGGTATATTACCAATTTGCTATTTCATTTAATCTTTCAATAATTGGCAGATGTTGCGTGCACTGACTTTCGCATTTCCCACAAGCAACACAGGTTTCTGCCTGCTTATAATCTAATTTCCACATTCCATCAATTCGTGATTTTGACTCTTCTTGATTTCCACCTATAATATAGTGATTATATGCATCCAAGAATTTTGGAATCTCAATCTCTACTGGACATCCCTTGCAGTAACCACAGCTTGTACATAGATCATTGTATACTTCACCATCTTTTTCATACTTCTTAACGATCTCTTCTGCCGGCATTTCCACCAAGTTTTCCACCGCTTTTACAGCATCGTCTACATGTGCATTCGTAGTACATCCAGACAGGGTAACCGTAATTTCTTTATGTGAAGCCACAAATCTCAATGCTGCTTGCGCCACCGTAAGATCTGATCCTTCTGTTAAATATTTGAACTTTTCAGGGCTTTGTGGAATCATCCCTCCACTAAGTGGATTCATTACAACAACTCCCATCCCCTTTTTGTAAGCTTTTTTAATTCCACATTGTCGAAACCTATAGTTCAATGCATTATATCCAATTAACATACCTTTGAAAGCTTCTAATTCAATTCCCTCCTCTAGCTCGTCACCTTGCATATGTGAAGAGAATACTATGTTACGAATTAAACCTTCTTCCTGTGCTTCTTTATAAAATCCATACAATTTTTCCACATTCTCACGTAAATCAGCAATACTTCTCATACACCACAAATGATAAAAATCTAAGTAATCTGTCTTCAAGCGGGTTAAGGATGTATCTAAGCGTTTTCTAAATTCATCACGGGTCGGAGTTCCCCCACCTAATACACCCAGGTTACATTTTGATGCTAGAAAAATATCTTCTCTTTTTATTTGTGACACTGCTATTCCTGTGATTATCTCACTCTTGTCTTCACAATAAAAAGGTGATGTGTCCCAATAATTAATTCCTTTTTCTAATGCATACAATGGCATTTCCGCACATTTTTCAAGACGATCATTCTTTACATCCTCACCATCGTATCGCATAAGTCCTAATCCAATTGCTGACACCTTCATGTCTGTGTTTCCATATTGCTTGTAATACATACATTTCACCTCGTGCTTTCTAATTATTTTTTTCTTTTAATTGAAAATATGGAATAAATGGCTCCATTTTCACTTTGTGTTCGCCTATAATTGCTTCCATCCAAATTATATCATGCCATTGCTCGAATTTATATCCACAATTATGAAAATGTGCCACTTTCTCATATCCAATTTTTTCATGGAATGCAATACTTTGTGGATTTCCAAGAGTAATACAGGCATTCAGATTCGTAATATTTTGCGCTTTTAAACGCTGAATCAATTCTCCATAAAGTAAGGACCCTATCCCTTTTGCTTTCATTTCTACATCTAAATAAATTGTAGTTTCAGCACACCAGTCATATGCTGCTCTTGCCTTAAATACACTTGCATATGCATATCCTACGACTTTCTTATTTTCTTCAACCACCAGATAGGGAAAGCGCATTCTAATTCCTTGAAATCTCTCTATCATTTCCTCGATAGTAGGGGGAATATATTCAAAAGTAATCGTCGTTTCTCTAACATAGTAACTATAGATCTCTGTGATACGTGCAAAATCCTCTTCAACAGCTTCTCGAATCACAATTGTATCATTATTTCTCTCACTCTTCATATCTCACCTCCTGATACCCACTTTTTAATTTTCATGCACAAAAAAGACGTCTTATAAAAGACGCCTTCGATATCGGGGTGACAGGATTCGAACCTGCGACCTCCTGGTCCCAAACCAGGCGCTCTAGCCAAGCTGAGCCACACCCCGTTATTTTGTCAATTGTTTGCGCAACTGACAAAATTTATTATATCTTTTATTTAGATATTTGTCAACGTTTTTTATAAATTATTTTAAGTATTTTATTTTTATCATAAATTTATTGGAATTACAACTTAATGTTCTTAAACAAATCACCTATAGCAGTTCCAACACTATCCTCGTCCTTGCTCTGCTTCTTCATATAATTTTGCACATCACGTTTTGAAACACCTGCTCCCTCTTTTTTTCTTCTCTCTGTAAAAGAAGATAGTTTTTCTTTATGGCCACAAGTTCCACACACAAATTGTTGTCCATCTCCCTTGCCACGTAATTCCAGCTTCTTATGGCATTTTGGGCATCGCGCATTAGACGTTCTAGAAACTGCTTCCCGATAACCACATTCTCTATCTTGGCATATTTTCATGGTACCTTTCTTTCCTTTTACTAACAGCAGGAATTTTCCACAATCTGGGCATTTATCTCTAGTGACATTTTCATGCTTATAGCTACCTGTACCTATTTTAATATCCGAAATCATGGCCTCTGTATAAGATAGTATGTCACCGTAAAAAGACGCTGCATTTAGTT
Source organism: uncultured Lachnospiraceae bacterium (assembly GCA_964367685.1). Taxonomy (GTDB): domain Bacteria; phylum Bacillota; class Clostridia; order Lachnospirales; family Lachnospiraceae; genus CAUPWF01. Next base: position 76,899 of record CAYIYM010000001.1, read on the forward strand.
TTCCTTTTGCTATTTCCCCTAATTTTCGTTCCCATTCTGCTGTTAATTCTGGTTTTCTCAACTCTTCTGGAACAAGATCTAATAATTGTTTTCCTTTGGCAGTAATCTTAATATCTTTTCCTTTTTTTTCAATCAAAAACGAATGAAACAATTTATCTATAATATCAGCACGTGTAGCAACTGTTCCTAATCCACCTGTTTCTCCCAGAACTTTTGCATCCTCTTTTTGATTACTTTCTAAGTACTTGACGGGATTTTCCATTGCCGCTAATAATGTTCCTTCATTAAAATAATTCGGTGGGTTTGTTTTTCCTTCTGTAATCTTCATGCCACTTACTTCAAATGTCTTTCCTTTTTCCCAAATAACTTTCGAAGTAATATCTCCTAATTTACTATCTTCATCATTATCATTTTCATGAATTGCATATACTTCTTTCCAGCCTTGATTTTTAATAATTCTTCCAGAAGTTTTAAATGATTCTCCTTCGATCACTGCCACAATATTTGTCTTCTCATATTCATGAGCTGGATATAAGACCGCCAAGAATCTACGCACAACTAAATCATATATGCGACGTTCACCGATAGTCATATTGCTTATATGCACACATTCCTCCGTTGGAATAATCGCATGATGATCAGTTACTTTACTATCATTAACAAAACTTAATTTCCCTGTTAATGTTTTTTTCTTTGCAACTTGAGCAAATGTTCGATAAGGACCAACCCCACACGCATCTAAACGCTCACGAATAGTTCCAACAATATCCTGTGTCAAATATTTCGAATCTGTTCTTGGATAAGTTAGCACCTTATGATTTTCATACAATCGTTGCATTATATTTAAGGTTTCTTTAGCTGAATAATCAAATCTTGTATTTGCATCACGCTGTAATTCGGTCAAATCATATAAATTTGGTGCCATCATACGCTTTTCTGTTTTTTTCACTTCAGTAATGACTGCATTTCCACTCTTACATGTAGTAATCACATGTTCTATTCTATCTTTTTGGAAGGAGTTACTATTCCCACTCTTTTGATCAAACCACTGAAAATTCGTTCCCCCTATGTTGCACTGACATCCATAGAATTTTTCCGATCTAAAATTACGAATTTCCTCTCCCCGTTTTGCTATCATTCCTAATGTTGGCGTTTGCACTCGTCCACATGAAAGCTGGGCATTATATTTACAAGTTAAAGCTCGTGTAGCATTCATTCCAACTATCCAATCTGCCTTTGCCCTATTCTCGGCTGCATAAAACAAATCTTCATAGCTTTTCCCAGGTGCTAATTTATGAAAGCCCTCTTTAATAGCCTTATCTGTTACTGAGGAAATCCATAAACGCTGTATTGGTTTCTTACATCCGGCTTTTTTTAGAATCCATCTAGCTACTAGCTCCCCCTCACGACCAGCATCGGTAGCAATCACAATTAAATCTACATCCTTTCGCATAAGCTGTGATTTTATTGCTTGAAATTGCTTTCCTGTTTTACCAATTACTTCTAATTTCCACTGTTCTGGAATCATAGGAAGAACATCCATCTTCCATTCTTTGTATTTTGCATCATATCGTTCTGGTGGTGCTAATTCTACCAAATGTCCCAATGCCCAAGTCACAATGTATTTCTCACCTTCTAGGGCTCCGTTTCCAACTTTTTTGTTACATCTTAATACACGTGCTATATCTCTGCCAACAGAAGGTTTTTCTGCTAATACTACAATTTTACCCATATTTTATCTCCTCTTAATTCATATAGTTTATCACATTTTTTCTATCCCTTGCAATAAGTTATAAGAAGAAAAGAGTTATCAAAAATTCCTTTTTATACTGGACTTCTGATAACTCTTTTACTATGGATTTATTTCTATTACTTAAAATAATTTACGCCGGATTCAAAGATCTTGAGATCTTGTTCTCCATAAATATTAATTGCTACATGATCTCCTCTTCGTTCGGAATGAGCCATTTTTCCAAAAACTCTTCCATCTGGACTTGTAATCCCCTCAATAGCATGATAAGAACCATTGACATTCCACTCTTCATTTCCACTTACATGTCCAAATGGATCACAGTATTGAGTTGCAATCTGTCCATTCTGTGCGAGCTTACTTAACCATGACTCACTTGCCACAAATCTACCTTCTCCGTGAGATGCTGGATTAGCATACACGCCTCCTAATTCTGCACCTTGCAGCCAAGGTGATTTATTAGAAACCACTTTTGTATAAACCATTTTTGAAATATGGCGTCCAATTGTATTATATGTCAAAGTTGGCGCTTCCTCTGTCTGTCCGATAATTGCCCCTTCCGGAACTAGACCTAACTTAATCAACGCTTGGAATCCATTACATATTCCAAGTGCCAATCCGTCACGCTCATTCAAGAGCTTCTCAACTGCTTCTTTTAATCTTACATTTTGAAATGCAGTTGCAAAGAATTTAGCGGAGCCATCTGGCTCATCTCCTGCACTGAAACCGCCTGGAAACATAATAATTTGTGATTTTTCAATTGCCTGCTCAAACTCAGCAATAGAGTCCTTAATTCCTGTAGCATCTAAATTTTTAAATACTTTTGTTATTACATTCGCCCCCGCCACTTCAAAAGCTTTTCTACTGTCATATTCACAATTAGTTCCCGGGAACACAGGTATAAATACGGTCGGTTTAGCAACTTTATTCTTACAAATATGAATCGTCTTTGATTCATATAATTTTGACGGTACTTCTAATTCCATCATATCGCCTGATGCTGTCTGGAATACATGCTCAAGGGTTGAAAACCACGCCGTTGTTGCTTCTTCTAGCGATATTTTCATATCACCATATTCGAATATTTCTGTTTCTAATACTTCACCAATAATTGTATATGTTGCTGTTAAGTTACATATTTTATCTGCTGGCACTTCTACAACTAAGTCTCCAAATGCTGGCGCAAATAGATCATTTTTATTTAAATTATGTTCTAATTTTACTCCTAATCCATTTCCAAATGCCATTTTACTAACTGCTGCACATATCCCATGTCTAGTAAGTGCATAACCAGAAACTATAGTACCTGCTTGTATATCAGTATAGACCGCTTCGTATTGCTTCATAATTTGCTCATATATTGGTAAGTCAAACTCGTCTTTCTCCATACGAATCCATACTAATTTATTTCCAGCCGACTTTAATTCTGGTGTTACAATGTCTTTTTGATTCCCAATATCTACTGCGAAAGATACTAACGTTGGAGGTACATCAATATCATTAAATGATCCTGACATACTGTCTTTTCCACCAATAGATGGTAGGCCAAATCCAAGCTGCGCCTCATACGCACCTAATAATGCAGCAAAAGGTTGACTCCATCTACTTGGATCTTCATTCATTCTTCTAAAGTACTCTTGAAATGTAAATCGAATTTTTTTGTAATCACCACCAGTAGCAACTATTTTCGCCACTGACTCTACCACTGCATATACCGCTCCATGATATGGACTCCAGCTAGACACATATGGATCAAAACCAAAGCTCATCATAGTTACCGTGTCACAAGTCCCTGTTAGTACAGGTAGCTTAGCTACCATTGCTTGGGTTTCTGTTCTTTGAAATTTTCCACCATGAGGCATAAGTACAGATCCTGCCCCAATGGATCCATCAAACATTTCTACCAATCCTTTTTGAGAACAAACATTCAAATCTTTCAATGTATTTAACCAAGCCGCTCTTACATCTACCACTTCTTTAGTAACTAGAATACTATCTTCTTTTGATGGGATTTCAACTGTGACTGAGGTTTCTTGATGGGCACCATTGGTATCTAGGAAAGCTCGCGATACATTAACAATTTCTTTGCCCTTCCACGAAATCACTAATCTTGGAGATTCTGTCACAACCGCAACTTCTACAGCCTCTAAATTTTCTTCTTTTGCATACTCGAGAAATTGTGCTACATCTCTTTTATCTAATACAACTGCCATTCTTTCTTGTGATTCGGAAATCGCAATTTCTGTGCCATCTAGCCCTGCATATTTCTTAGGAACCTTATCCAAATCAATTTGCAGTCCATCAGCCAATTCTCCAATGGCAACCGAAACACCACCTGCGCCGAAATCATTACATTTCTTAATTAGCAAACTAACTTCTTCACGACGGAATAATCTTTGAATTTTTCGTTCTGTCGGCGGATTTCCTTTTTGAACCTCGGCACCACAAGTTTCAATAGATTCTTCAGTATGTACCTTTGATGAACCTGTGGCTCCACCACATCCATCTCTACCTGTTCTACCACCTAATAATACAATGATATCTCCTGGATCTGAAGTCTCTCTTACTACCGCTCTTCGAGGTGCTGCTCCTAAAACTGCACCAATTTCCATACGTTTTGCAACGTAGTTCGGATGATAAATTTCTTTTACTAATCCTGTCGCTAATCCGATTTGATTTCCATATGAACTATAGCCATGAGCTGCTCCACGTACTAATTTTTTCTGTGGAAGCTTTCCTCTCATTGTTTCCTTTACAGATACAGTTGGATCCGCTGCTCCTGTTACACGCATGGCTTGATACACATAGGTACGACCTGATAAGGGATCTCGGATAGCACCGCCTAAACAGGTAGCCGCTCCACCAAAAGGCTCAATTTCTGTTGGATGATTGTGTGTCTCATTCTTGAAATTTACCAACCATTCCTCTTCAATGCCATCGACAAGGACAGGTACAATGATGCTACAAGCGTTAATTTCATCACTCTCTTCTTGATCTTCAAGCTTACCTTCTTTCTTTAGCTTTCTCATAGCCATTAAAGCAAGATCCATTAAACAAACAAATTTATCTTCACGACCTTTAAATATTTCACTATGATCATTCAAATATTTCTTGTAAGTATCTTCAATCGGCTTTCTATAATCTCCCTCACCAAAGGTTACATCCGTTAACTCTGTTGAAAATGTAGTATGTCGACAATGATCAGACCAATATGTATCTAATACACGAATCTCAGTCATACTAGGATTTCTACCTTCTTCACATTTGAAATATCCTTGGATATGAAGAAAATCCTTGAAAGTCATTGCCAAGCCTAAGGATTGGTATAGTTCGCGCAGAATTACTTCATCCATATCTATCAAACCATCCAATACAAGGACATCTTCTGGCTCTTCATATTTAAATTCTAATGTTTCTGGCTTATCAATATTTGCTTCTCTTGAATCAACAGGGTTTATACAATGACTCTTAATTACTTCTAGCTCTTCATCCGTTATATTGCCCTCTATAACATATGTAACAGCTGATTTAATAATTGGATGTTCATCAGCGTTAATAAACTGTGTACATTGTACAGCAGAATCTGCACGTTGATCGAATTGACCAGGCAAAAATTCAACTGAAAAAACACTATCCCCATCATTAAATTCAAACGTTTCTATATATATATGATCTACTGGTGGTTCTGCAAAAATGCCATTACATGCTTTTTGAAATGTTTCCTCTGAAAGGTTTTCCATATCATAACGAATAAGTTCCCGTACATTGGTTACAGATTTAATTCCAAGATATGAATCAATTTCATGCAATAGTTCTTTCGCTCTTACAGCAAATTCCTGTTTTTTTTCTACGTATACTCGTTTTACATTACTCATAATTACCCTCCATCATCTATTACCACTTACCTTTTGTTATTGTATCACGCTCTTTGTTATAAGTATAATTAATATATTTAAAGTTATTTATAAGTATGATTAATTTTTTCTTTTTTCCAACTCAATAGAATAAAGATTTAAGAATCTAGTGATAAATAGACATACTGCCATTGAAATCAAAAAGATAATTACAATTCGAATAGACATATCGTAAAACAATCCTTCTGGTAGCATATTTATCATTAAACTTTCATTCGGGTCAAAGAGCCACGTATCGCCTTCAAAAAATATTTTGTGAAAAATCTCGAAGTATTTATAAAAATCATATGCAAATAGAGCACCTAGAATAGCTACTACACCTCCAAATACTAAAGTTGCATATTTAAATGCTTTAGAAATAACCTTCATCCAATCTGATTTTATAATACGAAGAACCATTAATATTACTAGCGTTAGCACAATGCTTATTCTGCGCCCACTTATTCCTGCGAGAAAAAGCACCTGCACATCAACCATATGTGAAATCTCCCGCTCATTGAAAAACTCCCGTTCCTCTCCTGCAACTTTAGTTTCAACCACTAAGTTATCTCGTTCCCCTCTAAGAAAATCTAACATTTCTTCTGTTACATACATAATGTCCCTCATTTCCATATCAAGGGCCTCTTCAACACTATATTTCTCGTATTCTTTTTCATAATAACTCATGCTACCATAGGCTACAATTTCAACACATGTGATTAAAATTGCATAAATAACTAAAAATGATATTGTAATACAGCCTATCCATGTAAATACCTTTTTCCCCATCATTTATTGCTCCTTTTTATATTTTATGTTATACTCCTTATTAGAATTTATAAGGAGGACTTATAGTGGATATTAATTACGAACTATATAAAGTATTTTATAACGTTGCAACAACCCTTAGTTTTTCAGATGCTTCAAAGCAATTATTTATATCACAATCTGCCGTTAGCCAATCAATCAAAGCACTCGAAAAGAAACTAGATCAAATTTTATTTATAAGAAGTACAAAAAAAGTACAGCTAACCCCAGAAGGTGAGATTTTATTACGACACATTGAGCCAGCCATGAATCTAATCCAAAGAGGAGAGTCTCAACTTCTTGAATCTGCAAAATCTGGAGGACAGATTCGCATTGGCGCAAGCGATACCATTTGTCGCTATTTTCTAATGCCATACTTAGAAAAATTTCACAAAGACTATCCAAATGCACATATTAAGATTACCAATCAAACTTCTATTAAATGTGTAGAGCTATTAGCAACTGGTCAAGTTGATTTAATTGTTACCAACTTTCCAAACTCTCACTTAAACAATATTTACAACATTAAGCAAATTAAAGATTTCAAAGATGTTTTTGTTGCAAACCAAACTTATGACATGTTGAAAAATCACACAGTTTCTTTGAAGGAGCTACAAAAACATCCTATCTTAATGTTGGATCGCAAAAGCACAACTAGTGAATTCTTACATAGCTTATTCCAAACCCATCAATTAGACCTCGTTCCTGAAATTGAATTAGGTAGCAATGACCTTCTTCTTGATATGGCTAAGATTGGTCTAGGTGTTGCCTTTGTTCCTGATTTTTGTATTTCAGAGCAGAATGATTGCTTATTCCAAGTTGAAGTCGACGAAACTTTACCGACTCGTCAAATTGTAATTGTACACAACGAGCATATTCCAGTTTCAAAAGCAGTTGAGCACTTTTTAAAATACTTCTAGGAGATATTCTCCCAGAAGTTTTTTATTTTCTCACTCACATCTTCCACTGTTGTATGTATGATTTTATTCCACTCTCGTGGAAATGATTCTGTGTATTGACGTTGATAGAATCGCTCATCCAACAATGCAATTACCCCCTTATCCTCTGCCGTTCTTATCACTCTTCCAGCCGATTGGAGCACTTTATTCATTCCTGGATACAAGTATGCATAATCAAATCCTTTTCCCAGTGTGCTTTGAAAATGTTGAAACAAAATATCTCGTTCTCGAGAAACTCCTGGCAATCCTGTTCCAACAATAATACTCCCTATCAGCCTATCTTCTGTTAAATCAATTCCCTCCGAGAAAATACCACCCATTACGCAGAATCCAATTAAACTATATTTACTATCTTTTTCAAATTCAGAAAGAAATTCTTCTCTTTCATCTTCGTTCATATGATTACTCTGCACAACAAAATGATTCTTTGGATTTCGGACATATGCAGACTCCACAAAATGCTCTAACACGGACTGCATAAATAGATAAGAAGGGAAAAATACCATATAATTTCCGCACCTTCCTTCAGCAATTTTTTCAATATAATCCGCATATAGTTGGTACATAGATTCACTTCTTCGTGTATACTTTGTACTTACTTCTGCCCCTCGCAGAATCATCCGTTTCGATTCATCAAAAGGCGAATCCACATAAATTGCATAGTCATCTGTCTCAGCACTTAACAATGTTTTGTAATATTGAATCGGCAATAAGGTGGCCGAAAAATAAATCGTACTCTCCCCCATATCTAAACATTCTTGGATATTGACAGACGGATTTACACAATACAGTTTTATTTTAAAACGCCCTTCCGATTCAAATTCCGAATATATTACATAATTTTCATCTAGTCGATCATGAATATTTAAAAAATCCCGTACTTTAAAATACAAATCTAATATTCCATCTACAATGTCAGGTTCATCGCATTCTTCCATTACTCGTTCCATTTCTGCCATTAAATTCATCAACTTAAGTACTAATCCTCCAATATTCGGCAAAATTTCATAGGATTCGCACTCTTTTTTAAACTCTAGCATAACCTTATTGCAACTTTCCAATCGCTTTCCTAGTTTCACATCATAATATCGTACTTGTTTCTTTAGTTCCAAAAACTCCTCTTTGTAAATCTGAGCACTATACATATCTCTCCCACGTTCCACTAAATTGTGGGCTTCATCAATTAGGAATAAATAATTCCCCTTCACTCCCTCTGAAAAGAATCTTTTTAATTTAGCATTCGGATCAAATAAATAATTATAATCACAAATAATTACATCTGCCCATAAAGATAAGTCTAACATCATCTCAAATGGACATACCTTCCACTTCCTAGCATGGGTTTCTATATGTTCCCTTCCAAAGTCGCTACTGGTTGTAAGAAGCTCATATACAGCATCATTTACACGATCAAAATGCCCCCTTGCATAAATACAATCAATAGGATTACATACACACTCTTCTTGAAAGCAGATTTTTTCTTTCGCTGTCAATGTAAGAATTTTCATAGAAAGATTCTGTTCTTTTAATGTTATAAAAGCTTGTTCTGCAACGGTTCTTGTAATAGTTTTAGCTGTAAGATAAAAAATTTTATCTCCTAATCCCTCTCCCATTGCTTTCACCGCTGGAAAGACCGTAGCCATTGTCTTTCCGATTCCTGTAGGTGCTTGAATAAATAATTTTTTCTTTCGTAACATGGTCCTATAAACCGATGTAACAAGTTCTTTTTGTCCTTCTCGATATTCAAAAGGAAATTCCACTAACTTAATTGATTGATTGCGCTTATCTATCCATTGTAAGTGAAACCTTACCCATTTTTCATAAGCAATAACCAATTCACCAAACCATTGTTCCAATTCATAAAAGCTATGCATTTCGCGAAATCGTTTAATCTCTTCCGTTTCCATATTACAATAAGTAATTTGGGTTTCTATTTCTTTTAGTTCCTGCTGCTTTGCATAAATATAGGCATAGCATTTTGCTTGTGCCAAATGAAGCATTTGTGGTTTTTCTACATAATGTAAATTTAAAAATACCCCTTTAATTTCATCAATAACATAACCTGCATCTTCTTCAATAATGCCGTCTGCACGTCCTTCCACTGAGATTTCAAAAAAATCAAATGCAGTTAGATGTTTTAGCATAACTTCTGCCTGATAGTTGGCCCCCATACTTCGCTGTATTTTTCTATGAATTTTACCACCGAGAAGCATTGCCTCTTTATCAGCTGTACGTTTACCTCCTGTACTGTAGTCTCCAGATTGTAGAATAAATCCTATGAGATTTCGGACAGAAATTCGTACTATTTTTTTCTTCAATTCTTCCATAGGATTCCTCTACTAAAAATCAAATAATGATAATTGATTACTTTCTGGCAGATTACCTAATAAATTGAGATCCGCCATTAAATCTATTACTGTTTTACTTACTTTTGTACGCATTCTAAAATCATCTTTTGATAAATATTTTCCATCTTTACTTGCAAGTTCTACCGCTTCTGCTGCTTTTTCGCCCATCCCTTCAATACTTGATAATGGTGGCATTAATTTCCCATCTATAATCTGAAAATCATTTGCTTTTGCAACATAAATATCAAGGGGCAAAAACTCTAAACCTCGTGCATACATTTCTTGCACCAACCTCATATCTTTCAATGTATCTTGTTCTTTGTTTGTCAATATGTCACTACGTTTCTTATAATCAGCTAAAAAATATTCTAATTTATCACGCCCTTGGCACATGAGTTCATAGGAAAATGCATTTGCACGAATACTAAAGTATGCACCATAATATGCGAGCGGGTAATTTAATTTACAATATGCAATACGGTATGCCATCATTACATAGGCTGCTGCATGAGCCTTAGGGAACATATATTTAATTTTTTCACACGAATCGATATACCATTGTGGTACATTAGCACCTAACATTGCTTCAATCCAATCCGGTTTTAACCCTTTTCCCTTTCGTACACTTTCCATAATTGTAAATGCAAGACCACTCTCCATGCCCATATTTATTAAATAGGTCATAATATCATCACGAGTACAAATTGCTGTAGAAATAGTTGCAAGGCCTTCTTGGATTAAGTATTGAGCATTTCCAAGCCACACATCAGTTCCATGAGATAGACCCGAGATACGAATTAGATCTGATAAGCTCTGTGGTTTTGCATCCACAACCATTTGAATTACGAAGTCGGTTCCAAATTCTGGAATTCCTAGGCACCCAACTTTCGTTCCTCCTATATCACTTGGTGTAATTCCAAGAGCATCAGTACCTGCAAACATACTCATCACACCTTTATCATCTAGGGGGATTAATGTTGCATCAAAAGCTTCCCCTGTAATTTGTTGTACCAAGTCTTCTAGCATCTTAATCATTGTAGGATCGTCATGTCCTAGGATATCTAATTTAAGTAAATTGTGATCAATAGAATGATAATCAAAATGAGTAGTAATAATATCACTTGTCACATCGTTTGCTGGGCGTTGGATCGGTGTAAACGCATTAATATTTTCACCATGAGGCAATACAATAATTCCACCTGGGTGTTGCCCTGTGCTTCTTCGAATTTTTGTACATCCTTGAAGTAAGCGATTAATCTCACAAGTTCGCTTCCCAACTCCACGTTCTTCATAATAATTACGTACATAGCCAAACGCCGTCTTCTCTGCCAAGGTTCCAATAGTTCCTGCCTTAAAAGTTTGGCCCTCTCCAAAGAGAACTTCTGTGTATTTATGAGCATTGGCCTGATATTCTCCCGAAAAATTCAAGTCTATATCCGGTTCTTTATCTCCATAGAATCCTAAAAATGTCTCGAATGGAATATCAAATCCATCTTTTCTAAGATGAGCTCCACAATTTGGGCAATTCTTATCCGGCATATCCCATCCACATCCACCAGCATAACTTAGTACTTCTTCTGATTCGAAATCACTATAGAAGCATGACTCGCATCGATAATGGGGACTCATTGGATTTACTTCTGTAATCCCAGCCATAGTAGCTACAAAAGAAGAACCTACTGACCCACGTGACCCAACCAAATACCCATCTTCAATGGACTTCCATACTAATTTCTGGGCAATAATATACATAACCGAATATCCATTAGAAATAATGGAATTCAACTCTCTTTCTAATCTAGCAACTACTACTTCTGGAATATTTTCTCCATACCATTCGTGTGCTTTATCATAGCAGATATCTCTAAGTTCCTGATCCGAATTCTCAATTACTGGCGGACATTTATCAGGCCTTACTGGGGAAATTTTTTCCACCATATCTGCAATTAAATTGGTATTGGTGACTACCACCTCAAATGCTTTTTCAGAACCTAGATATTCAAATTCTTGTAACATCTCTTCTGTCGTCTTTAAATACAATGGTGGTTGATTATCTGCATCCTTAAACCCTTTTCCCGCCATAACAATAGCTCTATATACAGCATCTTCTGGATCCAGAAAATGAACATCACAAGTAGCAACTACTGGTTTATTGAATTTATTTCCTAGTTGTATTATTTTCTTATTAATTTCAATCAGATCCTCATCGCTATTAATTTGTGAAAATTTATCACTTTCAAACATAAAATGATTATTTGCAAGTGGCTGAATTTCAAAATAAGTATAGAAATCACATATTTTTGCAATGTGCTCTTCTGATTTATTATTAAGAATTGCCTGATATAATTCACCTGCTTCACATGCAGTTCCTATAATCAACCCTTCTTTATACTTCATAAACAAACTCTTAGGTATCCTTGGTCTTCTTGCATAGTACACAAGATGTGATTCTGATACTAGGGTGTATAAATTCACACGACCAATGGTATTTTTTGCTAAGATTACTGCATGATAAGTTGGTAGTTTTCGTATTCCGTCAGGGTTCATTGATCCAAACTGATTTATCCCCTTTAAGTCATGAATATTTCGTTCCCGTAGCATTTCAGCAAACTTCAAAAATATTTCTGCCGTTGCATTCGCATCATCTACTGCCCTATGGTGATTTTCTAACGGAATTTTCAGTGCCTTGGCTACAACATTTAATGTATATCTTGAAATTGTTGGTAGAAGCACCCTAGCTAGGGCAATGGTATCTAAATATGTGAATTTGGGATATATCTCCATAAATCTACATTTTTGCTCGAGAAATCCTACATCAAAACCTGCATTATGGGCGACTAAAACACCATCATCGATGAAATCTAAGAAATCCATCAATATCTCTTCAATCTTTGGTGCGTCGATTACCATACTGTCATTAATTCCTGTTAATTGCTCTATCTTAAATGGAATTGGTCTCTCTGGATTAATAAATGTACTAAAACGATCAACTATTTCTCCACCTTTGATTTTTACTGCTCCAATTTCAATAATACGATCCTTTATTGAACTTAATCCAGTGGTCTCTAAATCAAATACAATGAATGTGTCCTCAAGTGTTTCCTCTTTTACATTGATAGCAATATCAACTAAGTCGTCTACAATATAAGCTTCCATTCCATAAATAATCTTAAATGGGTCATCTTTTTCATAATGATCTAATACATGATTTGCAACTGGAAAGGATTGAACACAGCCGTGATCTGTTATTGCTATTGCTTTATGCCCCCAATCATGTGCACGGCTTACAATTGCACCTACATCTGATACTCCATCCATATCACTCATTTTAGTGTGGCAATGTAATTCTACTCGTTTTTGTGTACTTGTATCCATTCTCTTTGTAGTAAAATCATTTATCTTCTTAATTCCTGTAACTGATGCAATGGTAAGTTCTTTATCATATTTATCAATAGCAGTAATTCCCTTTACTTTTAAGAATTTACCTTTCCCGATAGATGCAGTAATTTCTGCGAGTTGCTCATTTTTCACGAACATTTTCACTCTAATTGTATCTGTAAAATCTGTAACATCAAACATTACGATACTCTTTTCATTTCGAATTTCGCGAATTTCCACTGCAATCACTTTGCCTTGGAATGTAATTTCTCCCATTTCTGTTTGCACTTGACTCAACTCTATACAATCATCATCGAAATCATATCCATAGACGACATCTGGACTGCTTACCTTTTTAACAGGCGGCGTATAGAAACTCTTCTTTTCTTTTGGCTTATCTTTAGATTTTTCTGCAATCTTCTGAACAGGTTTTGATTCTCCATCTACTTGAGCACCTTCTTCTCCAAATTCATCTTGCAGCTTACTTCCCATATTATTAATATCGTAAATTCTGTTAATTTCATTTTGAATTACTCGATCTTTTCCACGTTCAGATTCTTTTTTATCAAATTCTTTATACTCTACTTCTATTTGAATCGACATATTACATCTATTCTCAAAAACATCTCGCACTGTTTCAACTATGATATCGCATTTTCCTTCTGATATAATTGACTTCATTAGGATAAGTTTTAATTTGTTAGGTTCTTCAAATATACATTCTGAACGTTGAAACATGCTCCCAACTAAAACATTCTCTTTTGATAATTCAATCACAATGCTTTCTTTGTAATCCTTCATAATATTTTTGATTGTATATTGTTCTGATAATTGAAAGGATTCCACAATCTGTATTTCAATATCACTTTTCCCAAATAATTGATTTTTAATCATATTTTCTACTTCGTACACATTATTTTTATATAGTAAATGCCTACTACTAATATAAATTTTTAACTTGTCTTTTAAAGAGGTAGTAGCAACTTTCGTCACTTCTACCTCTTTAAATAACATTTTTAAATTCCCACTTAATTTCAAAGTAGGAAATACTTCACCAAATAATTTCGTCATCCTATTTGCCCCAGTTCAATAATTCTTCTTTTAAGGTGTCTAATAATTCGCTCTCAGGTACCTTCTTGATAATTTCGCCTTTTTTTATTAATAAACCTTCTCCGATTCCACCTGCAATTCCAATATCTGCTTCTCTTGCTTCTCCAGGTCCATTCACTACACATCCCATGACAGCAACTTTAATATCAAGCGGAATCTCAGCAACTAATTCCTCAACTTTATTAGCTAATTCAATTAAATTTATTTTTGTACGACCACATGTCGGACAAGAAACAACTTCAATTCCACCTTTTCTCAACCCCAGTGTTTTTAATATTAATTTACCACTTTTAATTTCTTCTACTGGATCTCCTGTTAAAGAGACTCTAATCGTATCTCCTATCCCTTGAGATAAAATCATTCCCAATCCAAGTGCCGACTTAATATTCCCAGACCATAACGTTCCCGACTCTGTAATCCCAACATGAATCGGATACTTACATTTTTCGCTGATTAGCTCATGAGCCTTTACACACATCATAACATCTGAAGATTTAATGCTCACAACCAAATTATCATAATCTAGATCTTCAATCATCTTCAACTTATCCAATGCGCTCTCAACTAATCCCTCTGCTGTTACCCCATTATATTTTTCTAAAATATGTTTCTCTAAAGACCCACTATTTACACCTACTCGAATTGGGACCTGAAATTCTTTTGCCTTCTCAACAACAGCTTTTACTTTCTCAATCCCGCCAATATTCCCTGGATTTATTCTAATCTTATCCGCTCCATTTTCAATCGCAGCAATTGCCATTCTATAATCAAAATGTATATCTGCAACCAATGGGATATGAATTTGCTTCTTTATCTCTGCAATAGCTTTTGCAGCTTTCATAGTCGGTACAGTACAACGCACAATTTCGCAACCAACCGCTTCTAGCTCAAGAATTTGCTTGATTGTAGCTTCTACATCCTCTGTATTTGTATTTGTCATAGATTGGATTGCAACCAGATTTCCTCCACCAATTGTTACAGCCCCTATTTTTATTTCTTTTGAAGTTAATCTTTGCATCTATCTATTCTCCTAGTCTTCTTTCGTAAAATTGCACATTTCTCCTGATTCTCGATCCGTTAACGTCAAGGTATCTCCCGCAATGCTGTAAGTATAAGAAGTGCTATTTGCAAAAAAGGTGTTATCTAAATTATCTGATTCTATATCAAAGTAATTAATCATGTATGCTTCTTTGTCTAATGTATAATTTACCTTTGCACTTTTATCTATTTCATGCAAATTTATAACAATTGTCTTATCTGATATTTCAAGTGAAATATGTTGTTCTTCGTCACTTACCCAATATCCAAGTATGGGATTTACGACAAAAATTCTAGCAATGAAAGACACAATTACAATCATTATCACAATTGTAGTCACAATTACAATCACTCTCCATATTAAGCTTCTTTTTTCCTCTGCCGTCTTTGAACTCATCATACAAACACCTCTACTTTCTATTTCTAAATTATACGTATTTTCCAGATTATTGTCAACGAACAACCACCCTTATATTCTATATCTTTTATTAGTATATATAATATTAAGCACTAACCTCTATTTACATTTTCTATATATAAAAAAGGATGAACAAGTAATTTTTTTCTTACTTATTCATCCCTCTTTCATACTATTTTTTTCCAAATTTATAAGCGACTACTCCTGCAAGAATTGCAAGAACAACTCCTACACCAAACTCAATATTCAATAGAATCCCAGGAAAAATAGCGAAAATAGATCCTGCCATCAATCCCAATATTCCACTATATGTCTGTTGTGGGAATTTAGCAAATAGTTTGTCAATAATCTTGGCACATACCAAAACGCCTACACCACAACCTAAACCTATTGGTATCAAAATCATAATATTAAAATCTGATATAGCTGTCAATATAGTTGTATACATCCCCAATAATAACATAACAAAAGAACCCGATATTCCTGGGATAATCATTGCTCCAGCAGCTACAAAAGAAGCGGCAAAAATCTGAATAAAACTTGTAACAGAAAGCACTGTAATCACTTGACTTCCACTATCATCTGGATTTGTAAATGCCATATATAGCATTATTACTAAGCATACACCAAAGGATATACCGCTTCCTATCTTTAGTTTTGACTCCTTTGCCTTTTCAAAAATCATCGGAATAGAACCAATGATAAGACCTACAAATACCAAGTTTGTTGCTATGTGAAAATTCGCCAATGAAAACTCTATAATCTTTGAAAAAACAAGAATCCCTAATCCTGCGCCAATTCCTATTGGTATCAAGAATTTCATTGAATTTTTAAAATCACTTTTGATATTTGATACACTATGTATCAATTGGTCATACACCTTTAAAATCACTGCCATAGTGCCGCCAGAAACTCCCGGAATGATATTTGCAACTCCAATGATAGCTCCATATATTATTTGTCTCATCATTTCTTTGATATCCAATTTTGCACCTCGATTAACCTTCTTTATTTTATCAATTTAATTTGTGCTCTCTTATAGAGCATTCACTTCACTCATTAATTCTTTGAATTTTGGTAGAGCGTTTGTAATTGTCTCATAGGATACACAATATGCTATGCGAATAAATCCTGGACAACCAAATCCTCGCCCTGATACCATGAGAATATTATATTTTTTCGCCATACTAATAAAATCCATCTCATTTTCAAGTGGTGATTTTATAAATAAGTAAAATGCACCTTCTGGTTTGATACATTCAATTCCCAATTCACTTAAACCATTATATAATACTTCTCTGTTACGATTATAGTAAGACACATCTGTTGATTCTTTGATACATCTTCCAACAATTTTTTGTTGAAGTGTTGGCGCATTTACAAAACCTAATATACGATTTGCAACAGTTGCAGCTCCAATTACAAGTTCACTATCTGTCACCTCATCTGGGATTACAAGATAACCGATTCTCTCTCCTGGAAGCGACAATGACTTGCTGTAAGAATATCCTACAACTGTATTCTTATAATAGTGTGTTAAATACGGCACTTCAATTCCATCGTATACTAACTCGCGATATGGTTCATCTGAAACAATGTAAATTTCAGTTCCAAATTCTTCTTGTTTTTCTTCTAAGATTGCTGCCAAACGAATAATAGTTTCCTCTGAATAAACAACTCCTGTTGGATTGTTTGGAGAGTTAATAATAACAGCCTTTGTTTTCTCTGTGATCGCATCTTCAAATTCATCAAATTGAGGTTGAAAAGTCTCTGTGTTTGGAGAAATTTCGACTAATTTTCCATCAAAATTATTCACATAGTTTCTATACTCACTGAAAAACGGAGCAAATACAATCACTTCATCTTCTGGATTTAGCAAGGTTTTTAATATTACATTTAATCCACCTGCTGCTCCAACCGTCATTATAATATTCTTCGCTGTAAAAGATGTTTCAAATCTTTCATTTAGAGAGTTAGCTACAATCATTCTAACCTCTTCATACCCTGCATTGTTTGTGTATCCATGCAATGCTACTGTATTTTCAGTTTCAACAATATCAATAATCGCCTTCTTAATGCTATCTGGCGCAGCTACATTCGGATTTCCCAAACTAAAATCATATACATTTTCTGCTCCGTGTAATTGTGCTAATTTTCTACCTTCTTCAAACATTGCTCTAATAGCTGAACTATTTGCAACCATTTGTTCCATTTTTTTTGAAATCATTTCTTAATCCCTCACTCTTCATTTGATTTTTCTTGTAACAAACCCTTTTTCAACCATAAACACCGGTCGGTATGATAATTTGGCTTTGCGCAACCCCTCAGCCCCTGTATCTTCTTCTCGATTAATATACATATAATCTTGGCATTCATGTTCCACAAATTGTTGATTTATCATTGGATATGCACCTTGAATATCACTGTACGCCTTCTCTATATGAACTACAAATGTATCATCACAGATAGGTTCTCCAATTGTAAATGCAACTATATTGCCATCAACTCTTAAAATTCCGCCACGCAAGTCAAGTTCTTTATATAAGCGAATTGCATTAAGTGTAACACACATTTCTTTTATTTTTTCTTCATCATCTTCACACCCATTGAGTTCACGCCATTTTAATGCCATTTGAAAACAGTCTTCCATATTTTCATCTGATAAAGATTCATAACTCCAATTTTCATAAGTTGCTTTGAATTTGTTAATATGATTTCTCTTAGCATGTAACTTTTTGCCTGCAAGTGTGGTTAACTTCTCACATTCATAAACATAATCCGCAATATCTGGATTATATACAATTTGGAACTCGTCTTGTCGCCATTCAGAAAGTTCTTCAAACATGCTCTCTGTCACATTATAGAGCTGAAACTCTTGTCCTCTTTCTTCGCTATATTTTTCCAGAACTTGAATAGCTTTTTTTACATCTTCTTTCGCACCTGCTGGATAAGTAAATGCTAATCCCTCGTCTTCACTTTTAAAAACTACTGTATTTTCAATTACTGCATATTTTACGTTATAATGTCTTGCCCAGAGAAATACATTTACAAATGTTCTCTCGCAACTTCTACTACAATAGTTTACAAATTTGTCTGCAATTATCTCTTTGTCTTCCAATAAGGGTCTCTTAAATTTGATTTCCACAATAAAGCCTCGCCTTCTTTACATTCACTAATTTATTATTATAGCATAATACCCCCTCTTATCCAATCTGTAAAGAGAGAATTCATGAAAAAAATGTGTGCAAATGCACACATTTTTTATTAATAATTTACTTTTCTAACTTCAAAATAAGCTTTTGGATGGTTACATACTGGACATAGATCTGGTGCTTCTGTACCCTCTAATAAATGTCCACAATTTCTACACTCCCATACTACTGCTTCATTCTTTTCAAATACAGTACCATTTTCAACATTCTTTAGCAATGCAAGATATCTCTCTTCATGTGCTCGCTCAATCTTAGCCACACCGCGGAATTGTTCAGCAAGTTCTTTAAAACCTTCTGCATCTGCATCTTCGGCGAATTGCTTATACATATCCGACCATTCATAATTCTCACCAGATGCTGCCTCCTTTAGGTTCTCTGCTGTAGTGCCTAACTCTCCTAACGCTTTAAACCATAACTCTGCATGTTCTTTTTCATTTCCTGCAGTAGCTTCAAAGATTGCGCTTATTTGTTGGTACCCCTCTTTTTTTGCTACAGATGCAAAATAAGTATACTTATTTCTTGCTTGTGACTCGCCCGCAAATGCTGCACGTAAGTTAGCTTCTGTTTTAGTCCCTTTAAAATTCATACAATTCCTCCTTTAATGAAATTCGTTATGAATTAAGTGTATCTATGTTTGAATATTTTGTCAATTGTATAAATCATCAGTTTTTATAAAGATTATTTTACAATTTTTACTCTTCATTCATATTTGCTAGCTTAGCCGCTTGATCCGCCGCAATCAAACTATCAATTACATCTGTCAAATCACCATTCATAATTGCATCTAATCTATGAAGTGTTAATTTAATTCTATGATCTGTTACTCTACCTTGCGGGAAATTGTATGTTCTAATCTTCTCTGAACGATCTCCTGTCCCAACTTGACTGCGTCGTGCTGCTGATTCAGCATCTTGCTGCTTCTCAAGTTCTAACTCATATAATCTTGCACGGAGTACCTTAAGAGCTTTTTCTTTATTTTTAAGCTGAGATTTCTCATCTTGACTCGAAATAACAATACCCGTTGGCATATGTGTCAATCGAACTGCAGAGTCTGTTGTATTAACACTTTGCCCCCCGTTTCCAGATGATCTGAAAACGTCAATTCTACAATCATTCATATCTAATTCAACATCTACCTCTTCTGCTTCTGGCATGATTGCTACAGTAATCGTTGATGTATGAATACGTCCACCTGATTCTGTTTCTGGAACACGCTGTACTCGATGCACTCCACTTTCATATTTCAATTTAGAATATGCCCCTTGACCCGTGATCATAAATACACATTCTTTAAATCCACCAATTCCATTTTCATTCAGAGAAATCATTTCTACTCTCCATCGATTTGATTCCGCATAATGTTGATACATACGATAAATTTCTGCTGCAAACAAAGCAGCTTCATCACCACCTGCTCCACCACGAATTTCTACAATAACATTTTTGTCATCATTTGGATCTTTTGGTAGAAGTAAAATCTTCAATTCTTCTTCTAATTCTTCTACACGCTTTTTAGAATCGTTTAACTCCTCTTTTAGCATTTCCTTCATATCTTCGTCAGATTCTTCACCTAACATCTCTAAACTATCTTCAATTGTTTGCTTACACGTTTTATATTCTTTATAAGCCTCTACGATTGGCGATAAATCGTTTTGCTCTTTCATCAACTTGCGAAAACGATCTTGATTTGCTACTACATTAGGTTCTTGTAATTCACCAAGAACTTCTTCAAAACGTATAATTAAAACCTCTAATTTATCAAACATGATATGCCTCCATTTATTTACCTTATCTTTGTTATTCTATATGACCATATACTACTCGGTCAAGTCCCGTTAAATCTTTTTTTATTTCAACATCTATAAAGTTATGTTCTTTCATATAAGAAGACACTGCTTCTCCTTGATCATATCCAATTTCAAATAACAAGATGCCACCTTTTTTCAAATAATGATGCGCTTCTTCAATTATTTTCCTATAGAAAAAGAGTCCATCATCCATCCCATCTAGTGCTAACATAGGATCAAATGTCTTCACTTCCTCTTCTAGCTCTCTAATATCAGATGTTGGAATATATGGCGGATTGGATACAATTATGTCATACATATGATGAATTTTCTCAAATAAATCACTTTCAATCCAATTACAATTCACATCGTTTAATTGTCCGTTTTCCCTTGAAACATTCAATGCATCTTTTGAAATATCTACACCTGTTCCTACCACATTATTTCTCATTTTCAAAATACTGATAATAATACAACCAGAACCAGTGCACATATCTAGCACTTCTATTGCTTCACTATTTTGATGGTTTTGAGTTTTCGGAATGTAATCTAATGTTAACTCTACAAGTGTTTCTGTATCTTGTCTTGGGATTAATACATGCTCATTAACCTTGAACAAAAAGCCCATAAATTCTTGAATTCCTGTAATATGTTGAAGTGGAATTCTTTGTTTTCTTTTTTGTATAATCTCTTGATAAACATTCCACTCTTCTTCGTTTAACTGTCGCTTTGGATTCCCAAAATACTCTGCGCGTCCAATTCTCGTTACAAATTCCAACAAATACCATGCATCCAAGTTTGCTTCTAGAATTTTTGCTTCTTCAAGTGTAACACGTCCATAATCAAGGGCTTGCTTTAATGTCATACTACCTCTCCTTTAAATAGCTTTCCCAGTCAAATATTGCCTCTACAGATGCGATTGCCACTTCAATCATATCATCTTCTGGCTCCTTAGTTGTAAGTTCTTGCATCCATAAACCTGGTTTGCTCAATAGGTTAATCAGAAAATGATTACTGCTGCCAGCCCACTTTAATAATTCATAAGAAATTCCCGCAATCACTGGTAATAACGCTACTCTTACAACCACACGCATCCACCATGAATCTACATCTATAAAAAATAGCAGCAGGATACTAATTAGTAATACAAAAAAAATAAAACTCGTACCGCAACGTTTGTGCACCTTGGAACTTGCTTTTACATTTTCCATTGTTAACGCTTTTCCATCTTCTATACAATTAATACATTTATGTTCTGCACCATGGTACATGAATGTTCGTTTAATATCATTGATTCTTGATACTACTAAAATATATCCAATAAATATACCTATCCGAACTGCCCCCTCGATTACCAATTTAAGCAAATCGTTCGTGATCCACGTACTGAACAATTCCACTAAAAAATATGGCAACACCATAAATGCTGCAATTGCAATTGCCATCGATAAAACCATGGTAATAGCCATCATAAAATTCTCTTTTTTCTGCTTTTTAATCACTTCTTTTTCTGTCAAGATTTCTACAGTTTCTTCTTCATAAAAGCTGGCAGAATAATTTAATGTTTTCATACCCAAAACCATTGAATCAACAAAATTAAACATCCCTCTTATAAATGGAATCGTTGTAAGTTTCTTCCACTTAATGATTCCTTTATATTCATCACTCATTATTTCAATATTTCCGTCTGACTTTCGTACTGCAACAGCGTATTTCATTCCACTTCGCATCATTACGCCTTCTAGAACAGCTTGTCCACCAATATTAGATGATTTCATTTATACTTCTCCTTAAAAATTTTCAATACAAGCAAAAAACCTCGTGACAAATGCCACGAGGTTGCTTGATTTCAAATTATTACATTCCGTATTTCTTGTTAAACTTGTCAACACGTCCACGTGCTTGATTTGCTTTTTGTTGTCCTGTATAGAATGGATGACATTTTGAACAAATTTCTACATGGATACTCTTGTTTGTAGATCCTGTTACAAATTCATTCCCACAGTTACAAGTAATTTTTGCTTGATGGTAATCTGGATGGATTCCTTCTCTCATGATATTCACCTCTTTATTTTTATTTCGCGAAGATATTTCGTCTTCACAACGAATTGTCTTTAAACAGCTTATTAAGCATAACATAACATTTCACAAATTACAAGTATTTTATATGAATTTTTGTTTTCTTATTATTTGCACCAATTCTGCATTACTTCTTGTTCTTCTAAACATATCTAACAAGTTGTCAATTGCTTCTTCTGTTTTCATGCTATTAAGCCCTTTTCTTATGATGTAAACAGCTTCTTGCTCTTCTTTTGTAAGTAACAAATCTTCTCTTCTTGTCCCGGATTTTGGTATATCTAAAGCTGGGAATACACGACGTTCTTGCAATTTTCTGTCTAAAACCAATTCCATATTTCCTGTTCCTTTGAATTCTTCATATACAACATCATCCATCTTACTTCCTGTGTCTACAAGAGCTGTTGCAAGAATTGTCAAACTCCCACCTTCACGCATATTACGAGCCGCACCAAAGAAACGTTTAGGCATGTGAAGCGCTGCTGGATCAAGTCCTCCTGATAAGGTTCTTCCACTCGGCGGAACTGTCAAATTATAAGCTCTTGCCAATCTTGTAATGCTATCTAATAAAATCACTACATCCTTTTTACTCTCAACAAGTCGCTTCGCGCGTTCAATCACCATTTCAGAAACTCTCTTATGGTGCTCTGGCAATTCGTCAAATGTAGAGTACATTACTTCCACATTTTCTCCTGCAATTGCTTCTTTAATGTCCGTAACTTCCTCAGGACGTTCATCTATTAATAATATTAGTAAATGTGCATTCTGATTCGTCTTTCGAATTGATAATGCCACTTCTTTAAGAAGCGTTGTCTTCCCCGCTTTTGGTGGCGATACTATCATTCCGCGTTGCCCCTTTCCAATTGGAGAAAGTAAATCTACTATTCGCATTGCTGTGCTACTAGTTTGACTCTCTAATCTAATTCTTTCGTTTGGAAAAATTGGCGTTAAATCTTCGAAATTGCTTCTTCCAATTACGTGTGAAGGATGAAATCCATTTATTTCTTTCAAGTATAATAGAGCGCTGAATTTTTCAGTGGCTGATTTTACACGTGTATTTCCTGTAATAATATCGCCTGTTTTTAGATTGAATTTTCTGATTTGTGTTGGAGCTACATATACATCATTCTCACCTGGCATATAATTTTCACAACGAATAAAACCATATCCATCTGATAAAACTTCTAGAATCCCATGTGCAACAACACCACTATCAAGTCTCTCTAAGTCACTCATTTCAAGTTTTGCTCTCTTCCCAGTAGTTACATCTGTTTTGGCAAATTCACTCTTCGCAGACTCCGGCTTAGCGGATTCTATTTTCGTTGATTCAATTGGATTGGTTGGTGGTTTTTGTTTTGCAGATTCTTGTGCTTTATCTTTTTCATCTTCTACAAGCATTCGATCTACTAGATCTGATTTTTTTATTGTAGAAATCCCTTTAATCCCTCTTACTTTAGCCAATTCTTTCAACGTCGATAACGGCAAGGATTCATATTTTTCTCTCATTACATAGTTCCTTTCCACAATATATTATTTTGTTATTATTATTTCAGTCAGATGTGACTTCCAATTTTATTATTATACATGATTCCATATAAAATTGATAGTATTTTTTATACTATTGCACACACTTATCAAGAATGATATTATTAAATCTAAATATAATTTTCAAAAGGTGTATAATATGAACATACCAACTAATGAGCGCTACTATTCGCTTAGTACTTATTTAAAAATAACTTACAATGAGAAGATGTATAAATTAGCTCTAGATGGCGGATTCACCTGTCCGAATCGCGATGGTTTACTAGACACTCGTGGTTGCATCTTTTGTAGTGAAGGTGGTTCTGGAGATTTCGCCTCTTCCAAATTTAACTCTATCACTGCCCAGTTAGAACAAAGCAAATTACTAGTGAATAGTAAAATAAAATCGCCTGCGTATATCGCTTATTTCCAAGCATTCACCAATACTTATGGCAGTGTTACTCATTTAGAATCACTATATAATGAAGCCATGGCTGATCCAGAGGTGAAGATTATATCTATCGCGACGCGTCCGGACTGTTTAGACCCTTCCGTAGTCGCCCTGTTAGGTCGCTTAAATCGGATAAAGCCTATATGGATCGAATTAGGATTACAATCTCAGTCAGAGGCAAGCGGAGAATTTATACGACGCGGCTATCCGCTATCTCAATTTGAAATTGCTGTAACCAATCTTAGATCTCAGGGAATTACCGTAATCGTTCATACAATTATAGGTTTACCATCAGAAGGAAAAAATGGTATACTAGATACAATTGAATATTTAAATACATGTGACATTCAAGGAATCAAATTACAGCTATTGCATGTTTTAAAACATACAGATTTAGCTACTATTTACGAAAAAGAGCCGTTTTGGTTACCGACCCTAGACGAATATCTAGAGATTTTAGGTACTTGTATCAACTATTTAAGACCAGATATCGTAGTACATCGTATTACAGGGGATGGCCCTAAGAACCTTTTAATAGCCCCTTTGTGGTCAGCAAACAAAAGATTGGTCCTAAATAGTATTTCTAAATATTTTAAGACTCATAATATCCAACAAGGAAAATATTACATTAATTAAAGGAGTGCTCTATGTCTGAATCCCTCAAATTATACAAACTTATTATACTTTATATGTTAAGCAAAGTGAATTTCCCTTTGACGAATTCTCAAATCTCTGAATTCATAATCGAACATGAATACACCAATTATTTCACAGTTCAAAAAGCGTTAGCAGAAGCAATTGAATCTGAATTGATTCGCCCAGAAACAACTTATAAAAAAACAATCTATCATCTTACTCCATCTGGTATTGAAACAAATACTTATTTTCACACCGATCTTTCACCAGATATTCGCGAAGAAATCGATGGATATTTAGCCGAAAAAAAATTCGCACTCAAAAATGATACTGACGTTATCTCTGATTATTACAAAAACACCAATGGTGAATTCTCGGTTAATCTTCAAATTCGCGATAACCATGCAAGCCTGATTGATCTGACAATTTCAGTTCCTACTGAATCAGTTGCCGAGAGCATCGCCAACAATTGGAATAATAAAAACCAGGAAGTGTATTCATTGCTCATGAAACACCTCCTGTAATTATAATTTAATACTCTCTAATATATTTAAGATGCGCTTTTATCTTCGCCTCATACCCATTCTCGGTTGGCTGATAAAATGTTGCATCTTTTATTTCATTTGGTAAATACTGTTGTTTTGCAAAGTGATTCGGATAATCATGGGCATATTGATATCCTACCCCATGTCCTAACTTGGCAGCACCTTTATAATGTGCATCCTGCAAATGTGAAGGGATTGTTGTTTTCACACGTCCCACACTACCCATTGCCGCGTTGATTGCTAGATAAGATGCGTTGCTTTTTGGTGCACTTGCTACATATGCGACCGCTTGTGCTAGTATAATCTGAGCTTCTGGCATACCAATTCGCTCTACTGCTTGGCTGGCCGATACAGCAACTGTCAACGCGTTAGGGTCCGCATTCCCAACGTCCTCTGATGCACAGATCATAATTCTACGTGCGATAAACTTAATATCCTCCCCTGCATATAACATCTTTGCCAAGTAATATATAGCAGCATCTGGATCCGAACCTCGCATGCTTTTGATAAATGCTGAAATTGTATCATAATGATTATCTCCCGATTTATCATATCTAACCACTCGTTTTTGAATACAAGCAGCTGCAACCTCCAAATCAATATGTATAACACCGTCCTCATTTCTTGGGGTTGTAACAATTCCTAGTTCAATCGCGTTGAGTGCATTTCTTGCATCTCCTCCAGCAATATCTGCAAGAAATTCTATAGCGTCTTCATCTACTTGTGCACGATATGCCCCCATTCCATATTCTTCATCTTCAACAGCTCTCCTAAGCAACGACTTTACTTCGTCTTTACTTAATGCTTTTAATTCAAAGATATGAGAACGAGAAAGTAAAGCTCCATTCACCTCAAAATAAGGATTTTCTGTCGTTGCCCCAATCAAAGTTAAGGTACCATCTTCAACAAAAGGCAATAAGTAGTCTTGTTGCGCCTTGTTAAATCGATGAATCTCATCAACAAATAAAATTGTTTTTTGCTGATACATCCCCATCAGACCTTGTGCTTGTTTCACAATTTCTTCCATGTCTTTTTTCCCAGCTATCGTTGCATTAATCTGGGAGAAGTGAGAACGGGTTGTGTTTGCTATTACTTTGGCTAGAGTCGTCTTCCCAGTACCTGGTGGACCATAAAATATAACAGAACTAATCTTGTCTGCTTTTATTGCACGATACAATAGCTTATCTTTTCCAATAATATGACTTTGTCCTACTACCTCTTCCAATGTTTTTGGTCTTAACCTTGCCGCCAATGGAGATTCTTTCTTTTTTGTGTTTTCTCTTGCGTATTCAAATAAATCCATCTATGACACCCCACTAATCTCTCGAATTACCTCTGCCGATATTAAAAGCCCTGCAACTGGTGGTGTAAAAGAAATACTTCCTGGCAACGCTCTCCTCTTACCCTTATCTTCTCCAGTTTCTCTACCGGCTATATTAATAGGCTTTTCCTTTGAAAATAATACTTTTAATTTATATATACCTCTATTTTTTAATTCTTTTCTCATAACTTTACATAATGGACACATAGATGTTTTGGAGATGTCCGCAATTTGAAATAATTCTGGATGTAATTTATTTCCAGTTCCCATACTCGAAATCAATGGAATATTTCGTTCCCTTGCCAATTCTACGATTGCAATTTTGGCTGAAACAGTGTCGATTGCATCTATAAGATAATCCACACCCTCTGGAACAACATCTTGAATATTATCTGGTAGCACAAAACTTTCCATTGTTTCTACCACAATTGATGGGCAAATATCTTGAATTCTCTCTTTCATCAAATGAGTCTTATATCTTCCCACTGTACTATGATATGCGATTGATTGCCTGTTAATGTTACTCAGTGATACAGTGTCATTATCGACTATAATCAAGTGACCCACTCCACTTCTAGCTAATGATTCAATGCAATGAGAGCCAACTCCACCTACCCCAAATACCATAACTGTAGCTTTTTGAAGTTTCTTCATTCCGTCTTCTCCTAATAGCAACTCTGTTCTCGAAAATTCATATATCATTTATCCATGCACCTCTAATCTTTCTATGCTTCACATTACTCTTTCATTTATTACATACTCGATTTATTACGTACTCGATTTATCATTTACAACCCTATCGTTAGGGAGTAATTACAAGTAATCGCGCACTAAGATAATATCATTTTCTTTTATATCAGTCACTACTTTTTTGTTCACTTTTACATTTCACTTTTATATTCATATATTGTTAAGAAAAACATTTCTTTTAATAACACTATAATGTTCTCAGTAAATATGTTATGATATCTTGGATTTAACTCGCTAAAGGAGCATTATAATGAATAAACAAAACACAAATAAATTAGAGGTCATGCCCATCCCTAAACTTTTACTAACTATATCCTTTCCATTGATTATTTCTATGTTGGTACAAGCATTATATAACATTGTAGATAGTATGTTTGTAGCCAGATTAGGAGAAGATGCTTTGGCCGCAGTATCACTTACATTCCCAGTACAAAACCTTATAATTGCAGTTGCCACCGGAACAGGTGTTGGTATGAACGCACTTATCTCTAGATACTTAGGTGCCAAAGAATCACATCGTGCAAATGTGATTGCAAAAAATGGCATGTTTCTTGCAATTATAAATGGAATCGTCTTTGCTTTAATCGGAATATTAGCTTCAAACTACTACTTTCAAATACAAACAACAAATGAGACAATTGTTAATTATGGTTCCCAATATATGTTAATTGTCTGCCTAGGATCTCTTAGTATATTTGTACAAATAACAGGGGAACGTTTATTACAATCGACCGGTAAAACAATATACAGCATGGGAGCACAAGGAGTAGGTGCAATTATTAACATTGTGTTAGATCCTATCTTGATTTTTGGACTCTTTGGATTTCCAGCTCTTGGTGTCTCTGGTGCTGCAATTGCTACGATTATAGGTCAAAGTGCTGGTGCTTTACTTGCAATGTACTTCACGTTAAAACATAATAAAGAAATTAATATTAACATGATAAATTTCAGGCCTTCATGGCAATCCATTTCAGAAATTTATAAAATTGGTATTCCTGCCATCATGATGACCTCTATTGGTTCAATCATGGTGTTTGGTATGAATGGCATCCTACTAATGTTTAGCACAACTGCTGCCACTGTTTTTGGAATCTATTTCAAATTGCAAAGTTTTATCTTTATGCCAATTTTCGGATTAACAAACGGTCTTATTTCTATTGTTGCCTATAATTATGGTGCTAAAAATAAAGCTCGTATATTAGCAACCTATCGCCTTGCTTGTTGTATTTCAATTGGCATTATGTTTGTTGGTTTTCTTGCATTTCAATTGATACCAAACCAATTACTCTCGTTATTTGAGGCAACACCAGAATTACTTTCCATTGGTAATCCCGCACTTAAGACCATTAGTTGGAGCTTTATATTTGCTGGCTTTGTAATACCTACTTCCGCTTTTTTCCAAGCATTAGGCGATTCATTCTATTCTTTAATTATTTCAGTAGCCAGACAACTTATTGTCATGCTACCGATTGCCTATTTCTTAGCATATGTTGGTGGATTAGACATGGTTTGGTACTCATTCCTATTTGCCGAAATCGCCTCTGTTGGATCTACTATTGTATTATTAAAACGAACTTATCAATTAAAAATCAAAACACTATAAGAATATTAACTGTAATACAAATAACTTGAAGTATAAATAAATTGGGTAGGATTCTCGTGAATCCTACCCAATTTAATGAAATCTTATTTCTTTTTTTTCTTGTCCTTTTTTATACTATAGCCAAAAGTTCCAAGAGATGATCCTAACCCTAAGTACTCTCCATGCGAATATGCCAATAGTCCTGTTTTATTTAATTCAAATTTTCCATTCTCATTCATATACTCTTCACTCACTTGTACAGAAACAACTTTTGCTAAGAACATATCATGCGATCCTAGCTGATTAACATCTACCACTTCACATTCAATATTTACTGGGCATTCTTCTATAATTGGCGCATGTTTAAGCTTATTAGACTTTCCTTGTGTGAGACCCATTTCTCGCCATTTATCCACATCACGCCCCGATTTCACTCCACAATAATCTGTTTGCTTCACCAAAGATTCTGTTGTAAGATTAATAACAAATTCCTTTGTTTCCATAAGAAATTTGTGAGAATATCGCTCAGGTCGAACTGAAATATAAGCCATAGGCGGATTTGTGCACACAGTCCCAGTCCATGCAATAGTGATAATGTTACTCTCACTTTCATTTCCAACCGATACCATCACAGCTGGCAACGGATATATCATATTTCCTGCTTTCCATTCTTGTTTACTCATTCTAATCTCCTCTACTGCTGTAATGAAATAACGAAATTTGGAATCAATTGCTTTTTACGGGAAACTACACCTTTTAGCATGATATCTTCTACGTCTTCTGGTAGTTCAAATGCATCAATAGCAAGTTGTTTTGCATTTTCACCATTAAATAATAAGTCCGAATATTCTTCAAATATATTGGTAATCATAAAGAAGCACATGTCTAAGCCTTGGGTTTCACGTACATGTTTTAAATATCCATCCAATTTCTCTTTCACGTCTTGCATACCGCTTTTCCCCATCATACTCACTTGACCTACACCAAACTTCACATCCCCCACTTCAAACTTCTTAAAGTCTTGGAAACAAATTTCCTTTGGAGTCTTATGTTGCATATTGCTACCAGCATGAAACATCCCATTCGCTAGATCTTCAATATCAATTTCTGCAATTACTGCCAATTTTTCTGCAATGTCTTTGTCTAGTGGTGTACAAGTTGGAGAGCGGAACATTAATGTGTCCGAAATAATTGCTGCACATAAAAGGGACGCTGTTTGCTTATCAATCTCTACTAAATTCTCTCGATACATTTCTGTAATTATTGTTGCCGTACAACCAACCGGTTGATTACGAAAGAATACTGGAGCAATAGTCTCCATTGTCCCAAGTCGATGGTGATCGATAATTTCTACAACCTCTGCTTCCTCAATTCCGTTAACTGACTGAGATTTTTCATTATGATCAACTAAAATCAACTGTTTTTTTCTCACATTTAATAATTTTCCACGAGAAATAAAGCCTGCATACTTACCATCTTTATCGATAATTGGGAAATCACGATACTTCATCTTCGTCATATCTTCCTTAATATCATTCACAAATGCTGTTATCTTAAAAGTAGTCAATGGTCCCTTACTCATAAAATATTTTACTGGAATACTCTGATTTATCAATCTCGCTGTAGTAAATGTATCATGTTCTGTTTTAATAATTACAATACTCTTTTCTTTCGCCTGTCTTATTAAGTCTCCATCAGGTACTGCACCTTGACAAAGTACTATACAACTTACATTTAGATCAATGGCGCACTGCTGTGTTTCTTGTCTATTTCCCAGAATTACTAGGTCGTCTTTCTCAATAAATTCTTCCATCTTCTCACGACTAGAAGCTGCAACCACTACTTTCCCATTTAAGAAATAGGCTCTTTCATTTCCGGTAACTAACTCTCCGTCTAATGTATTTATAATGTTTCTAAACTCAGTTCTTGCAATCGCTAGAATTTTGTTATCATATACATCCATGTAAGAGGATGTGATATCCCCCGTACTAATTAACCCCTCTAGTTCACCATTTCTTACAATTGGAAGGGTTTTCTTTTTCTTAGACTTCATTAATTCCCATGCTTCCTTAATCGAGGTACGAGCATAAATCCCTTCTACCTTATCAATATCCAAATCTCGAACTTGAGTTGCAACCGTCGAGAGTAATCCAGGTGCCGAAATTTGAAATCTATCTAATACATACTGTGTTTCTTCATTTATCTTTCCCGCGCGCTTTGCTGTGTATTGTTTTCCAGTCAATATAGTCTTTAGATTAGCATAAGTAATTGCAGAACAAATTGAATCTGTATCTGGATTTTTATGTCCTACCACATAAACCTTAGTTTTTCTCTCACTCATTTTCTTCACTTCCTAAATAGTTATTTTTATATTTAAGTACAATAATATGTTCTAATTAAAACATTTTACCACCTTATTGCATTAGTATCAATCAGTAATACTCCTTACTTAGTAACAATATACATTTTGGACATTCATTCGATATACATTTTGATATACATTTTCTATACAAATATATAGAATAATTCAAAGAAAATATGTTATAATAAATCATTAAATTTTGAAAAGAGGTAAATTATGAGCGAAAATACAAATGTTACAGAAACCATGGCAGATTACGAAGATTTATTTGATATTGCAAGTCCTTGGGTTCGTGTAAAAGACTACATGGAAAAAAGAACAAAGTTAAAACTTACTGTAGAGGGCGTTGTAAATGGCGGTGTGATTGTTAAAGTAGAAGAACTTCGTGGATTTATTCCTGCTTCTAGACTTTCCCTTTCATATATCGAAAATTTAGAAGATTACTTACTTCAAGAAATCGAAGCAATTGTCATCGATGTTGATCAACCAAATAACAAACTTGTTCTTTCTTGTAGAGAACTCTTAAAAGAAGCTGAATTAAAGACTCGTCAAGCGACCATGGATAATCTTAAGACTGGTACTGTTGTAAAAGGAACCGTGGAAAGTCTCCAAAACTATGGTGCTTTTGTACGTTTAGAAAATGGGTTGTCAGGCCTTGTTCACGTATCACAAATCAGCCATGAACGAATCAAATTCCCAAGTGATGTGCTGACAGCTGGCCAAGAATTAGATGTACAAATAATCGGTGTTAATGACGGAAAAATCAGCTTAAGTATTAAGTCATTAATAGAGTCACCAGAAGATGTTTATGAAGAAGTAGATATTCCTGTTGCCGAAGAACTTAGTACAAATCTTGGAGACCTATTCAAGAATATTAAACTATAATCCAAAGGAATATTTTTGTCATGTCATTTATTTTTATATTTTTAGGAAATTTTATTGTAGGTGGTTTAGTGGGAATCAGTGGCATTGCTGGTTTCCTGCTACCAATGATGTATGTGGGTGGTTTAGGGTTCACAGTTAGTGAATCCTTGGCACTCAGTTTTTTTGCTTTCGTAATTTCTGGTGCCGTCGGTGCATTCAATTTCTACCTCAAAGGAAATGCTGATGTCTCACTTTCTCTTCGCCTAGGAATTGGAAGTATTGCAGGTAGTATTTTAGGAGTCATTCTCCAATCCATGATTCAACAAAACTTAGCGAAAACACTCCTCTATCTCGTTGTATTTGGCTCTGGTTGTTCCATTTTATTTCGTAAAAATCAGAATGGAAAACAGACAACTCCACATATATTGCTAGAATCAAATATCTTTGTTTTTAGTCTAGGATTTATTACCGCAACTATATGCTCCTTATCTGGTGCTGGAGGTCCAATTTTAGTAATGCCTCTTTTAGTATCATTAGGTGTTCCCATTCATTTAGCAATTGGGATTGCCCTATTAGATTCTATCTTTATTGCAACACCTGCTTTTATTGGTTATATGATTCAAGTGATGAATCAAAGTAATAAAAATTTGCCATTGCTTCTTACTATTGTCCTTCTTTCTCATGGATTAGGCGTATTACTTGGAAGTAAGCATTCTCACAAAATCAAGCAACATCTATTAAAGAAATGTGTTGCCATATTCTCTATCTTACTATCCATTTATATGATTTGCGGATTATTTCTTTGATTCCAAAATATCTTCGTATTTCTTTCTCTTAGTTGAAATCCAAGTATTTCAACAAGAGGGTTATTGAAGGTATATCTCCGCCTTCCTTGCCCAAAAATGTCAAATTTGCACACATATATTGTATAGCTTTCAATAATTTCTTCCCCCTCTATTACTTCTAATTCAAGTATTTCCCAATAATAATTTGAATTTTCACATACCTTTTCTGTTTTAGATGGATAAATTCTAATTATTTTCTCTTTTACTAATTCCGGTATAACCAAAACCGTCAATATTAATTCTCTATTCCTATTCAATTCCTCTATCTCGTGTACTCCTCCCACGTATTCTATTTTCTCCACGCAAAAATCAAATACTTCTACTAAAAACTGTTTACACAAATTCTTCTCTCTTCGTATTTGCTCAAAAATGGATTCATTTATTCCTAGGAATCCATCCCAGCCCAACATACATTTTTCCATTCGCTTCCTCCTTGGAATTCTTATAAATATAGCCGACTTTAATTTTATTATTTGAATTTAAAAGCATGAAAGTTCTAGAATTGTTATTAGAATTGTTATGACTCGCAAAAAGCGATAGAATTAGAGACTTGAATGCTTTGTACCATGCTATCATTTTATTAGCATTCTTACAAGGCTTCTTTCTTAATTCTATCGCTTTTCATTTAATTTTTATAAATTAAAGGCTTTCTTTTAAAATCTGCTTTAAATCTATTACTGAGTATTTGTAAGCTGTATTACAATAATGACATTTTGCTTCCACATCTTCGCCATCGGCAATCATATCTTCAATATCTTTTTTCCCAATACTAATAATTGCTTTTGTAACCTTCTCTTTTGAACAGTCACATTCAAATTTTGTCTCCAGTTTATCTGTAAACTCAATATCAAATCCTTTCAATACTTCACCTAGCATTTCCTCTGGTGTTAACCCTTTTTCTAACATATTCGTTACTGTATCAAGATTTGTAATATTTTGCTCTAATACTGTAATTGTATCTTCTGATGCAAAAGGTAATAATTGAATAATAAATCCACCTGCCTGCTTTACTGTATTGTCTTTTTCCATCAGTACACCAAGACCTACTGATGACGGAACTTGTTCCGATGTAGCAAAATAGAACGTTAGATCCTCTGCAATTTCACCTGTTTGTAGAACTGCTTGTCCTAGGTAAGGTTCCTTTAATCCCATGTCTTTGATTACATTCATAAATCCAATCCCCACCGCTTCGCCTACATCTAGCTTGCCATTTTTGGCTGGAAGAATTACATTCGGATTCCCTACATATCCTTTTACAACTCCATGACTATTGGCAATCACAGTCATTCCATCTAATGGTCCCCCTGCCTTGATTTGAAGTGTCAATACATCCTTCTCATTTTTCATCATAGTTCCCATCATTGCGCCAGCACTCAATAATCTTCCAAGAGCCGCAGTTGCCACAGGGCTTGTATTATGATGTTTTCTTGCTTTCTCCACTAATTCTTTCGAAGTAATTGCAAATGCCCTTACTTCATTATTTGCTGCCATTCCTGTTACAATATAATCTTGCATATTTAATCTCCTATTTTCGTTTCTTAAATTTATTTTGTGATTTCTCGTGCGATAAAATACACTCGTTCACTTATTTCAGTAGGTGCTTGTCTTGTCATTGCATCATAAACCGCTACAAATTCCATCCCTGACTCTTCAAGCATTTGTTTTATAGTATCAATTGGATATCCTCTCTGATAATGAAACTCTTGAAATCTATGATACATTTGACTTTCTTCATCTTTCACAAATAATGTCAATTCGTATTCATTCATCATACTATCTTCATCATAGAAATTATCCCAAATAAAACTACATTCCTCACGTGACTCTGCAATCGTTTGCTCTCCAAGTAATTCCGAATATTTATACACCGTATTCATGTCAAAAATAAATACACCACCTGGGTCAAGATAATTATTTACTAATTTAAATACTTGTCTTAAATCCTCATCATCTGTTATGTAGTTTATAGAATCACAAATACTAATTATTGCATTTACAGTACCATATAATTCAAATTCTCGCATATCTTGGAGTAGATAAAGTATTCCTTGTTCTCCTCTTGACGGCTTGTTCATTGCAATATCCAGCATTTCCGGCGAGTAATCTATGCCAATCATATCATATCCTTCTTTAGCTAATCGCTCAGTAATACTTCCTGTTCCACATCCTAGATCAAGGACAATTCCCTCATTTATATTATATTCTCTTAACAATCCAAGTAAATAATCACACCACTCTTCATAAGGTACATTATCCATAAAAGTATCATATACCTTCGCAAAATTTGTATAAGACTCCATTTGTATCACCAAACCTTTTCCTATCATTCAATCTTATTATTGTGCTTCTGCAATATAACCATACCTATTCTACCATTATATTCACTTTTGAACAAATACTATTTACATGAGAGCCAATTAAAATTAATAAAGTGCTATATTTATCAATTTTAATTGCAAATCGATAAATATAACACTTCATCAAATGAATTCATTTCATATTATTCTTTGTATTGGATTTTTAAAAATTTTTTAAGCCATTTCCACATATTTATTGTATCTCTAACAATATTCATATCGTTCATTTCTGTTTTTTCAGCTTTTACAGCAATGGACGCATTTTTATCTACATTTGGCACAAGTACGTTTTCATAACCCTCCAATGGAAATTTTAATTCAACTTTGAATAAATCTCCATCTATCTCAAGTGACATTCTTCCACCTTGAATTTCCACCAAGCTTTTTGCAATAGATAAGCCTAGCCCATTTCCTTCAGAATTTCTTGAACTATCTCCCCTTACAAATCGCTCCAATAGTTCTTCGGAAGAAATATTAAGTTCATTTTTGGAAATGTTTTTTAAAGAAAATACAACTGTATTCTCTACTTTTCCTACATTTAAGTATACGCGTGTATGTTCTTGTGCATACTTGTAGATGTTATTAAACAAATTATCAAACACACGCCATATGTGTCGACTATCTGCAATCATATTTCCCAGATTGTTTGACTTGTTTACAACAAGGGTTATATCCTTTAACTTTAATTTCTCTGTAAACTCACCTGCAACCTGTGCAACTAATACATCAACTGTACATGGCATTAATTGTATCTCTACATTTCCAGATGTCACCTTCGATGCTTCTACCAAATCTGTTATTAATCGCTTCAATCTATCCGATTGTCTCAATAAAATCTCTGCATATTCTTTGATTTTTTCGTTATTTGTTTCTTCCTTTCCAATTAGATCCGCATAATTTATAATAGATGTTAGTGGCGTCTTAATATCATGACTCACATTTGTGATTAGTTCTGTTTTCATTCGTTCACTCTTTAACTGTTCTTCAACTGCTGTTGTCATCCCTTTTGATATTGCATTAATTTCATCTCCAGCTTCTTTAAATTCCCAGATCATTAGATCTGTGTTAATCTGATAATCTAAATTGCCTTCTGCCAAAGATTTACAGCCCTTTTTCAATTGTCCCAATGTATTGATTGTCAATACTAATGTTAAAAAACACGGTACTATAACCAATAGCAGCAAGAGAAAACGCAAACCTCCATCGCCCTCTATTAATGTTCCTATAATAAGTAGGATGCATATAATTCCAAATATAAGATAAGTACGAAAAGCAGATGGGATGAATTCAGAAGATTCTATTAAACGACTACCGAATCTCTTCATTCTCTTCATAATTTTACTAGAAATCATCCATATCAACGAATTTTTTATTAAATTTCCTGACTTAACACGTATAATAATATTCATAATATATAAGACTACTAAGATTGTCTCCATCGCTAGTAAAAGGCTCCAAAGTGCAATACATCCTATCACATACAGGTAATTAGTCCATATACCGTTGGCTACTGCTCCACCTATAACTAGTGGTATTACACCGATCAATCCAATTACTAAGGTATACGCATCAATCGGAATACGCGCACTTCCTTTTACAGCTATTTGTCCATCCTCTCCTAATGTACCTGCATTACGAAGTAGCTGAACTAGAGAAATGAGAGTAATCAGAAATCCTATCATTGTGATTCCTATAGATATATATCGAATACCATACAATGTAGTTGCATAAGTATCAATCACATAAAAATTATCATAGCCTTGTAAATCATCACTGACTTGTATGGCAATACTATCTTCATACTCTGGATCATAGTCTATAAGAAAGAAATCGTCCACAATTGAAAATACATAGGCTTCACTTCCATCTTGAAATCCTACTGTTTCGATATACTCACCTTCTGATTTTATGTCAAATTTCACTTCAATATTTTTACCATCTACTTTATTTTCATAATACTCTTGGCTTTGAAGCGTACCATGGGGTACATATAAGTTCTCAGCTTGGTTTTTAGCTTCTTGCTCTACTAAATTCTTTTTCCACTGCGTTTCATTTCCTTCATAAGCGTTTAAATTTAATAAAAGTAGTACTAAAACACTTCCTAGAAACAGGGTGATTACTCCTAGAAACAGACCACAAAAACCTAGTTTTCGACCTCTACTTCTTTTATTATTTATTTTATCTAATACATCTATTTCCATTCTTTCCATTTATACACCTTTTCCCCTTTCTAATTTGTACCCCTGCCCCCACACAGCCTTTAAATGCCTTGGTTCTGAAGGGTCTATTTCGAGTTTCTCACGAAGATGGCGAATATGTACAGGTATCGAGCTTTCACTTCCAAATGGATCATCCTTCCACACATTTTTATAAATATCCTTCAGCGAAAATACTCGCCCAGGATTCTCCATAAATAGTTTCAAGATATCATATTCTGTAGGAGTTAATGGCACTTCTTCCCCGTCAAGTTTTACCATCTTCTCCTCGTCATTCAGCTCAATTCCACCAATTGAAATGACTTCTTTTCTATTCATCCCACTTCCTAACATCATATATCTTCTTAACTGGGATTTCACTCGAGCAACCACTTCAATAGGATTAAATGGTTTTGTTACATAATCATCTGCACCTACCGTTAATCCAAGAATTTTATCCTTGTCTTCACTTTTTGCCGTCAATAATATGACTGGTACATTACTCTGCTTTCTGATGCTTACCATGGCTTCAACTCCATCCATTACTGGCATCATAATATCCATAAGAATCAAATGTATTTCTTCTTGTTCTACAATTGTAACCGCTTCTGCCCCATTATAGGCCTCGAACAATTTATAGCTACTATCTGATAAATAGATTTTCAAAGCATTAACAATGTCCTTCTCGTCATCACAAATTAATATATTATACATATTTTGCCTCCTCGTATACTTATTATAGAAAACACTTCGTTTAAGTATCAACATAGAAAGTGTTTAAGAATTGTTTAAGATATCTTATAGTATATCACAAACAATATCGTCTACTGTATGTTGTTATTGATTTTTAACCTCTAAAATGATAAATTATTTATAGATAGTTTGTAAAATTATTGCATTTATAAATATAACATATAGGAGAAACAATATGAAAAAAGACACCCTTTGTATCCAAGGTGGATATACTCCAAAATCCGGAGAACCAAGACAAATACCGATTATT
The DNA here is from genome assembly GCA_964367685.1 of uncultured Lachnospiraceae bacterium. GTDB lineage: Bacteria > Bacillota > Clostridia > Lachnospirales > Lachnospiraceae > CAUPWF01. The sequence goes on from CAYIYM010000001.1 coordinate 116,110, forward strand.
CAGAGTACCACATTTCATTATGATTCAGCGGAAGGCATGGGTAAATTATTCGATTTAGAAGCCGCTGGATATTTTTATTCACGTTTACAAAATCCAACAACAGATACTGTTGCTGCCAAAATTTGTGCACTCGAAGGTGGAAGTGCTGCAATGTTAACTGCCTCTGGTCAATCCGCAACTTTTTTTGCTATTTTTAATATTGCATCTTGTGGCGATCACGTAGTATGTAGCTCAAGTATCTATGGTGGTTCTTATAATTTATTTCACGTTACTATGCGTAAAATGGGTATTGATTTTACATTTGTAGATCAAGATTGTAGTGAAGATCAACTTCGTGCTGCTTTTAAACCGAATACAAAAGCTCTTTTCGGGGAAACAATTGCTAATCCTGCGCTAACTGTATTAGATATCGAGAAATTTGCTAAAATCGCTAATGAACAAGGGGTTCCACTTATTGTAGACAATACATTTGCAACGCCTATTAACTGTAACCCATTTGCATATGGTGCGCATATTGTGACACATTCTACCACAAAATATATGGATGGTCATGGAGCTACAATTGGAGGATGCATTGTGGATAGCGGTACCTTCGATTGGACAAAATATCCAGATAAATTCCCTGGCCTTTGTAAGCCCGATGATAGCTATCACGGGGTTATTTACACAGAGCGTTTTGGACTTGAAGGTGCATATATTACCAAAGCTACTGTTCAACTAATGCGAGACCTTGGGGCTGTTCAAGCGCCTCAAAATGCTTATATATTAAATCTTGGTTTAGAAAGCTTACACATGCGTATGCAACGTCATTGTGAAAACGGATTAAAAATCGCAACATATTTAGAAAATCATCCAAAGATTAATTGGGTGAATTATAGTGGATTACAAAGTAGCCCATACTATCCTCTTGCACAAAAATACTTACCAAATGGAACCTGTGGTGTTGTATCATTTGGGGTAAAGGGTGGTCGTGAATCCGCAATCACATTTATGGAGGGCTTACATTTAATTGCAATCGAAACACATGTCGCCGATGCAAAGAGTTGCCTACTACACCCTGCAAGTACAACACATCGCCAGTTAAACGAACAAGAGTTAATTGCTGCTGGTGTTCCAAGTGATCTCGTTCGTATAAGTTGTGGATTAGAGGGGACAGAGGATCTGATTGCCGATATTGCACAAGCATTAGAACTGATTTAACAATGTTCAAAAATCGATACAAGAAAAGAGGATTTAAGAAATGCCATTAATTATACCTGAAACACTCCCTGCTTACGATAAGCTGGGTGAAGAGAATGTCTTTGTTATGCACAAAGAACGTGCTGAACATCAAGAGATTCGCCCGTTAAAAATATTAATATTGAATTTGATGCCAACTAAAATTACAACCGAAACTCAACTTGCCCGTTTATTGGCTAACAATCCATTACAGATTGAAATCACACTACTTAAAACAGCTACTTATGAATCTACAAATACTTCTGAGGAGCACTTGGATGCATTTTATCTCACATTCGACCAAATAAAAGACCAACGTTTTGATGGAATGATTATCACAGGTGCACCTGTGGAGACTATGAAATTTGAAGATGTCGACTACTGGGATGAAATTTGTAAAATCATGGAGTATTCAAAAACCAATGTATACTCAACGATTCATGTTTGTTGGGGATCACAAGCCGCATTATATTATCATTATGGAATTAAGAAGCATGATTCAGAAAAAAAAGTGTTTGGAATTTTTGAACACGAGGTAAAAGAAGTAAAACATCCCCTTGTTCGAGGGTTTGATCAAGGATTCTATGCGCCTCACTCTAGACACACAAAAATGCATAGTGAAGATATTGAGGCAAAAGGATTAACAATTCTCGCCGAATCAGAGGAAGCTGGTAACTACTTGATTGTAAGCAAAGATTGTCGTCAGATTTTTGTAACTGGACATCCTGAATATGACCAATATTCACTTGCCCATGAATATGATCGCGATATCGCAAAGGGTCTTGACATTGCATTACCTAAAAATTATTATTACAATGACGATCCGACGAAGGAGCCAATCTTCCGTTGGAGAAGCCATGCAAATTTACTTTATAATAACTGGTTAAACTATTATGTATATCAAGATACACCTTTTGATTTAAGTAACTTAAAGAAATTGGAGAATTACAATTATTAAGTCCATAAAAAAGGATACTACAATATGTAGTATCCTTTTATTCTATTCAATTACATGAATCCACCCTTCTGGTGCTTCAATTTCTCCCATTTGAATTCCAGTTAATGTGTCATACATTTTCTGAATTACTGGTCCCATGTTTTCCATTCCACTTGGGAAACAAATTTCAACTCCATGGTCCACTACCTTCCCTACTGGCGAGATTACAGCTGCTGTCCCACATAAGCCACATTCTGCAAAATCTTTAAGTTCTTCTACAAAAACTTCTCTTTCTTCTACTTCTAGTCCAAGATATTTACTTGCCACTTCCATCAATGATCTTCTTGTAATTGATGGCAAGATTGTACTTGATTTTGGAGTAACCACTTTTCCATCCTTCGTAACAAATATAAAGTTGGCTCCACCAGCCTCTTCTACCTTCGTTCTTGTCCTTGCATCTAAATACATATTTTCGTCAAACCCTTTATCATGTGCATCTTCAATAGCATATAAACTCATTGCGTAATTTAACCCTGCTTTGATATGTCCAGTTCCATTTGGTGCTGCTCTGTCATAATCACATACACGAAGAGTCAAAGGCTTGACACCACTTTTAAAATATGGCCCCACCGGCGTACCGAAACAACGGAATTGATATTCTTCTGCTGGTTTAATCCCTATAACTGGGCTAGTTGCAAACATAACTGGTCTTAAATAAAGGCTCGCACCTGATCCATATGGTGGTACCCATTCCCTATTTGCATTCACGACTTCTTTCACCACTTCTAGAAACTTGTCTTCAGGGAATACTGGCATTTTCAATCTCTCAGAACTAGCTGCTAATCTCTCTGCATTTAAATCCGGACGAAATGTAACAATTTTTCCATCTTTTGTTGTGTATGCCTTCAATCCCTCAAAAATAGTCTGAGAATATTGTAAAACTCCAGCACATTCACTAACCACAACACTTCCATCAGTAGTTAATCCGCCTTCTTCCCATTGTCCACCCTTATAATTTGCTACGTATCTTTCTCCTGTTTGCATATAGCCAAATCCGATATTTGACCAATCGATTGCTTTCTTTTCCATAAATCATTGACCCCTTTATTATCATTTTCCATTTCAAGTTAATTCTTCATATGACTTATTATCCTACTAAATTTGTTATCTGTCAAGAGTTTTAGAGTGCACTCTGTTTTTTATCTTTCGGTAATACTAATGGACTCAATCCCAACACTACCACCACGAACAACTTCGATGCTTTTAAAAGATTCATTCAATAATTTCACTAGGGAATCATTTTTGTCTGATGTTTGTACGCATTCAATTAACACGCTTGTTTTTCCATAATCAACAACTTTTCCTGCAAAAGCATTTGCAATTTGAAATGCCTCTGTTTTATCAGCTAGGCTACACTCCTTTAACTTTACGTACATTAATTCCTTCATATGAATGGATGTAGTCGTAAAATCAATCACTTTTATTACTTCTACCATTCGATTCAATTGTTTTTTCACTTGTTCAAATGTTGCATCGTTACTTACAGTTTCTATCGTCATTCTTGAAATTGTTGGATCTTCTGTTGTTCCAACTGTTAAGCTTGCCATATTATATGATTTTCCCGAGAAGAGACCTGAGATTTTTGCGAGTACACCCACCTGATTCTCTACATATAGTGAAATCCATCTTTTTTTCATACTTTCATTCATTCTTTTCTCCTCCTTAACAATCCAAAATCATATCTTCAAGTGAACTTCCACCACGCACCATTGGCAATACTAATTCTTCACAATCAATTACAAATTCAATTAAAGTTGGGGTTTTAGTTTCCTTCTTTGCTGCCTCGAAGGCTGGTCCAATATCTTCGATTCTTTCAACTCTAATTCCTTTTGCACCATAGCTTTCTGCTAATTTAACAAAATCCGGATTATAAGGTGGACATTGATGCAATTCTGTTCCACAAGTTGCTCGACAGGCCTTTGTTGCATTCAAACATGTTGCTGAATAACGTTTTCCAAATGATAATTTCTGCATTTGGCGAACCATTCCTAGTTTACTATTATTCAATATACACACAATTATCGGAAGTTCTTCTGCAACAGCTGTCGCCATCTCCTGAAGATTCATTTGAAATCCGCCATCTCCTGAAATAGATACAACCTTTTTATCTGGACATCCAAGTTGTGCGCCCATTGCAGCTGGAAATCCAAATCCCATTGTTCCAAGACCACCAGACATTAACAATTTCTTATTTGGATTCAATTCTACATAATGAGAACACCACATTTGATGCTGTCCAACATCAGATACAACAATCACCTTATCAAAAATGCTATTCATAGTTTCAATTACATTTTGTGCATTTACACAAGATTGGTTTTTTAATTGCAACGGATGTTTTTCTTCCCATTCTTTGATTTTTTCTAACCACTTTGCTGTATCTTTTTCTTCTACATATTCTAACAACTTCACACATGCCTCTTTTGCATCTGCAACGATCGGTACATCAACATGGACATTTCTCGATATGGATGCCGTATCAATATCAATGTGTACGATTTCTGCATTTGGCGCAAAATCCATAATCTTACCAGTTACACGATCATTAAATCGAGCTCCTATGGAAAATAACAAATCACATTCGCTTACTGCCATATTCGCTGCATAAGCTCCATGTAATCCCATGTGACCAATAAAATATGGGCTGTCTGTAGGTATTGCACCCTTCCCCATTACAGTTGTAACTACAGGAACCTTTGTTTTCTCGATCATTTCTGTAAATAAACTATTTGCATTTGCAATATTCACACCACCTCCGGCTAAAAATAGAGGCTTTTTCGACTTCGCCAACATTTTAATTGCACGCTTTAATTGTCCAATATGTACACTTGTATTGGGCTTATATCCTCGAATATTTACTTCCTCAGGATAGCTTCCATCACCTAATTCACGCATTACATCCCTAGGCAAATCAATAACAACAGGTCCTGGTCTTCCTGTTTTCGCAATATAGAATGCTTCTTTGATGATTCTTCCTAAATCTTCTCTCTTTGTAACTGTTAAACCATATTTACAAATACTTCTTGTAATCCCTACGATATCAACTTCTTGAAATGCATCATTTCCTATTAGATTTCTTGGAACTTGTCCTGTAAAGCAAACCAATGGAATACTATCATAATTTGCAGTTGCAATTCCACTAACTAAGTTTGTAGCACCTGGACCACTTGTAACTAAGCAAACGCCTACTTTTCCTGTTGCTCTAGCATATCCATCTGCCGCATGAACCAAGCCTTGCTCGTGACGTGGCAATATTACTTCCGTGTAATCTTGCTTATATAACTCATCTAATATATCTACATTATAACCACCTGGATAACCAAATAAAATGTCTACACACTCTTCTTTTAATGCCTTAATAAATAACTTATTTCCTGAAATCTTTTTCATAGAAACTTCCCCCCTTATTTTATTTTTTCGTATTTTGTGAAAAAATATTCTAAATCAAAATATGTTTGTTCCTCACTAATTCCCGTCTTCTTCCATTCATCCATTTCGTCTAAGTTAGGAAAAAATGTATCCGCTGCATATTCATGCTCTATTTTGGTAATATGTGCTACTTCACAGTAAGGCAGCATTTGACGATAAATTGTTTCACCACCAATGACATAAATATCTTCTTTCTTGTATTTCTTTAATTCTTCTAATACACTTTCTATATCGTGTAATACGATTGCATCCTTCACTTCGTATGATTTATCTGTTGTCAAAACAATATTCACTCTGTTTTTTAATGGTTGCTTTTGTGGAAATGTCTCCAATGTCTTACGACCCATAACCACAACTTTTCCTGTAGTTGTTTCTCTAAAAAACTTCATGTCTGCTGGAATACTTACCAACAATTGATCTTGGATGCCAATACCCCAATTCTTATCTACTGCTACAATCAAGTTCATTTTTATTCTCCTCCTATCCCTAAATTGCTATTGGGATATTCTTAATCTGTGGCCCTGTTACATAGTTTTCAAGTTTCACATCATCTATCGTAAATTCATAAAAATCTTTCACGTCAGGATTCAGCCAAAATGTTGGGGCTGGGTATGCTTCTCTTTCTATTAATTCTTGAATTAATGGAATATGCTTATCATAAATATGTGCATCTGCAATTACATGTACAAATTCTCCAACTTTCATATCGCAAACTTGAGCTAGCATATGTATAAGCACAGCATATTGACACACATTCCAGTTGTTCGCTGCTAGAACATCTTGAGAACGTTGATTTAAAATAGCATTCAATGTTAATCTTTCACTATCTTTTTCTTTTGTCACATTAAAGGTCATGCTATATGCACATGGATATAATCCCATTTCACTTAAATCTTGATGCACATAAATATTTGTCATAATACGTCTACTATAAGGATTGTTTTTCAAATCATAAATCACTCGATCAATTTGATCCATCATACCTTCTTTGTATTTATGTTTCACCGACATTTGATATCCATAGGCCTTTCCAATCGATCCATCTTCATCCGCCCAGCTATCCCATATATGACTATTTAATTCATTTATATTGTTAGACTTCTTTTGCCAAATCCACAGCAATTCATCTACACAACTCTTAATTCCTGTTTTCCTAAGTGTAAGTGCTGGAAATTCTTTTGATAAATCATATCGATTAACAACACCAAATTTTTTGATTGTGTATGCAAAGGAACCGTCTTCCCATTTTGGTCGAACCTTTTCACCTTCTGTGCTCACTCCATTGTTTATAATATCACGACACATATCTTTAAAAATATTATCTGCTATACTCATATTCTTCCATGTGTAGCTTTGCTTCGCCACACCTCTCCTCTCTATTTTGAACGATTAACTCATTACCCTTCCATATTGTAAAGTACTCTTTCTAGATATTTTTGTAGGCAAATCACCTCATTTTTTCTCATTCCACGAAGGAGTGCTTTATCGACCTTTTTTCTTCCTTGATCAATACGTTTTTGCATATCATAAGCTCGTTCTGTTAAATGTACATTTTTCTTGCGTTTATCTTGCATATTAGGTACTACTAAAATATAGCCTTTTTCATCTAATCGTTTTAACAATCCTGTTACTGTGGGGTTACTCAGGTTTAAGTGTTTTTCTATATCTTTTTGATTTACCTGTTCTTTATGAGTCTCATACAAAAAACTGAGCACTGCGCATTGAGATACTGTAATTCCGCTTGCTGATAATATTTGATTAAAATGTTTCTCATATTCATTTGTAATGCACTTCACCAATGTTCCAATTGATGTATTATCCATCATCCATTGCGCCTCCTTTATTTAGATAGTATACTATCCATGTTTCTGTACAAAAAATGCTATACTCAACTAGTATAGCACACTTTGCACAGTGAAAATACCATCTTTTTTTATTCAATGTTTCAATACTATCTCTTTTTACATTAATATAAATCAACTTTTTCACATGTAATATATTCTTTTTTATTTCATTTTAAATTTTTCTTTTAACAATTTGATTTCATCAGCATATCCATCAATTTCATTTGGAGTTTCTAAGAAAAACGGAATTCCTTTTAATGCGGGGTGGTTTATGATTTTCACAATGGCTTCTAATCCAATACAACCTTCTCCAATTTTCTGATGGCGATCCTTATGGGCATTGATCGGATTCATACTATCGTTCAAGTGAATCGCATGCAATCTATCTAATCCAATAATTTCATCAAAAGACTTCAGCACACCATCTAAATCATTCACAATATCATATCCTCCATCATGTATATGGCAAGTATCTAAGCATACTCCGATTTTATCCTTTAATTCCACTTTCTCTATAATAGATCTTAATTCTTCAAAATTCCGACCTATTTCTGTTCCTTTTCCAGCCATTGTCTCCAATAGTACAATCGTTTGTTGCTCTTCCCATAAGATTTCATTTAACAACTTTGCAATTTGATTAATTCCAATTTCTGTTCCCTGCTTCACATGGCTTCCCGGATGAAAATTATATAAATTTCCAGGTAGGTACTCCATACGTTCCAAATCATCTTTCAGTGTGATTCGTGCAAATTCTCTTGTATTTTCATCTGCCGAGCATGGGTTCAATGTATATGGCGCATGAGCTAGAACTTTCGCGAATTGATGTTCTTTCATTAATTCTATTAATTTATTAACATCCTCTGGATTAATTGCTTTCGCTTTACTACCTCTCGGATTTCTTGTAAAGAACTGAAATGTATTTGCACCTATTTTTACTGCTTGTTTCCCCATTGCTTCAAATCCCTTTGTGGAAGATAAGTGACATCCTATATTTAGCATATTATATTTTCTCCTTTTAATTTATATTATAAAATTGTAATTAAATAAATCACACTTATGATTTGTAACGCTAGTATTAATGGTATCCCAAGAGTGAATTTTAAGTGTTTCGTCTTATGGCGAAACAAATTCATACTTACGATTGCACCTAAACACCCACCAATAAGAGTAAGACCAATTAAATTTCTTTCTGAAATCCTATATGCATTTTTCTTCGCCTTCTGTTTATCTAGGTAATATACAAAAAATGTTATAATATTGATACAAATCAAATATGTAATAATGTACTTCATATTCCCCTCCTCGTATTTTGTAATATTTAATATGATAAAAGACCTTCCAATTTCTTGGAAAGTCTTAAACAAAGAGCGATAGACGAGATTCGAACTCGCGACCCCAACCTTGGCAAGGTTGTGCTCTACCAACTGAGCCACTATCGCATACACTATTTTATTATGTTACTATAACATTGCATTATTATATTAACAAAAGCGATAGACGAGATTCGAACTCGCGACCCCAACCTTGGCAAGGTTGTGCTCTACCAACTGAGCCACTATCGCATAATTTTTGTGTTTGGTTCGTACCGAACAATAATAAATTTATCATATTTAATAACTAATGTCAACCACATTTTTTAAACTTTTTTATTTCTTTTTTATCCCTTTCCTATATACTGCCGTTCTACTTTATAGTAGAATTAGACTTGTAAATATTTCTACATGAACATTTACATATGTTTTTCCAAAGAATAGATATGTTATTTCTTAGCACAATTACATATAGTTAATAAAAGGATATATGCACTATGCATAGCAATGAAAGGATATAATATTATGAATATGAATGCAGCACAGAAACTTGTAGCACAATTTGAGCTTGAGGGTGATTTGATTTACTGTAAGCCATTTGGCGAAGGACATATTAACTCTACTTTTGTTATCGGTATCAAACGTGATGACAGCCTTACTACACGCTATATATTGCAGAAAATAAATACAGCTATTTTCAAAGACTATGAATCTTTACTTTCAAATATTTCTTTAGTAACCGATTATCTTCGAGCAGAGATAATTAAAGAAAACGGCGATCCAGATCGCGAAACAATGTCTTTGATTCCTGCTAAAAATGGGAAAAACTATATTGCCGATGATAATGGAGACATTTATCGTGTTTACGTTTTTATTGAAGATGCCACTTGTTATCAAAGTGCTACTCCTGAACTATTTTATCGTTCAGCAAAAGCCTTTGGTAAGTTCGCAAAACAGTTAGATGCATTTGATGCTACCCAATTAGTTGATACAATCGATAAATTTCATCACACTGCAAATCGTTATAATAATTTTGAAATTGCACTTGAGCATGATGCTATGGACCGAGCAAAAAATATCAATTCAGAAATTCAATTCGTGAAAGCAAGAAAGGATTTCTGTTCTATTATACTAAACGAGATTGAATCTGGAGCAATCCCACTTCGTGTATGCCATAACGACACAAAATTGAATAATGTTATGATTGACGATGCTACAAATGAAGGACTATGTGTAATCGACTTAGACACTGTAATGAAAGGTTCTCTTCTCTATGATTTTGGAGATAGCATCCGCTTTGGAGCTAGTTCTGCAGCCGAAGATGAAGAAAATTTAGATTTAGTATACTGCGATTTAGACAAGTATGAACTTTTTGTAAAAGGATATTTAGAGGAGTGCATTTCCATCCTTAGCCCAAAAGAATTTGAACTATTGGCTCAAGGTGCCATTTTGATGACATTTGAGTGTGGAATGCGTTTTCTTACCGATTATTTGGACGGTGATATATATTTCAAAACTCACAAGCCAAATCACAATTTATATCGTGCTCGAAATCAATTTAAATTAGTTTCAGATATGGAAGCAAAACTCTCTGAAATGATAGCAATAAATAATCGCTATAAATAAGTTTTACCTGTTACTAGAAATTTGTATTTTCTCGAAAGGATGTCCATGGAAAACTCAGTGTTTATAAGTAAAAAGTGTAATAATATCATTAATATCTCTTCCCTTGTCACATTGCATTATTTTGAATTTGATAAGGACTATGTTTTTCCTGGTGAATCTCATCCTTTCTGGGAGTTGCTCTATGTAGACAAAGGTCAATTCCTAGTCACATGTAATGGAGAAGAACACTTATTGCATAGTGGCGAAGCTATTTTTCACAAACCAGATGAATTCCATGATAATAAATCTTACAATGGAATTCCTGCAAATATTTTTGTAATTACATTCGTATGTAATTCAAAAGCCATGAAATTTTTTAATAATAAGATTTTTAAGTTTCAAGATATTTATAAACAACTGATTGGAAATATCATTCAAACTGGTCGTTTAACATATGAAATCGGTATCAATGACGTCAATGCAATAGAGCTCGTACAGCGAAGCGACAGTATTATCGGCGGCCAGCAACTGATTCGTTTATACTTGGAGCAATTACTGATTTTACTACTTCAAGCAGATATCAAAAAAACAAATAATGACGTCTATGATAGTATAGAAATCTTTGACGATATGCTAGTCAATGAAATAATCGATATTTTAAAAGATCATGTCTATTCAAATATTCGAATTGAAGACATTTGCGACAAATTGAATTATAGCAAAACTTATTTATCTACATTTTTCAAAAGCAAAACACAAAAAAGCATTATCGAATACTATCGTTCTCTAAAAATCAAAGAAGCTAAATTGCTGTTAAGATGTAAGGAGTATAATATTTCTCAAATATCCAATCTTCTGCATTTTGCAAACCCCTACTATTTCTCAAATGTATTTAAATCATTTACAGGAATGTCACCACGGGAATACAAGAATCTAGTTGAAAATAAAACCAATAAAATCTAAAAACAGCAGGAAGTAGCTCTAACTCTACCTCCTGCTATTTTAATAGCCTAACTGTTAAGGTCTGTGACTTTCATTTCTTTTAGATTACCGATTTTTCTACTTCTTTGAATAAGAGTAGCCTCTATATCTTCTAGTGTCACCCCAGCTTCTTGCATCATAACAAATAAATGGTAAATCAAATCACACATTTCTTCCTTGATTTCTTCTTTATCCCCATTTTTCGCCGCTATAATTGTTTCGGCACACTCCTCACCTATCTTTTTAAGTATCTTATCCATCCCTTTTTCAAATAGATAGCAGGTATAAGAACCCTCCTGTGGATTTTTCTTCCGTTCCTCAACTACTTGATTCAACATTTGAAATGCATGCTCCATCTTCCATTCTCCCTCCTATTTCTTCCATATCCTTTGATAAAAGCAAGTATCCGCACCTGTATGGCATACGGGTCCACACGGTACTCCCTTATAGATTACCGTGTCATCATCACAATCTGATAATATTTCAGACACATAAATAAAATTACCTGAAGTTTCTCCTTTATTCCACATTTTTTCCCTGCTTCTGCTATAAAACCAGGCTGTATGTGTTTCCATGGTATTTAGAATTGCTTGTTTATTTGCATACCCAAGCATTAAAACTTCCCCTGTGTTTTCATTTTGGCATATCACAGGCAAAAGCTCTCCCTTTACAAATAAATGATCAATATTCATTAATTCCTCCTAATCTGACTGGTATTTGCCTCTCCTTTAGATGTACCTTCACTTCCTCTATTGTCAACTCCCCAAAGTGAAATAAGGATGCTGCAAGTGCTGCATCTGCTCCTGATTGTTGAAACACTTCTGAAAAATGTTCCAAAGTTCCACAACCACCAGAGGCAATAACTGGAATCGAAACTGCTTTTGTTACTAGGTCTAATAATGTAATATCAAATCCTGACTTTGTCCCATCCTTGTCCATAGATGTAAGTAAGATTTCCCCACAGCCTAAACACTCCACTTCTTTTGCCCATTCTATGACATCAAGACCTGTTGCAACCCTTCCTCCTGCTACATACACTTCATAGGTACCACTTTCATTCATCCTAGCATCAATAGCTACTACGACACATTGAGAACCAAATTTTTCAGCAGCTTCACTTATAATTGTCTTATCTTTTACTGCTGCCGAATTTATAGATATTTTGTCTGCACCTGCGCGCAAGATTTCTTTAAAATCATCAGCGCACCGAATCCCCCCACCTACTGTGAGTGGAACAAAAACCTCTCTTGCCACACGGCGAACCATATCTATCATAGTCCCTCTATTCTCATTTGTAGCTGTAATATCAAGAAATACAATTTCATCAGCTCCTTGTTCTGAATAAAATTTCGCTAATTCTACTGGATCACCTGCATCTTTCAGATCCACAAAATTCACACCTTTTACTACGCGCCCATTATTTACATCTAAACACGGGATGATTCTTTTTGCTAGCATGGCATATCAGCCTCCTTAATCGCTTGAATTAAATCTAATGTCCCAGTATACACTGCCTTTCCAGCAATGGCCTCTGCAATTCCCATATTTCTAAGTTTTTGTACATCTTCAATTGTTGATACGCCACCACTTGCAACAATATTGCAGCTTACTTCTCGATTAATCTTCTCTAATTGTTCAAAATTAGGGCCTTCTAACATCCCGTCCTTATCGATATCTGTATATATAATAGTTTTTACTCCATAGTTTTCCATCAATTTAGCAAATGTCAAATAATCTTCGCCACTATCTTCCATCCACCCCTCTGTTCTTACTGTCCCTGAAAGTGCATCTATCCCTACTGCGATCTTATCGCCATATTTTTCGCAAGCCTCTTTTACAAAAGTTGGATTTTTTACTGCAGCAGATCCAATTATTACTCGTGAAACACCTAATGCAAGTACGGCTTCCACATCATCCATTGAGCGAATGCCTCCTCCTAGTTCCACTTCGATGCCTGTAGTTTGAATCACTTCTTTTACTATATTATAATTCGCTTTACAACCTGTTTTTGCTCCATCCAAATCTACCATATGAATAAATGTAGCACCACACTCTTTGAAGAACTGAGCTGTTTTAATAGCATTTTCTGCCACTTTATGTACAGTATCAAAATCCCCTTTCTGAAGACGAACACAATTTCCATCTTTTAGGTCTATTGCCGGTAATATTCTCATTTTCCCCTCCTCTTTACAAGCTTCACAAAATTCTCTATTATCTTTAATCCAACTTCTCCACTTTTTTCTGGATGAAATTGACAACCATATATATTCCCCGATTGTACAATTGCTGGAATATCAGCGCCATATTCACAGGTTGCAATTAGATCCCTTTTGTCAACGTGTTTAGCCATGAAACTATGTACAAAGTACACATATTCGCCTTCCTCTACCCCTTTTACTAATGGATTGTCCTGCTTAAACTCCAATTGATTCCATCCAATTTGAGGTAATTTATACTTTGTTTCTATACGTTCAATTCGTCCTTTGATTAAACCCAGTCCTTTGGTACATTCTACTTCCTCGCTTTCTTCAAAGAGCAGCTGCATACCTAAACAGATTCCCAAGAATGGTTTCATCTTGGACTGAGCAACCAATGCTTCAATCAACCCTGACTCTTCTAATGCTTTCATGGCATCGGGAAATGCACCTACTCCTGGTAAAATAATCCCATTAGACTCTTCAATTTCTTTCACTGATGTTACAATTTTATTCTCACAGCCTAGGTAATTCAATGTATTTACTACACTCATCAAATTTCCCACTCCATAATCTATAATCCCTATATATCCCATTATAATGTTCCTTTCGAAGAAAGAATCTGATTCCCGTTAATTACTACCGCATCCTTTAAGGCTCTTGCAAGTGCTTTAAACAAAGCTTCTGTAATATGATGTGAGTTATTTCCATATTCACATTTTAGATGCAAGGTGATGCCCCCATTATTTGCAAATGCACGCATAAATTCCTCTGTCAAACAGGCATCATATTTGCCTATTACTTGCTGTGGCATTTCAGCTTGGAATACTAAGTAGGGACGATTGCTTATATCCAAGGAGCAAAATCCTAAAGCCTCATCCATTGGCACATAAGAAGTCCCAAATCGTGTAATCCCTCTCTTATCTCCTAACGCCTGTGCAAAGGCTTGTCCCATAACAATACCAATGTCCTCCACTGTATGATGGCCATCAACATGTAAATCTCCCTTACACGTTATCTGCATTCCAAATCCACTATGTACAGAAAAGGCATGTAACATATGATCAAAAAAGCCAATTCCTGTCTGAATCTCTGTTTTTCCTCCATCTAAGTTCAATGTCAAGTCAATGACTGTCTCTTTTGTTTCACGTTGTATTGTCGCGATTCTCATATCCTTGCCTCCTATATTAGACTTTCAAGAGCCATTAAAAGTTGCTTATTTTCATTCTCATTTCCTACTGTAATTCGTAATATATTAAGGTCAGTAAAATTGCGAACACAGACTCCTTTGTCTAGTAACCCATAATACAATTCATCATTTCTTTTGGTTTTTAGAACAATAAAATTAGTATAGCTCTTGCATATTTGGATATCGGAGTCAATCTTGGTTAGCTCCGCTAAAGCTCTTTCTAATCGATATTTATTTTCCTTTATTACTGCAATTTGCCCTTCTATCCATATCGGGTTTTTTAATGCTACTTCTGCCACCATTTGAGTAAGAGAATTTATATTAAAGGGAGATCTTATTTTATTGATCTCACTAATAATCTTAGTATTCCCTATTGCGAATCCCAATCGAATAGATGCCATTCCGATTGCTTTTGACATTGTTTTTAATACAACTGCATTTTCATAAGATGTAATAACGTCTAAAACACTCTCTGTCCAAAATTCCATATAGGCTTCATCTATAATTACAAGTATTTCTGGCAAAGATTGAATCAAAAGAAGAATATCTTCTTTTAGAATCCCCGTTCCTACTGGATTACAAGGATTAGAAAAAATCAAAACACCCGGTTTCTCCTCCTGTGCCATCTCAATTATCGAGTTTACATCCACTTCATAAGAATCATTCTTCCATGCTGAAATTGTCTGAACCTCGTATATATCCCCATAAAATCGGTACATGGAAAAATCTGGTTCCACGATCATTACCTTGCTTCCTTTTGGACAAAATCCATTTAAAATGACACCAATAATTTCATCTGATCCATTACCTGCCACAATTTCATTAGGTTGTACACCGTACAGTTTTGCGGCATATTCATTTACTTTCTTTGCACTAGGATCAGGATATCTATTATAATCCATATCTAACATTCTCATAGAAATCTCTGCCTTGATTATATTTGGTAACGATAGAAAACTTTCATTTGCATCTAATTTTACAGCAACTTTTTTCTCACTAGGATCATAAGCCCTTATTTTTTTTATTTTATCTGGTATTCGCATTACTCAAACCTCACTTTAATTGCATTTGCATGAGCATCTAACTTCTCACTTTCAGCCATAACAATAATATCTTTTGCTACTTTTCTTAATTCACTCTGGCTATATTGAATGATACTCGTCTTTTTCAAAAAGGTATCCGTTGATAAAGGCGAGAAAAATCTAGCCGTTCCCGAAGTTGGGAGCACATGACAAGGACCCGCCATATAATCTCCGAGGGGTTCTGGTGAATATGCACCTAAAAAGATAGCGCCTGCGTTATGCACATACTCTAAATACATTTCTGGTTCCTCGGTAACAATCTCTAAATGCTCAGGTGCAATAATATCTGCAATTTCACAGCCTTTTACCAAGTCTTCAAAAACAATAGCGCACCCATAATTCTTTACAGATTCTATCATAATCTCAGTTCGCCCCAATCGATTTGCTTGTTGTTCCATCTCCAATGAAACCGCCTGAGCTAACTCCATACTATTTGTTATTAAAACAGCTGATGCCAATGTGTCGTGTTCTGCTTGACTCAACAAATCTGCTGCCAAATATACAGGATTCGCTTTCTCGTCTGCAATAACTAGCACTTCCGAAGGCCCTGCAATCATGTCAATATCAACTGTTCCAAATGCTTGCTTCTTTGCCTCTGCTACATAGGCATTTCCCGGCCCTACAATTTTATCTACAGACTTCACAAAGCCTGCTCCATAGGTGAGTGCAGCTATTGCCTGAACGCCTCCAATAGCAATTACTTGAGTAACACCTGCAATTTTTGCTGCTGTCAATACTGCATTTGACAAATTTTCTGTAGGAGGAGTAACCATAATAATCTCTGTCACACCTGCAACCTTTGCTGGAATTGCATTCATCAACACCGATGAAGGATATGCCGCTGTTCCACCCGGAACATATATCCCAACTCGCTCAAGCCCTCGCACCATTTGTCCTAAGACTGCTCCCTGTCCCCTGTCGTACTTCCAACTTTTAACCATCATATGTTCATGGTATTCACGTATATTTATTGCCGCTTTTTCTAATGCAGCTCTTAAAGTTTCCGGGCAAGTGTTATATGCTTCGTCTAGCATTTCCTCGGACACTATATAAGGTTCACACTTGTCGAATTGCTTAGAATATTGACATACCGCCTGCCATCCATTTTGACGAATATCGTCCATTATCTCCCTTACATTTCGCTCAATATCATTAGCTGCTTCCTCTGCTCGTTTCTTCATCTCATTAACAATAGCATATTCATCTTTTCCATTTGCAATTACTGTTTTCAAAAACATGTTATTCCCCCATTGCTTGTAATAATTCTTGTATGATTTTCTGTACTTCTTGTTTCTTTATTTTCGCACTAGCTATATTTACAATCATTCTTGCACTAATTGGAGCGATTTCCTCTACCACTTCTAATCCATTCTCAATCAGTGTAGAACCTGTTTCTACAATATCTACAATTCCATCTGCAAGATGAAGCAAGGGTGCTAATTCAACAGAACCTTCGATTTTAATAGTCTCTATATCCATATTTTTCTTTGTAAAATATGTTTTTGCCACTTCTGGATATTTGGTTGCAATTACCTTTCCCTTATAACCATTATAAAAATCAATTTCTTTCTTTGTTGCCAATGCGAAGCGACATTTGCCAAAGCCTAAGTCTAGCATTTCGTAAAAGGATCCACCTTTTTCCATAATAGTATCTTTTCCTACTACCCCCATATCACAAACTCCATGCTCTACATAGGTAATCACGTCTGCTGCTTTCACTAAAACTAGCTCTACATTCGAATCTGGTAATTGAAAAATCAACTTCCTTGATGGTATTGTAAGTTCCTTTATGTCATATCCTGATTTACTTAGTAATTCTAATGTTTTCTTCTCTAATCTGCCCTTTGTTAATGCAATTCGAACTCTCTTGTTATTACTCATTCTTACACATCCTTGCTCATTATTTTGTGATTTTGGATTGTTGTTATTTTCTTAAATCCTTGATTCTTCGCCATTGTAATAGTTTCCTCAGTACTTGAAAATGGAGATAATGTGGCATTCTCATGTTCCTTTACATAGTCTAATGCCATTCCCAGAGACGCTTCATCCGTGAATACTAATTGTTCCGTTTTCGTAATACCTTCTTGAAAATCCATCTGTTCCATTTGATCTAAATCAATCGCAAATCCCGTTGCTGGAATATCCTTTCCAAATTTTGAACACAGGGAATCATAGCGTCCACCTGAAACAACAGTACTCCCTGCTCCTAACATATATCCCCTGAACATAATACCTGTATAGTAATCCATTTCATGAACCAAGCCAAGGTCAAGCATGATTCCATTACCGTAACCTGAGTTCTCTAGTGCCTTATAAATTCTCGTCAAATAATTAACTGCATCTAATACCTGCTCGTTATCTGTAATTTCTTTTACTTCTTCTAATACTTCTGCTCCTCCAAATAGAGTAGGCATAGCCTTTAAAGCCAAATAAGCGTCATTGCTTCTATATGGTTCTAGCATATCGTTTAGAGCTGCGAAATTCTTTGATTCAATTAAACTACGAATTTCTTCTGCCGTAACATCATCTACTCCCAATTCTGCAATCAAAGCCTTATAAATTCCTGCATGCCCGAGTTCAATTCGATATTCTTGTTGCTTGCAAGTGGATAAAGATTCTAGTGCTGATGACAATATATCTAGGTCTGCAATAATTCCCTTCACACCTAACAATTCCGCACCTACTTGCATAGTTTCTGAGCGATATCCATGTCCACCTATATCTGAACGAAATACATTCTGTCTGTAATATAATCGCAAAGGCAGAAGTTCCTTCTTAATTTTCGTTGCTAGGATTCTTGCTATTGGAGTCGTGCTATCTGGTCGCATTACAAGAATTCGTCCATTTCTATCTATACACTTCAACATTTTTTCTTGCGACAAGGTCATCCCTGCTTGCATAAAAACATCGTAATATTCTGTTGTAGGGGTCATAACCTCTACATATCCTCTGCCTTCTAATGTGGTAGTAATCTTCCATTCTTTTTCACGTATATTTTTGCAAGATAAAAATAATTTATCTTTTGTACCCTCTGGTGTACTAATGCTATATCTATTCATTCTATGTCCCTCTTTTACTATGGCATTTTCATTCTCTAACACTTTACCTTACTAAAGAGTATCATGTCATTTATTCCTTGTCAAGAAAAATGAGCCTAAAAAAAGAGAATCACTGACATTTCTGCCTATGATCCTCTTTACTTAAGTATATCACTAATATTTCTTTAATTATTCTTCTATTTTCTTTGTCTCGACAACAGCAATTCCTAATTCTTGTAGCTGCTTAGAATCTACAACGTCAGGTGCCATAGACATAAGATCTGATGCATCTTTAATCTTAGGGAATGCTATTACATCTCGAATACTATCTTCTTTTGCCATTAACATTGCCAATCGATCTAATCCATATGCCAATCCCGCATGTGGTGGTACTCCATATTTAAATGCTGAAAGTAAGAAGCCAAATTGTTCTTCTGCTTGCTCTGGTGTAAAACCTAACATTTCAAACATTTTACTTTGAATTTCTCTATCGAAGATACGAACACTTCCTCCACCAATTTCTGTACCATTTAATACAATATCATAAGCCTTAGCTCGTACACGACTTGGATCGGTATCCATATATTGTAAATCTTCTTCCATAGGCATAGTAAATGGATGATGCATAGCTGTAAATCTTCCTGCATCTTCATTCCATTCTACAAGCGGGAATTCTGTTACCCACAAGAAATTATATACACTCTTATCTAATAATTCCAGTTGCTTTGCTAACTCTAGACGTAAATTACCAAGAACGTTCCATACTACTTCATTCTGATCTGCACCAAATAATAATAGGTCTCCATTTTCACCCTTCATAGCATCAACCAATCTTGCAAGTTGTTCATCATTCATAAATTTAGCAAATGATGATTTCACACTTCCATCTTCTCCAATTGCGATATATGCCAAGCCTTTTGCACCAAATTCTTTTGCAAAGTCTACCAATTTATCAATCTTCTTACGCGGCATACTTCCTTGGCCTTTCGCATTAATTCCTCTTACACTACCTCCTGCTTCAAGAGCACCTTTAAATACAATGAACTCACTATCGCTTACGGCTTCAGATACATTTACTAATTCCATCCCAAATCGAGTATCTGGCTTGTCAGATCCAAATCGATCCATTGCCTCTTGATATGTCATTCTAGGAAGTGGCAATGCAACATCAACACCTAACACATCTTTAAATATTTTTTGGAGCAATCTTTCATTTACTTCAAGTACGTCATCTACATCAACAAATGATAATTCCATATCAATTTGCGTAAATTCCGGCTGACGGTCTGCACGTAAATCTTCATCTCTGTAACATTTTGCAATTTGGAAATATCTATCATATCCTGAGCACATTAATAATTGCTTATAGATCTGTGGTGACTGTGGTAATGCATAAAATTCACCTTGATGCACACGGCTTGGTACTAAATAGTCTCTCGCACCTTCTGGTGTACTCTTAATCAAAGTCGGTGTTTCGATTTCTAGGAATCCCTCTTGTGCTAAAAATAATCTTGTTAAAGTAGCAACTTCACTTCTCATTATTAAGTTTCTCTGGATATCAGGTCTTCTTAAATCAAGGTATCTATACTTTAATCTTAATTCTTCTTTTGTTTTACTATTTTCTTCTATTGGAAATGGCGGTGTATCTGATTCAGATAAAATACGTAATTCTTTGGCAACGATTTCAATATCACCAGTTGCTAAATTCTCATTTACTGCACCATTTCTTTTAATTACTTCACCTACCACTGCCACTACAAATTCACTACGTAGTTTCGCCGCTTTGGCAATCATTTCAGAACCTTCCTCACCCTCAAATACGATTTGAAGCAATCCAGTTCGGTCACGTAAATCAACGAATACAATTCCACCTTTATTTCTATTTTTTTGCACCCATCCCATTACTGTAACTGTTTCTCCAATATTTTGATTCGAAACTTCTGTACATCTATGTGTTCTTTTTAATCCTTGCATTGATTCTGCCATTTCTATCTCCTTTTCTTTCTCTTATATCTACTATTTCATGTTTATTTAGGATTCAAATGTATCTGCAAATACTTCGACAATTTCTGTATATCCTTCCAAGCATAATTGTTCTTTTTGGAATTTCTTATTCTTCTTCATATTTACTATCATCGCTTGTAATCCATTCTTACGATCTTCTTTTGCTAAACGGAATACATGCAGCATACTTTCATTTGAAAGATTCTTGTCAAGCATATATACCTTCTTGACTCTATTATTTGGGCATTTATACCCACGTTCCATAAGTAGCATCACAATACGTTCAAATCCAATCGAAAATCCACAAGCCGGAGTATCTTGTCCTGTGAACTTACCAATCATTTTATCATAACGACCGCCGCCTGCAACTGATCCACCAAATTCATCCATTCTAATCTCAAAGATTGTTCCAGTATAGTAGGCCTGTCCACGTACAAGTGTTGGGTCGAATTTCAATGTGAAATCAGCCTCTTTTGCTGCTTCAACACTTGATAGAATTAACTCTAAACTCTTTGCAGTTTTATCATCTAAATGATCGCCTAAGGTCTCTGTAAGATAATTAATTCCAGTAATATCTGAATTAATTTTATCAAAAAGTGATAAGTACTTACTCACACCCTCACTTGTATAGCCAAGTTCTTCTAATTCCTTTGCAACACCATCGAATCCAATTTTATCCATTTTATCTAAAATAATAAATACGTCTTCAAAGTCTTCTGCTTTAAAACCACAGTAAGATGCCATTGCTCTTAAAATATTTCTATCGTTGATACAAACTGTAAAATTAGTAAAATCTAATTTTCCTAACATTGTTGTAGTTGCTAAAATTAGTTCAATTTCAGAAATACTACCAGCTTCTCCTAAGATATCTATATCACACTGGGTAAATTGACGATATCTCCCTTTTTGTGGACGATCCGCACGCCATACACTTCCGATCTGTAATGCCTTAAATGGAGATGGTAGTTCATTTCCATAATTTGCATAATATCGAGCCAACGGAACAGTTAGGTCATAACGTAAGCCGCCATCTACCACATCATTTTCCACTTTAGCTTCTTCTAGCTTTAACTTCGCACCTCTTTTTAAAATCTTAAAAATAAGTTGTTCATTATCGCCACCTTGCTTACTACACAGATTTTCAATATGTTCAACACATGGTGTTTCCATAGAAACAAAACCATATGATTTGTAAGTTTCTTTAATCAAATTTATTAAGTAATCTCTAATTTCCATTTCTTGTGGAAGTATATCCTTCATTCCTGTAACTGGCTTTTTCTTTAAGGCCATAACCATTCTCCTTTTCGTTCTATCATTTCATCAATGCGGTCTATATACTGATTCACATCTTTTACATTTTCTATTCGAATAATATTATCTTTCTCTCGTGGAAGAATTATTTTTGTAGAAGCACCTGCTCCCACAGCAATAATTGATTGCTTCTCTTCCATAATAAGTATATTGTAAATTCCAGCTTTGTCAACCTCTGCATAGCCTACATTTTCAAAATTTCCAGCCATATTTTTTTGTCGATATAAATAATAAGGAACAAGTTCCATTTTCTTCGCATAATTTGCTGCCAAATCAATCATTTCTTCCATCTGATGCTCTTCTTCCACCAACTTGCCTTGTGCATTTAATGTTGATGCGCGTTTTATGGCTAGGGAATGAATTGTAAGGCTATTTGGCTTTAATTTCTCGATGGCATGTAGTGTCGATTCTACATCCTCTAGGTTTTCTCCCGGCAACCCCATAATTAGATCCATATTAATGTTATCAAACCCAAGTGCTCTTGCAAGCTCATACACTTCTATAATATCTTGAACGGAATGCGATCTACCAATTTCTACTAATGTTTTCGCCTGCATTGTTTGAGGATTAATTGAAATGCGTCCAATTCCATGGCGACGAAGCACTTTGAGTTTTTCCTCTGTAATGCTATCTGGGCGCCCAGCTTCTACTGTTATTTCACGAACTGTCTGTAAATTGAATAAAGACTCTAGTTCGGTTAATAAACGATCTAGTTGAACTTCATTTAAGGAAGTAGGAGTCCCACCACCTACATATATCGTGTCTAGCACCTTCTCTTTTGATTTACACGCTACATAAGCAAGTTCTTTTAACAACGCTTCCAAATAATCATTCATTCGATTTTCCCATTCTTTTAAAGGGTATGAAGTAAAGGAACAATAGGTGCATCGTGTTGGGCAAAACGGAATGCCTATATATAAACTATAACTGTCTTTCCCTGGTATTGATTCAATCACTCGGTCTTCTCGTTCTGCGATATCAAGCGCAAGTGCAGCTTTCCTCTCACTCATACAATAATAGGATTGAAGCCAATTCTTTGCTTCTTCTCTATCTCGAAGCTCTTTCCATTTCTTCATAGCAATCTTGGTTGGGCGCATTCCTGTTAGAATTCCCCATTTTAATGTTTTCCCCAAGTGCTTTGACAATGCTTGATAAAGTTGAGAATTGAATTGATTTTTGTATAGCTTTTTTTCTTTGGCATCCCACTGTTCTAATTCTAGTTGCCAAGCTCTTCTTCTGTCTTCAAAATCTTGATTTTTTGATATCCGAAATATTTCTTCTCCGTTTTGCTCCATAATCGCATAATTCTCTTCTTTATCAACAATCTGAATTTTAATGTCCTCATTTGGATAAAATGCTTTCACAATATGATAGGAGTCGTGTTGAAAAATCGGGTCATTTATCGTAATTAAAATCATATTTTACCTTCCGTATTAACTCTTAAAAAGGACAAGCTATAAGCCTTGTCCTTTTTACATTTATTTAGTATATGGATTGAATTGTTTTTCAAAAGCAATCGAAGTCTCTCCCATATGGCCTGGATAGACTATAGTTTCATCAGGCAATGTAAATAATTTTTCTTTCACTGAGGAAATTAATGTATTGTGATCACCTGTTGGCAAATCTGTACGTCCAATAGATGTTTTAAATAAAGTATCACCTGAGAATAGAAGTTGCTCGTCCTCTATATAATAGCAACAGCTCCCTTGAGTATGTCCTGGTGTTTCAATTACATGAAATGTAAATCCTGCTAACTCAATATTCTCACCATCAGAAATTGGACAAAAATCTGTAATCGCTATCTCTTTCCCATACTTTATAGATGCATTCAATTTCCCATCCCCCAACACTACTCGTTCTTTTTCCGTTGCATATACTGGTACACTGTATTTTTCTTGTAATCCAGCCACCCCTGTAATATGGTCAAAATGTCCGTGTGTTAATAAGATTGCTTTTAGTTTATATCCTTCTTTTTCAAAGAAATTCAAAAAATGAGCTGGGCTATCACCAGGATCAATAACAATTGCTTCTTTTGTTTTCTCATTAATCAATATAAAGCAATTTGTGCTTACAATCCCTAATACAAACCTTTTTATCTCCATAATTCCTCCTAGCCTGTCGCTCGTTCTATATCTATCATACCTTCGATATGATGCAATTTCTCTATAATTCGATTTAATTCTTCTCTACTCGCTACTGTGAACGATATTTCTGTAGTCGCCACTTTTTGCTTATTGACACGAACATTCATCGCTTTAATGTCAATATGAAACTCTGTTAGTACTTTTGAAATATCCATAAGTAACCCAGGTCGATCATTTGAAAAAAGCTTCAACATAGCCACATATCCACTCGTGCGTTGCTCATGCTCTGAATGACCCCATTCTGAATCAATTAATCGAGCACGCTCAGCTTCTGATAGGTTTACCATATTGACACAATCTGTTCTATGAATTGATAATCCTCGACCTCTTGTAACAAATCCGACAATTTCATCGCCTGGCACTGGATTGCAACACCTAGAAAAACGCACTGCGACATCATCGATTCCTTTTACGACAATTCCACTCTTGGATTTCATAACATTTAATTTATCCAATTTGCTCTCTTCTGTAATTTTATCCAGAACTTCTTCGTTTGTTACAACTTTCTTATGATCTTTATCGTATTCCTCTAATAGACGGTTAACGATTTGACCTTCACGCATCCCTCCATGCCCAATCGCGGCTAGTGCAGAATCCCAATCTTTGAAACCATATTTCTTTTGCACTATTTCTAGATACTTCGGTTTATTTAAATTTGACCACTGAATAGCCTTCGTCTTACAATAGGCAGCGATCATATCTTTACCTTTGATGATATTTTCTTCTTTGAATTCTTTCTTAAACCATGCATTAATTTTACTTTTTGCTTGAGTAGATTGTACAGATTTTAACCAGTCTCTACTTGGTCCACGAGAATTTTGAGACGTGATAATTTCAATGCGATCACCGTTTTTCACCTTATAATCAATTGGAACAATCTTTCCATTCACTCTAGCGCCTACCATTTTATTCCCTACCGCACTGTGCACAGAATAGGCAAAATCAATCGGTGTTGAACCTTTTGGAAGATTCTTTACATCTCCATTTGGTGTAAAACAATACACATCATCAGCAAATAAATCTAAATCTCCTTTTAACAAATCAAGAAATTCATGATTATCTGTCATGTCTCGTTGCCATTCTAAGATACGTCTTAGCCAAGTAAGCTTCTCTTCTTCTTGCATTCGTACACTATCTTTTGAATTTCCTTCTTTGTATTTCCAGTGAGCTGCAATTCCATACTCTGCTGTTTTTTGCATTTCTTCTGTACGTATTTGAATTTCAAAAGGTTGCCCTTTTTTGCTAATTAATGTTGTATGGAGAGATTGATACATATTTGCTTTAGGCATAGCAATATAATCTTTGAAACGTCCTGGAATTGGAGTGTAATTTTCATGTATTACACCTAATGCAGCATAGCAATCCTTAATGCTCTTTACGATAATACGAACTGCAAATAAATCATAGATTTCATCTACGGTTTTATCTTGCTTGATCATCTTTTTATAAATACTAAAAATATGCTTCACTCGTCCATATACTTGCGAATCAATATCTGATTCATTCATATAATATTTTACATCAATAATAATATTTGAAATAAAATCTTCTCGCTCTTCTTGTCTTTCATCAATTTGATGAACCAAATCATTATATACATCTGGTTGTAAATATTTGAGTGATAAATCGTCTAATTCAATTTTAATTTTTGATATACCGAGTCGTTGTGCAATCGGTGCATAGATATCCATGGTTTCTCTTGCTTTTTCGACTTGTTTTTCTGGACGCATAAATTCCAATGTCCGCATATTATGGAGTCTGTCTGCAAGTTTAATTAGGATTACTCGAATATCTTTTGCCATTGCAAGAAACATCTTTCGAAGATTCTCTGCTTGAATTTCTAATTTATCTGCGGAATATGATAATTTCCCCAATTTTGTTACACCGTCTACAAGCAATGCAACTTCCTCACCGAATTGTAATGCTATTTCAGCTTCAGACATTACAGTATCTTCCACAACATCGTGTAACATCCCTGCAACAATTGTTTCTTTATCTAACTCCAAATCCGCCAAAATAATTGCAACCCAAAGGGGATGAATAATATAGGATTCACCCGATTTTCTATACTGATCTTTATGTGCTGTATAGGCAATATCATAAGCCTTTTTTATCATTGAAATATCAGTCGACGGATGATATTTTCGAATACGCTTCACTAATTTTTCATATAATAATTGTGGGTCTTGATATTCTTCGGGTTTAATTGAAAGATGGTTATTTACCACTGTTTGTTTAGAAACACCAGATTCATTTCCCATATCAATTCCCTCCATTTCTCAACTCTTAGAATTTTCTTAAATAATTTAACTATTATATCATTTTTATATACTCATTTCAAACATTTTATATAGTCAATTGTAATAAAATCAAACGTTTTTTTGATTTATTAACAATTTCTTAATCTATGAAATTTTCTATCAATCATCATTTTTTAAAATTATAACACAATTCGTATCTTTGTACAACTTTTCGTGTTTTTTCACTGTTTTATCTGTAATTTTGCACTATTATCTGTAATGTCTTTTGATTCATATATTCATTGATACTAGGATAAAAAGTAAAGGACATTTGAATATTTGCTCTCCTGCCTTTTTTTATTGCTTCAATTGCTGATTTTGAAAAAGTTATTTCCAAATACTCCATAAATTTCAGAACATCTCCAAAATAAATTGCAGACATCTCAATACCTTGTAAGTCGATTACTTGCATTTTTATTACATTCTGATTCTTTCCAATAATTTGCAATTTTATAATCTCAAGTCCTTTTTCTACAAATACGGGCTTAGCATTTCCTTTTCCAAAGGGTTCTAACCTTGATAACTCTTGAATCATCCCTTCACTAATATAAGAAAGTGGGCATTGCATATCAATAGATATTTTGGGCATTAGATCATCTTTACTAAGGGTACAAAGTAAGTTTAAAGTACGACGTAACTTATCTACATTCTCCTCTAGGAGGCTCATTCCAGCTGCTAATTTATGACCTCCATATCTACGAAATAGTTCTTTGCACTTTGATAATTCTTCATACATATGATAGGCTTCGATAGAACGTCCTGATCCTTTCACCCCATCCTCTGCTTGAGTAAGAACAATGGCTGGTTTGTTATATTTCTCTCTAATTCTTCCTGCAATAATTCCGGCTAAACTCTCATGACAATCAGACAAATACACCACTAAAACCGGATCATCCAAATACATACTTTCAATTAATTCAATCGCTTGGTCTACACCTGCAAATGTCATTTCCTTCCGACTGTCATTCAAAGCTTTCAAATCAGATGCCATAATGTCTGCATCTTTTTTCCTCTTACTTCTCATTAATTGCAATGCTTTTTTTGCTGTATCTAATCTTCCACTTGCATTCAAGCACGGGCCTAGTACAAATCCTATATGGTAGGAACCTAAATTCTCAACATCTATTTGTGTCTTTTCAATCAGCGCCTGCAGGCCTAGATTCTTTGTACGCTTCAGCATTTCTAATCCTTGTTTCACAAAAATTCTATTTTCCTCGATCAACTCCATAACATCACCGATGGTTGCAATGGCCACATTTTCCATAAGATAGTCCACATCTTCTGCATCTCTTCCCATCGCATGATGTAGCGCCTCAATTAATTTATATGCAACTGCTGCACCGCAAAGCTCTTTAAAGGGATAAGTACAATCCTCTTGTTTTGGATCAATTACTGCATCTGCAGATGGCAAGATATATTGTCGCTCAAATCCATCTATTGTTGCAACTTCTTCATATGGAACTTCATGATGATCAGTTATAATAATCGTCAATCCTTGCTCTTTTGCATATGCAATCTCATTGGCTGCCGCAATTCCATTGTCACAAGTAATAATAGTATCGATATCATCTGCTATCGCACGTTCGATTAATTCAATATTTAGACCATATCCATCTTTAATTCTATCTGGAATATCACTATCAACACAAGCACCTAGATTCTCTAAACCCTCAAGCAGAATATACGTGGCACTCACACCATCAATGTCGTAGTCTCCAATAATGCGAATTCGTTTTCTAGATTGAATTTTTTCTCTTAATATATCAATTGCCTTAGACATATCCTTCATTAATATTCCATCATGCAAGTGTTCTAGCGTTCCATTTAAATACATGTCGATTGCCTCATCTCCAATAATCTCTCGATTCCGCATTAAAAGTGCGATAATTGGGCTGATTTTAAATCGATTGGCAATCCCTTGAAAGTCTGCACCTTTTCTAGTAATAAACCACTGTTCTTCCATATGATATCCCCTCTATCTTCTGCTAGCAGCTAGCTAATCTATTTATATTATCTCTATACTATACATGATTTTTCAGAAAATAAAAAGAAGATACATTAGATAATATCTTCATCATCTAACGTATCTTCTTTCTTATCATTTAATATCACACAAAATTATTTGTTTTTTTTATTTTTCATTACATACCATAGGGCTCCTGTAATAAACACAGAAGAGTATGCTCCACAGATAATCCCTACCATTAATGGTAAAGCAAATTCCTTAATTGCACTTACTCCTAGCACATAGAGTACTGCAACCATTATAAATGTTGTAAATGATGTGTAAATACTTCTTGTTAATGTTTGTGAGATACTGCGATTAACAAGAACATGTAACTCTTCGCGAGATGCTCCAAGCTTTACTTCTTCACGAATACGATCAAAAATTACAATGGTAGCATTAATTGAGTAACCAACAATTGTCAGCATACACGCAATAAATGTATTTCCTACGGACACTCTTGCAACCGCATAGAACGCAAGTACTACTAATACATCGTGAACCAATGCAACAACTGCACTTCCAGCAAAACGAATATCTTTGAATCGTAACCAAATGTATAACAACATCGCGATTGTAGCTACAATAACCGCAACGATTGCATCCTGTCTCATTTCTGAACTTACTGTGGAACTGATATTTTCTGTTGCGATTCCTTCTTCTGTTACTCCGAATTCAGAAATCAGTACATCTTTCATATCTCCACGCTCTTCTACTGTTAATGATTTTGTTTTAATAACAACTTCATTTGTGCCCTCTACCTTTGAAGCTTGAATATTTCCGTCACCGATTATCTCTTCAATAACTGGTTTGATTTCTTCATCAATTTCCTCTAATGAATAATTCTCATTAAATGAAACAGTTGTTGATGTCCCACCACTAAATTCAATGCTATAGTTTAACGCTCCAGCTTTATTTGCATTCATTCCCATGAAAGCTATTCCCACAATAATAATAATTCCCGATGCAATAAAGCATAAATTTCTCACACGTAAGAAATCAAATACTTTACTTACTTTTTTATTTGCACCATAATATTTTGGATTCTTCCACCCTAAAGCAATAAATGAATATACAATCACTCTAGTAATAACTAATGCTGAAAACATAGAAACTACAATCCCTAGTGCCAATGTTTGTGCAAAGCCTTTTACACTCCCTGTTCCTAAGAATCCAAGAACAATTGCCGCAATTAGAGTAGTAATATTTCCATCTACAATTGCAGATAGGGCTTTTTTAAATCCTATTTTAACTGCATTCTTCACAGATTTTCCTTCTTGTAATTCTTCCTTCACACGTGCAAAAATAATTACATTTGCATCTACTGCCATTCCAATTCCCAAAATAATACCTGCAATACCTGGTAATGTTAGGGTCAAATCAAAGCCATTTACAAGGACAACAACGGTTCCAACATATACTAAAAGTGCGATACTTGAAGCAATTCCAGGAACCATATATACGATACACATGAATGCAAGAATAATTCCAACACCTATTAAGCCTGCTAATAAACTTGTTTCTACCGCTTCTTCTCCTAATTGTGCACCTACTACTTTTGAACTAATTTCCTCTAGTTCTAATTTTAATCCACCAATACGAATTGTTGATGCTAGAATTTCTGCTTCTTCAAAATCCGCCATACCTTCGATAACTGCACTATCTCCTGTAAGTGCTTCATTAACATAAGGTTCGCTGACAATCTCACCATCATATATAATGATGATTTGTTTTCCAACATTCTCAGCTGTTGCTGTCGCAAATTTTTCACGTCCTTCTTCTGTCATTGTCAACTCAACGAGATATTGGTTTGCTTGTGTGTTGGGATCCGCAGTAGTTGCTGCTCTAGCGCTTGCGATATCAGTTCCTTCTAAAACTACATTCCCATCAACATCTTGAAACTCTAGTGTTCCAGGCTCACCTAGTTCATTCAAAATTTCTTCTGCATTAACAACACCTGGAATTTCAATACTAATTCTATTATCACCTACTTGATAAACTGTAGCCTCTGTACTATATTCTTCCACACGTTTTTGCAACTTATAGATTGTATCTTTCATATCTTCTGATGAAGGTTCTGATTCCTTTGTTTGGTATGTAATACTAACCCCGCCATTTAAATCAAGTCCCAACTTAATGTTTTTAGCTGCACCTGTCGCATCTGCACCAAATCCAATAGCAGATGTAAATCCTAATAAACCTATAATTACAACGATTAAAACTAATGATATAATTCCTTTATTCTTATTCATCCTCATCCTCTCCTATTCTGCCAAAGCAGCCTTTATCATGATGGCACATTCTACTCGCTTTTTCTGCATTTCACATCCAACATCATAGGTATCATAAATGGTCCCATGAAATTTATCTGAGTTTGCCATACAACCACCACTACAATAGAATTTAGCAAAACATGTTTTACACTTCTCTTTTGTGTAAACACTACATCCTCTAAAATCATCTGCAATTTCAGGTTTAACGATGCCATCATCCACATTTCCCATTAAAAATGCTTCATTTCCTACAAATTGATGACATGGGTATAAATCTCCCCATGGAGTTACAGCTAAATATTCAGTTCCAGAACCACATCCTGATAAACGTTTGGCAACACATGGGCCACCCTCTAAGTCCAACATAAAGTGGAAGAAATTAAATCCTCTTCCTTCTCTTTCTCTTTCAATCATAACCTTTGCCAGATTATCATATTCATCAAAGATTTGTGGCAAATCTTCTGCCATAATTGCATAAGAATCTGTATCTTCTGCAACTACTGGTTCCACCGATATTTGTTTGAATCCTAAATCTGCGAATTCCAATACATCTTTGGTGAAATCTAAATTATTCTTTGTAAATGTCCCTCTAATGTAATAACGATCTTGATTTCTACTGTCTGCTAGTTTCTGGAATTTAGGAACAATCAAATCATAGCTTCCTTTTCCATTTCTAAATGGTCGCATAAGATCATTTACTTCTTTACGCCCATCTAAACTTAGCACTACGTTATCCATCTCTCTATTTGCAAATTCTTCTATTTCATCGTTAAGCAGTACACCATTTGTAGTCAATGTGAATCGAAACTTCTTATTGAATTTTTCTTCTTGAGAACGACCATATGCAACTAGGTCTTTTACTACTTTCCAATTCATCAGTGGTTCACCACCGAAAAAGTCTACTTCCAAGTTTTTTCTATTCCCCGAATTAGCAATCAAATAATCTAGTGCCTTAGTACCAACTTCATAAGTCATAAGTGCACGGCGTCCATGATATTCACCTTCTTCAGCGAAGCAATAACGACAGGCCAAATTACAATCATGGGCAATATGTAAACACATTGCTTTTACAACTGTTTTTCGTTGCTTTATTTCTCCTATATAAGCTTCATAACTATCTTTTGTATACAATTTCCCCATTTGGGTTAATTCTTTTATATCAGCAAACGCTTCCATTACTTCCTCAAAATCATGCTTTTTACTCAAAACATTCTTTAATTTCTCAGTGGTTTCAGGCGCCTCCAACTCTTCTACTGTATAATCTTTATTTCCATCTTTTAGTGTTTCTAATATATCAAAACAAATTTCATCGATAATATGCACTGACCCACTGTTTACATCTAGTGCTATATATATATCATTATTAAGGTACTGATGAACCATTTCAGAACCATCCTTTCTATAACGTACATAGGCAGCGCCCAATTTGGTCGCTGCCTGCATTGTAACTTTATTAACTTCGTATTATTTTTTTTGCTCGCAAGTTTGATTTCCAACTGTGCAAGATGTTTTACATGCAGATTGACATGAAGTTTGACATTCTCCACATCCACCTTTTTTCACTGTATCGTTCAATGTGCTAGCATTTAATGTCTTAATATGTTTCATAATGCAATTCCTCCTTAAAAGTCTTTAACTTTGGTAATTATACCACACTGCCAAATGATAGTAAACTCTTTTTTATGTATCCATTACGACTTCATTACCACTTCATTACTACTTCCATTACCACTTCCATTACCACTCAGATAATAGATGTTACTTTAGTCCTTTCCAGAAATCAAAAGTCCTGCTGTCGTAAGCCCTGCTCCAATTAATGTAACCCAGGTAATTGGTTCTTGTAATACTATTGTAGATGCCACCATAGTAAATACAGGCGAAAGATATAGATATACCGTCGTTTTAACGGTTCCTAGCGTGCGTAATGCAATATTCCATGTTACGAAGCATATAGCCGAGGCACCAATCCCCAGATATAAGAGGTTGCATAAATATATAGGATTTGAAAATTTAGACATATCCCAGGAAATTGGGAACACTAAAGTTGCCGGAAGTAAAAAGATTAACCCGTAAAAGAAAATTCTTCTTGTAACCTGAATCATAGGATAGTTCCATTCGCCAATTTTATTCACAATGTTCGAATAAAAAGCCCAGGTTAAGGCCGCTATGATTGTGAGTATATCACCCATGGGATTCAATGATAATTCACTTGCCCCATGAAAACTAATTGCTGCAATTCCAGTGATGGCCACTATGAATCCTAAGACAAACCGCTTACTTAACTTCTTTCCTCCGAAAAATAAAACGGTAACAATCCCTGTAAAAAAAGGTACTGTCGAAATAATAACACCTACATTTGCTGCTGTCGTATACGTCAATGCAATATTCTCTGTCAAAAAATACAAGGTAACACCTGTTACTCCTGCTGCAATGAAATAACACTCTTTTTTCCAATTCCTAACATGTAACCGTTGTGGTTTCATAATGTTCAAGAAAATAAGCGCCAAAATAAATCGTATAATTGCAATTTCAATTGGTTCAAATTCATCTAATAGAACTTTTGTAGATACGAAAGTTGTTCCCCAAACTGCTACTGATAAAAACGCCATCATATGTGACAGAATCTGTTTTTTTTGTTTCATTTTATTCTCTCTTCTATCTTTATTTTATCAAGGATTCCAGATCCATTGTTAGTAATTCTTCAAACTTTGTTATAATTGCCGCCGGATTTTCCACTTTACCAAATCCATAACTTGCATGTATCATCGGCACTCCAACTTCGTCACACGCCTCTTTATCGCCTGCTGTATCCCCTACATAAATCACTTGTTCTATTTTATTTCGCTCCATAATCAACTTAATATTATATGCTTTAAATTCACCTGTATCACCTGGACAAGTATGATCTTTTATATACTCACCTAATTTAGTATATCTTAAAAACACCTCAATATAACCTGCTTGACAATTACTTACGATAAAGAGTGGATACTTCTTCGATAATTCTTTTATTCCTTCTATTACTCCCTCATAAGTTCCACATGTAGCTTCTTCTAATGTATCATGTTGGTAACTATATAGTACTTGTGAAACTTCCATAATTTTCTCTTCTTCTATATCTGGAAACAAGTTATAAAATATATCTTTTAATGGTTTTCCAAATACACTACGTAAGTCATCAGCAGTAATTCTCCTATTTATATCTGTTTTTTCATCCAATGCAATATTCCACGCACGCGCAACATCCTCAGTCGAATCCCACAATGTTCCATCTAAGTCAAAAATAAGCCCTTTCATATTCTTCTCTCCAATTCATTTTTTAATAATTTACAACTTACTTAGTATATCTCTCTTTCGATTACACTGTCAACTGAATTGATTTTCTATTTTGCTCGCCAATTAAAGTTCAATTTCCCATTTTGTATAATTAAATTTCAATGCCGCATTTTGTTACTTGCAATTTTAGAATAGTTATTTATAATAACTATATAAGATTATCTAAAATTAGGAGGAACAAACATGAGTAAAATGGAAGAAGTAAGAAGTGCTATGATAGCTGCTATGAAAGCAAGTGATAAAGCATCAAAAGAATCATTATCACTTTTATTAGCCGCAATGAAGAATAAAGCAATCGATAAACGCTCAGAATTAACAGAAGAGGAGGAAATTCAAGTAATCCTACGTGAAATCAAACAAACAAAAGAAACACTAGAATTAACGCCTTCTGATCGTACTGATATTATCGAGGAATGTAACAAGCGTATTGCTTGTTTAGAAGTATTTGCACCTAAAATGATGGATGCCGATGAAATCAAAGAAGTGATCGCTTCCGTATTATTAAGTCTTGAAATTGATGTGCCAACTTCCAAAGATAAAGGGCGTATTATGAAAGATCTAATGCCACTGGTAAAAGGGAAAGCAGATGGCAAATTAGTAAATGAGCTTTTACTATCTCAAATGCAATAAGTACTAATAATAGATAAGAGAGTATAACTCCTTTAGGTATCTCATTTCACCTAATTCGTTATACTCTCTTATTTATTTATTATTCGTTTGCAGATTCTTCATCTGTTGATTCTTCGTCTGCTGGCTCTTCATCTGTTGACTCTTCATCTGTCGTTTCTTCAACTTCTGGAGTCACTTTCTGGATACTTAA
>CAYIYM010000001.1:151290-233473 GCA_964367685.1 uncultured Lachnospiraceae bacterium
TTGACTCTTCATCTGTCGTTTCTTCAACTTCTGGAGTCACTTTCTGGATACTTAAATCTTGAAAATCGATCAATTTAATTTGCTCTGCATTCACTGTAACTTTTGCTTCTTCTAACCATGCTGCCATTGTTTCTTCATATAAGGCATTTTCATTTTCCATGATTATTTGCTCTTTTTCATAATCAGTAGCAGCTCTGTCTAATTCGCTTTCTAACATAACAACATAATATCCATCCGCGCCCTCAATGACAGAAGCAAATTCCCCTTCTTCTAGTTCATCTGCCGCAGCAATTACAGCTGCATCGTACATTGTTGACTCTGCATCAAATGTAGCCTCTTGTAACTCTAATCCAGCAGCTTCAGCTGGGTTAACTAGTTCTCCTGCTTCCATAGCTTCTGTTAAAAGTGATTCTGCTTCCACTTTTAGCCCTTCAATTACTGAATCTTCCAATTCTATTTGCTCACCAGCATCATTTGTTTCTACAAATGAATACTTCACAAATTGCATCTTCTTTTGTGCCGCCTCATCATCAGAAATATCTGTTTCCGCATCCTTTACAATTTCTGGGAATGCTTTTGTTTGCAATGTTTGTAGTGTTAGCATTGTAGTGATGTTTTCTTCTGTTCCTGAAATTTTCGCTAATGTCTCTGCATCGTTAGCCTCAATAAATGCTTTCACTGCTTCTTGAATAGAATCCTGCTCTTCTTGTGTTAACTCCACCCCAAGCTCTGCTGCTTTCTCTTCAATTATCATCATTTCTTTTAACGATTCTACAATCTGATTTTTTGAATCATCTTGATAAGTAACACCTTCCGAAATTTCTGTATCCCACATATTTGGTCCTAAAATTGATGTATAGATAGATTCCATCATAGACGCTTGATATCTAGCATAAAAAGCAATTTCTCCCGCTGTCAAACTCTCTTCATTCACTGTCAACGCCACTGCTGACTCATCTAATTTTGCACATCCTACAGCTCCTGTAGCAACAACCGCTGTAGCAAGTAATACACTAATTATTTTTTTACGTAATCTCATTTTATTCCTCCTAAGTAATTGATAACTAATACATTATATCCTTTTTCAACTATACAAGCAATCCCTTTATATCAATTAACAGATTTTTCACAAGGCTCATTATATTTTCATCCTTCACATTGCCGCGTTTTGCTTTTTTTTCGTAGATAAAGTATGGATTCACTTCGATTTTGAATGTTAAATCACCTTTATACTTTGCTAACAACAAAGGAATACGTTCTGCTTCTACCTTCGCCTTTTCAAACATCGTAATTTTAATAGCATCATTTTTTTGCTCAACAGATACCACTGAGGCACTGTGTGCAAATGATCGAAGAAGGGCAACTTGCAATAATTGCTGTACTTTTCTTGGCACGTCTCCAAAACGATCTATCATTTCTTCTAGCATATCATCCATTTCTTCTTCATTTTCAATAGATGCAATCCGTTTATAAACATCTAGTTTTTGATATTCATTTGTAATATAAGAAGTTGGTATATATGCATCAACATTAATATCAAGTGTTGTTTCAAATGGCTCTTCAGTAATTTCACCCTTTAACATCTTAACTGCTTCATTAAGCATCTTGCAAAACAAATCATAACCAACTGCTTCCATATGTCCATGCTGTTGCGCACCTAGAAGATTTCCTGCTCCACGAATTTCTAGATCTCGCATCGCAATTTTAAATCCAGAACCCAAATCTGTAAATTCACGAATCGCTGCTAATCTCTTTTCGGCCACTTCTTTTAACATCTTATCTCTTCGATACAATAAAAATGCATATGCCATTCGATTAGAGCGTCCCACGCGTCCACGTAATTGATACAACTGTGACAGGCCTAATTGATCCGAATCGTGAATAATCATTGTATTTGCATTAGAAATATCTAATCCCGTTTCTATAATCGTTGTAGAAACCAACACATCAATATCACCATTTATAAATTCCATCATAATACGTTCCAGCTCATGCTCTTTCATTTGCCCATGTGCAAATGCAACATTTGCATCTGGAACAAGTTTAGCAATTCGATTAGTTAATTCATCAATATCTTTGACCTTATTGTAAACATAATATACTTGTCCATCACGTGCCAACTCCCGTTCTATAGCTTCACGTACCATCTCGTCATTATATTCCATAACGTAGGTCTGGATTGGAAGACGGTCTTGTGGTGCTTCTTCTAGAACACTCATGTCTCGAATTCCTATCAAGCTCATATGAAGAGTTCTCGGGATTGGAGTTGCTGTCAAAGTCATTACATCTATATTTTCTTTTAATTGTTTGATTTTTTCTTTGTGTTGTACTCCAAATCGCTGCTCTTCGTCCACAATCAATAACCCAAGATTTTTATATTCCAAATCCTTTGATAATAATCGATGAGTTCCTATCAGAATATCTACCATCCCTTTTTTTGTGTCTGCGATGGTTTTTTTCTGCTGGCTAGGTGTCCTAAATCGACACATCAAATCTATACGAACCGGGAAGTCTTTCATTCGTTGTACAAAGTTATTGTAATGTTGTTGTGCTAAGATTGTAGTCGGTACTAAGTAAACAACTTGTTTGCTCTCTTGAGCCGCTTTAAAAGCCGCACGAATTGCAATCTCTGTCTTCCCATATCCAACATCGCCACAAATCAAACGATCCATAATCTTTGTACTTTCCATATCTCGCTTTGTTGCATCAATTGCAAGCATTTGGTCATCTGTTTCATCAAATGGAAATTGCTCTTCAAATTCTTTTTGCCACACCGTATCTGGACCATAAACGAATCCCTCTTGTTCTTGACGTGCAGCATAAAGAGCTACCAAATCTTTAGCAATTTCCTTTACAACTCCACGAACGCGAGTCTTTGTTTTATTCCATTCCTGGGTTCCAAGCTTATTTAATTTTGGTGGTTTTGCATCAGAACTGGCATACTTTTGTATCATATTTAATTGTGTTGCTGGGATATATAGATTACCTCCTGAGGCATAAGATATTTTCATATAATCTTTCGAAATCTTATCTCGCTCTATTTGCTCAATTCCCTGATATATCCCTAGTCCATGACTTTCATGAACAACATAATCCCCTATTTTCAACTCTGAAAAGCTACTAATTTTCTGCCCCTCATAGATTTTACGCTTCTTCTTTTTCTTAGCTTTACCAAAAATATCACTCTCTGAAATAACAATGAACTTCAAATTTTTATATTCATATCCTTCACGAATAGAGCCATAGGTCACAAGTATTGTTCCGGGTTTTATCTCTTGTGTTAAATCGTCGCTATAAAAACTTGTTAAATCATAATCTCTCAAATCCTCGGCAATACGCTTCGCCCTACTTCGTGAGCCTGACAATAGCAACACACGATAATCGGCTCTCTTTAATCGCTTTAAATCCCTAGTCAACATTTCAAAACTATTATTATAAGAACTCACTCGAACACCTTCAATATGGTAAGTTTCTTTTACCTTATAGTCTCCACATTTAGAATCGAGTAATGTAAATATAATGCTAGAATACTTATTGATCTTATTTTGTACTTCCTTATATCTAAAGATGATTTTTTCATAATCTGGAACTTCCATCCCTTGTTCCATTCGATTATGCATACTCTTAATAAACTCTTCTTCAACTTGTACTCCACTTTCTTCAATTCGACTTGGCTCATCTATAAATAAAAGTGTATTTTTTTTATCAAAATATTCCAAAAAAGAAATTTTATTCGCCTCTTCTAATGATTCAGAAGCCGGATATATTTCAACTTCACCTAGATTCTCAGTTGATCTCTGACTCTCCATATCGAAACTTCGTATAGAATCAACCTCATCATCCCAGAATTCAATTCGAATTGGTTGCTCTTCAGTTAATGGGTAAATATCTATAATCCCACCTCTGACCGCAAATTGTCCTACTCCATCTACTTGAATTTCACGATCATAACCAAGAGCTGTTAATGTTGACTTCAAATATTCAATATCCAAAATCTGTCCTATTTTGATTTTAAGAATTTTTTCCTCGATTTTCTTCAATGGCAGTAACTGATCCATCAGTCCATCAATACCAACAATAATTGTAGCCTTTTCATCATTCATTATACTTTTCACAACTTCCATTCGTTGTTGTAATAGTAATTTTCCTTTAATATCTGCATGATAAAAAAGTAGATCTTTTGCTGGATATAAGTATACATTTTTATCCAAAAATCTATATTCTTCAAATATCTTCTTCGCTTTTAATTCATTCGCCGTAATGATTAATTTGCGTGGTAACTTCTCTTGAATTTCATACATCAAATGTGTCTTTTGAGATGAAACACTACCTACAATTTGAATTCCACCTTTTCCATTTAAACATTCTTTCTCAATGGTATGAAATTCTGCAATTTCTTGCATTACACTTCTCAAGGCTTGCATCTATTACTCCTCTACTGCTATCTTCTTGTTAAACCGATTCATTGCCATATCTAAGTCATCTTTCAACATGAGTTCTATTGCTTCTATCACTCTATTATATCCGTCTTCCATAATTGCTTTTTCCTTTTTGTTAAAATGACCAAGTACGTAGTCGGCCAAATCATACCCCTTTGGTTTTTCACCCACACCTACTTTTATTCGCAAAAATTCTTGAGTTCCTATATGTGAAATAATACTTTTAATACCATTGTGCCCACCTGCACTTCCTTTTGCGCGTATACGCATTTGTCCTACATCAAGACTGATATCGTCATAAATAATGATTATTTCCGAGGATTCATCCACCTTATAGTAATCTACCAATCCACGAACGGTTTCTCCACTTAAATTCATGTAAGTTTGTGGTTTTACGAGCATAACTTTTTGTCCTTCAATTACACCTTTTCCAATATATGCCTTGCATTGTTTACCATCTACATTAATACGATATTTGTCTGCAATCGCATCAATAATATCAAATCCCACGTTATGTCTTGTTCCATTATATTGTTTTGTCGGATTACCTAATCCAATTATTATGTACATACTTCACCTCGATACTTCTATCTTATTCTATTATTTCTATTTTCTTGCACATAATATATTACAAGAATTCATGCTATTTGTCACGTAAAACATATGACTTTTTGCTATCATAAGCATTCCTATTATCAACCATATACATATGATAGAAATAGCGTAGTAGCTAAAGCCACTACGCCAAATAACTTGTTTCATTATAATTCATCTTAACTATCCCTCTACAACTAAAAACCCGCCACTAGGCAATGGAAATACTTCTGAAGCCTCCTCAATTTCATCGACGCCCATTCCACTTACATCAACACCATTTTCATCAAAATATTCCAATACTTCTTCTAAAGTATCAAAAACTGGGGCCATACAATCTTCCAAGAATGTCTCCGCTTCCTCTAGTGTCTCTGCTACTGGTTCATCAAATAATTGCTCTTGCTTTTTCAAAAATGTTTTCAAGCATTCCTCTGTGTATTCATACATTTTTGTTTCCTCCTAATATTACATTCTACTTATTGCATCCATATGTAACTTAATTACACATTATGATTGATGACTTTAAAATTTCTTTCGGTTCATCAATAATAATTGTTGCACCTGCATCTGTCAATACTTTTTTTGACCTAAATCCCCAACTTACTGCAATCATATCTACATTTCCATTTCTACCTGTTAAGATATCAACTTCCGAATCACCAATATATACTACATCCTCTAGTTGCAGATTCAATCGTTCTACAATGTCTGTAATACTCTTAGGATCAGGTTTGCGTGGTAATGCATCAACTTGCCCCTGGACGATGTCAAAATATTCATTACCGAATAGTTCCTCCACCATAGCCACTGCATTGACATGAGGCTTGTTTGTCAGAATTGCCATAATAATTCCTTGTCTTTTTAACTCTGTCAACAATTCTTCGATCCCTTTATACAACTCCACTTGGTACATACAATGTA
The DNA here is from genome assembly GCA_964367685.1 of uncultured Lachnospiraceae bacterium. GTDB lineage: Bacteria > Bacillota > Clostridia > Lachnospirales > Lachnospiraceae > CAUPWF01. Next base: position 157,245 of record CAYIYM010000001.1, read on the forward strand.
CTCGGAAAACTTCTTGATAAATATCCATTGCCTTATTTAATAAAATCTCCTCTACACTTGGAGTTACTTTGAGAAGTGCTCTTCGTAATAATTCCCTCGCCCCATTTCCAATAAATTTTTCACAGTCTTCTCTAGATATTATTCCAAATCCTAATCGATTCAATGTAATATTGACAGAGTATTCCAAAGAATTCAAGGTATTGATTAAAGTCCCATCTAAATCAAAAATACATGCTTTCTTCATAAGTTACTCCTTTTATATAATATATTATGAACAAGTAAAAATTTCAACATAAATTTTATACATATATTTCTTAAGAGAAACGTAACTCTTTATTTCTGTATAAACATACAAAAAAGAGCCAAAAAAGACTGTGCAAATAACTTCAATTTGCACAGTCTATTATATATTTTTATCGCTTAAAAAAATCTGGAATTTTGATACTTTGCTCTTTTACTTTACTTTGTGGTGTTCTAACTTGTCCGCTTGACATATTCATTTCATTATCAAATCTAGGAGTTGGGTTAGACGATGCCATTCCCATATCTAATTGTTGTGATCTATTTGACAATTGAGAATTCTGTTGCATATAACCACCGTAATTACCACCCATTGTATTATCATCAAGATCTGTGTCTAAAGGTACCATTGTTGCCTTTTGACGCTCAAGTCTTTCTTTTAGCTTAGAAGCTGCACCACTTGCATTATGTAATCCTGTTGCAATTACTGTAATTGTTGCTTCATCTGTTTTACTATCATCAAATTTAGCACCAAAGATAATATTTGCATCTTCTCCTGCTAAGTCTTGTACATACTCTGCCGCATCACTTGCATCCATAAGTGTAATATCACCAGAAATATTAATAATAACATGGCTTGCACCTGCAATTGTTGTTTCAAGTAGTGGACTAGCAACCGCTTGCTTAACTGCTTCAAGTGCCTTGTCATCACCCTTTCCTTGACCAATACCAATATGTGCAATACCCTTGTCATGCATAACTGTTTGTACATCCGCAAAGTCAAGGTTAATTAATGCTGGTACATTAATTAAGTCTGTTATCCCTTGAATACCTTGTTGTAACACTTCATCTGCCTTTCTTAAGGCATCTGGCATTGTTGTTCTTCTATCAACGATTTCTAGTAATTTATCATTTGGAATTACAATCAATGTATCTACATTGTCTTTTAACTTTTCAATTCCAGCCTGCGCATTATTCATACGAGCTTTTGATTCAAAGCGGAAAGGTTTTGTTACAACTCCAACTGTTAAAGCTCCTAATTGCTTCGCAATTTTAGCAACTACTGGTGTTGCACCTGTTCCAGTACCACCACCCATTCCACAAGTAACGAATACCATATCCGCTCCTTTGATTGCTGCGATTAATTCTTCTTCACTTTCTTCAGCTGCCTTCTCACCAACTTCTGGTTTCGCACCTGCTCCAAGTCCCTTAGTAATCTTCTCACCAATTTGCATTAATGTTGGCGCCTTACATAATTGTAACGCCTGCTTATCTGTGTTAATAGCTATAAATTCAACACCTGCGATTTGTTCATCTATCATACGGTTTACAGCGTTATTTCCGCCGCCACCTACACCTACTACTATAATTCTTGCTGCTGCATCTGATTCATTTGTTTTGATTTCTAACAAGAGTATTTCCTCCTTTATCGTCCTAATTTTCAATGATTTTTCACATTAAAATATATTTTCCCATGTAATACTAGAATATAGGGTTTTTATTTATTAGTCAATAGAATTTTGTGAATTTCCTAAGAAATTGGCTCAAAACTTGTCATTGTGTTTGTAATTGAAAAATTTTCTAAATGTAATATTCCTTTTTGCCCTACCAATTTTTCTAACATTGGTTCAATTTGTGCAATTTTCTCATTATAATTACCTTCACCTAATTGTACAATGATATCTCCAAATTCCAGAACCACACCTGACCCTGCATCTCCACTAATTTTATTTGGCACTAATTCTTCTGTTTCTAGCACACTAGTAACTTCTAATATATTTTTAAATATATTTACATTTTCCGTTGGTAAATCTTGAAATAATACTGCCTTTTCCACTTTAACACCTTCTATAATCGGAACGTTCTCTAATTGTTGCTTCTCGATGTGAATTACGAGTCCCTCCTCATCACAATATACATACTCTTCATCCACCAATATTCCTCCTACCGGCTCTTTTTCCTCTACTACAATGCCAACAGTCCAAGGTGTTTTGAGTGATAAATCTATTGACTTAATTTGAGGAGGTAAGTCTTGTGGAAACAAATTGTATTGCATAAATACGATTACAGAATTTGAAGAAAGTGGTAGCATTTCGATATGTGTTACAATTTCTTCTGGTTCTGTATATTTATACCCTTTCACATCATAGACCCTTACAAAAAACAACAGATAAAAAGATAGTGCAATAATCATTAGAAAAAATGTAATTACAACAATTGCAAACGCTCCATATTTTCTCTTCTTTACACGTATTCGTTCTTTTGGTGGTTGTGGATTATCGAATGATTTTGCTAGTTCTTCCAATTCATAATCTTGCATCTGTCTCTCCTCGTAAATAAATGTCTCCTATGTTATATTATTTTATTTGTTTTACTATACTTGAAACACGTTCACTATAATCCATTAACTAACTTCTTAAATTCATCTCCACGCTCTTCAAAATTCTTGAACATTCCCCAGCTTGCGCAAGCAGGTGAAAGTAAAACTGCATCTCCCTTTTGTGATAACACTTCACTAAGTTTCACAGCTTCTTCTAAAGATTCTACTAAGTGGATTTCTTTTAATCCATTGTTTCGTGCTACAGTTGCTATCTTCTCTTTTGTTTGCCCCAAAAGTACCAATGCTTTCACTTTTCCCTGAAAAGATTGAATCCATTCATCGTATTCCGAATCTTTATCATAACCTCCAGCGATTAAAACAGTTGGTCGATTCATAGCCTCAATTCCTTTTATTGCTGCATCTGGATTCGTTCCTTTGGAATCATTATAATATGTGACACCTCGTACTTCCGCTACATATTCGATTCTATGTGCAACACCTTCAAACTCATGAATGACCTTTTTCACAATTTCGACTGGAATTCCATACAAAATCGCCATAGCTGAGGCTGCCATAATATTTTCATAATTATGCATTCCAAGCAACTTCAATTCATTTAGCTTACAAAGTTCTACTTCTTTTCCATTTCTATAAATAATACAATTATTTTCTATATATATTCCACGTTCTAAAGCTTGCTTGCTACTAAAATAAAAAATAGAAGCTTCTATTTCTAATTCAAGATTTTTTAAAATTGGATCTTCATAATTCAAAACACAGATTTCAGATTTTGTTTGATTCTTTGTTATCTCTTTTTTTGCCTTAATATAATTTTCCATATTTCCATGGCGGTCTAAATGATCCGGAGTCACATTTAAAATAGCACTTACAATCGGTTTGAATTCATGAATCGTCTCTAATTGAAAACTACTAATTTCCGCTACAGTAACACTCTTCTCTCTGATTTCACTGGCTACCTCTGTATATGGATTCCCAATATTCCCAACAACAAATGTGCTAGGATTATATGCTCTTACAATCTCTCCAAGAAGAGCTGTTGTTGTTGTCTTTCCATTTGTACCTGTAATTGCAAGAACATCTCCTTCAGAAAAATGATATGCCAACTCAATTTCGCCCCAAATAGGTATTTCAGCACTAATAATCCGCTGTACTTCTGGAAGGTATGATGGTATTCCTGGGCTTAAAACAGCTAGTTCAATTTCTGCTAATGTAGACTCTTCCAATCGCTCTGTAATCACTTGTATTTCACTGCATCCACTTCTCTTCTTTAATTCTGCCACATCTACTTTGGCACTTGTATCAAAGAGAATTACATCTGCTTCCTTCTGATACAATAATTTGCAGGCTCCAATGCCACTGATTCCGGCACCAAATACAAGCACTCTTTTTCCTTTAAATTCCATATAGCCCTCCTATCTACATTCCCATTAACGCGATCAAACATAACAATGTTGTAATAATCGAGAATACTGCTACAACTCTTGTTTCAGACCATCCACACAATTCAAAATGATGATGAATTGGCGCCATTTTGAAAATACGCTTTCCACCTGTTTTTTTAAAATATGTAACTTGAATAATAACTGACAACACTTCTATTACATAGATCAACCCTACAATAATGATGAAAATTGGCATTTGAAGCATATAAGCTGTTGACGCAACAAAACCACCTAATGCTAACGAACCTGTATCTCCCATAAATACACTGGCTGGATATACGTTGAATAATAAAAATCCAAGTAAAGCTCCTACAACTGCACAAGTAATAGGTTCTATTCCACTATTTGTTCCTATAGCAACAACTGTGAAAAATGCAGCTACCAATACTGTTACGCTAGATGCTAAACCGTCTAGGCCATCCGTAAAATTGGTTCCATTTACGGTTCCTACAACTGCTATAAATAAAATAGGAATAGCCAAAACCCCCAAATCCAATTGATATCCATTTGTAAATGGAACTATCATCGTCATTGGAATCTTAGCAATTTCCACAATATAATATGCAAAAATACCTGTTACTATTAATTGTAAAATCATCTTTTGTTTCGGCAAAAGTCCATCAGATCGTTTTAAAACAACCTTCAAATAATCATCTAGAAACCCAATTAATCCAAAACCTAAGGTAACAAATAGTATAGGAATAATTTTAGGATAATCTGATATATAAAACAGGGATGTAATTACAACACTTCCAAGAATAATGATCCCACCCATAGTTGGTGTGCCTGCCTTTTTCAAATGCGATTGTACTCCATCTTCTCTTTCTGTTTGTCCCATCTTCAGTCTCCTAAGAATAGGAATCACAATAGGTCCTCCAACTAAACTTATTACAAATGCAATTAATATTGGCATTAATTCTATATAATTCATATCTACACCTCTTCGTATTTTTTTATTACAATCTTAATATTATAACTCATTTTTCCTAGATTTACAACTTTTACTATCCTAGCTATTATACTTGCCCTATGTCAGCTTGTATACTAATTCACCTATCTATTCTACTAATTCAATTAAAAAGCAGGTCTGTGACTTAACACATTCCTGCTCTCGTTATTTATTCTTCTACAATCGTTTCTACTTCTGTTTTTTCAACTCCTAAGTAAGGAAGCGCTTCTTGTAGTATTCCCACTGCAATATCTTGAGCAAGCTTGCTATTTGCTTGATTGTCCACGTTTGGTTCATCGACAACTACATAAATCAACACTTCCGGATGATCCATTGGTACCGCTCCAATAAAGGAAACTAAGTACTTCCCATTTCCACGTGGAAGTTTTTCCGCCGTGCCCGTTTTTCCTCCAATATCATACCCTTCAATTTGAACTGATTTTGCTGTACCATAATCAATTGTTGCCCTGAAATAATCAGACATCGTATCAGATGTTTCCTCTGTTACAATTTTCTTTTTCAAAGTTGGCTCTGTTGTTTCAATAACACTACCATTTGTATCTTGTATCTGCTTCACAACATAAGGTTCGTAGAAATTGCCACCGTTTAATAGTGCTGCAGTTGCGCTTGCCACCTGTAGCATTGTTACATTAAAATTTTGCCCAAATGAATTTGTAGCCAAATCTGCAGCCATCATATCTTCTGCCGAATATAGCAAGCTTGCAGCAGATGTTTCATTTGGTAAATCCACATCCGTTTTATCTCCAAAACCATAGAAGGATTGATATCCTGTAAATGTTTCAGGGCCCAACTCTGCTGCTATTTTCATCATTGCAACGTTACATGAATACGCAATACTTTCCTCTAGCGTAATGGTCCCATGTCCATTTCTATTAGCGCAATGAATAGTGTGACCACCAACTTCTAAAGATCCACTACACTGATAAGTATCATTCTCGTCTATCACACCTTCTTCAAGCGCCATCGCAACTGTAAATGATTTAACGGTAGAACCTGGTTCATAAGTGTCTGTTACCACAAAATTTGTACGTAGCTCATTCAATGCTTCAGATGTTTTCTCTTCGTCTAATGACTGGATTTCTTCCAATGAATAATACTTTGTCAAATCTCCTGGATTATTTAAATCAATATTCGGATAATGAGAACTCGCTAATATTGCTCCAGTATTTGGGTCAAGCATTAATACAGCTGTGGTTTTGCTACCCAAACCATCGATTTCAATGGACCCTTCTTCTTCGCTCTCATTCCCCTCTCTATCACGCCATGTAACATTATCTTTATTTGCATCATCAAATATTTTGATATGTTTTTCCACAATGCTTTGCAATGTTTGATCGATTGTTAGCATAACTGTGTCACCGTTTTCAGCTTCTTTCACAGTAACTTGGGTAATGTCGCCATCAAAATATCCATATTTCCTACCATTTACACCATTTAAAACACTACTATATTCTTCTTCAATTCCGCCCAATCCATAATTTGCTGAACTTGCCAGACCAATCAATGAACTTGCCATTGTATTATATGGATAACTTCTAATATAACTCTCTTCTAACCATATCCCCTTTAAGTCTGGATAATATGGAACATCTGATTCTAACGCGTCTCGCTCTCGCTCGCTCATAGACTTTACTTCTTCATATTCTTCAAAAGTTTGTCTTGTATTATAATCCACATTCTTTTTGAGTATTTTGTAACGGCTTGTTGGTGAGTCTTCTAATGCATTTTCTACTACACTTTCTTCCACGCCGAACAATTCAACCAATACTTCTGTCGTATCATCAATTGCTTTTTCCAACTCTCCATCTTCTTCTGGTGTTGACAACAGATACTCTATATCAAGAATCACATTATATACACGCTCACTTGTCGCTAACACTGTCCCATTCGTATCAACAATATCCCCTCTTTTGTACGGAATTGTTCGACTATTATAGCTTTGCTGATCCAACACTTTCTTTGTATACTGACTCCCTGACTCTGCATTGATATAAGTAATCCTACCTGCAAGTATAGCAAAAGCTAGTACAATAAAAATAAATAGCAGTACTAGCCTTTTTTGCATCAATAAAGAGAATTTTCTTTTGAACATTTTCTCAAATTGACGCTCTTCTCTTGTTTTTTTATGTCTATATTGTTTCTTGTTTTGTTTAGCCATTCTTACTCACCCTAATCTGTTATTGTTTCCGACTGGACTAGTATACCACTTTCTGGAATATTTTCATACTGTTTCATGTAATCTGTTGTTGGACTTGCGTATTCAATTACTTGACTCGCATCCATATAAACCATTCCTAAACCAACTGCTTTTTCTTTTATCAACTCTAAATTCACTTGATCCTCTATTGCACCAAGGGCAGCGTCATTCTCCATACGTAAATCTGATAGTTCTTGTTGTAACGAAGTGATATTTGCACTTCTATTCGACGCTTCTGACTGCAATTGCAAATATTGCACACAAATAATCACAACTACCGCTGCTGCTACCGATAGAAAAGTAAGGTAGCCTAAATCCATGGCTTTGATTCTTTTTCTATTATTCTTTACTCGATGACTAACAACTGGTCGTTCTGCTTGTCTTCTTGGTTCTTCAACTTGTCTTCTTGGTTGATAATTGTGTTGACTTGGTAACGCTTCAACTTTTCTTACTGTATTTCCATACACATAATTTGTTTCTCTATAGTTCGCCATAGTTCCTCCCCTTTACAATTTCTATTTGACATTTATAGTTATCTCTTCTCAAAAACTCTTAACTTCGCGCTTTTTGATCTGCTATTCATTTCTAATTCTTCTTCCGATGGAAGAATTGGCTTTCTTGTAATCACTTTACCCTTTGACTCCCTACCACACATACAAACTGGAAAGTTCGATGGACAAATGCATGGATTTTCATTTGTTCTATAAATATTTTTAACAATGCGATCTTCCAGCGAGTGAAATGTAATAATCGATATTCTTCCACCTTCATTCAGCAAATCAATCATGCTATCCAAGCTTTCTCTTAGAACCTCTAATTCGCGATTCAATTCGATTCGTATTGACTGAAAAGTTCTCTTTGCTGGATGGCCTCCATTTTTTTGAAACTTCATTGGAATCGCCCTTCTAATAATCTCAATCAACTCACCTGTTGTTTCTATAGGCTTCTCAGTTCTTGCCATAGCGATATGCTTCGCAATGTTTTTTGCAAATTTATCTTCTCCGTAATCACGAATAATTTTATATAGCTCCATCTCTGTATAATCATTTACAATATCTCGCGCTGTAATCTGCTGACGCATATCCATTCTCATATCAAGTGGCACATCCACCATATATGAAAATCCTCTTTCTGCAGTATCTAATTGATAAGACGACACTCCAAGATCTAATACAATTCCATCAACCTTATCAATACCTTTTTCCGCAAGACGTGCTTTCATATCACAATAATTACTTCTAATAATTGTAACTCTATCTCCAAATTCTTCTAATCGCTTTCCCGCCGCTTCAATGGCTGCTGAATCTTGATCAATTCCAATAAATCTTCCATTCTCACCTAGGCGCTTGCAAACCTCATAAGCGTGACCGCCTCCACCAAGTGTTCCATCTACATAAATTCCATCTTGCTTAATATTAAGACCACCAACGGTTTCTTCTAACAACACTGAAATATGTTTAAATTCCATATTTTCCTCCCTATCATTCAGTTACATTTCTAGAATCCTAATCCATCCATATCAATCTGAATATTTTCCTCAGCTACTTTGTTATTTTCTTCCCATTTTGCCTTATCCCAAATCTCAACTCTATCTAATACACCTACAAGAACTACTTCTTTATCTAGTTCTGCATAGGTCTTAAGCGCTGGTGATAATAAAACTCTTCCTTGTTTGTCTAAACCAGTATCAACTGCACTCCCTGAAAAAAAACGCACAATATTGGCCTTGGATCTTGGTAGAGCACTAAGTTTCTCTTCGAATTGCTTCCATCCATTTGTAGGATATACAGAAAGGCAGCCACCAATTTCTTTTGTGACAACGAACTCTTCGCCAAGACCCTCTCGGAACTTGGCTGGAATAATAAGTCTACCTTTTGTATCGATACTATGACCGTATTCACCTCTAAACATACGAAAACACCTACTCTCGAGTCGAATTATGAATAATTCGCCACTTTCTACCACTTTTCACCACTTTTTACCACTTGAAACCATTCTATAATACTTTAGTGGCTTTTTCAAGTCCTTTTTCAACAAATAATATATTTCCCCACAAAAAAAAGTTGTAAAACAACCCTCATCTACGGTTATTTTACAACTTTCTGTTATTAAGATTATATCTGTGAAATTATCTTTCAACAGATTTCATTTACAATTCACTTATTTATTGATTTATTTCATTCATATATGTCTCTAATTGTGAGTAGTCTACTGACACAACATCTCTAGGCTGTGAATCTTGATAAGAAACAACCATTGAATATCCGACCCAGCTAACTAATACTAAGCAAACAACTCCTGCAATCGTGCTTCGTACACGTCTTTGCATTTTTTCTTTTTTCATTATCTCTTTTCGATTTGCTTTTTGCTTTTTATATTTATCTACTTTCGCTTGACTCATTCCCATATCTCCTTTGCATATACTATCTGCTATCATACCATATTTTCCGCATTTTGTGTATACTTTTCTTCTATTTTTCACCTAGAATAACTTCCGATAATAAAAAGAGGGCTTTCGCCCTCTCTTTTAAACTGAAACAAGAATTCCTCCATCATTTGCATACATTGTGCTAATTCCAGATGTCTCCTCTATAAAAATTTCTTTTACTTGTAATCGTTCTTCTAACAATTGTTTCACATACTCTGCTCTCTCTAAACAATTGCAATGTCCAATTCCCAATATTTTTTCTTCTGGATTCACAACATTTTCCGCTACCTGATCTACCAATTTGTGTAGTGCTTTTTTTACACCACGGCCTTGCCCAATTTGTGCTATTTCACCTTCGTTTACGGCCGTCATAATCGGTTTTATATTTAGTGCTGATGCCAGCACACTTTTAATTCCTGTTAATCTACCATTTTTTCTAAGGGTTTCAAGATTTTCTAATACAAAAACTATTTTTGTTTCTTTTATGAATTCATTCACTCTATCAACAATCTCTAGAAAAGGCAACCCCTGTTCTTCATATTCATAAATTTTATAACAGATTAGTGTATTTCCAATAGACGCATTTTTAGTATCAAACACATGTATATTCTTCTCTCCATACTCCTCTCGATATAAATCCACCGCTAAAACCGCACTATTATGTGATCCACTTAAAGGTGTTGATATAGGGACAACATATACATTTTCACATTCACCTCGATACAACTCCATATAAGTTTCTGGTGATGGACAAGATGATTTTGGGCAATTTGGACTATCGGCAATCTTCTTCAAAAATTCGCTTTGAATCAACGTTTCATCATCTACCATTACTTCTCCATCTAATTCAATACTTAATGAAGCCATTCTATAGCTATCATTCTGCTTCATTTTCTCTGTATACTCTCCACCACTATCAATAATAATTCTACAATTCATATTTTACCTCACATTCGGTTCTTTGACTTTTATTAAACATAGTTTCGAAAACTACTTTATATAGTATATCACATTTTCGAATACAAGTGTATATATTCCATCCGATGTTTCGTGATTTTTTCATTATCTCTAGACTTTTCTAATTTTATACATTTTCTTCTTCTAATATCTTAATGCGCAACGACACACCCAATGCTATCCCCATCTCACCAAGAAGAATCATTATAGCTGTCCCTCCATAGCTAAAGAAAGGTAGGGTTACTCCTGTATTTGGCAACACAGATGTAATTACTCCAATATTCAAAATAACTTGTAATGCAATATGTACAAAAATACCTACTACGATCAACGACGAATATAAATCCGGTGCATTTTTTGCTATAAATAGCATTCTATATAACAGCATAATAAACAAAGCCATTACTAGTATAGCTCCAAATATTCCTAGTTCTTCAATAATCGCTGCTAATATCATATCGTTTTGAACCTCCGGGATTGCCGATAGTTTCTGTGTTCCATTCCCCAGTCCTTTTCCCCAAAAGCCTCCTGCGCCAATTGCATATAAACTCTGCAGTGACTGAAATGCTGTATCAGATGCATATTCATCAGGCCTAAAGAGTGCTACAATCCTCATTAATCGAAATCCAATATCATCTGCTGTGACACCTACTGGTTGTGACATCGCCCACCTATATAACCCGTAGTAGAGGATACCTACTAGAGGTATTCCACATAAAATGATGTGCATTCCCCATTTAAAGACAACAAGTACAATCCCTATTGCAATACATAATACAATGATTGCCGTACTTAAATTCTCTGTCAAGAAATATACACATAGGAAGCCAATTACACCAACTCCCACAACCTTAAACATATTGCCCCATTGATTGATCCTTTTTCCAAGTCTGCAAATCAGGAATGGCACAAACAAAATCATGGCTACTTTCATTAATTCACTTGGTTGAAATTGACCAATTATAGGCATTGAAATCCAACGTCTTGCCCCACCAGCTTCTATCCCCAGTGGAGTTTGTACTAGAACACAAAGAAAAACCGCAAATCCAAAAAAATAAGGAGAGTATTTCGCATAAATTTGATGAGGTATCATAATTGCTAATGCCATGGCTCCAAATCCAATCAACACACTTCGGAACTGTTTCCAAAAATAAAACATATGATTTCCGTCGAATTCAATCATTGCAGTGTAGGAACTCACACTATAAAGCATTACAAGTCCAAAACTTACCAGAAAAATAATAATCACAGTCATATTGTAATCAAAACATCTCGTATAGCGTTGCCGCTTTTCCCTATTTGTCTTTTTTATCTGATTATTCATTTTCTATCTCCTTACTGAAATAAGAAATCATTTTCATACTTGAAAATCAAAATTTCCTTAACGCTCTCGTCTAACAGCTCTACTGAAATTCTTCCACTTCTTACGTCGTCTAACATTTTATTATATACTTGATCAAATGACTCTTCTACTAGTAACATTTGAACCCCTTGCTCTAGTTTCTCAAGATAATTCTCTTCTCGATACTTTTCTATAGAAACGGTTTGTTGTTCTAAATCTACTGCATCAATCAATTTAACCTCTTCATTAATATAAGACCCTAATAAGCCAACTTCATTATACATTTTGTTCATATTAAGTATCCTATTTCCACCTTCTTCGTCTACCAATGTTAGTATTGGATATTTTGAATATGCATTCACATTCATAATCATAGTTGACAATTGTTCTGCCACTTCAAAATTTTGACTCCCATAAAGTAAGCCGCCTACCGGATATTGCATTAATTTATCTCGCGTCTTCTCTCCTGCTTGAATCACAGTCCTCATTCCTGTCAAATCTTCGGGAGTAATAATCAACAATTGAGCCACTTTATCCTCAACGCTCATTTTACTTAAATCTTCTTCCACTTGTTCTAATGTAGATGTTTTTTTTACACTTGACAATTCCTCTGATTCTATTTTTCTGTCCTCACCTTGCTTTTCAATTGTCAGATCACCTTCATTTATTTTCGTCTTATCTCCACGTAAAGAATAAAAGACAGAGGTGCCTATTGCGCATATTGCAAGTAATAGAATTAACACAATAATTAAAACTTTATATTTATAAAATCCCTTCTTTTGTTGAAATAAATTCTTGTATTTTTTATAACGTTGCTTCATATCTTTTTTTCTTAATTTAGCAATATTTCTTTTATTATTTCTCACTTAAATATATCCCCCATCCATTGTAATAATTTGACCTGTGAGATAAGAAGGTGCTTCAATCAGCATTAGAACTGCATTTGCCACTTCGTCTACCGTTCCCATTCTACCACAAGGAATGGATTCTATTAAGTCTTTTTTTTCTAATTCATCTAAACATTGATTCATTTCCGTATCAATTACACCTAACGCCAAGGCATTGACTCGAACAAGGCTAGGTGCTAATTCCTTCGCCAAGGCTTTAGTCATACTATTCATCCCGCCCTTAGTCGCCGAATATACAACCTCGCAAGATGCACCAACATTCCCCCACATTGAGGATATATTGATAATACAGCCATATTTATTTCGCACCATAAATGGAACGGCAGCTCTAGAACAATAAAAAACAGACGCTAGATTCGTCTGAATCATTTCATTCCATTGTTCATCGCTTGTATCTGTAAAAAGACCAATTTTCGATATTCCTGCATTGTTAACAAGTATATCTACTCCTCCAAATTCAGTTTCAATTATCTCAAATAATTTTCTTACCGTTTCTGAATCCCCCATATCCCCAACGAAAGTCATACATCGACTTCCTTTTTTCTCGCAATGCTTTTTTACTTCTTCTAAATCTTGTGGTGAATTCTTACACGTAATTATAATATTGTAATTATTGTTTGCACACAAACATGCAATAGCTTTACCAATTCCTCTTGATGCACCTGTAATTAACATAGTTTTCTTCATTTTCATTTACTCCTCATTCTAACAGTGTAATCTGTTTTAGAGAATTCTTCAAGAAAAAAGGAGTAGAAACTTTTGAATCTGTAGTTTCTACTCCATATAAATAAATTTAGTTATCTTCTTATCAAAGGAATTCGATTAGTTAGAAGCGCCTTGTAATTTAACTTTTACAACACTTTCTTTATACTCTCCTGTTTCATCTTGTACTTGAATTGTCACGTCCACTTCTTCTCCAATTGCATAATAAGTCAAGGTTTCTTGAAGACTTTCTCTTGATGTGATTTCTGTACCATTTAGGTTAGTAATGATACATCCTTTTGGCATTCCAGCTGCTTGAGCTGCTCCGCCTTCGATTACCTCTAGAACATATGCTCCCATTGGCATTTGATACATTTCTGAGAATTCAGTTGTAACTGACTGAATACCTACACCAATATATCCTCGATCCTCTTCTGCAACTTTATCACGTGTAACTAATGTCATTAATGCATTGATAGTTTCTGACGCCTCTGAAATCGGAATCGCATACCCTATTCCCTCTATCTCAGTATCTCCTAATTTCGCAGTGTTAATACCAATCACTTCACCTTTCATGTTTAACAAAGCTCCACCACTGTTTCCTGGATTAATAGCCGCATCTGTTTGAATAAGTGTTGAATCAATCAAATCAATTTCTCTACCTGTTGCACTTACAACTCCCGTTGTTACTGATTGACCATATCCTAATGCATTACCTATTGCAACCACTTGTTCCCCTGCATTTAAATCATCTGAATTTCCAAGGGTTGCTATCTTCATACTATTCAATGTTTCTTCTTTTATATTCTCCAACTTAATTGATATCACCGCTAAATCTTTCGCCGCATTCGCTCCTTTTACTTGGGCTTCAACACTATCTTCATTCGAAAATGTAACTGTTAATGTAGTTGTTCCCTCAATTACATGATTATTAGTCAGAATAAGTAATTCGTCCTCTGTTTTATCAATAATTATTCCAGAACCTGCACTTGTATTTTCTATTACCTGGTTCCCTCCAAAGTAATTCTGTATTTCTTGCACACTCATATTTGTAATCGAAACAATGGATGGCATTACATTTTTCGCAATTGTAGCAACATCCGATTGCACTTCAGAAGATGTGCTTGTTACCATTGTTGCTTCTACATTCTTAGTTGTTACTTCTGTATCTTTATGAAAAAGTCTTTCGCCTAATTCTGTAACACCAAAGAAACTTGCTCCACTGATTGTTCCAAATAAAACTGCTGCACATGCTATTTTCCCAAACTTATTAAATCTTTCCTTTTGTTTTGCCTGTTTTACATTTTTAGCCATCATTTTTTCTTCAATTCTTCTTTGAAGTTCTAATTCTTCATCTCTATTATTCTTGTGTCCTAAATCTTCGTAGTTATAATTATTTTCCATATTATCTTCCCTTTCTGCGCTCAAATATTTTATATGTATTATTTAAATTCAGTTTAACTACTTTCTGTGATAAATGTGTGATTTTCCTATTAAGAAAGAGTGAAAAGGCAAATTGTTTTTCACAATTTGCCTCTTAATTACAAAATAATTATTCTATTAAAGATCAATAAATTCAATGTCATTATCTTGATATTTATCACTTGTTGTCTTCTTACTCTTTCCGAATCGCTTCTCTTTAATGCTTTTTGATTTTATGACTGGTTTCTCTTCTTCATACTCATCGTAATCATCATCGTAATCATCATCGTAGTCATCGTAGTCATCATAATCATCTACATCATCATACTCGTAATCATTGTATTCATCATCAAATTCATCGTCATAGTCATCTAGATTTTCATCTACTTCCTCATCTTTAAAGTATGCTTCCTCACTCTTAAGTTCCTTTAACTTATCGTAATCTTTCTTCTGTCCAGTTACTTTACTTGGTGATATCTCATTAGATCCATCTTTCGTTTCTGTCAGATTATCATTATACTCAAATTCATCATACAAATCATCTAGTTCTATATTTCGATTTCTTAGTTTCACACCTACAATTATCAAAAGTAAAATCAAGATAAACAGAACAATCCCCACTACAATCAAAGCAATCGGAAGGTTATCTATAATGAAATCAAAGGAAGATTCTGTTACAGCCTCAGGAACTAGTGGTATTTCACTTGACACTTCTGTCTCACCAATATATCTCTGATACGTTTGATCTATTTCATCATATTGATAAATACTTTGATTCCCTGTGCTGTCTAGTGCACTAATTAAAAACAAATCGGAATTCTCACTATCTTCCCAGGTTGGAAAAGCAAATCCATTAATGTTTAATGTTCTTTCAATATATTTGTCAGATATTTCGTCTGTAATATCTCTATCAGTAATAATAATATGAGTTGTATCAGAAATACTTACCTGCACATATGGCGCGAATTCCATAGTCTCTTCATCATACATAAAGAAAGATTCGTCCCCCTCATTATCCGAGAGTAACGCTAATGCAGTTCCATTCATTTCACTAATAGCAGCCTCAATCTCATGACCATTATAATTGATAGTACCTAATACAAATCCTTGTGGGAGTGCCTCGCTTCCAACACTTTTATAAATGGAATATGTTTTGTCTCCAACAATCACCGAAGCATCTTCTAATAGTAGTGAAACCTCAACCTCTGTTCCGCCTTCTACTTCAATTGTGGAGTTGCCTTCTATTGCATCCAATTCTTCTCCCGATTCATCTTGAACAGACGATTCTAGAATTGTAATCTTGGTTTCACCATGCTTTAATGCCATAAATGTAACTGTAGATGTTATTTCATCTGTATCATTTATTTCTTCTGTTTTTAAATACAATTTGCCATCTTGTGCTGTTACATTTTCACCATTCAAGAATTGAATCTTTTCATCGTCGTATTCCATCTCAACACTCGCACTAGCCACTGTATCGGATGTGCTACGAACAACAATGTCAATATCAAATTCTTCACCTGCTTCAACTGTTAAGTCCGTAAATCGAATACTAGTCGATGCAGCGTTTACATCTAATGTAAAAACTGCACTCATTAAACTGAGCATCATTATAAAACTCATAACTTTGTTGCTTATCTTCATGTATTTAACCTCTTTCCTAAGCTGCTCTATCTTCTACGCTTTGCTCCAGTTCATATCCCACTATCTTAACACCCTCGAAATCTTTCAAACTATACACTAAAATCCCAAGTAAAATCAAGATAATTAACTCTATAATAATCACTGTTCTTCTAATCAATCTTTTTTTTCTTTTTAGTCGAATTCTTTCCATCCTTTTATCTGGATGTTTCTGATATTCACCTGCCATAAATTAATCACCTAATCCATTTTCAATCAACTTTACAATTGCATCAAGCGCTTTATCTTCGTCTATCCCCTCGCAGCTAAATGTTACTTCGTCACCATTTTTCACACATGCCCCAAGAACACTTAATACACTTTTTGCATTTGCTGTTGTATCTTTGATTGTAAATGTAATTTTGGACTCAAATTCCATTGCAACTCTACATAATATTCCCGCCGGTCTTAAATGAAGCCCCGTCGTATTCTTTATTTTCACTGTTCTGCTGACCATACTCAACCCCTATTTCTCTTCTAAAATAATTGGTACTGTTACTTTATCTACTACTTCACAGCCAGGAATTGTATCCACTTGTACATCTGCCGTGTAAGATCCAGCTTCTTTATATTGACTTAAATCAACGCTGAGTCTCACATCTTTGATTTCTAAGGCAGAAACAACTTCTTCCACTCCTGAAAACGTTATCATCAAAGCCTCTTCTGTTGCATATGAAAAATCAAGACTTGGTGGATTTTCATATACCATTATAGATTGCACCGGTATTTCTAGGCTTTTTGTCCCAATTTCATCAATTTGTACTGCCACTGCTATAGAATTGTTATTCTCATCATATAATCTAGTGTTTTCAGGTAAATATTCACTAATATCAATAACATAATCTACTTTCCCCATCATATCGGTCACATCAAGTGCCGATGACGGAACGGTAATACGATTGATACTGTCTAATATTTCCTTCTCTGCCGCTATTACGATTTCAGGAGGTTCAACTTGAATACTCGCCACATTATATCCCTCTTGTGGAACTCCACTTGTTGAAAATTCTAATGGTACGGCTTTCGTATCTAGTATTTGAACTTTTACTTCCACACCTTCCTTATTGTCTTCATAGCTAATTGTTAGCAATGTTTGATCAATTGCTAAATTATTTTCATCATACAGAATAATTGTCGCTGGCAGTGCAGTGTCTTCCTCCACCCCAGTAATATTCACCTGCGCTTCTACTCTCTTAATAGAAGCAATGGTCGAGATCGGACCGCTTATCGATAGAGTTTCAGGTGTTGCAATCATCTCCCCTAAAGCAACTTCTTCTGGTAATTCACCTGTGGAAGCCGGCACAATTGGAAACGTCTTATGTTCTGTATCTTCGATGATTACTTTGATGTTTGTTGGCAAAGCCTCTGCCTGAATTGCAAGACGATCTATTCCAGTAACCCCTTCTATCTTCACTTTAACTGGGACTAATGATGATAATTCTAAATCCATAAAATCTGCTGTTGCGGTTACATTTTCGGTCGTAATTCTATTCAACACACTTCTCTTTGCTTCTAATGTAACCAACACATGATGTTCATCATTCTCCACCTGATATACTTTTCCAGCATCAGTGACCAATTCTTCATTTAAAAATGTGACCGGCACTTCTGAATATACTCTACTTATTACAGGATCTGCCACTTGATCAATTAGCCACCATGCAACAAACGCCATTAACAGTGCCATTAGTTTAATTACCCAATTATGGAGGATTTTACTTTTCATTTTCACCTCCATTTCTTCGCAAGAACGATGACATTGTACGTTTGCGTTCAAGTACATCTATCACTCGAATTCTCTCGATCAAATCTCTTAAATCGTCTCTGCTCATATTTCTCTCTAAATTCCCATTAGATGCAACAGAAATTCTTCCAGTTTCTTCCGAAACCGCAATGACTAATGCATCACTTACTTCACTCATCCCTATAGCAGCGCGATGTCTTGTACCCAACTCCTTACTAAGAGACATATTATCAGTCAATGGCAAATAACAAGTAGCAGCTGTAATTCGGTCTCCGCTAATGATAATAGCTCCGTCATGGAGTGGTGTATTATGTTCGAAAATATTCAATAAAATTTGGCTAGAAACCAAACAATCTAATTTAATACCAGTATTCTCATATTCTACTAACTTCACTGTATTTTCTATTACAATTAATGCTCCTGTTTTAACGGCAGACATGCTCATACAAGCATCCACAATACCATTCCTAGTCATAGGAGAGAATTTGGCATTTTCTTTCTTTTTATCGAAAGGGACAATATCAAACAAAATATTCCTCTGTCCTAAATTCTCTAATGCACGTCTAATTTCTGGTTGAAAAACGACAATTGCAACCGTCGCAATAATACTCATAGAAATTTCAACAAGGTATATAATTGTAGTCATCTTCAAACCAAATGCGATTAAAATAAAACAAGCAACTACTACAATCCCTTTTAATAACATCCATGTTTTTGTGTTTTTTATCCAAATAACTAGGTAGTAAAAAAGAACGGCAAGAATTAGAATTTCAACAAAATCAATCAGTTCCATATCAAATCCAAATGCCAAATCATTTAATACTTGTATAATTCGTTCCATTTTACTCCTCCTAACTTAATTTATTTTATCAATCACTCTTAAATTATAAATTCAATTCATTTTTCATCTTTTCTTTTAATAATTGATAATTTGCTTTTATATGTTTTGAATTCGGTGTTTTTCTCTGTGTTGTCGTATTATGATTCAATTCATTTTGCACAGCATCTGCATCTATTAATCGAGTGGATTCATCAACTGTTGACTTTATTCCTTTTGCTTTTTCTTCTTTCACTTTCGAGCCAACACTTCTTTTATAAACTTCATCTACATCGACTTCTTTTACTTTTTCAGTTCTTCGTACAACCTTTTTTTTCTTTGCTCCAAGCTTTGGAATCGCTTTGATATAGTAATAGTATTCATCATCTTCACATTCTAAGTATTCTGTTTTTTTATACTCTAAAGATCTTAGCATAAATTCTATTATAAGGCCTAAAAGAACTGCTACTACATTACCAATTACTATTGAAACAACTGAAACTTTCACATCTAAAAAGCTACTTACTACGAAAATCAATAGTAGATTACTTATTACACCCGATCCTACTGCATACTTCCATGAGTGATCAATTTGTATATGCTTAATACTTGAAACTAACGCAGTACTTACCATCAAAACAATAAGTAATGCTAGCATATCTTTATTTAATACTAAATCTTTACCAAATTGAATTCCAATTGCAATCATATCATCTGGCATATCACTCGACATTTCTTTCATAATCTGAATCACAAAATATACAACTACACCACAAGCCATTGGTATTACCGTAAATAATGTCCCTGTCAATCCAAACACAATCGGCAGAGCGTATGGAATGTCAAGAGCGAGGGCGATCGGAGTAAATAGTAATACAATCACTTGCCCTGATGAAAATCTAAAATAAAAAACATATACGACCAAACTTACCAATGCCACTATTCCTGCTATTACAATAGATAAGCTATATGCATGTAACATCATTACTACAGACGATATTACTACAAGGCCTATCATAGGAATCAAGCTACAGAATAAAGAAAGTGCAATAACCACTATGACATTATCTATCATATCCATAAATCCAATTTGTGTATTAATATAAAATAAAACAATCAAACTTACAATAAACCGAAAGACAATCTCCACCCAAATTGCTCTTTCTTTATAAAATTCCATTATTCTCCCGCGTGCTTCATAAAGGCTATCCATTCTCATTCTCCTTCTCATATAACTGTGCTAATTTCTTTAATTCTCGATAGTATGGCTTCGAATCATGCTTTGCATCAATGTATTTTTCATTAAAATACATACCTGATAATATTCCACCAAAAACCAGTACAACTCCTAGTCCACTTAGTCCCGTTACTCCTAGCTCAATAATAGCCTCTATCGAGAAATCAGCTAAAATATCGTCTAATTTGTATAACAAATAAGCAACATATGCAATTACATATAAAATCGCAAACCATATTAATGTAATAATCACTTGCAAGCTAATATAGTCGAACTTAAAATAATTACTTATCTTAAGATCTGCTTTCTTTTTACCCTTTTCAAACATTTCCAATTTAGCCATCGTCATTATTCGTTCTTCGTTTATCACTCGATCACCTCATTATTTTCTTACTTTTTCACATTATTCTTATTATATCAAATCTCAGAAACCTTGTCCAATACTTATAGTCAGGAACACAACCTTCTTGACTCCTGCTTGTCGCAATATCTTAGACACCTCATGCAGAGTCGCTCCCGTTGTATAGATATCATCAATCAACAAAACAGTTTGAGGGTATTTATCTTTTTTATGAATTCCAAATACTCCTTTGAGATTTTTCTTTCTTCCCTTATTGTCTAAGTGTTTCTGAAAGCTTGTTTCTTCTTTTCTGTAAAGCAATTCTTTCTCATACAAAACGCCTTCATCCAACTCTTTGTGTAGTGCTTTTGCAAGTATCTCTGCTTGATTATATCCGCGCTTTCTTTCTCTGTGCTTGTGTAATGGAATCGGAATAATACAATCCACTTCCCACCGCTCTATATAGTCCGCAAAATACTCCATCCAAAGTTTTGCATATATTTCACTATAAGCTCTATGGTTATTATATTTAAATTTGTAAATTGAATTTTTCACTGCTCCTGTATGCAGCCAAATGCTTCTACCTTGAAAGAATGCATGTTTCTGATTGCAACAATCACTACAAAATTCCATTTCTATTTCTTCTAATTGTTTGCCACAACACATACATCTAGGCTCAGAAATCAAGGGCATTTTGCTTCGACATGTTTCGCATAATCCATAGGGATCTAACTTGCCACAAAGGATACACGAAGTAGGATAGCATAATTCCAGAATTAAATTACGAAAAATCCTGAATCCGTTCTTCCAAACTTGTATAACGTTTTTGTTCATTTGCATTTGATATCATCTCTTGAAAAGTTCTTTCTTCCCCTACTATTGTTACGCATTTTCTCGCACGAGTAACTGCAGTATATAATAAATTTCTATTAAATAGTAGTCTTGGCCCTGTAAGTAATGGAATCACAACCGCTGGATATTCGCTTCCTTGTGACTTATGAATTGTAATTGCATAAGCATGCTCCAATTCATCCAACAATTTAAATGGATATTTTACTTTTTTAGTTTCTTCATACGTAACTTCTACTGTTTCATCATACGTATTGATTCCCGTAATTATCCCTACATCTCCATTAAACACACCTAATCCTTTATCTACAACCAACCCGAATTTAGTGGAAACCTCCCATTCCAACTGATAATTATTCTTAATTTGCATCACTTTATCACCTAACCTGAAGATCCGCTCCCCTATCTGCTTTTCAGGTTTCTTTTTATCTTCTGGGTTTAAGTATTCTTGTAATATCTTATTCAATCGCTCTACACCAAGTAACCCTTTTCTCATTGGTGTTAGCACTTGTATTTCATTTTGAGGTGCCCCTACATATTTAGGCATCTTGTCCTTTATAAGTTGGATCACAATGCTGATGATCACATTAGCCTCTTGTCGTTTCAAAAAGAAAAAATCCTTGCTTTTATTATCCGCAATTACCATCTCTCCATTGTTTATCTTATGTGCATTCATGATAATATCGCTTTCACTAGCTTGCCTAAAGATCTTCGATAAATGTACAACTGTAAAAATATTTGAATCAATAATATCTTTTAATACGCTTCCCGGTCCCACACTTGGAAGCTGATTACGATCACCAACAAGAATTAATCTTGTACCAGGCACAATTGCAGCAAGCAATGCATGAATCAACGGTAAATCTACCATAGACATTTCATCAATAATAATAACATCCGCTTCTAATGGATTCTGCATATTTCTCTGAAATCCACTACTTCCTTCTTCATCTGGATTTCCATTTACTTCTAACATTCTGTGGATTGTTCTTGCTTCAAATCCCGTTGCTTCAGTCATTCGTTTAGCTGCACGCCCCGTCGGAGCTGCAAGCAGAATGTCCATATTTTCTTGTTCAAAAAATTGAATCATTGCATTTATAGTGGTTGTTTTTCCTGTTCCTGGACCCCCTGTAACAATTAATAATCCATTTTGAGCCGCTGCGACTACTGCTTGATACTGCTTGTCATCTAATGACTGTTCCATCGACTTCTCTATCTGAGTCAACCTATATTCTATTGACACATTGGACATCTCATTCTTACTATTTAAATCATGAAGCATCTTTGCTGTATTCAATTCTAGATAATAATAGTGAGCAGGATAGACACGAGTATCCCATTCTTCCTTTTTCAACACTATTTTCTTCTCCATGGCTAAGTCCATCAAAAACTTCTCCATATCAATGGAATCTACTTCCAATAATTGACTTGCCCTTGTTAATAAGGTTGATTGAGGAAGATATACATGTCCCTCCATGACACATTGATTTAATGTATAGAAAATACCACTTCGTATTCGAAATTCAGAATCAACTAGAATACCAACCTTACTGGCTATTTCGTCAGCAGTCTTAAATCCAAGTCCTTGTACATGATCTGCCATTTGATATGGGTTTTCCTGGACAACTTTATATACATTTTGTCCGTAATGCTGATAAATCTTCGCAGCTAAAGTTGTTGATATTCCATATTTTTGTAAAAAAATCATTGCATTTCGCAAGTCTTTTTTCTCTTCCACTTGCTCCGCAATCTGTCGAGCCATTCTCGAACTAATTCCTTTTATTTCAGAAAGTCTTTCTGGTTCTTCTTCCACAATTCGAAATGTATCTTCCTTGAATCTACGTACAATTCGACTTGCTAGAGCGGCCCCTACACCCTTAATTGCTCCAGAACCTAAATAACGCTCAATTGAGATTATATCTTCTGGCTCTTTCACGCTATGATGCTCTACCTTAAATTGAGTGCCATATGCTGCATGATTAATATAATCACCTTCCATTTCTAGACGCTCACCTTCGTTGATAAAAAGAAAGCTTCCCACACAAGTCACTTCTCCATCATCATTATTTATATTAAAAACGGTATAACCATTATCTTCATTTCTGTAAATAATATGCTCTACGTAACCAATAATTGTCATTTGGTACCCTTTCTTTTGCACAAAAAACAGGAAAAGTTACTCCTTTCCCTGTTAAGTACATTATTAAAAACTTCTATTTCCACTAATAAATTCTATATATTGACCAGTGCCAATAGCCACGACCTTCATTGGTTCTTCTGCTGTCATGGTATTAATCCCTGTTCTTTCTTGAATTAACTCTTCTAATCCTCGTAGCATAGCACCACCGCCAGTTAAAACAATTCCACGTTCCAATATATCCGCTGATAATTCTGGTGGTGTTTGCTCTAACACACTAATGATTGCATCAACAATTTGTCCTGTCACTTCTTTTAGCGCCTCTTCTGTTTCTTCAGAAGTAACCGTTACAATCTTAGGTAATCCAGAAACCACATTTCGGCCTCTAACTTCCATCCCTTGCGAATCACCTTGAACAAATGTTGTACCTATTTTGATTTTAATATCTTCCGCAGTTCTTTCTCCAATCAAAAGATTGTGTCTTCGCTTCATATATCGAACAATAGCTTCATCAAAATCATCACCTGCAATTTTAAGCGAAGTGTTGACAACTGTCCCACCTAGAGAAATCACAGCGATATCCGATGTTCCTCCCCCGATATCAACAATCATATTTCCACAAGGTTTTGCAATGTCAATGCCCGCACCAATTGCCGCTGCAACTGGCTCTTCAATCAAATGTACCTCGCGTGCACCTGCTGCATATGTAGCTTGCTCCACTGCATTTTTCTCAACTTCTGTAACACCCGATGGAACACAAATACTAATTTTGGGTTTCTTTAAGGTTCTTCGCCCCATGGCTTTCTGCACAAAATATTTAATCATTTTTTCAGTCACCGTATAATCTGAAATAACACCTTGACGTAGTGGTCGAACTGCCACAATATTTCCAGGTGTACGTCCAATCATCAATCGTGCTTCTTCACCAATTGCCTTCACGGCATTTGTATCTCTATCATATGCAACTACTGAAGGTTCTTTTAATACCACGCCTTTTCCCTTAACATATACAAGGACACTCGCTGTCCCTAAATCTATTCCAATATCTGCCGACATATATACTTCCTCCACACTTTCCATTATATCTTATATATCTATATATTATCTAATCACAAATTTGTTACTATTTTGTGATTCCTCTAATTTATGATAGTACTCCTTATATAGTATAATAAAATTCAATTTAAATGAAAAGTATTATTTTAATTTGTCTGCAATATATTTTCCTGTGTAGGATTTTTCACTTACAATTATTTGTTCTGGTGTCCCCTCTGCAACTATAGTTCCACCTTTATCTCCACCCTCAGGACCTATGTCAATGATATAATCAGCCGTCTTAATAACATCCAAATTATGCTCAATCACAATAACAGTATTGCCATCTGATGAAAGCCTTTGAATGATTTCTGTAAGTTTATGCACGTCTGCAAAATGTAAGCCTGTTGTCGGTTCATCTAATATATACACCGTTTTCCCTGTGCTTCTTTTGCTTAATTCTGTCGCTAATTTAATACGCTGTGCTTCCCCTCCAGACAACTGTGTAGACGGTTGACCTAATCGAATATAGCCCAAGCCTACATCATTTAAGGTTTCCATCTTTCTCTTGATACTTGGTACATTTTCAAAAAAAGTACATGCTTCTTCCACTGTCATATGTAACACATCATAGATATTTTTCCCTTTATATCTTACGTCTAAAGTCTCTCGATTGTAACGTTTTCCCTTACAAACCTCACACGGTACATATACATCTGGTAAAAAATGCATTTCTATTTTTAAAATTCCATCTCCGCTACAAGCTTCACATCTACCTCCCTTTACATTGAAGCTAAAGCGTCCTTTTTTATATCCCTTCGCTTTTGCATCGGATGTAGCCGCAAATAAATCTCGTATCAAATCAAAAACTCCAGTGTAAGTAGCTGGATTCGACCTTGGCGTTCTACCAATTGGTGATTGGTCAATATTAATCACCTTGTCTACTTGTTCTAATCCTTCCACACTATCATGCTTTCCTGGAATTACTCTTGCTCGATTCAATTCCTTTGCCAATGTCTTATACAGAATTTCATTAACAAGAGAACTCTTACCCGAACCTGATACACCAGTTACGCAAGTCATGATGCCAAGAGGTATTTTCACATCTATATTTTTCAGATTGTTTTCACGCGCTCCACGTATCTCTATAAATCCTATTCCCTCTTTTCTTACTTTGGGAACAGGTATTTCAATTTTCCCACTTAAGTATGCACCTGTAACAGATTTCTTATTTTTCATAATTTGTTTGGCAGTACCCGTTGCAACAACTTCTCCACCATGTTCACCTGCTCCAGGCCCAATATCTACAATAAAATCTGCCTCCATCATAGTATCTTCGTCATGCTCTACTACAATCAAAGTATTTCCTAATTCCTTAAGGTGCTTCAATGTTCCCAGTAATTTATCATTATCTCTCTGATGTAGTCCAATACTTGGTTCGTCCAATATATAAGCTACTCCTACAAGACCTGAACCGATTTGAGTAGCCAAACGAATCCTTTGAGCCTCGCCACCTGAAAGGCTTCCAGTAGCACGTCCCAAGTTTAAATAATCAAGACCTACATTAACAAGAAATCCTACTCTTGCTTTAATTTCTTTTAATATCTGATCTCCAATCAATAGCTGTGTTTCTGATAATTGTAATTCTTCTAGGAAAACTTGCAAAGTCTCTATCGAATAATTAGTTACTTCTGCAATATTCTTATCGCCTACGGTTACAGCAAGGGCACTCTTCTTAAGCCTTTGCCCATTACATTCGTGACAAGGGGTAATTCTCATATATGATTCATACTCTGCTTTTGATGATTCTGAAAACGTTTCTTTGTAACGTCGTTCAACATTTCGTACCAAGCCCTCAAACGGAACATCGTAAACGCCTTCACCTCGTTGCCCTTTGTAGGACACTTTTAACTCTTTATCTCCAATTCCATTTATGATTACATCTTGAACATTCTTAGGATAATCTTTAAACGGTGTATTTAAATCAAAGTTGTACTCCTCACAAAGAGCTTGCAAAATAGCATTTGTAAAACTTCCTTTCTGATTACAAGATTGCCATCCCATAACGACAATCGCGCCTTCATTAATACTTAATCGTCTGTCTGGAATCATTAATTCTGCATCAAATTCCATCTTATATCCTAGTCCAAAACATTCAGGGCACGCACCAAATGGATTATTAAAGGAAAAGGTACGTGGCTCAATTTCTTCTATACTAATTCCACAATCTGCACATGAAAAACTTTGACTAAATTGCAATGGTTCTCCATCAATTACATCCACAGTCATTAATCCTTCAGCCAAATGAAGTACATTTTCCACTGAGTCGCTTAAACGCTTTTCAATTCCTGGCTTAACAACCAAACGATCCACTACAATTTCAATATTGTGCTTTATATTTTTATCCAATTCAATTTCTTCAGAAAGTTCGTACAAATTACCATTTACCAATGCACGTACATAACCACTCTTTCTTGCTCTTTCAAATAATTTCGCATGGGTTCCTTTTCTACCACGAACAACTGGCGCCAATAATTGAATCTTTGTTCGCTCTGGTAATTCCATGATTTGGTCCACCATTTGATCCACTGTTTGCTTCATGATTACTTTCCCACATTCAGGACAATGTGGAATTCCTACTCTTGCATAGAGCAAACGAAAATAATCATAAATCTCAGTTACAGTTCCAACAGTTGATCTAGGATTTCGGTTCGTTGATTTTTGATCAATGGAAATGGCAGGCGACAACCCCTCGATACTCTCCACTTCTGGTTTTTCCATTCTACCAAGAAACTGACGCGCATAGGAAGACAAAGATTCCATATATCGTCTTTGCCCTTCTGCGTAAATTGTATCAAATGCTAAGGAAGATTTTCCCGAACCACTTAATCCTGTCAAAACTACCAAGGAATCTCTTGGTATGTCTAAATCTATATTCTTCAAGTTGTGCTCATTAGCACCACGTATTTTGATGTATTGCTTCATGTAAAATAACTCCTACTCTTTTCACTTTATCTATTAATCATCTCGTTGTAATAATTGTTGTTTAATTTCAATCAATTGATCCCTAAGCTCGGCCGCCAATTCGAAATTCAATTCAGAAGCCGCCTTCTTCATCTGTTTCTCCATCTGCTTTCGTGCTTTTTCCAATTCTTTTTTACTCATTGCTTCTGGATCCATGCCATTTGTATGATCTTTTTCAGACACCTTCGTAGAAATTGCGATTAAATCTCTGACCGCTTTTTTTATGGTAGTTGGCGTAATACCATGTGCTTCATTATAAGCTTGTTGCACAGCTCTACGTCGTTTTGTTTCATCAATAGCTAATTGCATTGAATCTGTAATTTTATCTGCATACATAATTACGTGACCGTCAGCATTTCTTGCCGCTCGACCAATTGTTTGAATCAATGAAGTTTCCGATCGGAGGAATCCCTCTTTATCTGCATCTAATATTGCAACCAAGGTAATTTCTGGAATATCCAATCCTTCTCTAAGTAAATTAATACCTACTAATACATCAAATACATCTAATCTCATATCTCGAATGATTTCTGTTCGCTCTAGTGTATCAATATCTGAATGCAAATATTTAATTCTAATTCCGACTTCCCTCATGTAATCCGTTAAATCTTCCGCCATTCTCTTCGTCAATGTCGTAATTAACACCTTATTCTTATTGGCAATCTCTTTCTTTACTTCCATCAACAAATCGTCTATCTGACCTTTAACTGGTCGCACCTCTACTTCCGGGTCCAAAAGTCCTGTAGGACGAATCACTTGCTCCGCTCGAAGCATTTCATGTTCAAGTTCATACTTTCCTGGCGTAGCCGATACAAAGAGCACCTGATCTATCTTCTCTTCAAACTCTCCAAAATTTAATGGTCTATTATCTTTTGCGGATGGTAATCGAAAGCCAAAATCTACAAGGTTTGATTTTCTAGCTTGATCACCAGAATACATCCCGCCGATTTGTGGAATTGTCTTATGAGATTCGTCAATTAGAATTAGAAATTCATCTGGAAAGTAGTCGATTAAAGTTTGGGGCGGTTCCCCTGCTTTGGTTCCAATTAAATGTCTTGAATAATTTTCAATTCCAGAACAAAATCCTGTTTCTTTCATCATTTCGACATCGAAATTGGTACGTTCTTCAATCCGTTGTGCTTCAATTAGCTTGTCGCATTTCTTAAATTCAATAATTCGATCCTTCAATTCTAACTCAATAGCCTCTGTTGCACGCAACATTTTATCTTGCGCCACTACATAATGTGAGGCCGGATAGATAGCTACATGATCCAACTGAATTTTCATTTCTCCTGTTAGTGCATCGATTTCTACAATACGTTCCACTTCGTCTCCAAAGAATTCCACACGAAATGCGATTGTTTCAGAATATGCTGGAAAAATATCAATGACATCTCCTTGTACACGAAATGTCCCTCTATGAAAATCCATTTCATTCCTCTCATATTGAATATCTATTAACTTTCTCACCACATCATCTCTATCTTTTTCCATTCCAGGACGAAGGGATATTACCATTTCATGATAATCTATTGGACTTCCAAGTCCATAAATACATGAAACACTAGCAATTATAATTACATCTTCACGCTCAGCAAGGGCTGCAGTTGCAGAATGGCGTAATTTATCGATTTCATCATTGATTGATGAATCTTTCGCAATATACGTATCCGAGGAAGGAACATAAGCTTCCGGCTGATAGTAGTCATAGTAGGAAACAAAATATTCCACCCTATTATTCGGAAAAAATTCCTTAAACTCACCGTAGAGTTGCGCCGCCAATGTTTTATTGTGTGCGATAATTAATGTAGGTTTGTTCAATTCATTAATTATATTTGCCATTGTAAATGTTTTACCAGACCCTGTAACTCCTAATAATGTTTGGCATTGGTTCCCTTCCTTAAACCCAGACACTAGCTCCTTGATCGCTAAAGGTTGATCTCCTGTTGGATCAAATTCTGATTGTAACTGAAAAATCCCCATAAATTTATCGCCTCCTTTTCATATGATACTGAATTATAACACACTCATTCTTCTATTGCAATCTAACAAACGTACATTTGTTCGCCTTAATCAATAAATAAGAGGCATTGCAATTAGATAGTCATCTACATCACAACACCTCTTACTGGTATACGATTATTTTCTTTTAATTCTTTACTTCTTTAATTCTTTGCTTCTTTAATTACTGGGATTGGAGTTGTATCCTTCTCATCAAGATTATTGATATACTTCTTAGTTTCAGCAACAATAACATTTGACAATAATAATACCGCTACTAAGTTAGGAATTGCCATAAGCGCATTTAATGTATCCGCCACTACCCAAACCAAATCAAGATCGATTACAGGTGCGATTGCTGCAACTGCAATATATATAATTCTGTAAGGAATGATTCCCTTTTTCTTTGCAAAATATTCCACGCAACGCTCACCATAGTATGCCCATCCTAATACTGTTGAATAAGCAAAGGCAATAATACCAACTGTTAGTACGATTGGTCCAACAATTGGAATTGCACTAAAAGCAAGTGTTGTTAATACTCCACCATTATCAATTGATTGTACATCAATATTTGGATTTTTCATAATTGTTGTAACAAGAACTAATCCTGTCATTGCACAAACAACAACTGTATCCCAGAATGTTCCTGTAGAAGCAACTAATGCTTGGCGAACTGGGTTTCTTGTTTGTGCCGCTGCCGATGCAATCGGTGCAGAACCAAGTCCAGATTCATTTGAGAATAATCCACGAGCAACTCCAAATCGAATTGCCATTGCAATACCATTACCTACTAAACCACCAGCTACAGCACCTTTTGTAAATGCCAATTGAAAGATAGCTCCAAGTGCTGGAATAATGTAATCATAGTTCATAACTAAAATAATTAAGCAGCAAAACACATAGAAGAAAGCCATAAGTGGTACTAATTTCTCACACACTTTTGCGATTGACTTAATTCCACCAAAGATTACTACAGCAGTTAAGATTGCTACAATTACCCCTACAAGCCATGTTGGTATATTATAATTCTCATATGCAACAGTTGCTATTGCATTTACTTGTGTTGCACACCCTATACCAAATGAAGCTAAACCAGCAAAAACAGCAAAGGCCATTCCTAACCACTTCATGTTAAGGCCATGCTCTAGAGCATACATTGCCCCCCCTTGCATACGCCCATCTTCAGTTTTTACTCTGTACTTAACTGCAATTAAAGACTCTCCATATTTTGTTGCAATTCCAAATACACCTGTTAACCAGCACCATAGTACAGCACCTGGTCCACCAAGTGCAATTGCAGTTCCTACCCCAATAATATTTCCCGTTCCAATGGTAGCTGCGAGTGCAGTTGTTAATGCTCCAAACTGCGAAACCTCTCCTTCTGCGTCTGGATCTTTTGTTACAGATAGCTTAATTCCTTTTGACAAAGTCTTACGTTGGATAAATCCTGTTCGAATGGTTAGAAAAATATGTGTTCCAAACAATAAGATTATTGTTGGCCATCCCCACACCCATCCATTTGTAACATTAATTACCTCTTCGAGTGTTGCTAAAAAACCTTCCATAGTACATAATCCCCTTTCACTAAGCATATTTAAATGCTTTCTTAATATTATTAGGGTTAGTATAACAGAATGTGAAATAAAAGTATATATATTCTTACTTTTATCTTAATTTTACACTTTTTTACTACTTATTGTGCGGAAAAGTTGTTCAATTTGTCTATTGATTTTTCTTATTCTTTCTTTTTTCACATTTGTGAAAAATTAATCATTATTTTCAATTCCATCAAAACAATAAGTGCATAATTTGCACGATTCTATACCAATTGATTTAACCAAGTCATCTAATCTATGGAAGTTCAACGTTGTGAAATTTTGCTCAATCCTAATTGCCTCAACCATATTTTGATAGCGCACTGTGTCTGGATTGGTATATTCCTTCAGAATTTCTGGAGAACACTCTCCACCCTCTAATTTATAAATGATTCGGCGTGTAATTAGGTCGAGTTCTGATTTTGATCTAGAAAAATTCAAGAATTTGCATCCATATACTAGAGGCGGACATGCCGGTCTTACGTGCACTTCTTTTGCTCCACTTTGATATAAAAATTCTGTCGTTTCTCTAAGTTGCGTCCCTCTAACAATAGAATCATCTATCAATAGCAGGCTCTTACCTTTGATTAATGCATGAACTGGTATTAGTTTCATGCGGGCAATTAAATTTCTTTGACTTTGATTTGTAGGCATAAATGACCTTGGCCATGTCGGTGTATATTTTATAAATGGTCTCGCAAATGGAATTCCCGATTCATTCGCATAGCCTATCGCATGGGCAATTCCCGAGTCCGGAACTCCCGCTACAACGTCAATATCAATATTGCCTATATCTTGCTTTGCAAGGATTTTCCCACATTCGTATCTCATTTTTTCTACGTTTACTCCCTCATAAGAAGAGGTAGGGTATCCAAAATAAGTCCACAAAAATGAACACATCTTCATTTTATCACGGGCTGGACTTAGGGACACAACCTCATCGGCTGTAATATACACGATTTCACAAGGCCCTAATTCCCTTTCATCTACAAATCCAAGATTGATATATGCAAAATTCTCAAATGAAACACAATAAGCTCCTTCTTTTTTACCAAGCACCAAGGGCGTTCTTCCATATTTATCTCTGGCCGCATAAAGTCCTTCCGAAGTCATCAACAATAAAGTCATGGAACCCTCTACTATTTCTTGTACATACTGTATTCCTTCTAAAATTGAATCTTTCTTACAAATAAGAGATGCAATCAACTCTGTTGCATTAATCATTCCACCACTCATTTCTAAAAAATGAGTACGCCCGTCATTGTATATTGATTCCATTATTCGATCAATATTATTAATCTTTCCAACCGTTGTAATTGCAAAACTACCCAAATGAGATTGTACTAATAGTGGTTGTGGTTCATAGTCTGAAATACAACCAATTCCAATCTTACCACGAAGATCTTCTACATCATTTTCAAATTTTGTCCTAAAAGGAGTATTTTCAATATTGTGGATTGCTCTTACGAATCCATTCTTACCATATGAAGCCATTCCAGCTCGTCTCGTTCCTAGATGGGAGTGATAATCAACTCCATAAAACAATTCCAAAGCACAGTTACTCTTAGATGCTACACCAAAAAAACCACCCATATTATCTCCCTTCTATTCCTCAGCATTTATTAATAATATATATATTTCCATAGATTAGTTTAGCACAACTTATAAATGATATGTGATTTCTTTTACGTTTTACCTATTAATTTTACTAACCAATATTGCAACTTCTCCTAATATATTCTATTTTGACAAAGATGGATTAATTAGCATTGCATCCCCGAACGAAAAGAAGCGATAGCCCTCTTTCACAGCCTCATTATAAGAATTAAGAACAGCCTCTTTTCCTGCCAAAGCAGAAACCAACATGATTAACGTTGATTCTGGAAGATGAAAATTAGTGATAAGACCATCTAATAATTTAAATTGATATCCAGGGTAAATAAAAATTTCTGTCCACCCACTACATGGAGTAATAGTTCCATCTTCATTCGCTGCTGATTCTATGGTTCTACAGCTAGTAGTTCCTACACAAATCACCCTTCCACCTCTCGATTTTGCATGAGTAATTTTACGAGCCGCCTCTTCCTCTACTTGATAAAATTCTGAATGCATATGATGCTCTAACACATTGTCTACTTTTACTGGTCGAAAAGTACCAAGCCCTACATGTAACGTAACTTTTGCAATTTCAACGCCTTTTTCCTCTATTTCACGCAACAACTTTGGCGTAAAGTGTAAGCCTGCTGTAGGTGCTGCTGCCGATCCACTGTTCTTAGCATATACTGTTTGATAACGTGTTTTATCTTCTAATTGATGTGTAATATATGGTGGTAATGGCATTTGCCCCAATTGATCTAATATTTCCTCGAAAATCCCTTCATACTCAAAACGAATCAAGCGATTTCCTTCATCTACTACGTCAATTACCTCGCCGATTAATAATCCACTCCCAAAAACAAGTCGCATTCCAACACGTGCTTTTTTGCCTGGTTTCACTAGTGCTTCCCATACATCGTTTGCCTGACGTTTTAATAAAAGCACTTCTACTTTTGCACCTGTATGCTCTCGCTCACCAATTAATCGAGCTGGAATCACCTTTGTATCATTAACTACTAAACAATCACCTTCTTGCAAATACTCCACTATATTCTTGAATTGCTTATGTGTGATTTCTCCGCTTTCTTTTTCCAAAACTAGCAATCTGGAACTAGATCTATCTTCTAATGGATCTTGAGCAATTAATTCTTCTGGTAACTCAAAATTAAAATCTGATGTCTTCATTTGTTTTATCCTTTTCTATCTCCACTACTTCATTTTGTGTATGTAATGGCTGTACTCCATTCATCATTTGTCTTGGTTGGTTTCTGTGAAAATTATTCTGGTATGTAACTTTCACTTTCTTTTCGTAAACTACTGCTGTATCTGCAAGCATATCATGAAAACCTCGTTTCGATTTATCTACTAAAATAACAAGATAACCTACACACAATACAACGGCACTTAAGTAACGACCAATTGTTTCTCGATATACAACTTGTAATAAGCGTAACTCTCTATTGCTTGTACTAATAACAACAATATTCATCGCGCGTTTCCCAAGAGTCGCACCCGTTTTATAAGTTAGTAGTATAAAATATGTTACTCCTGCCAAATATAAAGCAATATCTACTACATTAAATTGAAACAATACCGAACGATTCAAGATATTTGTTGGATTGAATAAGTTCATAAAACCTACTGGAATCACAACAATCAATGACGTCATACCTAGAATAATAAGATCAATTAGATACGCTCCCACCCTAGGAAAAAAGCCTGCGTCTATTATTTTGAAGTTATCTGCACTATTGTAATGGTTCTGCATAATACATTGGCACCCCACTTCCTAATTCTTCCGTTAGATTTACGAGAATCTCTGCCTCTGATTTAGGAACAATATCTTCGATACCGCCTAATACATTTCCAAACATTGACATCGTTGTTGTTGGCTGATAGAACTCTGTAACCCCGATTTCATTTGCAAAGGCAGCCAACATGTCTTCATGTGAACTAATTTCATCTACTAATCCATTTTCCTTAGCTTGCATACCAGAATAAATTCTTCCATCTGCAAGGACTTTTACATCTTCTACTGACATATTCCGCCCTGTAGCTACAATCTCTACAAACCTTTGATAAGATTCATCTACAATACTCTGATAAATTGCAATTTGTTCATCTGTCATTTGACTAGAATCTTTATTTTTTCCACTTGTAATACTAATTTGTTCAATTCCCAATTTCTCATATAATCCCGTCATATTCAATCCTGAAATAATCACTCCAATAGATCCTGTTGTTGTGTTTGGATTTGCAAATATTTTATCTGCGGATGCCGTTACCATATACCCTCCTGACGCCGCATAGTGAGACATATATGACCACACTTGGCGGCCAGTTACTTCTTGATATTCTACAATTTTATTATAAAGTTCCTCTGACTCATACACCGTTCCTCCTGGAGAATCAATATAGAGCATTAACCCCTTGTTATATGTATCACTTATCATAATATCAATGTATTCCATCATGCTATCATGTTTATAAGTCTGTACATCTATTTCAAATAAACTTGTCTCTGTTGCTTCTTGTTGAATTGTTCCAATCACAGGTACAACCCCAATATAATCTACACTTGGTGGTGTTATCGACATCCCTCCAGCATTAAATAATTCCGCCATTTCCATTTCTGCTTTTGCATTTTGTACTGAAGCCACACTTCCTGTCAATACATTGCTTGCTCCAATAGCAATAAAAAGAAGCGCTGCTACTACCATTCCCACTATCTGTTTTGTTTCCATTTAAGTTCCCTCTCAATTCATTTTATATATGGTGGAAGGACAAGAGCTTCCCCTTGTCCTTTTATCCATTGATTTTACTGACGTAATTCAATTCCCAATTCACCTAATGCCTTCAAGATTCGATTCATTGCAGGTGCAATATCCGCCTCTTCCAAGGTCTTATCTTTCGCTCTAAAAACAATAGAGTATGCCACAGATTTGCATCCTTCTTTAATCTGGGCCCCCTCATAAATATCAAATAACGTACAGCTCTCCATATAAGCTCCGCCCTTGTTTTGAATGATGTCTTCTACTGCGCCAACCAAGATTTCTTTTGGCATTACCATACTCAAATCACGTGTTACTGCAGGATAATTTGCAATTCCCTCATATAATCTGTCAAATGACGCAAATGCTTCTACTACAGGCATATCAATTACTGCAACATAGATTTTTTCATTAATACCATAGTTGTCTGTCACCTCTGGATGAATTTCTCCAAGATATCCAACTACCATCTCTTTATAGATGATTTCTGCCTTACGACCTGGATGCAAGAAAGGTTTATCAGTAATTGGATTGTACGAAATCCTTTCATTCATTCCAACTTTTTCTAGCAATGCTTCTACAGCACCTTTCATTGTAAAGAAATCACCTTCTCCATACATTCCCATTGTTAATTGCATACGTTCTTCTGGCAACTCTGTAACCGGAAGTTGCTTTGGTAAGTATATATTTCCCATCTCATACAATCTTACATTCTTATTTCGTCTATTTAAGTTCGTCGCCAATGATGTTAACATCCCATTGAGAGGAGTTGTTCTCATAATACTATAATCTTCTCCGAGAGGATTAATAATTGTAACTACATCACGTAACTTAGAGTCTCCAGGAATTAATAATTTATCAAATACTTTTGGACTCTCAAAAGAGTAGGTCATTCCTTGACTAAATCCACAACACTCTACTACATTTCTAGATATTTGTTCAATTTGTAATTTGAAAGAAATCTTTCCTGTAGTAGCCATTCCTGAAGGAAGAGTCGTTGGAATATTGTCGTATCCATAAAATCTAGCTACTTCTTCTGCTAAATCTGCCATTCTAAATAAATCATGTCTAAATGTAGGTGTTACTATTTCATTTGTTGAAACTTCGTATTCTAATCCAACTTTTTCAAAATACCCAATCATATCTTCAATACTGATTTCTGTTCCAAGTAAATCATTGATTTTTTCTGGTTCGAATGGAATTCTTACAGGCTCTTTCACTTTGCCGTATGCATCTACCATACCACCTACAACTTCTCCTGCGCCCATTTCTTCGATTAATTGACACGCTCTATTAATCGCTTCTTCTGCATTATTTGGATCTAATCCTTTTTCAAATTTCCCAGACGCATCTGTTC
Source organism: uncultured Lachnospiraceae bacterium (assembly GCA_964367685.1). Lineage (GTDB taxonomy): Bacteria > Bacillota > Clostridia > Lachnospirales > Lachnospiraceae > CAUPWF01. Next base: position 194,380 of record CAYIYM010000001.1, read on the forward strand.
TTAGTCCAACTTTTTTACTTGATAATCGAATATTCGTTCCATCAAAGCAAGCTGATTCAAATAATAAAGTTTCTACAGAGTCTGTAATCATTGTATTCTCGCCACCCATGATTCCTGCAATCGCAATTGACTTCTCTCCATCACAAATCATAAGTACCTCTTCATCTAGCTTACGTTCTTGCCCGTCTAGAGTTGTAAATACCTCATCTTTCTCTGCCACTTTTACAATTATTTCATTTCCTGCAATTGTAGATAAATCAAATGCATGCATCGGTTGACCATACTCTTCCATTACATAGTTTGTAATGTCTACTAAGTTATTAATCGGACGAATCCCCACCGATCTTAAACGTTTTTGCATCCATTCTGGGGATGGACCAACTTTTACATTCTTCACTACTCTTGCACAATAACGTGGGCAAAGCTCTGTGTCTTCTACACGTACCTTAATAAAGTCATTTACATCTTCCTCATTTCCAGTTTCTTTTACAACTGGCGGAAGAAATTCTTTTCTAAATGTGGCCGCCGCTTCTCTTGCTAGTCCGATTACCCCAAAGCAATCCACGCGATTTGATGTTACTTCATACTCAACAATAATATCATCAAGGCCCATTGCTTTAATTGCGCTTTCTCCAACAATTGCCTCATCTTCAAAAATATAAACACCATCTTCTGGCGCATTAGCAAACATTTCCTTCGTTGTTCCTAACTCTTCAACAGAGCACATCATTCCATGACTTTCAACTCCACGAAGTTTCCCACTTTTGATTTTCATTCCACCTTTGATTGTACTACCGTCACGACTTCCAGCAACACGGCCGCCATCTAATACAACTGGGATTTTTGCTCCTTCATATACATTTGAAGCACCTGTAACAATTTGAACTGTTTCAGTTCCAATGTTTACTTGACAAATTACTAATTTATCCGCATCTGGATGACTTTCCATTTTATCAATTCGTCCAATGACAATCTTTTCTAAATCTTCATCCATTCTTTCATAACCTTCTACGTTAGTTCCTGACAAAGTCATTCCATCTACGTATTCTTTTATATCCATGTCCAAATCTGGAACATAAGCTTTTAACCATGATAATGATGTATTCATTCTATTCCTCCTAAATTTCGTATGTTATCGTTCTTTATATTGTGTTATTAGAATTGTTTTAAGAAACGGATATCATTCTCATATAGTAGACGCATATCATCAATTTCATATTTCAACAATGCAATTCTCTCTAATCCCATACCAAAAGCAAATCCCGAATATTCTTCTGGGTCAATCCCACACATTTCCAATACGTGAGGATGAACCATTCCACAACCAAGTATCTCAATCCAGCCTGATCCCTTACAGAATCTACAGCCTGATCCCTCACATTTAAAACAAGTTACATCTACCTCTGCACTTGGTTCTGTAAATGGAAAATGATGCGGTCTGAATTTTGTTTTTGTATTTTCGCCAAATAACTCTTTAACAAAGACTCCTAACGTACCCTTCAAGTCAGAAAAAGATACTTTTTTATCAATAACAAGACCCTCAATCTGATGGAAAGATGGTGAATGTGTTGCATCTACTTCATCTGATCTAAATACACGACCTGGAGACAAAATACAAATCGGTAAGTTCCCCTGCTCCATAATACGCGCTTGTACTGGTGATGTTTGTGTTCGTAGCACAATATCTTTCGTAATATAGAATGTATCTTGCTCGTCTTTGGCAGGATGGTTTTCTGGAATATTTAATTTCGCAAAGTTGTATTCGTCATACTCTACTTCAGGACCTTCTACTACTTCATAGCCCATTCCTACAAAGATACGTTCTACTTCTTCTAGTGCAATAGTGTTTGGATGGCGATGTCCAATATTCATCTTCTTTGAAGGCAATGTAACATCGATAACCTCTTCTTTTAGTTTAGCCTCACGAAGAACGCGTTCCATTGCAGCTTTCTTTCCTTCAAGTGCTCCTTCAATTTCTTCTCTCGTTTCATTTACCATTTGACCAACTATAGGTCTATCTTCTGGAGATACATCCTTCATACTTTTTAGTACAGCTGTAAGTTCTCCTTTTTTTCCTAAGTATTTGACTCTTACTTCATTCAACTCTTCCGGCGTAGCGCATGCGTGAATTTGCGCTAATGCATCATCTTTAATCACTTGTAATTTTTCTTTCATAATATGTTCCTTTCTCAACAATCTATGTATTTACGGGACGAAAAAACATAAAAAATCCTCGTCCCCAAAAAGGGACGAGGTTCAATCGCGGTACCACCCTAATTCCTATTATATAATAATAGGCTCTCAACTGCGTAACGTGCAGATACGTCATTTCCTACTAAAATTCATATTACTAAATCTTTCAAAAATGAAGCTCCTGTGGGAAATTCGAATAAAATCTGAACCTAAGGAATCTCACAGCTATAAATCCCTCTCTCTGATGGAAGACATTACTCTACTATACACAATCATTGCTTTTCCTATATTTAAATCATATAATATTCTATCACATTAAGCTAAAATGTCAAGATTTTTAGGTAAATCTATTGACCATAAAAGATTTCAGCAATTGGAGAATCCTCTGATAAAATCACTGTTTTATTCTCTCCAACTATAGACTCTTTCAATGCATCTAAACTTCGTACGAAAGAATAAAACTCTGCCTTATTATTATCTGCATAGGCGTTAGACAAAATCTTCATGTATTCTGCCTCTCCCTCTGCTTCAAGAATATCCGCTTTCTTCTCTGCTTCAGATAAAATAATTGTCACATCTTTATCTGTTGTATTCTTTATAATCTGAGCTTCAGACTCTCCCTCCGCAGTGTAAGTCGCAGCAATGTTTCCACGTTCTGAAATCATACGTTCATATACAGCTTCTTTGTTGTCAACTGGTAAATCTAATTGCTTTGTTTCAATAGTAACAATTTCTATGCCATATTGATTAAATTTCTCCCCTATATTTGCGTCGATAGCATCTGACAATTTTCCATCTCTTCCAGAAATAACCTCTTCTTGTGGCATACTACTAATAATATTCTTGATAGAGTTATACACAATTGTATCAATTCTGCTCTCCGCATTACCTCTTGAACTATTTAAAGATTGAGCATATACCAATGGATCTGAAATTCTCCACAATACATAACTATCTGTAATCATTGTTTTTTTATCTTGTGTTATAACATCTGATGGTGCCAAATCATAAAGTAGCATTTCTTTTGGTAATGTATCCACCGACTGTATAAACGGTATTTTAAAACTCAAACCTGCTGTCGTTTGTACTTTTTCAACTCTTCCGAACTGACGGATCAATTTATATTCATTTTCTTTTGTAATTACAACTGATGACAGCCCACAAATCACAACTGCGGCAATTAGAACTCCAAGTCCAATTTTTTTCACTTTTTTCATAATGATTCTCCTTTTCTATTCTTCTTCGTTGCTATTGTTATTTTGTTGTGTTATAAAATCATCCAATGGTAATACTTTTTGCACACCATTTCCACTATCAATAATCAATTCCAACTCTGGAAGAATTTCTTCCATTGCTTCGTAGAACATACGCTCTTTTGTAACACTTGGAAATTTGCTATATTCCAAATACATGGCATTAAATCTTGAAACTTGTCCAGTTGCTTCATTGATTCTTTCTGTTTTAAATGCTTCTGCTGCTTTTACAATTCCGTCAGCCCTTGCATTTGCATTTGGTATATTTTCGTTCTTATATTTGTTTGCATTATTTAGAGCAGTTTCTTTTCCCTGCTTAGCAGTTTCCACCTGTTTAAATGCTTCCATGATTTCAACAGTTGGAGGTGAAGCATCTTGAATACTAATGTTAATTAGCTGAAGACCCACATCATGTTCATCCAATTTTGCAATTATCTTTTCTTTGATCGCTGCTTGAATTTCATTTTTCCCCGTTGTCAATACACTATCCACATCGTAGCTTCCGATAACACTTCGTATACTGCTCTGCGAAATATTCTTTAATATCAAGACTGGATTTTGAGATGCATAAAGTGCCGTAACTGGATCTGATACTTTATATTCTACAAAAAAATCAATTTCCACAAAATTGTAATCGCTTGTGATCATCACAGCTTCTCTTTCAATTGTTTGGTTTGTATCAATATCATATCCTATTGGGAACCCTTGAATTGTTGTATTTACTTTTTGTACACTTTGAATCAACGGTATCTTAAAATGTAATCCCGGCTCTGTTACAGCCTTCGCTTGTCCAAATGTTGTTAAAACTGCCTGCTCTTGCTCTTTAATCTGATACATAGAACCAAATCCAATGATCGCAACCACAATAATCACTACAATGATTTTTCCACTTTTATGGATTTTGTTAAACATCTTTCCAAACTTACCACCCTTTACCTTCTTAATTCCCTCTTCATAAATATTCTCTTCATTCATAATCTTCTTCCTTTCTTTTTTTATAAATTCTCTAGTTACATGCCTCACTTCATCTGTTACAACTCGGACTCCCCACATGTGAAATTACAAAAGCACAGCAATTCTACTATATAAAAAAGACTTTTATTACAATGATTATTGTAATAAAAGTCTTGCTGTTTAAGTACGATGCGGGCTAGTCTCCTAACCGTTCTGACGCATTCGCAAACACCTTTCGATGTCAGCTACTCCCTTTTATTGAGAAATTATTTTATTCAAATTAGCGCTTCATTTGATACATTAAATATATCATTTTGTTATAAATATGTCAATAGATTTCTATGATTTACCTGCTCTTTTCTTACTATTTATCACTATGTGTTTCCCTATTGTTTCATTCAACATATTCTTCTCGATGTATACATTTATTTCGGCGCCAATCAACATAGCATACATACAAAAATAAATCCATAACATAATTAGAACAATAGTTGCCAAGCTACCATACATATTAGAAAACCCTTTAAAAACATCTACATAAATAGAAAGTGCATAAGAAATTCCAATCCATCCCACAGCCGCAAAACATGCACCCGGAATTTGCTGTCTTATTCTTACTTTCTGTTGTGGAAGTATCTTATATGCCAAAGTAAAAATCGAAGTTAAAACAGCAATAGCAAAGACAATTCTCAAATCAATGATAATTCGTATAACATGTTCAATAATAGGAATATATTTAATCAAAAAATCCCCAATTCTGTTCCCAAATACAAGTATTAATAAAGATAATATAATCGCTACTACAAAGACTAATGTATATGCGGATGCACGTAATCTAAGATATATGTAATTCTTCTTATCACTTTTCCCATATACCCAATTCAACCCGCTCGCCATAGAAAGAACACCCTTTCCAGCTGACCATAATGCAACTAATGCCGTTACGGGCAGTACTGAAATGGATTGATTGTAAACTTCTTCTACAATAGAAAGTATCATCCCACTAATATCTTGAGGAAATACTTCTTGCACCAATTCTAATATCATTGATTTTGGAATGGGAGTAAATTGCACAAGAGTCAGCAAAAATAAAATACTCGGTACCAATGATATTACTAAAAAAAAGGCTGATTCTGCTGCATATGCTTTCAAATGATTTCGATTAATCCCATTCCGTAATTCCATTATAAATTTCCAGATTTCATTAAACATATCTTCCTCATCTCTTTCAACTACACTGTTACTATCATAACTGCATTCTTCATGCTTTAAGAAAAGCAGCCGCATAGCGACTGCTCTTAACTTTGATATATGCCCCAAAATGCCGTTATCTGATTTTAACGCCTAGCAGATGCTAGGTGGGTAACCGCATCCAATGTTCTGCCTTCCACTACTTATTGATGGCTTGACATCCCAAAGGAGATATAAGAATCCCATGAACGTAATTGTAGGTTTAAAATACAGATGTTATCGAACACTTCAGGTTACTTATATTATAAACCAGTTACTCTCAATTGACAAGAAATCTTTTCTTAATTCTGTAAATTCTCTTATTGCATTGCCAATAGTTCACAAGCTGCCAAAGCAGCTGTTGCACCATCTGAAGCAGCTGTCGTCAATTGTCTCACTTTCTTTGTTCGACAATCTCCGGCTGTATAAACTCCTTCTGTTTTTGTTTTGCATGATTCTGTTGCCACAATATAACCTGATTCATCTAAATCTACAAGATTTGCAAACTGCTTATTCTCTGGAACTCTGCCGACTGCAATAAATAATCCATCTATTGCAACATGTCCACTTTTTCCTGTCTTTACATTTTTGATTTGAATACTCTCTATTTTCTGTTCTCCATTCAACTCTTCAATGATTGTATCTAAAACAAATTCGACATTTTTCATGTTTTTAAGTTGCTCTACCATCTTGTCTTCACCACGGAATGCATCCCGTCGATGAATCAGATAAACACGTTTACAGTAAGAAGCCAGATAATGTGCATCTTCAATTGCTGTATTTCCACCGCCATTTACTGCAACAATCTTATCTCTAAAAAAGGCTCCATCACAGGTTGCACAGTAAGAAATTCCCTTTCCTAATAGTTCCGCCTCCCTGTCTAATCCTAGCATTCTATTCTTTGACCCTGTCGCTAAAATCACTGTTTTCCCTTGATAAGTACTGCTTCCACATTTCACTGTAAACTGATCATCCTTTGTTATTTCTACCACTTGTTCCATAACAATTTCCGCGCCATGCTCAATAGCCTGCTCATACAAATTTGTTGCAAATTCGAATCCTGAGACTTTCTTTATTCCAGGGTAATTCTCAATTTCTGGAGTATTCACAATCTGACCACCGTACATCATTCCTTCCAGAACTAATACTTTTTTTCCAGCCCGCACTCCATATATGCCTGCTGAAAGTCCTGCTGTTCCTGCTCCAACGATTATAATATCATACATTTACTTCACCATTTCCAATATTGCATTCTTATTTTGAACACCAGTCACTACTTTTTTAGTCTCTCCATCTTTTACTACAACTAATGTAGGCACACTCATAATTCCATATTGTTGTGCAATTTCTGGAGCTTGGTCAATATCAACCTTGCAGATTTTTACACCTACAACTTCTGCCGCAACTTGGTCAATAATTGGAGAGAGCATTTTACAAGGACCACACCATGTTGCATGAAAATCTATCAACACAACATCTTTACTCTCTAAAACCTCACTTTGAAAATTTTCATTTGTAATATTAATGATACTCATATTTTTCCTTTCTACTTCAACATTCTAAAAACATCGTATACATAGTCTCTAGTTTATTTACTCTAATTCAGTAACAATTTTCTTCAGTGCATTTAATGCCTCTTCTGGCAATGCATCATATCCTTCTTTTGCAGTGGCAAATTTCTCTACTGCTTCTACACGTGTCTTCATACTTGCAATTAATTCAGCTTTGTATGAATCATCTTCTAGATTTGGAATAAAGCCTTCCCATTCCATAATTTCTATATCTGAAAATGGTCCCCATTGCTTAAAGTTCTCTTTCCCTTCAACAATCATTTCAAGAATGCCCAATGTATCACTTGGCGTAACCTTCTTGCCCATGAAATCACCTGTATTTACAATATAGCAATCAACATCTTTTTCTTCCACTAATTTCTTGAATTTTTCATAATCATTCACAAGCGGGTATGTTCTAAATGGATTCGCATATGGTACGATTCTAATTGCGTTCATATCGGTTCCTGCTGCCACACGCTCTGCTGTAGATGTTTTTGTAGCAAGTGTCGCTCCCATTACTGAAGCAAGTGCCGCTCCTTTTAATTTCACAACTGGCGGAATCGTTGGGTCTTTCATTAACCAGAATATTGAGTTACAAGGTGATGAAATCTTGTCTACTCGATTTGGAGACCATAATTTCGATTTAATCGCTCTACCATTTCCATTTCGAATATCTTCTGTTACAAGTTGAACTTTTCCATCTTCATCCAATGTTGCTGAACAGTTTTGTGCAGTCACCAAGTATTTATTGTCTTCACAGCCTGCTGGATAATCTTGAGTTTTATCAAAATACGATGGTTCAAGTGCAATGGATGCACATGTGTCTGCATTAATAATAAATGCATCATCATGTAATACAGTAACACCATATTTATCATCATGTCTTGCATGTGTAATTGTTGATTTTCCAGAACCTGACAGTCCAAAAACAGATGCTACATACTTACTTCCATCTGCTAATTGATACTCTTTTTGTCCACCATGGCATGATGCATATCCATTTCTATTTGCAATAGCCCAAGCCATAGTAAGTGTTCCTTTTTTATGCTCTCCAAAATATCTCATACCTAGTATAGCCGCACAATTTGTATCTGTATTAAAATAGCAAAGTGTCAATGGATCTGATAAACAACTATAGTCAACTCCTGGTCTATTTCCAGGTGTCCATTGTGGATCTGAGAAAATATAAATATCTGCTTCTTTTCCGTCTCCCACTAATGCTGAGTTCTTGTACATTTTCACGTACTCATCTGACAAGTATTGGAAGTTTAACATCCATGAGTAAAGTACATTTTCTTCTCCCTCTGGAATCAACAAATGTGCTTTAACCATAAATTCTGTATCAAGGCCAACATATACTTCTGCATGATACATTAATTTATGACGAGTCTCATAAACAGCGTCCATTGTCACCGCATCTAACGCATTTGTATTCACACCTGGTTCACCTGAAATTCGACGTGCCCCAGCATAGCGACCTGTAATTGCGCCATCATTAAATAACAATACTTTTGCATCTGGTTCAAGCCCAAACTCTTCACCTCTATATACAGGCATATCAGTTACTACAGTTCCCGGAGAATTTTTTGCCATTTCATAAGCTTCTCTAAGTGTATTTACCTTTACTACATTATTTCCATAAAAAGCTGCTTCAATAATTGATCTTGTTTTTGAAAATCCTACTTTCCCTGCCCCAATTTCATTTAATGGGTAATTTGCTTTTGTTGCCATTATATTTCCTCCTTTAAATCCAAATTTGTTTCATTATCTCACTTTAATAATTAATTGTCAATCTATTGGAAGTTCATTATTTATTTGTTATTCATTTGTTCATTTATTCCATCGTTTTCTATTTATAACATCGTAGATTTGTAATATTTCGTTCATATTTTTCTTGTTTCTTCTTCAAAAAAACAATGTATTCAGCAAATCATTCATTTTTACAAGCTAAAAATACATCTTTTTTGCTCTATTTGTTCTGATTGCATACCATACAATTACTATCAATGAAATGACAAGTAAAATCATTACAACCTCATAACAAGGAGTCACATAAGCGTCAATTAATGTTACACCACCGTAAAGTGCTATTGTAATACCCAAAGTAGTCGTAGCAGGTAAAACCATAGTAATAAATTCTCCTACATTTTTACATTTTTTTGACGCTGTCACTTTGTCTAGTAGTAGTGAATCAAAAATAATACCTGTTTTCTTCATCATATAAGATGCATACAAACAATATAATCCACAGCCTAAACTAATTAATCCAAATAGTAAATCCATTTCCATTTTCTCATTCTCCTTTGATTAGATATGCATTACTCTCTTTTTTGATTTGTATAATTTACTAACCCTTCCGCTGCAATAATTTTTTGCATAAATTCTGGAAATGGTTGCCCTTGGTATTGCGTACCCTTAGTCTTGTTATAAATTTTTCCACTATCAAAGTCTACTTCTACCTCATCGCCAGCATCAATACCTTTAGCAGCTTCCACACATTCAATAATCGGCAATCCTATATTGATCGCATTTCGATAAAAAATTCTTGCAAATGTTTCAGCAATAACACAACTTACCCCTGCTGCTTTAAGACATAGGGGAGCATGTTCTCTCGATGAACCACAACCAAAGTTTTTATTAGCAACAATCAAATCTCCTTCTTCCACCTTTTCGGCAAATGTAGGATCAATATCAACCATAGCATGGCTCGCCAATTCTTTTGCATCAAATGAATTCAAATATCTTGCCGGAATAATAACATCTGTGTCTACGTTGTCTCCATATTTAAATACACGTCCGTTTGCTTTCATTTATTCTTCCCCCACTTTCTCTGGATTTGCAATATAACCAGCGATAGCACTTGCTGCTGCCACTTCAGGTGATGCAAGATAAATTAATGAGTCAACATGTCCCATTCGTCCTACAAAATTACGATTTGTAGTTGATACACATTTTTCCCCTGCTGCTAACACTCCCATATGTCCACCCATGCAAGGTCCACAACTTGGTGTATTAAATGCACAATTTGCATCAATAAAAATCTCCACTAATCCTTCTTTGATACATTCCTTGTATATCTTTTGTGTTGCTGGTATAACCATAACTCGTACATCTGGATGAACCACTTTACCCTTCAGTATTTCAGCCGCTTTTCTCAAGTCGTCCATTCGTCCATTTGTACAGGATCCAATTACAACTTGATCAATCCAAATCTTATCCATTTCCGCAATTTCATCTACTGTTTTAGCATTTTCTGGAAGATGTGGAAATGCCACTGTAGGGCGTACCTCTGACAAATCAACTACTATAACCTCGTCATATTCTGCGTCCTCATCCGCTGTATAAATTTTGTACTCTTTAGTCGAATGCTCCTTCATATATGCTTCCGTTTGTTCATCTACAACGAAAATTCCATTTTTTGCTCCAGCTTCAATCGCCATATTTGCAATTGTAAATCTATCATCCATTGTAAGATTAGAAATCCCTTCGCCCACAAATTCCATAGATTTGTATAATGCACCATCAACTCCAATTCTACCTATAATATGTAGAATAACGTCTTTTCCACTTACAAATGGCTTCATTTCACCAGTAATTACAAATTTAATTGCACTAGGAACCTTGAACCAAATTTCTCCAGTAGCCATTCCGGTTGCAACATCCGTTGTTCCCATTCCAGTTGAGAAAGCACCAAGTGCACCATATGTACATGTGTGTGAATCCGCACCAATAATACACTCTCCTGCTACAACTAATCCGCGCTCTGGCAAAATTGCATGCTCTACTCCTGATTTCCCTTGCTCAAATGTGTAAGTGATATTTTGCTCTTTCACAAAATCTCTAATAGCTTTAGAGTTTTCTGCTGACTTAATATCTTTGTTTGGTGTAAAGTGGTCTGGCACGAATAACACCTTATCCTTGTCAAACACCTTGTCTGACATTTTTTTTAAAATTGGTAGTGCCATCGGTCCAGTAATATCGTTAGACATTACAATATCTAATTTAGCCTCAATCAACTGTCCAGCTACAACAGAATCTAATCCTGCGTGATCCGCTAAAATCTTCTGCGTCATCGTCATTCCCATACTCATTCCTCCTAAATTCATATTTTACTATTTTATCAAAGTAACGTACAAAATACAAGTTTTTAGTAATAAAAAGAAGTATTATGTCGGATTGTTTCTTACTCCCGTTCATAATACTTCTTTGATTATTTATATAAACTCTATTGGAATAAAACTTGCAAAGAACTTCGTTGCAACTCTTGTTTCAATAATTGTTGTATTCGCTGATATTCTTGTCCAATTGAACAAATCGATTGCCCCTTTTTTCTCTCACAACGCGCACCTGGCTTTGTACAATGAGTAATACCAAATCTAGGATCAATAATTTCTATTATAGACATTAAACTTAGTTCTTCTAGTGGCACATTTAAAAGGTATCCTCCTTGTGCACCTCGTATTACTTTTACGATGCTCGCATGTGCTAATTTTTTCAGAATCTTATAAGCAAATGGTTCTGGTATTCCCTCCTGTTCACAAATTTCTTTTACAGAATACTTTCTTCCATCCTTTAAGCATTGGATTATCCTTACAGCATAATCATTCTCTTTTGTTAGTAACATGTTTCTCCCCCATATGTATTTACATACATCACTTCATTCTTTTTCTTCTCTTCTTTAGATAATCAATTTCTATCGGATCTATCGGATCTGCTGGATGCTCAATGCTCTGTTTTTCCCCTCGTCGCATCTTACGATAAAGCGCTCCTGACTTATTATAAAGCCAAAAACTGTATGCCATAATACTCTTTGCTTTCCCCAGCTTATCCTTGGTGGTTTTATTATACAATTGACCACTGCAAATGGTATACGCTTTGTTTCTAACCGCCATAATTAAATCAAGTTCTGTTTTGATTTCGGCATCAAATATTGTATACCCTAATCCTACACATTCCCCACGATGTGCATCACTTCCGCCTATCCCTACTTTATCGTTGTTTTGCGCTAATTTCAAAGCGCCTTCATTCGAAACTCTAGGTTCACAAGCATTATATACTTCTACAAAGTTAAATTTCTTCACAAGTTCAGGCGACTTATCAAAGCTACTTGTATAAGTATAACTCATATACTTTTCTCCACAAGGGTGGGCTGGACCCAAAATTCCCCCATGCCTATTCACAAAATCTATCAAAATCTGAACAGGTAGGCCTCGTAGCTCTAGTAATTCCATCTTTACACCTTCTGGCATAATTACAATCATATGCCCAGCATCTAAAGTATCATATTCAATTCCCTTTAACACTACGAAGTCTTTATATTTTTTACCCTTGATATTATTCTTCCAATATCTATATCCATTATACGTGTTGTGGTCTGTAATAACCATTCCATCAAAACCCTTTTTGATAAGGATTTCGATATATTCTTCAACAGACACTTTACTGTCTAAAGAACCTTGGCTTACATGACAGTGCATATCTAATTTCATATCATTACTCCTTCAAAAAGCTCAATCTAAACAGCGCTAATTTCGTCGCTTTTTTTACGTGACTATCATATTTATAAATGTATATTTTTACTGTAACTTATATACTTTAAATAATCAATGACTTTGTAAAAATTAATATTATCTTACCTATTTCTTCCTTATTTTCCACTGTCTTTTATCTTTTCTGCCAATTCTTGAAGGTACATCCAGCGTTCCATTTTCAACTCCAACTGTTGTTCAAGTTGCTCTTTTTTTTCTGTCATTTCACGCAATTTAAGAAAATCTGTAGCATAGTTACACATATTGTTTTCCAGCTCTTCTATCATATGTTCGGTCTTTGCAATTTCATCATCAATGGTAGCAAATTCCTTTTCTTCTGCATAGGTGAATTTTAGTTTTTTTATTTTGGTTTTTTCTTGCTTATTTGAAGCTGCACTACCCTTTAATTCCTGTTGCTTCTCTCGGCTATTTCTACCATAGACACCACGTTCTCTTGCTTGTATTTGATAGTCTGTAAAATTCCCCTCATATTGAACAATCTTTCCTTCTTCGAATGCAAAAATACGTTCTACTGTCCTATCAAGAAAATAGCGATCATGAGAAACTGTGATTACAATCCCTTGAAATTCATCAAGAAAATCTTCTAACACATTCAATGTCGCAATATCTAAATCATTAGTAGGTTCATCTAAAATCAACACATTTGGAGATTCCATAAGTATACGAAGTAAGTATAATCTTCTTTTTTCCCCGCCGGATAATTTAGATATGAATTGATATTGCATCGTACTTGTAAATAGAAAACGCTCTAACATCTTTGATGCAGTTATCTTCCCCTCAGTTGTTTCGATATACTCTCCAACCTCTTTTACATACTCAATTGCCTTCATATTTTCATCCATATATTCATTATGCTGTGAAAAATATGCAATCTTTACAGTTTCTCCAATTTCTATTTTTCCCTTGTCCGGTACTTCGTTTCCCGTAATAATATTCAGAAAGGTGGATTTTCCACATCCATTATAGCCGATAATTCCAATACGATCATTGCGAAGAAAAATATATTCAAAGTCCTCAAACAGTATTCGCCCATCATAGCTCTTTGAAATTCCCTGAACCTCTACCGTCTTTTTCCCTAATCGACTTCCAATCGAGCTCATAGATACAGATTCCTCTGCATTTACTTTCTTTCGATTCTTTAATTCATCAAATCTTTCAATTCTTGCTTTTTGCTTTGTCGATCTAGCTCGGGCACCTCTTTTCATCCACTCCAATTCTATTCGAAAAAGGCTTTTATTTTTACGTTCAGTCGCGAGTTCCTGCTCTTCTCTTTGCGCCTTTAACTCTAGATACATTTCATAATTTCCGTCATAGTTATATAAGTTCCCATGATCAATTTCAACGATTCTATTACATACTTGATCTAGAAAATATCGATCATGAGTTACCATCACTAGAGCGCCTCTCCTGTTTTTAAGGTATAACTCCAACCAATCAGCCATTTCACTATCCAAGTGGTTCGTTGGCTCATCTAATATTAGCAAATCACAAGTGGTCAATAGTGCTGCCGCTAAAGCCACACGTTTCTTTTCCCCTCCCGATAAATGATCCACTAATATCAAATGTGATTCAAATCCTAATTTATTTAACATACTTTTGGCTTCCCCTTCAAGATCCCACATATGTTCTATTTCTTTATTTGCTTTAATCACATAATCATAGATGGTTATTCCGGAAGGAAATTCTGGGTCTTGAGACAAAAATTTAATATACACTTGTTTACCTTTTGTATAAATACCTTCATCCACTTGATCTAGACCTGCTAATATTTTAAGTAATGTGGACTTTCCGGTTCCATTCACGCCGACAATTCCTATTTTATCACCTTCCGCTACGCTAAACTCCGCATGATCGAAGATTTTCCTATCCGTATGTACTTTCACCATATCGTTTATACTTAACAAGTTCATAAATATTCCTCTATTTTCTAAATTTTAATTGATATATTCCTATCATAATCAATGATGATATCAGTGGAGATAACCAAATCCCATTTACTCCCCAAATATAAGGCAATACAAATAACAAAATCGGAGTCATTGCCAAACTCTCTATATAAGTTAATGTTACTGCTTGTTTCGCATATAGTGTTGCGTTTAAAAAAGAAATATTATATCGATTAAACGCTTGGCCAAAATATGCTACTGCAGATATTATCATTCCAACTACAAAGTAATTACTTCCTTCTTCTGAGAGCCCAAACCACACTCCAATTTTATTCACTAACACTATTGTAATTACCATTGCCAACAAAGATCCTATGCCTACTAAGGTATAAGAAATTTTTTTTACACTTTGTATCTTTTCAGGCTCATTCGCACCATAATAGTAACTCAACAAAGGCTGCGTCCCATCTCCAATTCCTGCAAGCATAGACTGAACCGGCATAGCAATATATGCTATCACTGCATAGCATGCAACAACTGCATCTCCACCATATTTCAGACACTGTAGATTGGTAAATATCAGAGTAATAGACGGGGCAAGGTATACACCAAGAGGTGTAATTCCAGATCCAATAATTCTAGAAATTAAATTCCGTTTAAAAGATAATACAATTTTGTACCTGCCTTTTAAAAGTAGGCAAATCATTGCGATGACAACGACTGTACTCTGAGCAATAATTGTTCCGTATGCGGCTCCTACAATTCCCATACCTTGAACCATCATCAAATAATAATTTATTCCAATATTCAACAACAATCCTGTGATCATACAGTACATTGCAGGAATCGCCATCCCTAAGTTACGTAATAACGGAAGTACACCTATCCCAATTACTTGAACAAAGCACCCCCTAGTAATAATCCTTGCATATTTCTCTGCTTCAACAAGCACTTCTCCTTTTGCTCCCAGTAATTCAAGAAAAAATTCATAGCGATATAACAATACAAACATAATAATACTAGCAATTCCAAGAAGAGACAACGTTGTTCCATAAGTATTTTTCGCACGCTCATCATCACTATTTCCCAAGTAATTAGATAGAAGGATGCTGCCTCCTGTGCCAATTCCTATTCCTATTGCTGCTATGATTGCACTGAGTGGCCACGCAATATTGATTGCTGCTAATCCAACATCCCCAGATGATTTCCCTATAAATAATCCATCAATAACAGCGTACATACTATTTAACGTTGCAGCTATAATTGTTGGAAGCGATTCTCTTAATACTCTCTTATACATTCTCTCCACTCTTTCTATCTCTTTACTTTTCCTAAATATATCTACCACAAAAATACTCCATCTGTAATTTTAACAGTTGGAGTATTTTTTGTATATACTTATTCTTGGGCTTTACCTAGATTTAACTTAACTTCATATGGAAGATTTAATGCTTTGAGTAAATAGGGATATCCTCCCACAAAATGACCTCCTGCTTTTCCATTGACTGCTTCACATCTATTATTCTTTGATTCGATGATCCTCGAAATCGTAATGTTATTTCATATAGATCTTGGTCAAATTTTCCATCTACAAGAATATCAATACAATCCAATAGCTGGCTTGTCACTTCTGTATGAACACCTCCATCTGCTTGTAAATCCACATCAAATAAATAACCTGTATAACACCAAATAGTTTTATTCGGATATTCTTCTCTCACCCGTTTCAAAAAAGGAAGTAATGCCTCTTGATTTGCTGGTTCCATCGGTTCTCCACCTAGTAATGTTATTCCCGAAATATGGCTTGGATTCAGGCTCCGTAGAATTGTATCCTCTGTTTCTTTCGTAAATACTTCTCCATAAGAAAAATCCCATGCCTCACTATTAAAACATCCCTTACAATAATGAGTACACCCTGAAACAAATAGGCACGTTCTAACACCGCTGCCATTGGAAATATCATTGTACTTTATATTGGCATAATTCATACTAATCAACCTCTACAAATGAAGAACGCGGTCTCGAATTTCTTCTGTTCTACCTTGATTCCAAAACTGGGTTCCGATATATCCACATGTGCGTCGAGCTACATTCAATTTATCCTCATCTGTATTTCCACACTTAGGGCATCTCCATACTAATTTGCCATCTTGATCATCTGCAATTTGAATTTCACCATCGAATCCACACTCTTGACAGAAATCGGATTTTGTATTCAACTCAGCATACATTATATTATCATAAATAAATTGCAGCATGGTAATAACCGCTTCTAAATTATCTTGCATATCTGGCACTTCAATATAACTGATTGCTCCTCCTGGTGACATTTTTTGGAACTGACTTTCAATACGCAATTTATCAAATGCGTTAATTTCCTCTGCTACATGAATATGATAACTATTTGTAATATAGTTACGGTCTGTTACGCCTTTAATTGTTCCAAATCTTCTCTTTAATCCTTTTGCGAATTTGTAAGTTGTAGATTCTAACGGTGTACCATAAACACTAAAGTCTATATTATGTTTTGCCTTCCATCCTGCACACGCCTCATTCATATAAGCCATAATTGACAATGCAAATGGACTTGCCGATTCATCTGAAAAAGACTTGCCTGTCATATATTTACAACACTCATATAAACCTGCGTATCCTAAGCTAATTGTTGAATATCCACCATACAATAACTTATCAATGGTTTCCCCTTTTCCTAATCTAGCCAAAGCTCCATGTTGCCATAAAATCGGTGCCGCATCAGATAATGTACCACGCAAACGATTGTGGCGACTCATAATACCTTTATAACAAATCTCTAATCTTTCATCGAAAATCTTCCAGAATTTTTCATAATCGCCACCACTTGAAAGCGCGATATCAACAAGATTCAACGTAATAACCCCCTGGTTAAAACGCCCATAATATTTCGGCTTATCTGTTTCTGGATCCACATAAGGTGTAAGGAAGCTTCTGCATCCCATACAGGTATAGCAATGTCCTTGACCATTTTTATCTACCTTATTTTCCAACATAATTTTCTCACTAATGTAGTCTGGCACCATTCTCTTAGCTGTACATTTTGATGCAAGTTGAGTCAAGTAGAAATATGGAGTTCCCTCTCTAATATTGTCTTCTTCTAATACATAGATTAATTTCGGGAATGCTGGTGTTATCCAAACACCTTCTTCATTTTTAACACCTTGAATACGTTGCTTCAATGTTTCTTCAATAATAAGAGCTAAGTCCTCTTTTTCTTGCTCATTTTTCGCTTCATTTAAATACATAAAGACAGTAACAAAAGGTGCTTGACCATTCGTTGTCATCAATGTAACTACTTGATATTGAATCGTCTGTACGCCCCGACTCACTTCATCATGCAAACGCTCTTTCACAATAGCATTCACCTGCTCATCTGTAAGTGTTACACCAACATTTGCCAATTCATCAATTACTGTTTTCTTGATTTTTTGTCTACTAACGTCTACAAAGGGTGCCAAATGAGTTAAACTAATACTCTGTCCACCATATTGACTGCTTGCTACTTGAGCTATAATTTGAGTTGCTATGTTACACGCTGTAGAAAAACTCCTTGGGCGATCAATCTTAGTTTCACTGATTACTGTCCCATTCTGTAGCATATCCTCTAGATTAACTAAATCACAATTATGCATATGCTGCGCAAAATAATCTGCATCATGGAAGTGAATTAACCCTTGATCATGAGCTTCTACAACCTCTTGCGGTAGTAATAATCTACGTGTAAGATCTTTACTCACTTCCCCTGCCATATAATCACGTTGCACGCTATTGATTGTTGGATTCTTGTTTGAATTCTCTTGTTTTACTTCCTCATTATTACACTCTATCAAGGTGAGGATTTGATCATCTGTTGTATTACTTACACGTTTCAAATTCTGAACATATCGATATGTAATATATTTACGCGCTACTTGGAATGCACGTTTATTCATCAATTGGTCTTCCACCATATCTTGAATCTCTTCTACATTAATAACATGTCCTGCTGTCGCACTACTTCGTTCAACACTATCTGCTATTTCAACGATTTGCTCACGAGATAGCTTTTCACTTTCTTTTACCTTGTCATTTGCTTTATGGATCGCTGCCATGATTTTAGCAATATCAAATGATACTTCTGATCCATTCCTTTTAATAATCTTCATTTCTTCCTCCTTAACAATATCTTTTATTTTGTAATTCTATTACTATTGGTTCAGTAAATCGTTCTAGTATGACACTGAATCAACTAGATTTTGTTGCTCTTTTATTCAAGCGTTTCTGTGTTTTATTATACTCGTGAGATTTTCAAAAGTCAACAAAAAACACTATAAATAGTGTTTAATTTTTAATCAACACACTATATATAGTGTTTTCGTATTTACACATCAAAATTCTTTTCATATCTTTCATGCAATTCTTCTGCCTTCGTATCGAATAATTCGTGATATTCTTTGATAAGAGTAGTCGCTATTGGAATTGCCTCTTTTGTCAATTGATTGATTGTTTTCGTGCTCTCCGCACATTTTGGGTTTTCCTCATAATTTATCATCAAGCCATATAAGTTCTCATACAAACCAAATACACGAAGAATAACTCCTACTATCCATCGTTTGCATTTGGAAGGTGCAGTAAATACTTTCGAAAAAAACTTTAAATCATTTAATGATCTATATACTTCTTTTGGTGTTATTTCCTCCCAAAACTCCGAAATCAATTCTGCATATTCTTTTGTGATGATCATAGATTTAGGTGGCATATACCGAAGAGAGTCTCGCCCATCTTTTTCCATCAAATCTCTCTCGACTTCAGCTTCAATTTCCGAGTGACTTAATCCTGTCGATTTTTCCACAGTACGAATATACGGATGGCATTGACTATCTAGCGTAAAATGGCAGATGCAACCTGCCAAGTAGCTAAATGCAGCGTCCGGATTGCTAGATAATCGCCATTGCTTCAACGCTGGCATAAAAAATAATTTAGCTGGCAATTTATGCGTACCATGACCCTTTTGATTTACTTTATTTTTCTTGTAAGCCTTATAATAGAATAAAATATCAGGTCCTTGTACTCCTATATAAAACAAATCTATATTCTTCCTAATTATATCCGCTTCCATATTGGGCAATGCGGTTAAAACCGCTTCTCCATATCTCTTATGTGTGTAAAATGCTGGCATGTACATCCTCCTCCATTTCCTCTTTTGCAACACGTATAAATGCATCCATTGCGCGGGTCACATACTTTGTTTGTTTATGATAAATCGAAATATCTCGTCTAGCTAATTGCTCATCTAATTTATAGAAAATACACTCGCTTGTATATCGAACATTTTTCACAACATTATCACTAATAAAGGAGATTCCTATACCATAGCTACATACGTGAAACGCCGTAGCTTGCTGATCTAGCTTTAAGATAATATTAGGTACAAACCCTTGTGCATTACATAGCTGTTCTGCCCTAGACCTTGTATCATTTCCTGAACGTAAGAAGATAAAAGGTTCATTTGCAAAAAATTCTAAGGGCACGCTTTTTATATCTGCTAATTTGTGTCGATTATTTAAAATATCAGCTGCGGAAAGCTGATATTCTTTTGCAGTTTCATTCGAATTAAATGTTTTCGGAACTGCCAATAACAGGGTTTCTTCTGTAAGATAATTTGCTTTATAGATATCCTCGGAAAATCTGGTGTTATCAATAATCAAATCTAATTCGTTTTGGAAGAGTTGTTTCATTAATTTAGGGCTACTATCTTCTTTTAAATGTATTTTTATTTGAGGGTACAATTTTGCGAATTTCGCAATAATTGGTGGCAAAATATAAGAGGCAAATAAATTACTGCCTCCAATTGCAATTTGTCCAGTTTTCAAATCATTTATATTATTAATATAATTCTCAAATTGACTCTCTATATCCATGATTTCTTCAATTGATTTAATATATTTTTTCCCACACTCCGTTAATTGAATTGGATTCACACTTCGATCAAATATAGGAACACCTATTTTTTCTTCCACCCTCTTCACTGCTGCGCTTAATGCTGGTTGGCTAATATATAAGTTTGCTGCCGCTTTCGAAAAACTTCTTTCTTTATAGACTTCATATACTTGGTTCATAGTTTGAAACATTATTTTCTCCTCGTATTCATGTTGCTTTTCCATCTACTATCTCTTAACCTAAACTTAGATTAATTATAACTATCAAAGCTTATAAATGCAATAAAAGATTGCAGATTTTACTCTGCAATCTTTTGATTTTATGGCCATATTGCTCTTGATAATTTTGCATCTACGACGCGTTTTACTGCAATTAAATATGCACCCATCCTTAATGTTGTGCTCTTTTCCTCTGTGATTTCCCATACAGATTCAAATGCTGAATCCATAATTGCCTGAAGTTTATCATTCACAGCATCTTCTGTCCAACTAACCGATTGTATATTTTGTACCCATTCGAAATACGATACTACAACTCCACCTGCATTAGCTAGAATATCTGGAACCACAACAACTCCTCTATTCTTTAATATTTCATCTGCCTCTGAGGAAGTCGGTCCATTTGCCGCTTCAATAATAATTTTCGCCTTTATATTGTGTACATTGTCTACATTAATTTGATTTTCCAATGCCGCAGGAATCAAGATATCCACTTCAAGTTCTAATAGTTCTTCATTCCCTATTCTTTCTAGTCCAGGCTCATCGTAATTTGCTAATAAGGCTTTCTTATTTTGACTCAAATAAGAAATTAAATTAGGCACGTTCAATCCATCTTTGTTATAAACACCACCTGAAACATCACTAATCGCTACAATTTTCATCCCTTCTGCATGTAATAATTTCGCAGTAATACTTCCAACATTTCCAGCCCCTTGAATTGCCACAGTCGTTCCAACAGGATTAATATTCAACTTGGAAATAATTTTCTGTGTAGTAAACATTACTCCTCGACCTGTTGCTTCACTTCTTCCAAGGGCACCTCCTAATTCAATTGGTTTCCCTGTTACAACTCCATGAACACAATGTCCTTTTAGCATACTATAAGTATCCATCATCCATCCCATTACCGCCGCATTCGTTCCCACATCTGGTGCCGGAATATCTTGATTCGGTCCAATTAACGGTGCAATTGCAGCTGTAAATCTTCGTGTAATTGATCGAACTTCATTTTCTGATAGTTTACTCGGATCACAAACCACCCCACCTTTGCCGCCACCATATGGTATATTAACAACTGCACATTTAAAAGTCATCCATGCTGCCAATGCCTTCACTTCATCTTCATTTACATCTGGATGAAAACGAATTCCACCTTTTGCTGGACCTCTTGATGTAGAATGTTGTATACGATATCCTTCAAATACTCTTGTTCTCCCATCATCCATTCGGATCGGAATTGCCACTTTCAACTCTCTCTCTGGATATTTTATTGGCTCTACTTCATCTGATGTAAACCCCAAAATATCTGCTGCTTCTTGTACAATTTTCAACACGGTTTCATACGGATTATATTCTGCTATCATTGCAATTATCTCCCTTATACTTATATATTTGTAATTAAATTACGTCTTTTATACTTTTATTATAATCTAGGAAATTATTTCAATCCAATATTATCTATTATATATGAGTTATAACCTATATGTTATATATCTTTGTTTTATCTTTATTTTTATCCCGATTATGATACATTTCTATTCTTCAATTCAGAAAAACCCCAACAAATCAATATTGGTAGTGATTTGTTGGGGTTCTGTTTATTTATTTAGCTAGTAGTTAATTCAATGAGTAACTTTGGAATTTGTTCATTCATTGTTTCATCTTCAAATTGGCAAGTTCCGACAGCCTTATGTCCGCCCCCGCCATATTTTAGCATCAAACTGCCTACATCTACTTTTGACGTTCTATTAATTACAGAATATCCAACAGCGCAGCTGCAACCCTTTCCACCACGACCACTTACAATCCAAATAGAAATGTTCTGCTCCGGATATAAACTATAAACTAAAAAGCGATTTCCTGTATAAATAGGATCCACACCTCGTAGATCACTAATTATAACATCTCCCTCGGTACGAGTATATTTATGAACCATTTCAATAAACTTCTCATTTTGCTCCCAATATATTTCTACACGCTCTTGAACATCTGGAATTGCCATAATCTCTTCAATATTCATTGTAATACAACAATCTATCAATTTCTCCATTAAAGCATAATTAGAAATGGTAAATTCTCGCCACCTTCCAAGCCCTGTCCTAGGATCCATTAAGAATCCAAGCAAAATCCAATCTGACGGATTCTTCACTTCATCTATAGTCAAATCCGCTGAATCCACCTTATCAACTGCTTGCATCATAGGCTCTAAGTTTGGGAATTTCTCTGCCCCTCCATAATATTCATATATGATACGTGCACAAGAAGGTGCCAATCGACTCTCGCCTTCATACTTTCCTTCAAGTTCATTTCTTTCATGCTCACTTGAATGATGGTCAAACCATAAGCCACACCCCGGAACATATGGGACATTTGCTAGACAGTCATCTGGACCTACTTCTACCAACCCATCCTGTAGGTCTTTTGGATGTGCAAATTTCCATGAATCAATAATTCCTGCTTCCTTAAGTAAGGCACCACATGCCAAACCATCAAAATCTGAACGTGTTATTAATCTCATAATATTCCTCCTTAATTATACTCATTATGTTTCATTTGACCTTTCGTTATACCGAGTTTTATCGAATACTAGATATGTGATTTTATTTCTTATTATCTAATAAAAATTCGACAAAATTTGAAAATGGTAATGGTTTCGAAAAATAGAACCCTTGAATATACTCACATTCACACTGAGTAACAAATTCAAACTGTTCTTTTGTTTCTACTCCTTCTACTATTACTTTCCTCATAGTAGCTTTAATTCCCTTCATTAAGTGCTCAAAAAACAATTTATTTCCGACTGATTCCTCGACAGACAGTAAGAATTTTCTATCGATCTTAATAATTTCCACTGGAAGATCCAAAAACACGTGCATATTTGAGTAGTCGGTTCCAAAATCATCTAATTCAAATGTAAAATCCATATCGTTCATATCATTCATGATTCGCTTAGTCAACTTAGCATCTGATATAAGTGTTCGCTCTGTCATTTCTATTTTTATCATGCTCGGTGGTATTTCGTATTTTTCTAGAATACACATTACGTCATCCACCATTTCGCTCTGCGAAAATTGTATATACGGGAAGTTAACAGATATCGATTCTAAATCACATTCATTTTGATGATTATCCAATATCTCCTTTAAATTCTTACAGACCTTATCTAAAACAATATATGTAATTTTTGATATCAATCCCGTAGATTCTGCAAGATCGATGAAATCACTAGGGTAAATCAAAGTACCCTGTTCATTTCTCATACGAATCAACGCTTCTGCTTGTGTATATCCATTCTTTGAATATATCGGTTGGTAATGAATCTCAAATCTATCTTCTTCAATTGCTGATCTTAGATCTTGAATCATTTTATTTTTCTCAATCATTTTTTTAACAATTGATCTGTCATATAAAAATTGCCCCTCATTAACTCTTTCTTTTAGCGTTCGAATAGAGTAATCAACTGCAGATATTAACTCCTTCACGGTGGATCCAAATATTTTGTAATCTACTCGAGTGTATACCATTTCAATCATCACATCATAACCATCAACACAAAATGCTTTGTCGAATGTTGAGACAATTTTTTGTATTTTTGCAACCTCTGCTTCCCCTACATTTTTTAATACAACGGCGAACTCGTCACCGCTATATCGGAAAACATCTTTATACGACATATATTCTGTTAATTTTTCCGAAACCAAATGAAGTATTTTATCTCCAATTTCTAAACCGTATCGCTCATTAATCGATTTAAAACTCCGTATACTAAATACGTATAAAGAGAATTGGTCTCCATTTTTCGCCAACACATGAAGTTTGTGCGTTAAGGTCATTCTATTATTGATTCCTGTCAAAACATCTGTTGATTTACGTACATTCTGAATATATAAATGAACTACGAGTACACTTGTCACATTTGCAAAACCTGAAAGTAATATCTCTGGCATAAAGACTTGGAATGATGAAATGACTGTAGCAATAATTAAAGTTACACTCATTACTTGCATCGTTCCTCTATGTATACTATTTATATTTTTTATTGCAACATAAAATACCATACCAATATTAGCTATTACAATTAAATATGTACATTGATATAAGGGTCCGCGTATATACCCATATTCTGGCGATACTGTAAATATCCAGTTCGTAAAACAATTAGAAATAACTAAGCATACATATAAAAAATATGGAATACAAGCTGGTAATATTTTTCGTTTTAAATATCTCTCATCATTCCTCAAATTTGTCACAGCCAAGGCATATAATAAGAAAAACAGTGTTACAACAGGTAGAATTATAAAATAGATCATATTCACCAAATAAATGATTGGCACAGAAAAATACGCCCTATACGGGCCTGAAATTAAGGTGCTCACAATTGTAAAAACAACAGATATTAAAGCCGCGAAATTCATGTACAATAAAAATTTATAGCGTAAAGTCCGTGTTTCATAATCTCTTAAAAAACTTAACAATACTGCAACTATAATAAGCAATGCTAAATATTCAGCAATCAAGTTATATTCTAAAATAGCTATCGCTCCCTTCATTTCATTCGTTGATGCATTCATCAAATCTTGCATCACTAATATATTTCATTATACATTATTCTATTGATTTTTCAACATACTTCGCAATATTAATACATTTCACCTTTAAATTTAAGATTCAATAATTGGAGATAAATAAGCACTTTGTTTTTATTCATTGTTTCTATGAACTTGCTGCATTTGTTCTGGAGTCTTAACAATAAATGTAAAGTATAGAAGATGAAAAATCCATACAAAAAATAGAATGATTCGTCCAATTGGAACGTCAGACATCATTAAGAAACCAAATCCCATAACAAGAGTAATCATTCCCATAACGCGACGCTTCACATCCCACGGCATCCCCTTCTTTTCAATAAAAGACCTTAAGTTTTTCTTATATAACTGAGTATTTATAAACCACTCATGTATCCTAACTGAACTTTTAGCAAATGAAAAAGCTGCCAATAGCAGAAATGGAAAGGCTGGCAATAATGGCACCACTGCCCCAATAGCGCCTAGAATTAATCCGATAAACCCTAATACTAAATATATTATTTTCTTTATATTCATTACATTTTCTCCGTTTTTTCTTTAGTTTTATATAACGTTTTCTCTTAGTTAGATTATACTAACCAAAAAAAGGTTGTCAAGTAGCAGTTTGTATTTTATATCAAACTACTTTGTGGAGGAAATCGCGAAAAAAAGCACCTCTTACGAGGTGCTTCCTTAAAATCATTATGTTCTATTTACTGTTGATTGCTGCTTGTGCTGCACTTAATCTAGCAATTGGCACACGGAATGGTGAGCAAGAAACATAATCTAATCCGATATTGTGGCAGAATTCTACAGAACTTGGATCTCCACCATGCTCTCCACAAATTCCTACCTTAAGACCTGGCTTAGCTTTGCGTCCTTTTTCTACTGCCATTTCTACTAATTGACCAACACCTGTTACGTCAAGTCTTGCAAATGGGTCAGACTCATAGATTTTACCTGCATAGTAAGCATCTAAGAAGTTACCTGCATCATCACGAGAGAATCCAAATGTCATTTGTGTTAAGTCATTTGTTCCAAATGAGAAGAAGTCAGCTTCTGTTGCTACTGCATCAGCTGTAAGTGCTGCTCTTGGAATTTCAATCATTGTACCAATTTTGTACTCGATATCAGAACCTTTTTCAGCTTTAACTAATTCAGCAACTTCAACTACGAAATTCTTAACAAATTGTAATTCTTTCTTTTCTCCAATAAGTGGAATCATGATTTCAGGAACAATTACATATCCTTTTTCTTGGTTTACTTCAATAGCTGCTTCCATTACTGCACGTGTTTGCATCTTAGCAATTTCTGGGTAAGTAACTGCTAAACGGCAACCACGGTGACCCATCATTGGGTTAAACTCGTGTAATGAATCGCATTTTTCTTGTACTTCTTGAGCTGTTAATCCCATATCTACAGCTAATGCTGCGATATCATCTGGGTTTGTTGGTACAAACTCATGTAATGGTGGATCTAAGTAGCGAACTGTCATTGGCTTTCCTTCTAACACTTCATACATTGCTTTAAAGTCAGCTTTTTGGAATTCTAATAATTCAGCTAATGCTGCTTCACGTGCTTCTGTAGTGTCTGAAAGGATCATTTTACGGATTTTTGGAATTCTATCTGCTCCAAAGAACATATGCTCTGTACGGCAAAGTCCAATTCCTTCTGCTCCTAATTCCATAGCTTTTTCTGTATCTTCTGGTGTATCAGCATTTGTTCTAACTGACATTGTTCTGAATTCATCAGCCCATCCCATGATTCTTCCAAAGTTACCATCAATAGTAGCTTCTTCTGTTTCAATATCTCCTAAGTAGATCTTACCTGTAGATCCATCTAATGAAATATAATCACCTTCTACGATTTTGTGTCCAGCTAATTCAAATACTTTAGCCTCTTCATTGATTTTGATTTCTCCACAACCAGATACACAAGCAGTTCCCATACCACGTGCAACTACCGCTGCGTGAGATGTCATACCACCACGTACTGTTAAGATACCTTCTGCTGCATGCATTCCTTCGATATCTTCTGGAGATGTTTCTAAACGAACAAGGATTACTCTCTCTCCTGATTCTCCTGCTTTCTTAGCATCATCAGCTGTGAAATAAACTTTACCTGCTGCCGCTCCTGGAGATGCTGCAAGTGCTGATCCAATTACTTCTCCTGCCTTAAGTGCTGCTGGATTAAATGTTGGATGTAATAATTGATCTAATGATTTTGCTTCGATACGTGCAATTGCAGTTTCTGGTGTAATCTTACCTTCGTCTACTAAATCACAAGCGATTTGAAGTGCTGCTGGAGCTGTTCTCTTACCGCTACGTGTTTGTAAGAAGTATAATTTACCTTCTTGAATTGTAAATTCCATATCTTGCATATCTGCATAGTGATTTTCTAATTTTGTAGCGATATCCATAAATTGCTTATAGCACTCTGGCATATCTTCTTCTAATTTAGAAATTGGCAATGGAGTTCTAATTCCAGCAACAACGTCTTCACCTTGTGCATTGATTAAGTACTCTCCATAAATTACATTCTCTCCTGTAGATGGGTCACGTGTAAATGCAACTCCAGTTCCAGATGTCTCACCCATGTTACCAAATACCATTGCTTGTACGTTTACAGCTGTACCCCAGTCACCTGGAATATCATTCATTCTACGGTAAACAATCGCACGTGGGTTATCCCAAGAACGGAAAACAGCTTGAACTGCTGCCATTAATTGAACTTTAGGATCTTGTGGGAACTCTTCTCCCATTTTGTCAAAGTAAATTGACTTATATTTTGCAATAACTTCTTGTAAGTCTTCTGCTGTTAAATCTGTATCAAGTGTTGCACCTTTTTCTTCTTTGATTTCATCTAAAATTCCTTCGAAGAAAGTTTTGCTCATCTCCATAACTACATCTGAGAACATTTGAATAAATCTTCTATATGAATCATATGCAAATCTTGGGTTTCCTGTTTTATTAGCAAATCCTTCAACTGCAACATCATTTAAACCTAAGTTCAAAATTGTATCCATCATTCCAGGCATTGAAGCTCTTGCACCTGAACGTACAGACACTAATAGAGGATTTTCTGTATCACCGAATTTCTTTCCTTCGATTACTTCTAACTCTTCAATTGCTTTAAAGATTTGTGATTGAATTTCTTCAGTGATTTTTCTTCCTGAGTCATAGTAGTTTGTACAAGCCTCTGTTGTTACTGTAAATCCTTGAGGGATTGGTAATCCTAAACTTGTCATTTCTGCTAAGTTAGATCCTTTTCCACCCAAGAGGTTTTTCATTGACGCATCGCCTTCTTTAAATAAGTATACCCATTTTGCCATTTCGCTTTTCCTCCTATATTAAACGTACAGCTAATCTCTTTTTTTTGTGCTATCGTTTAAAAAAAATGTCAGCTATATGCTGCCCTATTATCTTATTATGTTTTACTATTTTAGTCAAGGTTTTTACTAAATTTATAACAATGAAATGTAAATATGCTATATAAATAGATGCTATCTATCTCTTTTTTATGTCAATATACAAAATGACAGCATTTTCATTACAAAAATGCTGTCATCTTTAATCATTATGTCACTTTTATTTAATCGTCTATAAAATTCATTTAGTAACTATTTAATTCAGATTAGAAACGGAATTTTTCTTCAAAGTATGCCTTCAAATCTTCGATTTTAATACGTTCTTGCTCCATTGTATCTCTATCACGAACTGTAACTGCCATATCTTCACCTGATTCAAAATCATATGTAATACAGAATGGTGTTCCGATCTCATCTTGTCGACGATATCTCTTACCTATATTTCCTCTATCATCAAATTCACAGTTATATATTTTTGATAATTCAGCAAATACACTCTCCGCACCCTCGTTTAACTTCTTAGAAAGCGGCAATACACCAATCTTAATTGGAGCAATTGCTGGATGGAAGTGCATAACAGTTCTAACATCTCCACCTTCTAGCTCTTCTTCATCATACGCACTACATAAGAATGCAAGCACCATACGATCTGCTCCCAGGGATGGTTCTATTACATATGGAACATATTTTTCTTTCTTCTCATCATCAAAATACGACATATCCTGTTTTGATACATTCTGATGTTGTGTAAGGTCATAATCTGTTCGATCAGCAATTCCCCATAACTCACCCCATCCAAATGGAAATTTAAATTCCACATCTGTTGTTGCCTTACTATAGAATGATAATTCATCCGCTTCATGGTCCCTTGCTTTGATCTCATCTTCTTTAATTCCAAGAGATGTTAACCAATTCAAACAGAATTCTTTCCAATATGCAAACCACTCTAAATCTGTATCTGGCTCACAGAAGAACTCAAGTTCCATTTGCTCGAATTCACGTGTTCTAAATGTGAAGTTACCCGGTGTAATCTCATTTCTAAATGATTTACCAATTTGTCCAATTCCAAATGGAATCTTCTTTCTAGATGTTCTTTGTACATTCTTAAAGTTAACAAATATTCCTTGTGCAGTTTCCGGACGTAAGTATACTACATTTTTCGCATCTTCTGTTACACCTTGAAATGTTTTAAACATAAGGTTAAACTCACGAATTTCTGTAAAATCTAACTTTCCACAAGTAGGGCAAACAATATGATGTTCATCAATATAAGCCTTCATTTGTTCTTTGCTCCATGAATCTACTGACTCCCCTAAATTAACATTATTTGCAACTGCATAATCTTCAATCAGTTTATCAGCGCGAAAACGCTCATTACATTGCTTACAATCCATAAGAGGATCGCTGAATCCACCTAGGTGACCTGATGCAATCCAAGTTTGTGGATTCATTAAAATCGCACAATCTACACCTACGTTGTAAGGATTCTCCATGATAAACTTCTGCCACCATGCCTTCTTAACGTTATTTTTTAACTCTACTCCTAAATTCCCGTAATCCCAGGTATTTGCAAGTCCACCGTATATTTCTGATCCTGGATATACAAACCCTCTTGATTTCGCCAGTGATACAATCTTTTCCATACTTTTTTCAACAGCCATATTCATACCTCACTTCCATCGTTTCAGCTTATTTACTTTGCCAATTGTATTTCATTATAACGTTAAATAACTAACATTTCAAGTGTGAAGTATACTGAAAATCTCTAAGAAATATGGAATTCCTATGGCATTATGTTATACTAATCTAAATAGAAAACACAAAGGAGGCATTCCATGGAAATAGAACGAAAATATCTCATAACTAAATTACCAACAAATCTTGATCAATATAAAAAACGAATTATCGAACAAGGTTATCTATGCACTGATCCTGTGGTACGTATTCGAAGGGACAATAATGATTATGAATTAACATATAAATCAAAAGGCCTAATGATTCGCGAAGAACATAATCTACCCTTAACTAAAGAAGCCTATCAACATTTAAAAAGAAAGATAGATGGCCATTTAATCACGAAAGTCAGATATATGATTCCATACAACAACTATACTATTGAATTAGATGTTTTTACCGGAACCCTTGCTCCACTCATACTTGCCGAAGTGGAGTTCGATTCTGAAGATGCTTCCAATCAATTCACTCCACCCATATGGTTTGGTGAAGAAGTGACTTTCTCCAGCAAATATCATAATTCTAATCTTAGCAAAATAGATTAGATATTATTCTGTTCTGAGTGCAATTACTGGATCTTTTTTTGCTGCACTCTTAGCAGGAACGAATCCTCCAATGACTGTAATAATCACACTTAATAAAATAAGTGTAATACTACTTGAAACTGGTAGTACTGTAGTAATATCTGTATTATCTAATAATTCTTGAATGAGTGCTGTAATTGGCATATTTAAAAGTGAAGCAATCCCTACTCCCAACAGCCCCGAACACAACCCAATAATCATTGTTTCCGCATTAAAGACTTGAGATATATTTCCTTTCGAAGCACCTAAAGCTCGAAGTACTCCAATTTCTTTTGTACGCTCCATTACAGAAATATGTGTAATAATTCCTATCATGATACATGATACTACAAGTGACACGCCGACAAATGCAATTAATACGTAAGAAATCACATCAATCATTGTAGTCATGGATTCTGTCATTGTTTCCACCAAATCAGTATATAGTATTTGATTTTCTTCAGCTACTGTTTCATTATAGCCTTCGATTTCAGCCACAATTGCGTCTTTATCTTCAAAGCTATCTGCATAAATGCTAATTGCAGAAGGTGTATCATAATTTATTTTCCCAAAAAGAGCTAAATTTGTATCTACATTTACTTCATCATTTTCCAAATCAAATACTTCTCCTGTTAATACATTAATCGTAGGATTCCTCTCCTGCGCTAACACAATCTCACTATTATTTGATTCTTCAATTATATAATCAGTTAATGCGCTTGTATAACCAATTGCTGTAGAGATTAAATTTTCTGTAGCGCCTTCTGTTTTCTTCGCTATTCCAACAACTTTTACTACGGTTCCTTCTTCAATCTTCTCCGGATGTACATCAAAATATTCTTCATTTAATGCTACAAAAGTTCCATCTTCATTTGATTCATACATATCACTTGTTAACTGTATGTAATACTCACGATTTAATATATCTTCATATTCCCACACATACTCTGTTATCTCTTTATCAACTTCTATTTCACCAGCAAGTTGTTTGTATTCATCTGATGTCATCAATCCCATTTGATATAACACTTCAACTGGCAATTCATTGTTCTCATCTAAAAATACAATCACCTCATCGTAAGCATTTGGCCATGTTCCATCAAGAAGTTCATAACTTGCCTTGACACCATCGTTAATAAGATCTTCCTGAGTTCCCGTTAACATTTCTTCGAAGTTCGTAGCTGCGCTACTTCCTCTGCCAGACATCATTGACATCATTGGATCCACTGGTGGCCCACCTGCACTCCCTCCCGCCATTGCCTGACTTTGTACTTCTGCCGGATCTTGAAGCAGTACACTTGCTTCCGAGTTAGTATTTACAAGCTCGCCATCCTTATTATATGAATAAGCCGAGAATTTTGTATCATAAGAATACTTTATTCCGTTTTCACCCACATAATTTGCAAAACTATTTTTGGGGTCGTCTAGATATGTTTTAAACTCTGTCAAGTTATTGCTAACAGTCATTGAACTTACAGCTTCTAACTGACTATAATCTGAATGAATATCTGTACGATCATTTATTTCTGTCACCTGACCTGACATAGCCATTCCCATCATTTCTTCTAAGTCAATAGATTCTGCTTCTATTGTAATAGGATAGGAAGACATCGTATCACTTTGCAAATCATCAATATATGTATTTACACCAGATGATAAAGATAAAATTAAAGCAATCCCTATAATGCCGATTGAACCTGCAAAAGATGTTAATAAGGTTCTTCTTTTCTTTGTTTTCAAGTTATTAAAACTGAGTGAAAGTGCTGTCATGATTGACATCTTTGCCACTTTCTTTCTTCCTTCTACTTTGCTTCTCACTTGTTCTTCTTGTGGCTCAAATGGATTCGAATCGCCTGAAATCTCTCCATCTTTCAATCTCACAATGCGTGAAGAGTATTCCTCTGCTAGCTCAGGGTTATGAGTAACCATAATAACTAATTTATCTTTCGCAACCTTTTTTAGAAGTTCCATGATTTGAATGCTAGTTTCTGTATCTAATGCCCCCGTTGGTTCATCCGCTAATAAAATATCCGGATTATTCACAAGTGCTCTTGCAATTGCAACTCGTTGCATCTGCCCACCCGATAATTGATTTGGTCTTTTATGAGTATGCTCGCCAAGCCCCACCTGTGCCAACGCTTCCGTTGCTCTCTTTTTTCTCTCCGTTTTAGAAACTCCACCAATTGTTAACGCTAACTCTACGTTGGATAGAACACTTTGATGTTGGATTAAATTATAACTTTGGAATATAAACCCAATTGAATGATTTCTGTATGTATCCCATTCTCGATTCCCATACTTCTTTGTAGAAATCCCATTAATAATTAAGTCGCCACTATCATAACTATCCAAACCACCTACTACATTTAATAATGTTGTTTTTCCTGATCCACTTGGACCTAATATAGAAACAAATTCATTATCCCTAAAACTTAAGCTAACCTCATTTAAGGCAATCTGTGTCAAATCACCTGTTTTATATTCTTTTCTAATCTTCTTAATTCGTAACATATAGCACTCCTTTTATTGTTTACTTTTCTTGGCAATGAATGAATTATCCTATATGTTTCTCAATACATTCTCAATTAAAACTCAACTGAACCTCAATTATAAAAAACACATTTCTTTCACAGTTTTCATCCATAATTGATATTCAGTTGAATTATTTTTATTACAATAAAGCTAAACAATTACGAATGTAAGAGAGGATTTAATATGATACAAATTTTAATTGTGGAAGATAATCAACCACTTCGAGAACTTTTTAGAACTGTATTAAACGAACACCATTATCAGACCCATACTGCTTCTAATGGAATTGAGGCATTTGATATATTAGATACTACACACATTGATTTAATTATTTCTGATGTTATGATGCCAGCGATGGATGGATTCGAATTTACTTTAAATTTAAGAAAGTCAAATTATAAGATGCCCATACTAATGATTACTGCTAAAGATTCTTTACAAGATAAAAAAATGGGATTTTCTGTTGGAATTGATGATTATATGGTAAAACCTATTGATATGAATGAAATGATTTGGCGCATCGAAGCCTTATTACGCCGCAGTCAAATTATGAATCTGCAAAAAACACAAATCGGAAACACTACATTTGATCGTGACAACTTAACTGTATCAAGCGAATATTCTACTATTGAATTAGTTCAAAAAGAATTCTTTCTTCTATTTAAATTAGCCTCATCTCCCAATAAAATCTTTACGCGTCGACAAATCATGGATGAAATCTGGGGTGTTGATACGGAATCCACACCTCATACTCTTGACGTTCATATCAGTCGATTAAGAGATCGTTTCCGTGATAACATCGATTTTGAAATTGTGACTGTTCGCGGACTTGGCTATAAGCTGGTAAGAAAGGAGCACCCTAATGAATAATCACTCTAGACGAATCGTAGTAGTTTTTTCCATAATTATTTTTATTATCTTCTCTGTCACATCAATTATAACGGGTTCATTAACTTCTGGATTATACGCATTTAATTTAATTGTGAATCAAGATCCAAGACGAATTGTAGTTGTCCATGGCCTTACATGCATTATTGTTGGAACTCTTTTAGCCAAGATTTTTTCCAAACGAATCCTTCAAACAATTGTAGACATTACAAATGCGACCAAAGAAATTACTTCGGGAAATTATGGCATTCAGATTAACGAAAAATCACAAGTAATTGAATTACAAGAAATGGCACAGAATTTTAATCATATGGCAAAAGAACTTGCCTCTACAGAAATTCTTCGAAACGATTTCGTTGAAAATGTATCTCATGAATTCAAAACACCTTTGGCAACCATCGAAGGATATGCTACACTTATGCAACAACCTAACCTATCTGAGGAAAAACGCATAGAATACAGTTCCAAAATCATCGATAATACGAAACGACTCTCCTCGCTCTCTGGAAATATTTTGCTGCTTTCCCGACTAGAAAATCAAGAATTTGATATAAAAAAAGAAACCTATGATTTGTCGGAACAAGTTCGTGAGGTCATTTTATCACTAGAGCATGGGTGGACAAACAAGGATTTAGAATTAGACATTGATTTAGATGAGATTATCCTTTCTGGAAACAAGGAATTATTATACCAAGTATGTCAAAATCTCTTAAATAATGCAATTAAGTTCTCTAGTTCAAATGGTGTTATCTCTATTCGACTAAAAATAGAGCATGAAGTAGCTGTTCTAACTATTACTGATTGCGGAATTGGAATGAATCAAGATGTTTGTACACGGGTCTTTGAGAAGTTTTATCAAGGAGATACTTCACGCTCTACAAAAGGTAACGGCTTAGGACTTCCTTTATGTAAGAGAATTATAGATTTACACTCTGGAAACATTATAGTTTCAAGTGAAGAAGGCAAGGGTTCTGAATTCTCCGTTTATCTCCCTTTATATTAAGTCACTTAAAATATACATTTAGCAGAAACAATTCTGATGCAGCAGCTGCTGCATCAGTTAAAAAGCTACCAACAATCTGTTCTAAACCAATGCAACGCATATTTGTAATCATCGTAACTTTCATTGCAACATCTATTCCATAAGTTGTAGATTGAGCTGTTATGACTTTATAGTGTTTCACTAGCTTTTTTATACAGACTACCAAACGAGTCTCCATGCTCTGGATATAGTGAGATGCCGATTTTAGCAATGATTTGTACACTGATGCCATTTTCTTTATAGTTAGTACTTAGCTCTTGGCACAACTCAACTTTCTTTTTTTCTATAAAGTCAGCATTATCGACATTATTTATAAAAATATAAAATTCATTTTCATTACATCTTCCGATAATATCAGAACTTCTAAACATACTTCTTAGGGTTGTACCTATGTCTTTTAGAGCAGAAGATATAAACGTCTCTCCGAAAACACTTTCTAATAGACCAAAGTTTTCAAGTCTTACAAGCATAAGTGTTCCTTTATCTATGTCTGTGGTAGCTACTCTTAGATAGTTATGAATATAGCGATTTGTGGCCTGTTTATTAAATATATCAGTAACTGAATCGCTTTCTAATTTCATTTTAAGGATATCAAATTCAGCCTTATGCCCAGTGGCCTCCATCATTCTACCCACGACTATCTCCTTTTGTTTTGCCCCGTCAAAAATCGTTTTATAGCTATACATATACCATGTTAACTGTCCGCTTGGAAGCGTAGCACAAAATTCACCCTCGCCTTTATCAATGAAAATCTCACTGCCGATAGACTTGTTTTGCTGAGATATGAAATCTTGAATTTCTTGCGAAGTCGATAAATTATTGATTATATTTGGAATATTAAATCGCTCTGCAAAGTTCATAGAAAAACGAATAGTATCCGCTTCTCTGTCGTACTCAAAGAACGCATTATTTGTAACTGCTGCTATATGAGTATTAAAATCTTTTTCACTCTGTAGATTGTCTCCTACCTTGACATGCTCGGTTATATCTGAAACAGAAAGATATAGCATAGATTGCCCACTTTCGTCTATAGCAATTTTCCCACTTAGCATAAAAACGTGTTCTTCGCCATTTTGCAGTGTAAATTTATTGACAAACTCTACTGTTTTATCTTTGTTTGATTGTACATCGTGATAAAAATATTCCAAAAACTCTTTTCTGCTTTCATCATTCATATTATTTAACCCACGATTTTTAAACTTATCTAGCATTTCTTCTCGTGTATAGCCTATCATTTCAAAATAATAGTCATTTGCTTCCACAATTGTAAAATAATCATCGAGTTCTACAACCAATAGGCCACAAGATACAAAACCACTTACGAATTTTGTATCATTTATATTGCGGATCAATGATTTTTCAGCATTATTTAGCAAGTTATCTCGATTCATTTCTTGTTTGTATTTTTCTTGAAATTCAATAATTGACATAGGTTTATCATATACATACCCTTGTACAGCATCACAATTCATAGTTCTTAAAAGTTTAATTTGTTCTGCCGTTTCAATCCCCTCTGCCACAACATACATTTTGAGATTATGCGCCATTTTGACAATACTGTCAATTAGCATATTTTCACGTCTTTCATTATTGCCACCAACAAAGAAACTTCTGTCCATTTTGAGCGTATCAACCTTTAGATTCATAAGCATAGCCAAAGAAGATTGCCCTGCCCCAAAATCATCAATAGAAATTTTAAACCCCTCTTTGTGTAAATCTTCAAATAGCTGTTCAATGGTCTGCTCACTCTCTATTGTAGTGCTTTCAGTTAGCTCTATTTCTATATATTCATGAGGAACATTATATTTATCGACAGTAGTCACGACTTCACTAACAAAATTAGCATTTTGCAAGTTAATTCTCGAACAATTCACAGAAATAGGGACTACACTTAAACCGATATCTATCCACTGCCTTATCGTTATACATACTTGCTCAAGTATATATCTATCAATTTTGGCAATAAATCCATTCCTCTCAAACAAAGGTATAAAATCATTTGGGAATATCATTTTACCATCAGCTTCAATCCAACGTACCAGTGCTTCTGCCCCAATCAACTTATTCTCATATATGTTAAACTTAGGTTGTAAATAAGCATGAAATTCTTTGTTTTCAAGTGCAATATTCATTTTATTTGTGATTGCGGCTTCAGTTTGTAAAACCTTTTTAAACATATCATTATAATCACATACATACATACCTTTTGTTGACTTTGCTTTGCTATGTGCAAGGTTTGCCTTACTAATAATTTCCTCTACATCAGTTTCACCTTTATCAATTTTATATCTTCCCATTTTGTAGGTAGCAGCATAATCAACCATTTCTGGCAAGACTTCATCATAAATAGCCGTAACATTTTCTACAAGTGCATTTATATCATCTATATATGTGCTTTTTGCAAACATCGCAAACTTATCATCACCAACGCGGGCTGCAAGAAATGAGGGCTCTGTCACCGTATCTGCAAAGGTTTTCATTGTCTTTAGAACTTTATCCCCTATTTCATAGCCAAAAATTTCGTTGATAGCCTTAAAATTATCGATATCGAAGACAAGAATGGTGTATTCCGTATTTTTAGCTTTGCTCAAAGCATCTTGTATTTCAATTTTAAATTTAGCTTTGTTTGGTAAATCAGTCAATTCATCGTAATAAGCATTTTTTAAAATGTGCTTGTTAGAACGATAATTG
This sequence comes from uncultured Lachnospiraceae bacterium, assembly GCA_964367685.1. Taxonomy (GTDB): domain Bacteria; phylum Bacillota; class Clostridia; order Lachnospirales; family Lachnospiraceae; genus CAUPWF01. The sequence continues at coordinate 232,556 of CAYIYM010000001.1, forward strand.
ATAGTCGCTATATAAATAACAAGCACTATAAGAAACCAATAAATCGCACTACCTACTGCAATGAAAATATTGGTTGCTTCTATGATTTCGCTACTCAGTGAATCCACATGAACATTCATAGCGAGAGCTACATTTGTTAACTCTATCGGATAATAAACCATCACTTTTGGCGTTCCAAAATAATCATAGTAAAAACCGCCATTTTGCTTGCTTAGTATATCACTTTGTGCCTTAGCAACATTATCCATTCCCATCTCCGCAATATCTTCTCCGGGAATATTAGTAGCACCTATATGATTATTACTTGTCGAAAAAATCATATTTAAATTGTCATCTACAAAGAATATATCTCCTTTATATTTTTTGTTGGTGGTAACCGTTTCAAAAAAATCATCAACAGATACTTCACAAAAAAGCACGGCAATAATTTCGCTATTTCTTTGAACCGGAATAGCTAAATCAAAGACTACTTCCGAGGATTCTAAGGAAATATGTGGGGGTTCGACATAAATTTTATTTTCAAATGCACTTAAAAATGATAGGTTTTCAGAAAAATTATAAAAATCATTGTTTTTTGAAATACCATTACCACTGGGTTCTATGTAATAAAGATTGTCAAACTCGGCAGCAGGGGAATATGCCTTCATATATTCCACAATATTCTCATTATTAATATTGTTTTCAACAATAAGTTCCGCCAAAAATGATAAATCCTCTTCTGCTTCTTCGAGTTTATTTGCAAGTGAAATCTGATATTGTAATCCGATTTGTTCCATTTCGTCAAAAGCGGACTCAATGATGGCCACATCTGATACTGAATGAACATAGTTAACCACAAGACCAATAACAACAATCATCACTACTACAACCACTGATTTTATATGCTTTATTAAGAATTTTATCACTTTCAAACCACTC
>CAYIYM010000002.1:0-5182 GCA_964367685.1 uncultured Lachnospiraceae bacterium
GTAATTGAAAAAGAAGGTGAATTAGCAAGTATGCTTCATTTGAATCCTTACGAAATTCAATTGCTAGATAGAGTCGACACTACTGATTATATAGTAGCTGTTGCAACAAAAGAAAAGTTTCGTAAGCAAGGTATGATGGGCGGTATGCTGACAGACGCCTTGAATCAAATGTATGAAAATCATAGATTGGTTACATATTTGATGCCTGCGGCTGAAGCAATTTATACACCTTATGGATTTGTAACAGTTGGCGGACAAGTACACTATAAAAGTACAAAAGAAATAAAAATGGAACAAGAATTAGAAAATGGAGTGTATTTACGCTTTGCAACGGAAGAAGATTGCGAGGCGCTTAGTGTATTGGCGAATGCGTATTTGGCTCGTAATTACGATATTTTTATTAAACGTTCAGAGCTATACTTTAAACAACTAATAAAAGAACAAGAAAGTCAAGGCGGTGGTATTGTATTGGTTACATTGAATGATGTCATTCAAGGATATTTTTTGATGTCAACAGAAGGAGATGTATTTGTACGCGAACCTATTTTAAATGATTCATTTGAAATGGAGCTGGTAGTAGCCAACACCCCTAAAATTATGATTCGAATTATAAATGTAGAAGAAATACTATCTCTTTTTTATACAGATTGTAAGGAGCAGAAGGAACTTCATATTTACGACCCACTGATAACAGCCAATACAGGAAGCTATCTCATAGAAACAATGGATGGAAAAATAAAGAAAATTTCTAGTTCAGTGGATGAAAGTAAAAGTGTTTCGATAGAACAATTGACAGAGGAATTATTTTCAACGAAAAAAATATTATTAAATGAAATAGTATAGTTGGAGTATAGGCCGAAGTAGCTGCCCTTGACAAAGAAGAGAAATTTACATAAACTGTGAAATAGTATGTCCTTTCTAAGAGGGCTATACTAAATGCAAAAATTAGGAGGTTAAGAATGAAAATATATAATACATTAGTAAAATCTAAAGAGGAATTTGTACCTGTAGAAGAGGGGAAGGTAAAGATGTATGTGTGTGGACCAACAGTTTACAACTACATTCATATTGGAAATGCAAGACCGATGATTGTCTTCGATACAGTAAGAAGATATTTTGAATATAAAGGATATGAAGTAAATTACGTTTCGAATTTCACAGATGTTGATGATAAAATAATTAAAAAAGCAATTGAAGAAGGTGTATCAGCAGATGAAATTTCACAAAGATATATTGCAGAGTGTAAAAAAGATATGGAAGGAATGAATGTACTTCCAGCAACAACACACCCATTAGCAACATTAGAAATTTGTGGAATGGTTGAAATGATAGGTAAGTTAATCGAAGATGGATTTGCCTATGCAAAGAATGGAAGTGTTTATTTTAGAACGAGAAAATTTGATACATACGGAAAATTATCAAAAAAGAATTTAGATGACTTGCGTTCAGGAAATCGTTCATTACTTGTCTCGGGAGCAGAAGAGAAAGAAGATCCACTTGATTTTGTATTGTGGAAGCCAAAGAAAGAGGGGGAACCAGCGTGGGAATCGCCATGGAGTGATGGTCGTCCAGGATGGCATATTGAGTGTTCTGTAATGTCTAAGAAGTATTTAGGAGATCAAATAGATATTCATGCGGGAGGAGAAGATTTGGTATTTCCGCATCATGAAAATGAAATTGCCCAAAGTGAAGCGGCAAATGGAAAAGAATTCTCGAAATACTGGATGCACAATGCATTTCTTAATATAGATAATAGAAAAATGTCAAAATCACTTGGTAATTTCTTCACAGTTAGAGAAATTAGTGAGAAATACGATTTGCAAGTATTAAGATTCTTTATGCTTAGTGCACACTATAGAAGCCCACTAAACTTCAGTGCGGAATTAATGGAATCATCAAAAGCAGGGTTGGATCGCATTATTAATGCAGTGGAAAATATCAAACATTTGCTTGGGGTAACAACAAATGAAGTGCTAACAGAAAGTGAAATTGAATTAGTAGCGAAAGCAAAAGAGTATGTGACATCCTATGAAACAGCTATGGATGATGACTTTAATACAGCGGATGCTATCTCAAGTATTTTTGAATTAGTTAAATTTACAAATACAACAGTAAATGGAGAAAGTTCGAAAGAATACCTAACATATCTATTTGATTTGATTGTACAACTATCAGATATTTTAGGGATTATTGTAAATAAAGATGAAGGAAATCTAGAAGAAGAAGTTGAAGCATTGATTGAAGCGCGCCAAGTAGCAAGAAAGAATAAAGATTTTGCTAGAGCAGATGAAATAAGAGATGAATTACTTCAAATGGGTATTGTAATAGAAGATACAAGAGAAGGGGTAAAATGGAAGAAAGCTTAGGTTTTGAATTTGATCAATATTTGAGAGAGACATTTGCTATCGAAGAGGTGGATATTAAAACATATTCACCTTTAACGTTGGCTTATATAGGTGACTGTGTGTATGATCTGATTATAAAGAATATTGTGATTGGTGGAGTAAATCGCCAAGTACAAAAGTTACATGTAGAAACCAGTCAGTATGTCAATGCTGCGACTCAATCTAAAATGATGCGTATATTACAAACAGAACTGACGGAAGAAGAACTCTATGTCTATAAGCGAGGACGCAATGCTAAATCAGTAACACCGGCTAAAAACCAATCAGTAACTGACTATCGAAGAGCGACTGGATTTGAAGCCTTAGTTGGATATCTGTATTTGAAAAAAGACTGGAAGCGAATTGTAGATTTGGTGAAAATAGGGTTAGATAGCCTAGATAAATAGTATTCGTTCTTACGAAATTAAGAGGAGAGTAAAATGAGTGAACAAAATGTAGTGGAAAAAAAAGAAATAGATACAGAAATCAAATCATTAGTAATTGAAGGTAGGAATTCTGTAATTGAAGCATTTAGAGCAGGAAAATCAGTAGATAAATTGTTTGTTTTAGATGGATGTCAAGATGGACCTGTACGTACCATTTTGCGTGAAGCAAAAAAAACTGACACAATTATTAACTATGTTGCAAAAGAACGTCTACAGCAAATTTCAGAAACAGGAAATCATCAAGGCGTGATTGCGTACGTTGCAGCTTATGAGTACAGTTCTATAGATGATATGTTTGCATTGGCGAAAGAAAGAGAAGAAGATCCATTCTTTATTCTTTTAGATGATATCGAAGACCCGCATAATTTGGGCGCTATTATCCGTACAGCGAATTTGGCAGGTGCCCATGGTGTAATTATTCCAAAAAGACGTGCGGTAGGATTAACAGCAACAGTTGCAAAGACATCTGCAGGTGCATTGAATTATACTCCGGTAGCAAAGGTTACAAATATTGTGAAGACAATGGAAGAGTTAAAAGAAAAAGGGATGTGGTTTGTATGCGCTGATATGGAAGGCGAAACGATGTACCGACTAAATCTAAAAGGTTCAATTGGTCTTGTTATTGGAAATGAAGGACGTGGAGTAGGGCGTCTAATCAAAGAAAATTGCGATTACGTTGCATCAATTCCAATGAAGGGGGACATTGATTCTTTGAATGCGTCAGTTGCAGCAGGTGTATTAGCTTATGAAATCGTGAGACAACGCCTACAATAAAATATACAAATAAAAGGATATTATTTATGGGAAGTTATGATCAATTGACAGACGATGAATTAATTCAAAAATTTCGCGAGGGAAATCTACAGATTGTAGATTTCCTTATGGAAAAATACAAAAACATGGTGCGAAAGAAAGCCCGTGAAATGTATTTGCAAGGGGCGGAAAATGATGATTTAATACAAGAAGGAATGATTGGATTATTTAAGGCTATTCAAGATTATAAGATAGAAGAGAGTGCATCCCTCCATACATTTGCTGATTTATGTGTATCAAGACAAATTTATTCTGCAATTGAAGCTTCTAAGCGAAAGAAACATATTCCATTAAATTCATATATTTCTATCTATCCAGAAGACGGTGAGGTGGAACATCCAGATTTGCAGGAAGCAATACAAGACGAACAAGGTAATCCGGAGGCTTTATTTATAGGGAAAGAATTTCAAGAGAGTTTGGAGTATAAATTGAGTAGAGAATTAAGTGCACTAGAACAAAAAGTTCTATATCTTCACATGAAGGGTGAAGGATATAGAACGATTGCTACACTTTTGGACAAGTCGCCAAAGGTGATCGATAATGCATTGCAAAGAATTAAGCAAAAAACTGCAGTTATTATTAAGAACCAATAATTGAAAGCTACTAACGGGAATCGAACCCGTGGCCTCCACCTTACCAAGGTGACGCTCTACCGACTGAGCCATAGCAGCTTATGTATATTTTATACAACTTCATTATTATACAAGTTGAAAGGAATCATGTCAATTAAAATGTTGTCCAATCATTTAATTTATGATAATATAATGTGATGAATGAGTCAAGTAAGAGGAGGCCCACAATGGCAGAAGAAACAGTAGTATCTAAGAATTTTATAGAACAAGAGATAGAGAAGGATTTAAGAGAAGGAGTATATGATACAGTATGTACTCGATTCCCGCCAGAGCCAAATGGATATCTACATATTGGACATGCAAAATCGATTCTTTTAAATTCTGGATTGGCAGAAAAATATAATGGTACATTTCATATGAGATTTGACGATACAAATCCTACAAAAGAGAAAGTAGAGTTTGTTGAAGCGATTAAGAAGGATATTCAATGGTTAGGAGCTGATTGGGGCGATAACTTATTCTTTGCGTCAGATTACTTCGAAGTGATGTATGAATGTGCTGTGAAGCTTATAAAAAAAGGAAAAGCATTTGTATGTGACTTGAATTCGGAAGAAATGAGAGATCATCGTGGCACACTAACAGAGCCAGGAAAGAATAGTCCATACAGAGATAGAAGTATAGAAGAGAATTTAAGTTTATTTGAATCTATGAAAAATGGTGAGTTCGAAGATGGAAAATGTGTACTTCGTGCTAAGATTGATATGACATCTCCGAACATGAATATGAGAGATCCTATCTTGTATCGTGTTGCTAGAATGCATCATCATAATACAGGGGATGCATGGTGTATATATCCGATGTATGATTTTGCACATCCAATTGAAGATGCAGTGGAGAAGATTACACATTCTATTTGTACCTTGGAATTTGCAGATCACAGACCTTTATATGACTGGGTTGTTACAGA
>CAYIYM010000002.1:5282-55461 GCA_964367685.1 uncultured Lachnospiraceae bacterium
TTTGTACCTTGGAATTTGCAGATCACAGACCTTTATATGACTGGGTTGTTACAGAATGCGAATTTGAAAATAAACCAAGACAAATCGAATTCGCAAAATTATATTTAACCAATGTGATTTCGGGGAAGCGTTATATTAAAAAATTAGTAGATGACGGTATCGTAGACGGATGGGATGATCCTAGACTCGTTTCTATTGCAGCGCTAAAAAGAAGAGGATTCACACCAGAATCAATCAAAATGTTTGTGGAGTTATGTGGAGTTTCAAAAGCAAATAGCTCTGTTGATTATGCTATGTTAGAATATTGTATTCGTGAAGATTTGAAGTTAAAGAAACCACGTATGATGACAGTAATGAATCCAATTAAACTTGTGATTGATAATTATCCAGAAGATGAAGTGGAATACTTAGATGTTGTAAATAATAGTGAGAATCCTGAATTAGGAAGTAGAAAGGTACCTTTTTGCAAAGAGTTATTAATAGATAGAGAAGACTTCATGGTTGAGCCTGCTAAGAAATATTTCCGTCTCTTCCCTGGGAATGAAGTACGTCTAATGCATGCGTATTTTGTGAAATGCGAAAGCTATGAGACAGATGAAAATGGCGAGGTGTCAGTTGTACATTGTACTTATGATCCAGAAACGAAGAGTGGTACAGGATTTACAGGTCGTAAAGTAAAAGGAACAATTCATTGGGTACCTAAAAAATATGCTGTACAAGCGGAAGTTCGTTTGTATGATAATTTGATCGATGAAGAGAAAGGTGTATATAATGAAGATGGAACATTGAATTTAAATCCAAATTCATTAGAGGTACGAAAAGACTTTTTCTTAGAGCCAAGTTTCGAAGAAGCAAAGCCATATGATAGTTACCAGTTTGTGAGAAATGGATTCTTCTGTATTGATGCAAAAGATTCTAAACCAGATGCACTTGTGTTTAATAGAATTGTGTCGTTAAAGAGTTCATTTAAATTACCAAAATAAAGAAACGACATTTAAAATATGAAGAACTAGAGCTAGAGGAAAATAAAATCTAGAAAGTATTGACAATTACTGAAAAGTGTGATAAATTAATTGATGTGTGAAATAAAGAAGAGTATCCACTCTCACCCTAGCGCAATTGGGCGACTAAGGTTTATATCGATAAATATAATAGATTGTAATTTAAGATACAATGTTTATGTAAATCATATGAAGTGGATAATCTCGATTATCCACTTTTTTGTATGCTAAGAAGAATGATATTAAAACGGAGGTGCACTACTATTAGCAATTTAATGATTAACGAACAAATCAAAGACAAAGAAATACGTTTAGTTGGTGAAAACGGAGAACAATTAGGAATTATGTCTTCTCGTGATGCTATGAAAATAGCAGAAGAAGCAGAGTTAGATTTAGTAAAAATCGCTCCTACAGCAAAACCACCAGTTTGCAAAATTATTGATTATAACAAGTTCAAGTATGAGCAATCAAGAAGAGATAAGGAAGCAAAGAAAAAACAAAAAACGGTTGAATTGAAAGAAGTACGCCTTTCACCGAATATTGATTCTAATGATTTGAATACAAAAGTGAATAATGCCAGAAAGTTTATTGGAAAAGGTAATAAAGTAAAGATTACCCTACGTTTTAGGGGAAGAGAAATGGCTCATATGCAACAAAGCAGAGTAATTTTAGATGAATTTGCTGAGAAGTTAGCAGATATTGCAGTTGTAGAGAAACCATCGAAACTAGAAGGTAGAAGCATTAGTATGGTTTTAACTGAAAAACGTTAAAATATTTATAATATTTCAAGGAGGACAAAGTAATGCCTAAAATTAAAACAAGTAAAGCGGCAGCGAAACGCTTTAAAGTAACAGGAACAGGGAAATTAAAGAGAAACAAAGCAAATAAAAGCCACATCTTAACTAAGAAATCTACTAAGAGAAAGAGAAATCTTAGACACGCAACTATTACAGATGCATCAAATGTTAAGAACATGAAGAAAATATTACCATATCTGTAAGATTTGGGTCGAAGAAGGAGGAATTAAGAAATGGCAAGAATTAAAGGTGGAGTAAACGCTAAGAAAAGACATAATAGAGTATTAAAATTAGCAAAAGGTTACAGAGGTGCTAGATCTAAGCAATATAGAGTAGCGAAGCAATCAGTAATGAGAGCTTTAACAAGTTCATATGCAGGAAGAAAGCAACGTAAGCGTCAAATGAGACAATTATGGATTGCTCGTATCAATGCAGCAGCTAGAATGAACGGTTTATCATACAGCAAGTTTATGTTTGGATTAAAGAATGCTGGAATTGAAATGAACAGAAAAATGTTAGCTGAAATGGCAGTAAATGATGCAGCTGGATTTACAGCAATGGCAGAGGCAGCAAAAGCTAATTTAAAATAATTAAGATTGTTGAAAGACTACAAGATAGAAAATCTATCTGTAGTCTTTTTTTGTATAGAAATATCTAGTTTTATTGCTCAAAAACAAGAGAATATGATGTAAAATATAAAATGCATAAAAAAACAAGGGGAGTTATTGTGAGACATGGGAATTGATATTTCATATTCAAATTTGAGAGTTGAAATATTAAGTGTTGCAAAAAAATATAAAAATAAATTTATTTATTCAAATTAACTGTATAAAAATGAAATTGTGAAATGTGAAAATTGCAGAAGAGTGACAAATTCAAATGTATGCCTATAAAATACAGTGTATAGTGAGAGTAGAAGAAAAAAAGTACGTTGGTACTTTATTGTAGTAATGTAATAGGAGAAAAAAGCAAAATATATCAATAAAAGAGAGTGCACTCTAAAGAAAATGCTTTGCTACGAAAAATAATGTCCGTGTATCAGGGACAAATGTCTTATGAAAAACGAGATATTTTACTTCTTAAAAAAATATTAATTAATACAACAAAACCTTAAATGTATAATTATTCATTATTTACGAATAATACCATGAAAATATGCAAAAAAAGGCTTGACAATGTAAGAAAATACAATTATTCTAATATAGTGTTTTAAAATTAAAGGTGTGTAGAAAGAAGGAGCAAAAAATGATTAGATATGTATTAAAGCGTGTTGGTCTTGCAGTTGTTACATTATTTATAATATGTGCAATCACGTTCTTCGCAATGAATGCAATTCCAGGCGGTCCATTCAATGGGGAAAAAGCACTAAGTGCAGAAGTTCAACAAGTTCTTATGGAGAGATATAACTTAGACAAACCGGTTACAGAGCAGTTTGTGATTTATATGACAGGAATTTTACAAGGAGATTTCGGTGTGTCACTAAAGACGGGTAGAGATATTCAAACAACCATCACAGAATCTTTTGCTGTGTCAGCAAGGTTAGGTGGAATGGCAGTCTGTCTAGCATTAACAATGGGATTGATTCTTGGAAGTACAGCTGCACTACTTAGAAATAAGTGGCCAGATAGATTGATTATTTTTATGACAACATTATTTACAGCAGTACCAAGTTTTATCTTGGCTACAATGCTATTATATGTATTCTCAATTCAATTGAAATTGGTACCAGCATGGTCGCAAACAGATCCAAGTTATGTGTTACCAGTTATTGCGCTTGCAATGTATCCAACATCATATATTACAAGATTAACAAAAACAAGTATGCTAGATGCCCTTAGTCAAGATTATGTTAGAACAGCAAGAGCAAAAGGTGTTCCGACAGGATTAGTAATATTCAAACACGCACTTAGAAATGCATTAATCCCAGTTATTACATATGTTGGTCCTATGACAGCATACATCCTAGTGGGAAGCTTAGTTGTAGAAAGTGTATTTACAATTGGCGGACTAGGAACAAAGTTTATCGCTGGAATTAATAACAGAGACTATCCGATGATTATGGCAACAACGATTTTCTTGTCATGCATCATGGTTCTTATGAGTTTATTGAGTGACTTGGTTTACAAAGTTGTAGATCCAAGAATTAAGTTTGATTAGGGAGAGGTAACATGGAGAACAATAGAGACGTAATGAAAAAAAATATATTGAGTTCACAAGTAGATCTCTCGAAATTTACTTTGGCAACTGATGAAGAAAAAAGACAACAAGATGTAATGAGTGAATCCACAACATTCTTTAAGGACGGGATGCGTAAATTATTGAAGAACCCACTGGCAGTTATGAGTATGATTATTTTGTCGATTATCTTACTTACAATTATTGTAGTGCCAGCGATTGTACCTTATGAATATTCAGAGATTATTTCGGTAAATGGAAAGAGAGATAAAACAGCTAAGAATTTACAACCATTTGAATATTCGGAAATGGAACTAGAATATATTGCAGAAGGTGGAGAAGTATTCCCGCATATATTTGGAACAGACGCAATGAGCCGTGACTACTTTGTACGTGTTATTTACGGAACAAGAGTATCATTATTAGTTGGCTTATTTGCAAGTATTATTGTATTAATTATCGGATTATTATACGGAAGTATTGCTGGTTATTCAGGAGGTCGCGTAGACTTGATTATGATGCGTATTGTAGATATCATCTATTCACTACCTGATATGCTACTAATTATTCTCTTGTCCGTTGTATTAGATCAGGTATTAGGGCCAATCATTCAGGGAACAATCCTTGCTAAGGTTGGTGTTAACATGATTTCACTATTCATCGTATTTGGATGTTTGTATTGGGTAGGTATGGCTCGTTTAGTACGTGGTCAAATTCTTACAATTAAAGAAAATGAATATATTTTAGCGGCTAAGACTATCGGTGCAAAGCCATCCCGTATTATTAGAAAACATATTTTACCAAACTGTATTAGTGTTATTATCATTTCTACAGCACTTCAGATACCTTCTGCTATTTTTACAGAGAGTTTCTTAAGTTTCGTAGGTTTGGGAGTGCAGGCGCCAATGCCTTCGCTTGGAAGTCTTGCAAACGCAGCTAGAGAAGGATTACTAAGCTATCCATTTAAATTATTCTTCCCAGCAGCAATGATTTGTCTCATCGTTTTATCTTTCAACTTATTAGGTGATGGATTAAGAGATGCATTTGACCCTAAACTTAAAAAATAGAAGGAGGCTAGTAGAATGAGTAAATATGTATTAGAAGTAAATAAATTACATACTTCCTTCTTTACAGAATCAGGTGAAGTAAAGGCAGTAAATGGAGTAACATTCAATTTAGAACCAGGAAAAATTCTTGGGATTGTAGGAGAGTCAGGATCAGGTAAAAGTGTTACTGCCTACTCAATTATGCAAATATTGGCAGATACAGGTAGAATCGTTGATGGAAGTGTAAAATTCAAGGGCGATGACATCACTAAATTCGATAAAAAGCAAATGAAGAATTTCCGTGGAAAAAGCTGTAGTATAATTTTCCAGGATCCAATGACAAGTTTGAATCCAGTATTTACAGTAGGAAATCAATTATGTGAGGCGATTTTACTCCATACAGATAAGAAAAAGGATGAAGCAGTAGCGAGAGCTGTTGAATTATTAACTCTTGTTGGTGTAAATGAACCAGAGAAACGTGTAAAACAATATCCATTTGAATTGTCAGGTGGAATGAGACAACGTGTTATGATTGCTATGGCACTTGCTTGTGAACCAGATGTACTGATTGCGGATGAGCCTACAACTGCTCTTGATGTTACAATTCAAGCACAAATCCTTGAATTGATGCAAGATCTTCAAAAGAGACTTGGAATGGCTATTATTATGGTAACTCATGATCTTGGAGTTATTGCAGATATGTGTGATGAAATTATTGTAATGTACGGTGGTCAAGTCTGTGAGCGCGGTACAGCAGATGATATTTTCTACGATCCAAGACATGAATATACAAAAGGTCTTTTAAGATCAATTCCACAAGTGGAAAATGTAAAAGAAAGACTAATTCCAATTGGTGGAACACCTATCAACCTACTAAATATGCCAAAAGGTTGTGCATTTGGACCAAGATGTGATGCGGCAATGAAGATTTGTTTAGAAGAAAAACCAGAGGAAATGCAATTGAATGAAAATCATTGCGCTTCATGCTGGATGAATGTTAAAAAGTTAATGGAAGAAGGGGGTACACAAAGTGAGTAATAATTATCTTGTTGAGGTAAAAGACCTCAAACAACACTTTAATATCCGTTCAGGATTATTCGGAAGTACTCCACTTAAAGCAGTAGATGGTGTATCATTTGGAATTAAACCAGGTGAAACATTAGGACTCGTAGGCGAATCAGGTTGTGGAAAGACAACAGTAGGAAGATCCTTATTACATTTGTATGAGCCAACATCAGGTGAAGTTAGATTTAATGGTGAGCTGATTAATAGTAAAAATATGGATAACTACAGAAAAGAAATGCAAATGGTATTCCAGGACCCATATTCATCATTGAATCCTAGAATGACAGTTGAAGATATTATTGGTGAGCCATACGATGTTCATAAAACTTATTCAAGTAAAGCAGAACGTCGTGATATGATTCTGAATATTATGGAACTAGTTGGGCTAAATGCTGAGCATGCTACCAGATATGCTCATGAATTCTCAGGTGGACAGAGACAACGTATTGGAATTGCAAGAGCGTTGGCTGTTAATCCAAAATTCATCGTATGCGATGAGCCTGTAAGTGCACTTGATGTATCTATTCAAGCTCAAATCATCAATATGTTTGAAGATTTACAACAAAAATTAGGAGTGGCATACCTGTTTATTGCCCATGATCTATTAGTTGTTCACCATATTGCTGATAAAATTGCAGTAATGTACCTAGGAAAAATCGTTGAAATTGCCGATGCAGATGAATTAAATGGAAGTCCTATTCATCCATATACATTATCATTATTAAGTGCTGTACCAATTCCAGATCCACGAATCGCACGTACAAAACAACGTATTGTTCTTGAAGGAGATGTACCAAGTCCAATGAACATGCCAACAGGATGTTCTTTCAATACAAGATGTAAATATGCTACAGCTCAATGTGCAGTAGAATGTCCTACCTTAACAGATCGAGGGAATGGACATATGGTTGCTTGTTGGAATAAGTAATCAGAGAGTTATTATGGTTTTAAGAGGTGTTAATTTCAGACGAAAATTTATGATTCGAGGGGGATTCATAAGTTGGAGTTTGTGATTATATAAAAAACAAATGGAGGAGAATTATGAAAAAATTATTAGTAATGACACTTGTTCTTGCAATGAGTGGATCTCTATTAGCAGCTTGCGGGTCTAGTGAAGAGCCAGAAGCTACTACAGAGACAGAGGAGACAACAGAAGCTGTTGATGCAAGTCCGGAGTGGACAGAATTTGATAAATTAATCGAAGAGATTAAATTATCTACAGATTTAGTAGATCGTGAAGCAAAAATGCACCAAGCTGAAGATATGCTTATGGAAACAGGTGCTTTATTGCCACTTTACTACTACAATGATGTTTACATGATGAAGCCAGAAGTTTCTAATGTATTCTCTAGTAACTATGGACACAAGTTCTTCCAATATGCGGAAGCGCCATCGACAACACTAAGAATTAACTTATCTAGTGAGCCAGCAAAGCTTGATCCAGTACTTAACAGTTCTGTAGACGGTTCTACATTAGCTAAAATGGCATTTTCTGGACTTTATACATATGATGCAGATGGAAATGTAATTCCTGACTTAGCAGAAGGGTATGAAGTAAGTGAAGACGGATTAACATATGTATTTACATTAAAAGATGGATTAATGTGGAGCGATGGTTCTGAGTTAAATGCGAAAGATTTCGAATACTCATGGAAGCGTGCAGCTAATCCACAAACAGCATCAGATTATGCATACATGTTTGATATTATCAAGACAAATGATGCAGGTGAATTAGATGTAGTTGCTAGCGAAGATGGAAAAACTTTTACAGTTAACTTAAAAGCACCTTGTGCTTACTTCTTAGATTTAGCAGCATTTACAACATTCTTACCAGTACAACAGACATCTGTTGAAGCTGCTGAAGGTTGGGAAACTAACCCAGGTGCTTGGGCTCAAGAAGCTGGATTTGTATCTAATGGACCATTTGTTCTTACAGAGTGGAATCATGATTCAAGCATGGTTTATGAGAAGAACCCTAACTGGCATGATGCAGCTAATGTAAAAATTGAAAGAATTGAATTAATGTTAAGTGCTGATGATACAGCAATCTTCGCAGCATACAATGCTGGAGATTTAGATTTCATTGATACAATTCCAACAGATGAAATCGCTTCATTATTAGATAATGATGAGTTCTATATTGTTGATCAATTAGGAACATACTATGCAGTATTCAACGTAAATAGCCCAATCTTTGATGGTAAAACACCTGAGCAAGCAAGTGCTATGCGTAGAGCAATCTCATTACTTATCGACAGAGAGTACATTGTTGATGCTGTAGCACAAGCTGGACAACAACCAGCAACAAGTTTCATTCCAGCTAACATGTTAGATGGACAAGGAAACGAATTCAAGCAAAACGATGATGCTTATACATACCCAGTAGAAGAGTCTGCAGGATATGTGGCAGAAGCTTATTCAGAAGATGCAGTAGAAGAAGCGATTGCATTATTAACTGAAGCAGGATATGAGTTTGACGAAGATGGGACATTATCAGATGCAACACCTATTACACTTGCTTACTTAGCAAATGAAGGTTCAGGTCACGTAGCTATAGCAGAAGCAATGCAACAAGACTTGGCTGAAGTTGGTATCGACATGACAATCGACTCTGTAGAGTGGAATGTATTCTTAGAAGAGCGTAAGCAAGGAAACTTTGACTTTGCTCGTAATGGTTGGATTGCTGACTTCAACGACCCAATCAACATGTTAGAAATGTGGACAACAGATTCAGGAAACAACGACGCGCAATTCGGTCGCTAATCTAAAGGGAAATAGAAAGGGACTAGGCTAATAAGCCTAGTCCCTTTCTAGTGGTAAGGTTTCTTTTGAGAGATAGCTGAAATCTAAGATTTTTTACGTTTTCTGAAACGAGAATCAAGGATCTTCTTACGGATTCTAAGTGATTCGGGTGTTACTTCCAATAATTCATCTGTATCGATGTAATCAAGAGCCTCTTCGAGACTGAGGATTCTAGGAGTAGAGAGCTTCAATGCTTCATCTGCACCAGAAGAACGAGTATTTGTTAATTGTTTTGTTTTACAGATGTTGATTTCAACGTCTTCAGCCTTCCCATTTTTACCAATAATCATTCCAGCATAAACTTTTGTGCCTGCGCCAATAAATAATTGTCCACGCACTTGAGCGTTAAACAAGCCATAAGTTACGGCATCTCCTGTTTCAAAGGAAATAAGAGAACCTTGTTGGCGATATTGAATGTCGCCGCGATAAGGTTCGAAACCATCAAATGAGGTATTTAGGATACCATTTCCTTTTGTATCTGTCATGAATTCACCGCGGTATCCAATAAGACCACGTGCAGGGATTGAGAATTCGATTCTTGTATAACCACCATTAGAAGGAGACATATTTCGCAATTCTCCTTTACGCTGGCTTAGTTTCTCGATTACGGCACCTGTAAATTCTTCTGGAACATCAACTTGTGCAATTTCAATAGGCTCTAACTTTTCGCCATTTTCGCCCTCTTGATATAAAACCTCAGCTTTACTTACTGCAAATTCAAATCCCTCGCGACGCATATTTTCAATTAAGACTGATAAGTGAAGTTCTCCACGTCCAGAAACTTTGAAACTATCAGCAGCTTCTGTTTCTTCTACACGTAAACTAACATCTGTATTTAGTTCTTTTAATAAGCGTTCACGAATATGGCGGGAAGTTACGAACTTGCCTTCTAATCCAGCGAAAGGACTATCGTTTACGATAAATTGCATAGAGATGGTAGGCTCTGAAATCTTTTGGAATTCAATTGCCTCTGGTTTCTCAGGAGAACATACAGTATCTCCAATCGCAATATCAGCAATTCCAGAAATTGCAATGATAGAACCAACAGTAGCTTCTTGAACTTCTACCTTATTTAATCCATCAAATTCATATAATTTATTGATTTTAACTTTTTTCTGCTTATCAGGTTCATGATGGTTAAGAACAACCATTTCTTGATTTACTTTTACGCAGCCATTGTCAACTTTACCAACCCCAATACGTCCTACATATTCGTTGTAATCAATGGTGCTAATTAGGACTTGGGCAGGAGCTTCCATATCACCTTCTGGTGCAGGAATAAAATCTAGGATTGTTTCGAATAAAGGAACCATGTCTGTCGCATCATGATCTAATTCTAACATTGCGTAACCTGATTTCGCAGATGCATAAACAAATGGACAATCCAATTGTTCATCCGATGCGTCTAAGTCTAAGAATAATTCGAGAATTTCATCAATAACCTCATCTGGGCGACCTTCAGGTCTATCAATCTTGTTGATACAAACAATAACAGGTAAGTCTAATTCAAGCGCCTTTCTAAGTACAAACTTAGTTTGCGGCATTGCTCCTTCGTATGCATCTACTACTAGAACTACACCATTTACCATTTTCAATACACGTTCTACTTCGCCACCGAAATCAGCATGTCCTGGTGTGTCAATAATATTGATTTTTGTATCTTTGTATGTGATAGCGGTGTTTTTGGATAGAATTGTGATTCCACGTTCTTTTTCAATATCATTTGAATCCATTACACGTTCTTCCACTTCTTGATTCGCACGGAATACACCGCTTTGTTTCAAGAGCTCGTCTACAAGTGTTGTTTTGCCATGATCTACGTGTGCAATGATGGCTATGTTTCTAACGTCGTTACGTTTTGATTTCATATAGTTACCTCTTTTGATTTATTATATACTTAATTAAATAGTGACTCTCTGTACAACCTTACCTAGTGTATCACAAATTCTAAATAAAGCAAGACGTGGATGGAAAAAAATACATAAGATTCAGGAAAGTTAATATTAAGTTAAGCAACCATATAAGTGAATTATAGCAAATAAAGAACATGGAATAGAGTTGTGCGCGACATTGACATATTTTTCAAAGAATGCTAGAATTGAAATAATTGTATATAAAAGTGTTTTATTACAAAAGGAGGATAATTATGGCAATATTTACAGGAGCAGGGGTGGCAATTGTAACACCATTTAGTGAAGATGGTAGTGTGAATTTTAAACAACTAAAAACATTAGTTGACTTTCAAATTGACAATGGGATAGATAGTATTATTATATGCGGAACAACAGGAGAATCTTCAACGTTAACAGAGGAAGAACATACAGAGGTAATTAAAGCCTGTGTAGAGTATACAGCTGGAAGGGTGCCAGTTATTGCGGGAACAGGATCAAACTGTACACAAACAGCAATTAAATTATCACTTGATGCGGTGGCATGTGGTGTTGATGGATTATTATTAGTGACTCCATACTACAACAAAGCAACTCAACAAGGTCTATATCTTCACTATAAAGCGATTGCAGATGCTGTGGGAGCTATGCCAATTGTATTATATAGTGTTGCAAGCAGAACAGGATGTAATATCGAACCAGAAACTGTGGCAAGATTAGTGAAAGATTGCGAGAATATTGTAGCGATTAAAGAAGCATCTGGAAATATAGGACAAGTAGCAAGGATTATGCAGCTATGTGATGGAAAGATTGATTTATACTCAGGGAATGATGATCAAATCGTGCCATTAATGTCATTAGGTGGTAAAGGATGTATTTCAGTAATTGCCAATATTGCACCACAAGAGACACATGATATCTGTGAATTATATTTACAAGGAAAAACAAAAGAAAGTTGTGAATTGCAACTGAAATTATTACCAGTGATTGAGCAAATGTTTACAGAAGTAAATCCTATACCAGTAAAAGCGGCGATGAATATGATGGGTCTTGAAGTAGGTGGCATGAGAATGCCATTGACAGAGTTGGCAGATCAATATAAGGAACCACTTCGATCAACATTGACAGCACATGGATTTATCAAATAATAGCGAGGTTATTTATGACAAAAATTATTATGCATGGCTGCAATGGAAGAATGGGCCAGGAGATTATTAAAATTATTCAACAAGATGAATTGGTTCAAGTTGTTGCAGGTATCGATGCATACCAAGGTATTGAAAATGAATTTCCTGTATTTTCAAGCATTGATATGTGCAACGTGGAGGCAGATGTTGTTATCGATTTTTCCAATGCCAAAGCAGTGGATGGATTACTAGCCTACTGTATAGAGAAACAAGTTCCTGTTGTTTTATGTACGACAGGATTGTCAGATGAACAACTAGAGGCAGTACAAAAAGCAAGTGAATCAGTTGCTATACTAAAATCAGCAAATATGTCACTTGGAATTAATATGTTAATGAAGCTACTTCAAGACGCAACGAAGGTATTAGCACCAGCCGGATTTGATATTGAAATGGTAGAAAAACATCATAATCAAAAATTAGATGCACCGAGTGGTACAGCGTTAGCGCTAGCAGAGGCTATGAATGAAGCATTAGATAACGAGTATGCTTATAATTACGATAGAAGTCAAGTTCGTGAAAAGCGTGTGAAGAAAGAAATAGGGATTGCCGCAATTCGTGGGGGAACAATTGTAGGCGAGCACGAGGTTATCTTTGCTGGACTAGATGAAGTGATTGAAATCAAGCATACTGCTTACTCGCGTTCGGTGTTTGGAAAAGGTGCAGTTGAAGCAGCTAAATTTATGAACCAGAAACCAGCTGGAATGTATGGAATGCAAGATGTAATAGGTATATAATAACTAAGATTTGTTAAAAGAATGTTCATGACATGAACATTCTTTTTTTTCGCAATTATGCTATAATGTTGGAAGATGCTAGGTCTATATAAATAGGTTGAAGAAATCTCCTATAAATGATAATATATAAGATGATGAAAAATTATAATGCGGGGTAAAACATGAAGTTATTTGAAAAAATATTTGGAACACATAGTGAAAATGAATTAAAGCGTATAAATTCTCTAGTTAATCATATTGAAGAATTGGGAGATGAATTTAAAAATCTTTCTGATAGCGAATTGAGAGCAAAAACATTTGAGTTCAAAGAGCGTTTGTCAAAAGGAGAAACATTGGATGATATTCTGCCAGATGCTTATGCGACTGTAAGGGAAGCAGCAACTAGAGTATTGGGAATGCGTCATTATAGAGTGCAATTAATTGGTGGAATTATTTTACATCAAGGACGTATAGCAGAGATGCGTACAGGAGAAGGTAAGACATTAGTTTCTACATTACCTGCTTATCTAAATGCATTAGAAGGAAAAGGCTCACATATTATTACAGTTAACGATTATCTTGCAAAGCGTGATGCGGAGTGGATGGGACAAATTCATGAGTTTTTAGGTTTGACAGTTGGCGTTGTATTGAATTCTATGGAAGCAGAAGAGCGTAGAGCTGCATATAATTGTGATATTACTTATATTACAAATAATGAATTAGGATTTGATTATCTGAGAGATAATATGGTAATTTACAAAGAACGATTGGTGCAACGTGACCTTCACTTTGCAGTAATTGATGAGGTGGACTCTGTATTAATTGACGAAGCGAGAACGCCGCTTATTATCTCAGGACAAAGTGGAAAATCTACAAAATTATATGAGGTTTGTAATATTTTAGCGCAACAATTAGTTCGTGGTGAAGCAAGCGGTGAATTCACGAAAATGAGTGCAATAATGGGAGAAACAATCGAAGAGACTGGAGATTTTATTGTTAGTGAAAAAGAGAAGAATGTAAACTTGACAGAAGAAGGTATTAAGAAGGTTGAGAAATTCTTCAGTATTGAGAATTTGGCTGACCCACAAAATCTTGAAATTCAACACAATACAATCTTAGCGCTACGTGCACATAATTTAATGTTCAAGGATCAAAATTATGTTGTGAAAGATGGAGAGATTTTAATTGTTGATGAATTTACAGGTCGTATTATGCCAGGACGACGATATTCAGATGGATTACATCAAGCGATTGAAGCAAAAGAGCGAGTAGATGTAAAGCGTGAAAGTAGAACATTGGCAAATATTACGTTCCAGAACTTGTTTAATAAATATAAAAAGAAAAGCGGTATGACAGGAACGGCTCTTACAGAGGAGAAAGAATTTCGTGATATCTATGGAATGGATGTTATTGAAATTCCAACAAATAAACCAATCCTTCGAATTGACAAGGATGATATTGTATACAAAACTCGTATGGAGAAATATCGTGCAGTAGTGAAAGAGGTAATGGTAGCGCACGAAAAGGGACAACCAGTTCTTGTAGGTACGATTACAATTGAAGTATCCGAGCTATTAAGTAAGATGTTGAAGCGTGAAGGGATACAACACAAAGTATTGAATGCAAAATTCCATGAGCAAGAAGCTGAAATAGTAGCAGATGCAGGTGTGTGTGGAGCTGTAACTATTGCAACAAACATGGCAGGACGTGGAACTGACATTAAGTTAGATGAAGAAGCCAAAGCACTTGGTGGATTGAGAATTATTGGTACTGAACGACATGAATCTAGACGTATTGATAATCAATTGCGTGGTCGAGCTGGTAGACAAGGAGATCCAGGAGAGTCTATTTTTTATATCTCTCTTGAAGATGACTTGATGCGTTTGTTTGGATCAGAGAGACTTATGACAATGTTTGATGCATTAGGAGTTCCAGAAGACGAAGAAATTCAACATAAGATGCTTTCAAATGCAATTGAAAAGGCACAGAAAAAGATTGAGAGTAACAACTACGGCATTCGTAAGAACCTATTGGAATATGATCAAGTAATGAATGAGCAACGCGAGATTATATACGAGGAACGCCGTAAGGTACTAGACGGCGAGAGTATGAGAGATACAATTTATCATATGATTACGGAGTTTGCAGAAAATGAAGTAGATCGTTGTATTGCAACAGACTTAGATTCTGATGAATGGGATTTGAAAGAATTAAATGTGGCACTTTGCTCCAATATACCAATGGCACCTGTGAAGGCAGCTGATGTGAAGGACATGGAAATCAAAGAGTTAAAACATTTAGTAAAAGAAAGAGCTGTAAAGGCTTATGAAGTAAAAGAAGCAGAGTTCCCACAAGCAGAGCAACTTAGAGAAATTGAGCGAATTGTTCTTCTGAAAGTAATCGACGGTAGATGGATGGCACATATCGACGATATGGATCAGTTACGCCAAGGAATTGGATTACAAGCATATGCTCAGAAAAATCCTCTTGTTGAGTATAAAATGTATGGATATGATATGTTTGGTGAAATGACACAGACAATAGGGGCAGAAACTGTTCGCACAATGTTTAGAGTTAGAATAGAGCAAAAGGTTGAACGTGAAGAAGTTGCTAAAGTAACTGGAACAAATAAAGATAATACAGTAGCAGCAGCTCCGAAGAAACGTGCGGAGGAGAAGGTATATCCAAATGCACCTTGTCCGTGTGGAAGCGGTAAGAAATATAAGCAATGCTGTGGAAGAAATAGTTAACAAATGAATCAACGGAGGCCTTCACATTTGTGTCGGCCTCGATTTTTATAATATGAGAATGAAGGTAGGTGATTAGGTGGTACTGTTAGATGAAATAAAAGGTATTTGGAATAGCTACGAAATGCCGCTTAGTGAATTGAGGGATTCACTTTGACTTGCAAGGTAAGAAAGAACAAGCAGAAGAAATACAAAGAAAAATAGAAGAACCAGAATTTTGGAATGAACCAGAAGTATCTCAAAAAGTAATGAAGGAACTCAAATCGCTACAAACTCTAATTGAACAGATTGAACATTTGATTGAAATGTATAGTGATATAGCAATTTTAATAGAAATGGGATATGAAGAAGATGATGTGGAAATTGCAAAAGAAGCACAGCAGGAAATGAAGAATTTCGAAGAATTATTTGAACTTCTACGGATTGGAACATTGTTATCGGGAGAATATGATAAGAATAGTGCGATTGTTACCTTACATGCTGGTGAAGGCGGGACTGATTCCTGCGATTGGGCAAATATGCTTTATCGAATGTATAAACGATTTGCTGAGAGAAAAGGCTATGGAATAGAAGTGTTAGATTATGTGCCAGGAGATATTACAGGCATTAAAGGAATTACATTCGAAGTTCATGGAGAGAATGCATATGGCTATTTAAAGTCTGAAAAAGGAGTGCATAGGTTGGTTCGAATTTCACCCTTTAATGCAGCAGGGAAGAGACAGACTTCGTTTGCCTCTTGCGACGTTGTGCCTGATATTGACACAGAAATTAATGTAGAAATTGCAGAAGATGATCTTCGAATAGATACTTATCGAGCGAGTGGCGCTGGTGGACAGCATATCAATAAAACATCATCGGCTATTCGTATTACCCATGCTCCTACAGGGATTGTAGTCCAATGCCAGAGTGAGCGATCTCAACATACAAATAAAGACAAAGCGATGCAAATGCTAAAAGCAAAGTTATATTTGTTAAAGGAGCAAGAGCAAGCAGAGAAAGTTTCTGATATTCGCGGCGAGGTGAAAGAAATTGGATTTGGAAGTCAAATTAGATCCTATGTCTTGCACCCATATTCCCTGGTGAAGGATAGAAGAACCAATGCGGAAAGTAGCAATGTAGGAAATGTATTAGATGGAGACTTGGATTTATTTATAAATGCTTATCTAAAGTGGGATCATGGCGGAAGAGAGCAAGTTGAGTAGTAAGTAGAAAGGACAAGTAATGGCAAAAGAAGTAGAGAAGACCAAATATTATGTACTAAAGCAAAAAGCGGTTCCAGAAGTTTTGTTGAAGGTAGTGGAGGCGAAGAGACTCTTAGATTCGGAGAAGGTGACGACGATTCAAGAGGCAGCAGAACTTACAGGAATAAGCCGCAGTTCTTATTATAAATATAAGGATGACATTTTTCCGTTTCATGAAAATCAACAAGGAAGCACGATTACTTGGGTAATACAAGTAGATGACACACCTGGAATCCTATCCCTTATATTGAATGGGATAGCCTCATATAAGGCAAATGTATTGACGATTCATCAAAGTATTCCGATTAATGGAATCGCGTCAGTAACTTTAAGTGTGGAAGTATTATCTTATACAGGGAATTTAAGTGATTTGATTTTGGAATTAGAGAATACAGAGGGTATTCACTATTTGAAGATTATAGGTCGAGAATAATGAAAAAGGTAACAATGCTTGAGTCGATTCAGGCATTGTTACCTTTTTTCTTTTATTTCTGTTTGAGATTTTAAGAATCCATCTAAGATTTGTTGTCCTTCATCTGTTAAATCTCGATAAGTCATAATAAGTGAAACTTCGGTATCTGATAAATACAGTGTGTTCTCTGATAGAGGTTTAATTGCAGGGGCATTAACGGCAGGGGTGTAAGAAATCCATTCATCGCTTACAAGAGTATTTAAATTCTGATTAACCAATTGATCAAGAGTAACGTTATGAGCCTGTGCTATACGAATGAGACTGTCTAAATCAGGAGTTCGTTCACAACGTTCGTAATTAGAATAGGCCTGTCTTGAAATGTTCAAGAGTTCTCCTAGTTGCATTTGGTTATAGTTATTCTTTTTTCTGAGATATTTTAAATTTTTAGCTAACTGTAGATTTGCCATAGTCACCTCCGTAATTGTGATTATAGTATCATGTTCTCTTTTCTATTTGTTTGAAAGAAACAATACGAAGCAAAAGCTATAAAAGCAACAATATGTTGCGTAAAACAAAAGGATGAGAAACACTAGAAATTTAAATTAAATTGTGATATACTATTATCTGATTGTCAATACAGTAAATGAGAGTGAAGAGCTCTACATATATAAGGAGGAAGTAAAATGAGTTTACAAGTAGAAAAATTAGAGAACAACATGGCAAAACTTACAATTGAAGTATCAGTAGAGGATTTTGATAAGGCGGTAGAGGCGGCTTATTTAAAGCAAAGAGGTAACATGGCTGTACCTGGTTTCCGTAAGGGAAAAGTGCCACGTCAAATGATCGAAAAAATGTATGGTGCTGAAATCTTTTTTGAAGAAGCAACAAATAATTTGATTCCAGAATTCTATGGAAAAGCATATGATGAGTGTGAGTTAGAAATCGTGTCTCAACCAACAATTGATATTGTTCAAATTGGTAAAGGACAAACATTTATTTTTACAGCAGAAGTAGCGACTAAGCCAGAAGTAACTTTAGGTGAATATAAAGGACTTGAAGTAGAGAAAGTTTCTACAAGAGTTACAGCAAAAGAAATAGATGAAGAATTAGAAAAAGAGCAAGCTAAAAATTCTAGAGTAATCAATGTGGAAGATCGTCCAGTAGCAGATAAAGATGAAGTTGTTCTTGATTTCGAAGGATTTGTAGACGGAGTTGCATTTGAAGGTGGTAAAGGTGAAAACTATCCATTAACAATTGGTTCTGGATCATTTATCCCAGGATTCGAAGAGCAATTAGTTGGAGCTGAATTAGAGAAAGAAGTTGAAGTAAATGTAACATTCCCAGCTGAATACCACTCAGAAGAATTAAAAGGGAAAGAGGCTGTATTCAAGTGTACAGTACATGAAATCAAAGCAAAAGAGCTTCCAGCTTTAGATGATGAATTCGCAGCAGAGGTTTCTGAATTTGATACATTAGAGGCTTACAAAGCTGATATCAAAACAAAAATCAAAGAGCGTAAGCAAACGGAAGGTGAAAGAGCACAAGAAGATAAGTTAGTTGATATGGTTATTGAGAATGCATCAATGGATATTCCAGAAGCTATGATCGATACACAAGTGAAGCAAATGTTAAATGATTTTGCTCAAAGAATGCAACAACAAGGCTTAACAATGGAGCAATACATGCAATACACAGGAATGACTGCAGAGAAGATGGCAGAAGACATGAAGCCACAAGCTGTGAAGCGTATCCAAACAAGATTAGTATTAGAAGCAATCGTAAAAGCTGAAAATATCGAAGTTTCTGAAGAAAAAATCGAAGCAGAATTAGTGAAAATGGCTGAAGCTTATAAAATGGAAATTGAGAAAATCAAAGAATTCATGGGCGAAGCAGAGAAGAAGCAAATGAAAGAAGATATGTCAGTTCAAGAAGCAGTGACATTTATCAAAGACTCAGCAGTAACAAAATAGTCGTTTTCAAGGAGGAATCGATATGCCTTTAATCCCTATGGTAGTAGAACAAACAAGTCGAGGAGAGCGTTCTTATGACATTTACTCACGTTTGTTAAAAGATAGAATTATTTTTCTAGGAGATCAAGTAACTGATGATGTAGCAAGTGTAATTGTTGCTGAACTACTATTATTAGAAGCAGAAGATCCAGATAAAGATATTCATTTATATATTAATAGCCCAGGCGGATCAGTTACAGCTGGCTTGGCTATTTATGACACAATGCAGTATATTAAGTGTGATGTGTCTACAATTTGTATGGGAATGGCAGCTAGCATGGGATCATTTTTATTAGCAGGAGGAGCAAAAGGGAAACGTTTTGCACTTCCAAATGCAGAAGTAATGATTCACCAACCTTTAGGCGGTGCTAGAGGTCAAGCAACAGAAATTCAAATTGCAGCAGAACACATTTTAAAGACTAGAGATAGATTAAACCAAATCTTAGCAGAGAATACTGGGAAACCAATTGAGCAAATTGCAGCGGATACAGAAAGAGATAATTTCATGTCTGCAGAACAAGCGAAAGAATATGGTTTAGTAGATGAAGTAATTTCAAAGCATTAATATTATGAAATGGGGGCTGTTCCTAGGAACATCCCCTTTCAATCTAGAAGCGAGGTGAAAACGTGGCAGGAAAATTATACGAAGATCAGATTAGATGTTCATTTTGTAACAAATATGAATCACAAGTGAGAAAAATAATAGCTGGACCTAACGGCGCATTTATTTGTGACGAGTGTATTGAGGTGTGTGCGGAAATTATAGACGAAGAATTAGGGTATGAAGACGACAAAGAGTTTGAAGAAATTAATTTAATCAAACCACTTGAAATGAAGCAATTCTTAGATGAATACGTAATAGGACAAGATGAAGCAAAGAAAGTATTATCAGTGGCTGTATATAACCACTATAAACGTATTATGGCTTCAAAGGATTTGGGGGTTGAATTACAAAAAAGTAATGTTCTAATGCTAGGTCCAACTGGTTGTGGAAAGACGTTATTAGCACAATCACTTGCCAAAATTTTAAATGTACCATTTGCAATTGCTGACGCAACTGCTTTGACAGAAGCTGGATATGTAGGAGAAGATGTTGAGAATATTTTATTGAAAATTATTCAAGCAGCTGACGGAGATGTCTCACGCGCTGAACACGGTATCATTTATATTGACGAAATCGATAAAATAACTAGAAAATCTGAAAACCCTTCAATTACACGTGATGTTTCAGGAGAAGGTGTACAGCAAGCGTTATTGAAATTGATTGAGGGTACAATTGCATCAGTTCCGCCACAAGGTGGAAGAAAGCATCCACATCAAGAATTAATACAAATAGATACAACGAATATTTTATTTATTGTTGGTGGTGCATTTGAAGGAATTGATAAAATTATAGGTTCCAGAATTGACAAGAAAGCAGTAGGGTTTAATTCAGAATTAAAATCTAAGAAGGAGCAACAAGACGTAGGAGAACTGTTGGCACAAGTATTGCCAAGAGACTTTATTAAATTCGGTCTTATTCCAGAGCTAGTTGGCCGTGTGCCAGTTGTTGTTTCCCTAGATTTGTTAAAGCGAGATGCATTGATTCGTATTTTGACAGAACCTAAGAATGCAATTGTGAAACAGTATCAAAAATTACTTGAATTAGATGGAGTGACATTGACATTTGAGGACTCTGCATTGGAAGAAGTAGCAGAAATTTCATTACAGAGAAAAACAGGAGCAAGAGGGCTACGTGCGATTATGGAGAAATCTATGATGCAGATTATGTACGAAGCGCCATCCGATGAAACAATCGAATCATGTACGATTACAAGAGGTGTAGTTCAAGGTATAGAAGAAGCGATTTATAATTACAAATAAGAGATATGGCGGGAGTTTAATTACACCCGTCATGTTTTGTATTTTATAAAATAGTTAGGATACCATCGAGTTAACTACCGCAATGGGATGTAGAGTATATTATCTTGTTGTAAGAAAAAAGCGAGGTTGGAATAGATGAGTGAATTAAAATTAACGATGCCAGCAGTGGCACTTCGTGGAATGACAGTGATGCCAGAGATGGTAATTCACTTCGACGTAAGTAGAGAAAAATCAAAATATGCAATAGAGCAAGCAATGGAGTCGGATCAAAGACTATTTCTTGTTGCTCAAAAAGATTTAAATGTGAATAATCCGGGACAAGAAGATTTATATAAAGTTGGTGTAATTGCAGAGATTAAACAAGTAATAAAATTACCAAAAGATATATTGAGAGTGCTAGTAATTGGACGAAAAAGAGCAATTTTAGAGTCCTTAAATATAGAGACTACCTATTTAGAGGCAGAAATAGTTGAAGTAGAAAATCAAATGGAAAGTGTAAATCTACTTAACAAGGTAGAAGAGCGTGCCATGATTCGCGAATTAAAAGAATTGTTCGTAAAATATGGTGATGTAAATGAGCGTGTAAAAAAAGAGACAGTGAATGTAATTCGAGAAGTGAAAGAGTTGGAAAAAATCACAGATTTAGTAGCTGCAAATAGCTGGTTCGATTATGAAGATGCGCAGGAAATACTCGAAGAAGTTGATGTGATTTCACGCTATGAATTAGTCTTAGTAAAGATTATGGAAGAGAGATATATATACTCCGTTAAGGAGTCTCTAAATGCAAAAGTTAAGGAGCGTATTGATAAGAATCAAAGAGATTACTTCTTACGAGAGCAGCTAAAGTTGATAAGGGAAGAGCTAGGCGAGGATACTTTAATTTCGGATGCAGATGAATTTGAAGACGCAGTAAATAAATTAAAAGCAAGTACCGAAGTAAAAGATAAAATCAAAAAAGAAATAAAAAGATTTCGAAATATTCATAATAATTCATCAGAAAGCGGTGTTATTCGTACATATATCGAAACCATGCTTGAGATGCCATGGAATAAGGTTACAAAGGATAGCTTAGATATTGAATTTGCTAAGAATGTATTAGAAGAAGAACATTATGGATTAGAAGAAGTTAAGGAACGTATCCTTGAATTTTTGGCAGTTAGAGCGTTGACGAAAAAAGGAAGTAGTCCTATACTTTGTTTAGTAGGTCCTCCTGGAACAGGAAAGACTTCAGTTGCGAAATCCCTTGCATCTGCAATGAAGAAAAAATATATTCGAATCTCTCTTGGTGGGGTACGTGACGAGGCAGAAATCCGCGGTCACAGAAAGACATATGTTGGAGCAATGCCTGGAAGAATTGCAAATGGAATAAAGCAAGCAGGAAGTAAAAATCCACTGATGTTATTGGATGAGATAGATAAGGTGAGTAGTGACCATAAAGGAGATACATTCTCGGCACTCCTTGAAGTATTGGACAGTGAACAGAACTACAAATTTCGTGATCACTATATAGAAGCGCCAATTGACTTGTCGGATGTACTGTTTGTTGCAACTGCGAATTCCCTACAAACAATTCCGAGACCACTTCTAGATCGTATGGAAATAATTGAAATTCATAGTTATACTGAAAATGAAAAAGTTCATATAGCAAAAAGACATTTAATTCCAAAACAATTGAAACGTCATGGACTAGATGAAAATAATCTGAAGATTACGAAGCAAGCGGTAGAGAAAATTGCTCGCAATTATACGAAGGAAGCAGGAGTTCGTCAATTAGAACGTAAAATAAGTGGTATCTGCAGAAAAGTGGCTAGAGAAATCCTAGAAACAAAGAAAAGCAAAATTCGTATTACAGATGTCAATATAGAGAAGTATTTAGGGAAAGAAAAATATCGATATCAAATGAAGAACGAGAATAATGAAATTGGTATTGTACGTGGATTAGCATGGACTAGTGTTGGCGGGGATACCTTGCAAATAGAGGTAAATGTAATGCCAGGCAAAGGGAAGCTTACCTTAACAGGAAAGCTAGGAGATGTGATGAAAGAGTCAGCAGCTACTGGAATTAGTTATATTCGTTCTATAAGCAATCAGTATAATGTTCCAAATGATTTCTTTGATAAACATGATATCCATGTCCACATTCCAGAAGGTGCAGTTCCAAAAGATGGACCATCAGCAGGGATTACAATGGCATTAGCTATGTTGTCAGCAGTAATTGACAAGCCCGTAAGAGCCGATGTTGCTATGACTGGAGAAATCACTTTAAGAGGTAGGGTATTACCAATTGGGGGATTAAAAGAGAAATTACTTGCAGCAAAAAATGCAGGAATTAAAACAGTAATTATCCCAAAAGATAATGAACGGGATGTAGAAGACATTACAAAGGAAATTACAAAGGAATTGGAAATTATTCTCGTGGACCATATGAATAAAGTATGTGAAACTGCCTTGATAAAATAGGAGAACAAGATGAAAATAAAACAAGTAGAGTTAGAAATTGTATGTGGTATAACAAGTACAATACCAGAAACGGAACATATTGAAATTGCATTTGCAGGAAAATCAAATGTTGGAAAATCATCTTTGATTAATTCTTTGATGAATCGTAAGTCTTTGGCAAGAACATCGGCTACACCTGGGAAAACACAGACAATTAATTGGTATAATATTAATAAAGAGTTATATCTAGTCGATCTTCCAGGTTATGGATATGCAAAAGTAACGCAATCAGAGAAAGAAAAATGGGGCAAGCTCATTGAGAAATATTTACACGGATCTCAACAGCTAAAAGCAGTATTTTTATTGATTGACATTCGCCATGATCCAGGAAGTAATGATAAATTAATGTATCAATGGGTATTAGACCAGGGATTTCAACCGATTATTATTGCAACAAAATTAGACAAAATTAATAGAAGTCAGGTACAAAAGCATTTAAAAATGTTGCGAAATGGGTTACAATTAATACCAGGAACAAAGATTTTCCCAGTGTCGTCTTTGTCAAAACAAGGTAGAGAGGAAATCTGGGAATATATAGAAACGGAATTTGTGATTCCAGCGCGAGAAGCAAAGGCATTAGAAGAAGCAAATAATATAATTGAATAGAACGGAGGTCAGGGCATGGAAGAAAAAATATGTTATTGGAAAACAATAGTTAGCTTAGTGTTTAGTTTAATTACGACTACTTTGGTGATATATGTTGGAATTCAAGGTATTCTTTTTTTCAGCCCTTTTGTAATTGGGTGGATTTTAGCATTAATTGCACTTCCAGTAGTTAAATTTCTAGAGAAACATTTAAAGATTGTACGTAAAATAGGATCGGCACTTACTATTATTATAGTATTAGTGGGAATTATAGTAGCTTTTTACTTTGCAGGTGTACATGTGTGGGATCTTACCAGAGATGCAGTGACACAATTTCCAGCATATTATGAGAGTCTAATGAGAGACATTGGGAATGCTGAGAAGCAACTAATTGAGATCTTAGATGTGCTACCATTTGATATAGAAGCTGTATTTACATTTACATCGGATAATTTTGAATCCTATATGGCACAAATGATAGAAGCAATTAGCAAGCCAACTGTTTCGGCAGCAGGAAATCTAGCAAAAGAAATTCCATCTATATTAATTGCAATTATTATTACAATTATTGCTGCGTATTTCTTTATTTCTGATCGAGAGCATGTAATTGCATGGAGTAAAAAAGTAACACCAAAGCCTCTAGTGGAGAGAATGGAATTAGTGGTTTACCATTTGAAATATGCAGTAGGTGGTTACTTCAAGGCGCAATTTAAGATTATGGGTGTAGTGTTTTTGATGTTATTCATATCTTTGAGTATCATAAAAGTTGACTATGCAATTTTAATAGCTCTTTTAATAGCTTTTTTGGATTTCTTTCCTTTTTTTGGAACGGGAACTGCTTTGATTCCGTGGGCAGTTTTTCATCTCTTAATTGGCAATTATTCAAGAGCAGCAATCTTGATTGGTATCTATATTTCTACACAAGCGGTACGGCAATTTATTCAACCGAAGCTAGTTGCTGACAGTATGGGATTGAATCCACTTGTTACATTGGTATTGTTATATACTGGTTATAAATTTGGAAGTGTACTAGGAATGATAGTAGCTGTTCCTATTGGGCTTATTGTAATTAATCTATATAAGGCAGGGGCATTTGATTATATATTAGATGATGTAAAAATACTTATTAATGGTGTTTTATCTTTAAGGAGAGAAGGAAAATAATATGAAGTATGTTAAGTACCCAGGAACAGAGAAAGAAGTGTCTGTAGTAGGATTTGGAGCATTAAGATTTGATTTAAATAAAACAGACGAAGAGAATGCAAAATTAGTAGTATATGCTTATGAAAAAGGAATTAATTATTTTGATACTGCACCAGGTTATTGCAATGATAGAAGTGAAAAAATCTTAGGAATTGCCTTTCGCCAACTACAATCCGAAGGTAAGTCGGATTTTTATGTCTCATCAAAAAGCAAGCCTAAGATGTGTCCTACAAAGGAAATGGCCATAGAATCTGTGAAGCGTTCAATTGAAATCATGGGAGTATCTAAAATAGATTTCTATCATGTATGGTGTATTCGCAGTATGGATCAATATGAGCTTTCTATGGAGGCAGGGGGTCAATATGAAGGATTGAAATGGTGTCAAGAACAAGGTCTAATTGAACACCTTTGTTTTTCATCGCATCAGCCTGGTGAGGAAGTAGTGCAAGTATTAGATCAACATAAATTTATCGGGGTAACTATGGGAATTAATTTGTTGAATTTCCCTTATCGCTGGGCAGGAGTAGAGCATGCACATAGAGAGGGGTATGGAGTTGTTGCAATGAATCCTCTATGTGGAGGTACAATTCCAACCCATGAAAAGGAACTCGCATTTTTAGCGTCTGAAGGGGAAAGTGTAACGCAAGCAGCGCTACGATTTAACATTGCTAGTCCAGAAATAACCATTTCATTGATAGGATTTGGACGATTCAGTGATATTGATGAAGCTTGTGAAATGGCAGACCATGCGACTCCGTTTACCAAGGAAGATCTAGAAGAAATCAAGGATAAATTTCAGGGAAGAACGAAGGAAATATGTACAGGATGTGGATATTGTAGAGTCTGTCCGAAGGGAATTAACGTTCCCGGATACATGCTACTATTTAATGAAAAGCAAATGTTCCATAAAACAGATGAAGAAATGATTGAAATGGTTTATGGGCTTGAATATTTTAACTATGCGGCGAATACTATTGGGAAAGCAGGCGATTGTATTCATTGTAAAAAATGTGAGAAAGAATGTACACAACATTTAAATATTACCGAGCGATTAGCTAAAATTGCGGAATGGGAAAGTAGCACAGAGGACACTGTAACTGTATAGTAAGAGAAAAGGGGGGGCGATATGAGTCAAAGAATATACCTAAATGATCATTGGTTTTATGCACCGCGAAATAGTGATGACATTATGGAGGTGCGCATTCCTCATACCAATGTAGAATTACCATACCAATACTTTGATGAAAAGTCATATCAATTTGTTAGCAATTATAGTCGGACCATTTATGCAGAAGAAAGTTGGAAGGGAAAACATGTCTTTATTACATTTGAGGGTGTAGCACATGTTGCAAAAGTATACCTAGGAGAACAATTAATTGGAAGTCACTATGGCGGTTATACTTCATTTACATTTGATTTAGGGCCTTACTTACGCTATGGTATGGAGAATAACATTATTGTAGAGGTAGATAGCCGTGAAACGAGTAATGTACCACCTTTTGGCCATGTGATAGATTATCTGACCTATGGAGGGATTTATCGTGATGTGTATTTGGAAATAAAAGAAGAAATATATATTGAGGATATTTTTCCAAGAGTAGCCCATGGAGATGTTGAAAGAAAATCACTGTGGATCGATGTTTGCATAGCGGGAGAAACAGAAATTGATACAATCAAGCTTGCTTATTATCTTCGAAAAAAAGAGGAAGAGGAATGGGTGACATTAGAGGAGAATAAAGGAATTGAAGAATTCTATTCCACTGCCGAATTTTTAGTAGAATCTATAGAACTATGGGATTTAGAACAACCGAATTTGTACGATATAAAAGTAGTTGTATCTAAGGAAGATGAGCATATAGATGAGAAAGTGGTGCGTTTTGGATATCGTACATGTGAATTTAAAGTAGATGGATTCTATTTGAATGGAGAAAAGAAGAAACTTTTAGGTTTAAATAGACATCAATCTTTTGCTTATGTAGGGTATGCAATGCCAAAACGTCCTCAGATACAAGATGCAAATATCATCAAATACGAGCTTGGGTTAAATGCTGTAAGGACATCCCACTATCCGCAATCCCATCATTTTATTAATCGATGTGATGAATTAGGAATCCTTGTTTTTACAGAAATACCTGGATGGCAACATATTGGCGATGACTTGTGGCAAAAACGAGCAATTCAGCATGCCGAGGAAATGGTGAATCAATATAGAAATCATCCATCCATTATTTTGTGGGGAGCTAGGATTAATGAATCAATGGATGATGATGAATTTTATAAAAAAACAAATCGAATTATTCGAAGCTTAGATGATTCGAGACAGACAGGTGGAGTGCGTTACATAAAAAATTCTCACTTGTTAGAAGATGTATATACATATAATGATTTTTCTCACACAGGAAATAATGCTGGAGTTCAACCAAAATCTGCAGTAACAAAAGAGTCCGCTGCACCTTATTTGGTAACAGAATATAATGGACATATGTATCCGACAAAACCAAGTGACGATGAGCCACATCGATTAAGTCATGCGAAACGACATGCTCGCGTATTAGATGGAATCTTTCAAAATGAAGAGATTACAGGAGGATTCGGATGGTGTATGTTTGATTACAACACGCATAAGGATTTCGGAAGTGGTGATCATATTTGCTATCATGGCGTTATGAATATGTTTCGTATGCCTAAGTTGGCGGCAAGTGTCTATGGAAGCCAAGGATGCCAGGAGCCAATATTAGAAATTAGTTCAACTATGGATAAAGGTGAACATCCTGGCGGTACGATTGCTTCTATTTACGCATTTACAAATGCAGATTCTGTTAAGTTGTATAAGAATCAAGTATTAGTTAGCACTTTTTATCCAGATAAAGTGGCATATCCGCATTTACCACACCCACCGATTCTAATTGATGATTTTATTGGTGAATTGATGGAGAAGGAAGAAGGAATGTCACATGAAAATGCAACTCTATTAAAGGGGATTTTTCATGGAATCGGGAAATATGGACAACACAATTTGCCAATTAAGTATAAACTTATGGCGATGAAGTTATTATGGTTTAAGAAAATCTCGATAGAACAAGCGACTGCGCTCTATTATAAGTATGTAAGTAATTGGGGAAGTGAATCTATTACTTATCGATTCGAGGCAATTAAGGATGATTCAGTTGTAAAAGTAGTAGAAAAATCTTGTGCAAAGAAGGTTCGTCTCAAAGTTCAAGTGGATAGTTATAACTTGAAAGAAGAGGAAACATATGATGTTGCATCTGTTCGAATTTATCCGGTAGATGAAAATAATCAAATAGTGCCTTATTATCAAGGTGTTGTCTATCTATCGGTAACAGATAGACTAGAACTAATTGGTCCTAATATGATTTCTTTGACCGGAGGGGGATTTGGAACATATGTTAAGACGAAAGGGAAGATAGGAACTGGAAAATTGCAAATAGTTGGACCAGACTTAGATCCAGTAGAAGTTGTGTTTCATATTGAAAAAACAAGAGAGAATAAGAATAACAAGAGAGATTAAGAATAGCAAGAGAGAATAAGAATAACAAGAAATATAGTTATTAAGGGAAAGAAAGGGAAGTAGATGAAATACGGAGTCATTGGGGAGAAGCTACCTCATACACATTCCCCAGCAATTCATAGCTTATTAGGAAATGAAGCATATGAAAAGTTGGAATTGTCGAAAGAATCATTAATTACATTTATGGAAAATCGAGAATTTAAAGGGATTAATGTGACAATACCATACAAAGAAGAGGTAATGAAGTATTGTAATGTGTCGAAAGAGGCATGTGAAATAGGGTGTGTAAATACGATTGTGAATCGAGACGGAACCTTATTTGGTTATAATACAGATTATCTAGGTGTGATGTTTATGCTAGACCACGCAGGAATCGAGGTAGAAGACAAAAAAGTATTGATTTTAGGAAGTGGTGGTACATCGAAGACGGTACAAAATGTGATGAAAGAATTGGGTGCTAGAGAGGTTATAGTAATTCGAAGAAAGGGTCAGGATAATTATACAAACCTTGATTCTCACGAAGATGCTCAAATCATTATAAATACAACACCAGTTGGAATGTATCCGCATAATGAAAGAAAAATAATAGATATTGATATATTTCCACAATTAGAAGGCGTGGCTGACGTAGTCTATAATCCACTACGAACGAATTTAATATTAGATTGTGAAGATAAGGGGATTAAATGTACTGGCGGGCTGTCTATGCTTGTGGCGCAAGCAGTGTATGCAGATTTTCTTTTTTTTCCAGAGAAAGAAGCAAGTTACAGCGAAGCAGATAAGAAGAAAATCATAGAAGATGTTCTAGATAAGATTGAACGCGAGTTAAGAAATATTGTGCTAATTGGAATGCCAGGATCAGGAAAAACAACGATAGGAAAAGGTTTACGAGATAAGATGAATCTTCCTTTTATTGATACAGATAAGGAGATAACAAAAAATACAGGAAAGACACCTAAGGTATGGATTGAAACCAGTGGAGAAGAAAAATTTCGTCAAATAGAAAGTGAAATCGTAATAAAGTCTGGAAAAAAATCTGGACAAATTATTGCAACAGGAGGCGGAAGTATTTTGCTCGAGGAAAATCGTAGAGCGTTAAGGCAGAATGGAACCATTGTATTTATTTCTAGACCATTACGTTTGTTAAGTACGAAAGACCGTCCCCTATCTAAGGATTTAAAAGGGATGTTCGTGAAGCGGTTACCGATTTATAAGCAATTGGCTGATATAGAAGTAAAAGCAAACAAAAAGGTACGAAGTATTATAGAAGAAGTAGAGGCGGCATTATGAAAATACTAATCATAAACGGTCCTAACATTAATATGTTAGGAATTCGTGAAGTTGCACTATATGGGAATGAAACATACCATGATTTAGTGAAGAAAATTGAAGATTTTTGTAGAGATAATGAAATTGAAGTGGAGTGCTTTCAATCGAACTACGAGGGCGCAATTGTGGAAAAAATTCAACTAGCATATGGTGTAGTAGATGGAATTGTTATTAATCCAGCAGCATATACACATACAAGCATTGCGATTCTTGATGCGCTAAAAACAGTTGGAATTCCAAGTGTAGAAGTTCATATTTCGGCGGTGGAAAAAAGAGAAGCATTTCGTCAAATCTCTTTTGTTCGTGAATATTGTGAAACAACTATTACTGGAAAAGGAACACAAGGATATATAGAAGCAATACAGGTGTTAATGAAGAGATAAGGTGGGAGAAAAAATGTATACATTTGATAAAGTAGTTAACAGACAAAATACAGAAGCGACTAAGGTGGATGGAGTGCCATATGACAATATTCCAGAACAGAATTACCCGATGTGGGTAGCGGATATGGATTTCGAGGCGGCGCCAGAAATTATTGAGTCTTTGCAACATCGATTAGATCATAAAGTACTAGGATACTTTCTATTGAAAGATCGATTCTTTAATTCGATTATTGGGTGGCATAAAAGAAGATTTGGTATAACAGATTTAGAAGAAAAACACATAGTTTATCAAAATTCTGTTCTAGGTGGAATTTCTCATATCATGGAGATATTTACAAATGAGGGAGATTCTATATTAGCGCAATCGCCTACATATCCAGGATTCAGTAAAATTATAGATACAATGAATCGCAATTTAGTAGTAAATCCTATGATAGAAGTAGATGGATATTTTACATTGGACTTAGTTCAATTTGAAGAAGCAATTGTAGAGCACAATATTAAGTTATATATTCTGTGCAATCCTCAAAATCCGACAGGACGTATTTGGACGAAGGAAGAAGTGGAGCAAATCGTAACGATTTGCTTGAAGCACAATGTATTTATTGTTTCTGATGAAATATGGTCAGATATGATTTTAAATGAATCAATGTCACACACACCACTATTCAAAATGGATGAGCGTGCAAAAGAGATAGCAATCGCATTATATTCGCCATCAAAGGCATTTAACTTAGCAGGAATGATATCTTCTTATTCGGTTTGTTATAATGAAGAAGTCAACCAGAAATTAGAAAAAATATCTAATTTCTATCACTGTAATCTTCCTTGTGTGTTTGCAATCGAATCTCTAATAGCGGCCTATGATAAAGGTGAAAACTGGTTAGAAGAGTGTAAATCTTATGTAAGTGGAAATATTGATTATATCATATCATTTTTAGAAGAACATGTACCAAATATCAAATGCAGAAAACCAGATGCAACGTATTTGTTATGGCTAGACTTTAGCGACATGGGCATTACACATGAAGAAATGATTAGAAAAATGATAGAGGAAGCAGGAGTTATTTGTAATGATGGTCATACATTTACGGCAGGTGGCGACTTACATATGCGATTAAATCCTACTACAGCGAGAGAGAATATTGTAGGAGCAATGGAAGCAATTAGAAAAACATTTGCATAGAGATAAAACAGTTAAAAGACAGATAGAATAGTTAAAATTAAACAATATTGATTTCAAAACTAAATTAAATAATATCACATACAATAGTTGCGAATTGTTAGAAAATTTGGTACAATAAGTACATGAAGAATTTAAAGACGAGGAGGCAATTATTATGAAAGTGTATAGAACCGATGAAATCAGAAATGTAGTATTACTTGGACATGGCGGCAGTGGAAAGACAAGCTTATTAGAAGCGATGGCTTTCGTATCTGGCGCTATTTCTCGTATGGGGAAGGTTACAGATGGTAACACAATAAGCGATTTTGACAAAGAAGAACAAAAACGTAAATTTTCGCTTAGCACTTCACTTTATCCAGTGGAATGGGAAAAAGCGAAAATTAATATATTAGATACTCCGGGCTATTTTGATTTTGTAGGAGAAGTAGAAGAAGCGGTAAGCGCAGCAGATGCGGCAGTTATTGTTGTATCAGGAAAAGCTGGCGTAGAAGTGGGTACAGAGAAAGCATGGGATTTATGTGAAAAGTACAAATTACCTCGTATGTTCTATGTTACGGATATGGATGTAGATGATGCTAGTTTCCGCCAAGTTGTAGCTGACTTGACAGAAAAATATGGAAAGTGTATTGCTCCGAGAGCGATTCCAATTCGTGAGAATGAGAAGTTCGTAGGATATGTTAACGTAATTAAAAATGAGGGAAGAAGATGGGCTGGCACAGGTGAGCGTACAGAGTGCGAAATTCCAGAATATTGTATGCCGAACCTTCGTATATGTAGAGAAACACTTTTAGAAGCAGTAGCTGAAACTAGTGAAGATTTTATGGAAAGATATTTTGCTGGGGAAGAGTTCTCATTAGAAGAAATACGAGCAGCATTAAGAGTGAATGTATTAGAGGGTACGATTGTGCCAATCGGTATGGGTTCTAATGTTACTGCTCATGGAGTAGTGAATTTGTTGTCTGATATTGTTCGCTATTTCCCAAGTCCAGATAGGAGAGAGTGTGCAGGATTTAATAAGAAGACCAATGAAATATTTGAAGCAAATTATGATTTTTCAAAGGCAAAATCTGCCTATGTATTTAAAACAATGGTAGACCCGTTTATTGGGAAATACTCATTTATTAAAGTGTGCTCAGGGGTAGTTAAATCGGATGACATGTTATACAATGCTGAAACGGATACAGAAGAGAAGATTGGTAAAGTGTATACGATGATGGGTGGAAAACCAATAGAAGTAAATGAACTTTTTGCAGGTGATATAGGAGCATTAGCGAAATTGAGCAATGTAAAGACAAGTGATACACTTTCTACAAGAACAACACCGATTATGTATGGAAAAACTGAATATTCAAAGCCATATACTTATATGAAGTATGTAGTAAGTAAAAAAGGTGATGAAGACAAGGTTTCTCAAGCAATTCATAAGTTGATGGCAGAGGATGTTACGATTAAAACAGTGAATGATAGCGAGAACAGACAAACACTTCTCTACGGATTAGGAGACCAACATTTGGAGGTTGCAGTGAGTAAGCTTGCAGATCGCTATAAGGTCGATATCGAATTATCAACACCTAAAGTGGCATTTAGAGAAACGATTAAGAAGAGTTCTGATGTAGACTCAAAATACAAAAAACAATCGGGTGGTCATGGACAATATGGACATGTAAAGATGAAGTTCGAATCATCTGGAGATATGGAAACCCCATTTGTGTTTGAAGAGGTAGTAGTTGGTGGAGCAGTTCCTCGAAACTATTTCCCAGCAGTTGAAAAAGGATTACAAGAATCTGTATTGAAAGGTCCATTAGCGGGCTATCCTGTTGTAGGTGTAAAAGCAGTATTATATGATGGCTCATATCATGCAGTAGATTCTTCTGAAATGGCATTTAAAACAGCTACAATCCAAGCATTTAAGAAAGGATTTTTGGAGGCGACGGGAGTTCTACTAGAGCCAATTGCGAATATTAAAGTTACAGTTCCAGACGAATTTACTGGAGATGTTATGGGAGATTTAAATAAGCGTAGAGGCCGTGTTCTTGGAATGGTACCAGCACAAGGTGGTAAGCAAATTATTGAGGCTGATATCCCAATGACAGGTGTATTCGGTTACTGCACAAATTTACGCTCAATGACTGGTGGTAGAGGGGATTATGCTTATGAGTTTGTTCGATATGAGCAGGCGCCTTCTGATGTACAAGAAAAAGAAATCGAAGCTAGAAATAAAGAAAAAGAAGAATAAGGAAATTCTGTGAATTTATAAAGAGATGTCTTGTGAGAGACATCTCTTTATGTTAGAATTGCGGTTATAAGAGTGAGAAAGAAGAGGGATAGTATATGAAATTGAAACATAAAGTAATGATATTTTTGGGAACACTATTACTTGCATCAGGTTATTACTATGTATCATTGCCTGCTATTAATATTAACTCTGTTGATTTTTGGGGCTTCTTAATTGTATTAGTAGCCTTTATTCCAGCAGTGTACATTATTCGTAAGAGAATGACTGTAGTAGAAATCAAAACATCATTGAGTCTAAAAGTAATGCTAGGGATTGTGGCAGCATTAGTAGTAATCTATGTAGGCGGAACATTGTTGTCATCTCCAATTATTAATGCCAAGAAATACCAGGAGTTATTGACTGTAGAAGATGGAGAATTTACGAAAGATATTCAGGAATTATCCTATGAACAAATTCCGATTTTAGATAAAGCATCAGCGGAATTATTGGGAAATCGTAAAATGGGAAGTATTTCTGATGTGGTTTCACAATTTGAAGTTGATAGCATTTACTCACAAATCAATTACCAAGGAAAGCCAGTTCGTGTGTCACCACTTCGCTATGCAAGTGGAATCAAATGGATTACAAATCAATCAGAAGGTATCCCGGGATATATTCAAATTGATATGACCACACAAACAACGGAATTGGTGAGATTAGAAGAGGGAATTAAATACTCAGAAAGTGAATTTTTTAATAGAAATATTCATAGACATTTGCGATTTAATTATCCAACTTACATTTTTGATGAGTTAAGTTTTGAAATTGATGAAGAAGGAACTCCATATTATATTGCGCCAGTAAAGCAGTTTAACATTGGTTTATTTGGTGGTGTGACAATTGGTAAAGTGGTTACTTGTAATGCAATTACAGGCGAAACAGAAGTATACAACATTGAAGATACTCCAGAGTGGGTTGACCGAGCATATTCAGCTGATTTATTAGTCGAGCTATATGATTATCATGGAACACTAAAGAATGGATATATCAATAGTGTCCTTGGACAAAAAGATTCTATCACAACTACTGCAGGATATAATTATCTTGCAATCGATAATGATATTTGGGTATACACAGGCGTTACATCTGTAACTAGTGATCAATCAAATGTTGGTTTTGTATTAATGAATCAAAGAACAATGGAAACTAAATACTATCAGATTGAAGGTGCAACTGAGACCTCGGCAATGTCTTCGGCAGAAGGGCAAGTGCAGAATCTTCAGTACAAGGCGACATTCCCACTACTTCTTAATGTTTCAGGTGAACCAACCTATTTCGTGGCATTAAAGGATAGTGCAGGACTTGTGAAAAAGTATGCAATGATCAATGTGCAAAAGTATCAATTAGTAGCAATTGGAGACACGGTTGCAGATTGCGAGAAAGCATATAATGAAATGTTATTGAATAATGGCGTAACTTCAGAAGAAGAGGATGTCCGTGAAGAGATGGAAGTAGCAGGGGTTATAACAAAGTTAGTTCCAACAGTGATTGACGGAAATACGCACTACTATGTAATGTTAGATGATTCAAATCAGATTTATGACATTCCAGTTGCTGAGATTGTCGATATTATTCGCTATGAATTAGGTGAAGAAATAGCAATGGAGTATAAAGAAGGTGAAGAAACGAACCTTGTAATTTCAATTAAATAGAAAAGTAAATCCAATGTACCTATTTGAAAAATAGGTACATTGTTTTTGAAAATAGGTTGACAATAATCGAAAATTCAGATAAAATAGCACATAATAACTTATAAATGAAATGCAATGATAAGAATTAGTACATATTGATTTCTAGCACAGAGAGCTCTTGGTTGGTGGAAAAGAGTGTAGCGAATGATATGGAATTCATCTTAGAGCAGAGTGTTGAACAATAGTAGGCATATCCGGGTACACCCGTTATAGTGTTTAAGTATAACCTGTAATACAGCGTACTTAGTGAGGTCTATATAGTGATATATAGATGAATAAAGGTGGTAACACGAAATGATACTTTCGTCCTTGTTGGGACGGAAGTTTTTTATATTATAGAACTTTACCCAAGTCTCAAGAGTATCATAGTTGTGAAACAAAATAGGGTAATGGCAAGTAGAAAGAGGTAGAAATTATGATTATAGTAATGAAAAAAGCAGCAACAAAACAAGAAATTGAAAAAATTGTAATGATGGTAGAAGCAAAAGGTCTTGCAACTAGTGTGGTAGAGGGGCAAGGAGTCAATGTAATTGGAATTATCGGAGACACTACAAAATTTGATGGGAAGCAAGTTGAAGTATTTGAATTTGTTGATAAAGTGATGCATGTAGGAGAACCTTATAAATTGGCAAATCGTGCTTTTCATCCAGAAGATAGTATTATAAATGTTGGTGGAGTAAAAATTGGTGGCGGACACTTAGCTTTAATTGCGGGACCTTGTTCAGTAGAAAGTAAAGAACAAGTGATTGAAATTGCTAAAAAAGCAAAAGCAGCAGGTGCAAATATGTTGAGAGGTGGCGCATTTAAACCACGCACATCTCCGTATGCATTTCAAGGAATGGGTAGTGAAGGGTTAGATATTCTTGTAGAAGCAAAACGTGTTACAGGACTTCCAATCGTTTCAGAATTAATGGATGCAAGCTATATAGAAGAATTTGAAGAAAAAGTAGATTTAATACAAATCGGAGCGCGTAATATGCAGAACTTTGATTTGTTGAAGAAATTGGGAAGTGTGAAGAAGCCAATTTTATTAAAAAGAGGATTGAGTGCAACATTTGAAGAGTGGATTATGTCGGCTGAATATATTATGGCACATGGAAATCCAAATGTAATCCTGTGTGAGAGAGGTGTGCGTACATTTGAAACCTATACTAGAAATACATTAGATTTACAAGCGATTCCAGTTATTCAAAGAAAAACACATTTACCAATAGTCGTAGACCCAAGCCATGCAGGTGGAAAATGGTGGTTAGTTGAGCCAATGGCCAAAGCTAGTGTGGCAGCAGGTTGTGATGGATTAATGATTGAAGTACATAATAATCCAGAGGTAGCATTATGCGATGGACCACAATCACTTCGTCCAGAAAATTATGCAATCTTATTACAAAAAATAGAAGGTATTGCGAAAATAGAAGGAAAGAGCCTATAGGTGATTAACGATGAAGATGATAGTGAATATAAAAACAAAACAGTATCCAATCTATCTTGAGCAAGGAGCTTTGAATAAAGCAGATTCTTATATATCGGAAGTATTTCGTGGAAAAAAGGTAATGATTATTAGCGATGAAACAGTGTTTTCATTGTATGGAGGAGCATTAGTAACTCAATTGTCAAATTCCTATGAAGTTCATTCATTTGCTATGAAACCAGGAGAAGCTTCAAAGAGATTCGATACACTGCAATCCATATATCAAGCATTAATTCAAGCAAAAATATCAAGATCAGACTTAATAATCGCACTTGGCGGCGGTGTAGTTGGCGACATTACTGGATTTGTTGCAGCCACTTATTTGAGAGGGATTTCTTATGTGCA
Source organism: uncultured Lachnospiraceae bacterium (assembly GCA_964367685.1). Taxonomy (GTDB): domain Bacteria; phylum Bacillota; class Clostridia; order Lachnospirales; family Lachnospiraceae; genus CAUPWF01. The sequence continues at coordinate 42,723 of CAYIYM010000002.1, forward strand.
AATTCCAACTTCTTTACTAGCGCAAGTTGATTCTTCTGTAGGCGGGAAAGTAGCAGTTGATTTACCAGAGGGGAAGAATTTAGTTGGAGCATTCTATCATCCAGATCTTGTTATTATTGATCCACTTACATTGAATACGTTACCAAAACGTTACCTTAATGACGGAATGGGAGAAGTAATCAAATATGGTTGCATCAAAGACCTAAAATTATTTGAGCAACTAGAATCTTGTAAGGATTATGAAGAATTAATGAGTAATATTGATGAAGTGATTTATCGTTGTATTGATTGTAAACGACAAGTTGTTGAAGCAGATGAATTTGATCATGGAGAACGAATGTTATTGAATTTTGGCCATACCATAGGACATGCCATTGAACAATATTATAATTATGAGAAGTATAGTCATGGCGAAGCAGTATCCATAGGTATGTATCAATTAACGAAAATAAGTGAGAGCTTGAATTTAACAAAGAAAGATACAAGTGAAAGAATAAAGGGGATATTACTGAAATATCAATTACCTATTGAATGTGGAGTCTCAAGTGACTTATTGGTACGTGCGGTATCATTAGATAAAAAAAATATAGAAGAATCACTATCATACGTAATATTAGAAGAGATAGGAATTAGTTTTTTATATAAAGCAAATCCAGCCTTGATTTTAAATAATCCAATCATTTAAATATGAATTTAGGATGAATAGTAAAAAGGGGAATAGCGTTAGGAGATTATATGAGTGGTATAAAAATTATTCCAAACAAATTAAAGGGAAGTATAGAAGTGCCCCCCTCGAAGAGTCTAGCTCATCGTGCAATCATTTGTGCAGCCCTGTCAAAGGGGATAAGCCGTATTGATAATATAGCATACTCAGACGACATTGATGCGACTATAAAAGGGATGGAAGCGCTTGGCAGTAAAATAGATAAGTTTGAAAATTACATAATAGTAGATGGAACTGGCACATTTGATAAAGCTGCTGCAACGATTGATTGTAAAGAATCTGGATCCACCTTGAGATTCTTAGTTCCAATTTCAATTGTAACTGAACGTGAAGTCAAATTTGTAGGTGAGGGAAATTTAGGGAAGCGACCACTTACTCCATTTTATGAAATCTTTGAACACCAAGGAATTGCATACAAATGTAAGGAAGGTGAATTAGATTTGTGGATAGATGGAAAGCTTTGTCCAGGAACATTTCAAATGCGAGGAGATATTTCTTCACAATTTATTACAGGACTTTTGCATGCCCTGCCTCTATTAGATGGAGATTCAGTAATTGAGCTTACAACAACATTAGAATCCCAAGGCTACATAGATTTGACATTACAGATACTAGAGTTATTTGGAATTGAAATAAAATTAGAAATGGACGAAACGAGTGGAGGATATCAGCGTTTCTATATCAAAGGGAATCAAGCGTATCAACCACAAAATTATACAAATGAAGCAGATTATTCACAGGCAGCATTTTATTTAGTAGCAAATGTACTAGGAAATGATGTTACACTTACGAACTTGAACTTACATTCGAAACAAGGAGATAAAGTAGCTCTAGAAATATTGGAAAGCATGGGAGCGAAAGTGATTATGACATCGGAAGGTATCAAATTAGAATGCGAATCATTACAAGGAATGATCATTGATGCAAGTCAATGTCCAGACGTAATACCAGTACTTTCTTTAGCTTGTGCATATGCAAAAGGAAAAAGTCAAATCACAAATGGGAAGCGATTACGTATCAAAGAGTGTGATAGAATAGAGGCAACAAGCTCTCAATTACGCCAATTAGGAGTAGATATTATAGAATTAGAAGATGGTATGATGATAGAAGGGGACGCACAATTAAACGGTGGCACTGTCCGAAGTTATGATGATCATAGGATTGCAATGATGTTGGCAATTGCATCGACAGTTGCCGGAGAACCTATTTTTATTGATAATAAGAAATGTGTTGAAAAATCATATCCTAATTTCTGGGAAGATTTTGAAAGTTTAGGAGGAGTTATTCATGAGTGGGACGTGGAAAAATCAAATTGAGATATCAATATTCGGAGAAAGTCACGGAGAAGCAATTGGTATTATTTTAGGTAATTTACCTAGTGGAATAGTACTTGATTGGAACAAAATAAATTGGGAAATGAAGCGAAGAGCTCCAGGACAATCAACCATATCTACTGCAAGAAACGAAGCAGATCAGGTAGAAGTGATGAGTGGATTGTTAAATAACACCACAACAGGTGCGCCGCTTATGGCAATGATTAAGAATCAAGATAAACGATCCAGAGATTATAGTATTCTTGAATCCCATATGAGGCCAGGGCATAGTGATTATCCAGCCTATATAAAATATCATGGATTTCATGATGTGAGAGGTGGTGGACATTTCTCGGGTAGATTGACAGCACCAATTGTATTCGCAGGAGCGGTTGCTAAGCAAATACTAGAGCAAAAAGGAGTGAAAATTTTTGCACATATATTAAGTATTCAAGAATTACAAGACCAGTCCTTTGACGTGGAGATTTCAGAATCTGCCCAAAATCAATTATTAGAACAACAATACCCAGTGCTAGACCAAACAATTTATCCCCAAATGGTTGAACGTATCGAAGAAGCCAAAGCAAAACAAGATTCAGTGGGTGGGAGAATTGAATGTGCAATCACAGGTGTTCCAGCAGGAGTTGGGGAACCTTTCTTTGACTCTATAGAATCTCATTTAGCACAATTGTTATTTTCGATTCCAGCGGTTAAAGGTGTAGAATTTGGAAGTGAAAATATCGATTTGATGTGGGGAAGTAAGGCGAATGATGCGTATATGTACAAAGGAGATCAAGTTGTTACAACGACCAACCATAATGGTGGAATATTAGGTGGAATCAGCAATGGGATGCCGATTTTATTTCGAACAACTATAAAGCCTACACCGTCCATCTCCAGAGAGCAACAGACTGTAAATGTGAAAGAGCAAAAAGATACAACATTGAAAGTGGAAGGAAGACATGATCCATGTATCGTGCCAAGAGCAGTGGTAGTTGTGGAAGCTATGGCAGCCCTTTGTATGTTGGATTATATGAGGTATTTATGAAAACATTAGATGAATGTAGAGTGGAAATTGATTCAATAGACAAGAAAATAGCGAAGTTATTTGAAGAACGCATGGAAATTGCCCAATCTGTCGTAGAATATAAATTGGCCAATGAAATGGAAATTTTCCAGCAAGACCGTGAGCGAATAGTACTAGAGAAAAATTCATCTAGAATAGAAAACCCTAAGTTACAATCTTATGCGATGGTATTTTTTCAAGATCTTATGGATGTATCAAAGGCTTATCAAACCACCTTTTTACCACAAAATGAAAAGATTAATCTTGTACCATCAAAAGAAAATCCTAAAATAGGTTATCAAGGAGTTGAGGGTGCCTTTGGATTTAAAGCAATGAGAACTTACTTTCAAACAGAGAAAGCTTCTTCCTACGCAACCTTTGAGAGTGTTTTTTCTGCTTTAGAAAATCAGGAAATTGATTATGGAGTACTACCGCTTGAGAATTCAAATACAGGATCGATTAATGATAACTACGATTTACTTCGCGCCTATAACTATGCAATAGTGGGCGAAGTTGCAATACCAATTACGCACCATCTATTGGGAGTAAAGGGAAGTACAATTGATCAAATAAAAGAAGTATATTCTCATCCTCAAGGGCTGATGCAATGTGCAGAATTTTTGAAAAAATATAAGAATATAGAGCAAAAGCAATTTAGTAACACAGCGGCAGCAGCGAAGCTAGTAAGTGAACGAAATGACAAAACACTAGCGGCAATTGCTTCCTCTGAAGCGGCGGAATTGTATCACTTAGAAGTGTTAAGTGAAGATATTCAAACAGATGTCCATAATCATACACGTTTTATAGTAGTAGGGCGGAAGTTAGAACAGATTAAATCAGCAGATCGAATCAGTGTTGTTTGTTCATTGAATCATAAACCGGGAGCATTATGTAGCATTTTGAAATCTATGCAAAATTATGCGTTGAATTTGACGAAAATTGAGTCTAGACCAATTATGGGAGCTGACTGGAAATATTACTTTTACATTGATTTTGAAGGGAATCTTGAGGAAGAGCGAGTACAGATAGCACTACAGGAAATGAAGGCATATTGCGAGACCTTAGAAATTATTGGGAATTATAAGAGTGTAGATTAGAAAGATAGCAAATAAAGATAAAAGATAAAAGATAAAAGATAAATCCAAAAAACAGTGTCTCAAACATGAATTTGAGACACTGTTTTCTTATATGGAAGGGTATCATTTAATTTAAAATTGTACAACCTTCTAGATTATTCAACACTTCTTTCTCAACACTGCAGCTTACGAAGAAGTCGATATTTTCATTTTCAGATATTGCTTTAATACGTGCGATAAATCCTGGGAGGTCATCGGCTGCAACATTTCCTAATTTCAATAGTCCATCAATATAAATAGCTTCAATATCATGGTTTCCACTTAGCATACCATATAAAAATCCTATGTATTCATCTACATTAGCGATGCACTTGTATTCTTTCATCACTACTACTCGAATAGAAAGATCTAAATTCTGTGTTTCACTGCTGCTATTCTTGATAAATACTACATTTCCATCAATTTCCTTTGCCATTTTGTTAGCTAAATCAAACATTTCTTGTGTTTTCCCACTACCTTTTGGTCCAATTAATAAATTCACCATAGCTAATCTCTCCTTTTCCTTTTAATGATAGAGTGTATTACCATTTGATGAATTTATTATACACCTAACTCAAGTTTTTAACAATAGAATTAACAAAAAATAGAAGGAAAATATTGTATTTATTAGAAAAATATATTGAAAAACTACGATTTGAATAAAAATTATAATTTTACGAATAGTAGAAAGAAAATAGAGGGAAACTTTCCAATTTGATTGATGAAAATCTAGGGGGAAACATTTGAATTATAGGCACTAATATGCTAAAATATTAAACAGTATGTGATAAAATAAAAACAACTTATAGTGCAAAGCATTAGGTCAAATATAGGAGGATATGTAATGGCAACGTTATACAATCATAAAGCTGTCGAGCAGAAGTGGACAGATAATTGGAAAGAAAATCCTGTAAATACGAAAGTAGATGCAGAAGGAAATAAAAAGGATAAATACTACTGTTTAGATATGTTTCCATATCCATCAGGGAATGGTCTCCACGTAGGGCATTGGAGAGGTTATGTTATTTCAGATGTATGGAGCCGATATAAATTATTGCAAAATCATTATATTGTTCATCCAATGGGATGGGATGCATTTGGATTACCAGCAGAAAATTATGCAATTAAAATGGGTGTTCATCCAGCGAAATCAACTGCCGAGAATGTATCTAATATTAAACGCCAAATTGATGATATTGCTGCACTTTATGATTGGGATATGGAAGTAAATACAACAGATCCTGAATTCTATAAGTGGACTCAGTGGATTTTTGTGAAAATGTTTAAAGAAGGGTTAGCTTACGAAAAAGAATTTCCAATCAACTGGTGCCCAGATTGTAAAACAGGTCTTGCAAATGAAGAAGTTGTGAATGGAGCTTGTGAGCGTTGTGGAACAGAAGTAACGAAGAAGAACTTACGTCAATGGATGCTAAAAATCACTGCATATGCAGACCGATTACTAGATGACCTTGATAAATTAGAGTGGCCTGAAAAGGTTAAAAAAATGCAAGCTGATTGGATTGGAAAGAGCTATGGAGCAGAAGTAGATTTCCAAGTACAAGATAGAGAAGATAAATTAAGAGTTTATACAACAAGACCAGATACTTTGTTTGGAGCAACATTTATGGTACTTGCACCAGAACATAGCCTAGCAAAAGAATTGGCGAATGACGAAACAAGAGAAGCAGTAGAAGACTATATATTCCAATCTTCTATGAGATCTTCAGTAGATCGACTACAAGGAAAAGAAAAAACAGGTGTATTTACTGGAAGTTATGCAGTGAATCCAATGACAGGACAACCAGTACCAATTTGGTTATCTGACTATGTATTAGCAGATTATGGTACAGGAGCAATCATGTGTGTACCTGCCCATGACGATAGAGACTTTGAATTTGCAACAAAATTTGAAATACCAATTCTTCAAGTAATTGCCAAAGATGGAATTGCATTAGAAGAAATGACAGAAGCATATACAGAAGCTGCTGGAATTATGGTGAATTCAGGAGAATGGAACGGTATGGAGTCATCTGTTCTTAAGAAAGAAGCACCTCAGATGATTGAAGAAAAAGGAATTGGAAAGGCTACTGTTAACTTTAAGTTACGTGACTGGGTGTTCTCTCGTCAAAGATATTGGGGTGAACCTATTCCGATTATTCATTGCCCAGATTGTGGAAATGTACCAGTTCCAGAAGAACAACTACCATTAACACTTCCAGATGTTGAAACATATGAACCAACAGGAACAGGAGAGTCACCACTTGCAGGAATTGAAGAGTGGGTAAATACTACATGCCCAGTTTGTGGAAAAGCATCAAAACGTGAAACAAATACAATGCCTCAATGGGCTGGATCTTCGTGGTATTTCCTACGTTATGTAGATAATAAAAATACAGAGCAATTGGTATCACCTGAAGTTGCAAAAGAAATGTTACCAGTAGATATGTATATTGGTGGTGTTGAGCATGCAGTTCTTCACTTATTGTATTCTAGATTCTATACAAAGTTCCTAAACGATATTGGGGTGGTTGATTTTGATGAGCCATTTACAAAACTATTTAATCAAGGAATGATTACAGGTAAAAATGGAATCAAAATGAGTAAGTCAAAAGGTAACGTAGTATCACCAGATGATTTAGTTCGTGATTATGGACGTGATTCACTAAGAATGTATGAATTATTTGTTGGACCGCCAGAGCTAGATGCAGAGTGGGATGATAGAGGAATTGATGGAATTTACCGCTTCTTAAAGAGAGTGTGGACACTTGTTCACGAATCTGCTGAAGCAAATGTAGAACCAACAAAAGAAATGATTAAGATTCGAAACAAGATGGTTCGAGATATTACGAATCGTTTAGAGAACTTTAGTTTAAATACTGTTATTTCTGGATTTATGGAATACAACAATATGATGATTGACCTAGCTAAGAAAACAGGTGGTATTGATAAAGAAACGCTGAAAACACTTGCAGTATTACTATCTCCATTTGCACCACATATGGGAGAAGAGTTATGGCAAGTACTAGGTGGAGAAGGAAGTGTATTTACTGCTGGATGGCCAACATATGAAGAAGCACTAACAAAAGATGACGAAATCGAAATTGCAGTGCAAATTAATGGAAAAACAAGAGCAACAGTAACTGTTCCAGCTGATGTAAGTAAAGAAGATGCAATTACAGCAGGAAAAGAAGTAATTGCAGATAAATTAACAGGAACAATTGTAAAAGAAATTTATGTACCTGGAAGAATTATCAATATTGTACAGAAACCTTAAAATATAATTTGAGGGAAGTTCCCTTTATGATAGGGAACTTCCCTTTTTAAATTAATCAATACGCTAACAAGAAAAGTGAGGAAATAAAATGAATAAATGTCCGTCGAGTATTTTTAATGATGTAATAGGACCTGTTATGCGAGGACCATCAAGTTCTCATGTTGCGGCAGCAGCAAGGATTGGTAGATTAATTCGTATGGGTGCTAATCAAGACTTAGTTAAAGTGATTGTAGAATTCGATGTGAATGGTTCTTTAGCAGAAAGTTATGACGGTCATGGATCGGATATAGGCTTAGTAAGTGGATTACTTGGCATGGAGTTAACAGATGAGCGCGTGGGAGATGCACTCTTAATTGCAGAAGAATCAAATTTAGATGTCAAATTTGAAATATTAGACTATGGCGCAGTACATCCAAATAATTACAGAATATGTGCAATTTCATCAACAGGAGTAAGTCATATATGGGAGGCGATTTCAGTTGGTGGAGGTATGATAGAAGTAGAGCAGATGGACGGCTTCCCAGTTTCTATGTGTGGAGATTATTATGAGTTGTGTGTCAAGACGAATGCATGTAATAAAGCAGTAGTAGAGAAGAAAATAAAAGAAGCCATACTTCAATTTGAATACTTTATAGAAGAAACGAAAGATGATCAAATATTATTTAATATAAAGACAACGTATCAGATTTCAGATGATATAGTTGAGCAGCTAATTAGCATGGAAGAAGCGTGGGATGTTATGGTATTAGAACCTATTATTCCAACGATGTCGAGTGCAAATTGCATTGTTCCATTCCGTACAGCAGAAGAGTTACTAAAATATGCTCAACATTCCGAGAAAAGTATGTGGGAGATGGCGGTTCTGTATGAAAGTATGAGAGGTGGTATGACACAACAAGAAGCATATCAGAATATGTATCGACTCGCAGGCATTATGCTAAATTGCGTTCAAGAAGGATTGAATGGAACGGAATATAGTGATAGAATATTAGGATCACAATCTCATTTGATAGAAAAACATAGTATACTACCATCCACATTATTGACGAAAATTATTCGTAATATTACAGCAATTATGGAAGTGAAGAGTTCTATGGGGGTTATTATCGCAGCACCTACAGCAGGATCTTGCGGATGTCTTCCAGGAACTTTAACAGGGTTATGTGAGGTGTTAGAAGAAGATCAAGATACGTTGACAAAGGGATTGTTAGCAGCAGGACTTGTAGGAGTTTTTGTGTCAGAGCAAGCAACATTTGCAGCAGAAGTAGCGGGCTGTCAGGCTGAATGTGGTGTTGGATCTGCAATGGCTGCAGCTGGAATTACACAAATTTTAGGCGGTGATATAGAAGCATGTGTAGATGCAGCATCTATAGCAATGCAAAATATCACAGGGCTAGTTTGTGATCCTGTAGCAAATAGAGTGGAAGTTCCCTGTCTAGGTAAAAATATCATGGGAGGATCTAATGCATTATCAAGCGCGCAAATGATATTGGCAGGGTACGACAAGGTAATTCCCCTAGATGAAACGATCCTAGCCATGTATGAGATCGGGCAAATGCTTCCGATTGAACTTCGTTGTACATTAGGGGGACTTGGAAAAACGAAAACGTCCATGAAGATACGTAAAGAGTTAGAAGGCAGATAAACTAGCACAACAGATAAAGATCTGTGGAGGAAAGTTATGAAACCTAAAGTACAGAAGATAAGCAAAAAAGCAATTGTGATGAGTGTAATGACAGCGCTAATATTAATGATAGCGTTACTCCTTCTAGTCAATAAAATCGTTAATGATGCATTGCATCAGAATATTACAGAAGAAATAAATGAGAAGATTGAACAGCAAAAAGTAATTCTAAATATGGATTATGAAAATAAGCGAAGTAATTTTGCTATATTAGTTGAATCCATATCAGAAGGAGATTTTAATAGGGAATCAATTTTGCCATACTTAACACTTCAACAAGAGCACCTAGCATTTGAAGAAATTTATTTTATAGGAGAAGATGGCAAGGGTAGATCAACGTTGGAGAAAGAAGTTGATTTTCGCAAGGACGAAGTGTTTCATGCGGCACTGAAAAGTCATGACATCACATCTGGGTTAGATGCTGATTCAACTTTGCAAAATGGTGTAATCAATTTAGCAAGTAGTGTTTACATAGATGGCGAGTTAATTGGTGTACTTCTCGCAGAATATACAGTAGACGAATTACTAGAACAATTGGCAGGAGTTGTAGAAAATGATGGATATGCACTCATCGCTGATATTGAGGGCGTTGAATTATTTAGTACTAGGGAGAATTTTATTCCCCTTAATCGATTATACGATTCGGATGTTGTGTTCGAAGAAGGAATGTCAGCAGCTAAGATCCAAGAAGATCTCACGAATAAGCGTGGTGGAATTGCTGATTTTACAGTCAATAATTTAAACTTAATAGCAGTATATGAGCCTCTAGATTTCAATGATTGGACAATTGTAATGGTTGTAGATGAAGACGAAATGGGACAGACTACACGCTTGATAGCAGTTCATGTTACTTGGGGAAGTTTCTTTGTACTCTTAATTGTAATAGGATTTATTTGGTATATCTGGGATACAAAGCGACGTGGAATACATTCCTTAGAGAAGGTCGCATATACGGATGAGTTAACAGGCCTGCCTAATTTAGCAAAGCTAAAGCTAACTATGGAACAGGTATTAAAAGAAAACACGGATAAAAAATATGCAATCATTAAGGTTGATGTAGCTAATTTCAAGGCAATAAACGAAGTGTATAGCTATGAGGTAGGGAATAAATTGCTTTGTGCCTTTAAAACGATCAGTGATAATGTAAACGAAGGAACATTTACTATAGCACGAATAGGAGTAGATGAATTTATCTTCTTTGCCGGGAATAATTTCTTAGAGAAGTTGGATGATATGATACAATATTATGAATCCTTTTTTAAGCAAATCATTCCAGAATTAAGTAATCATTATTTACTATTTAGATATGGGCGTTATTTTATTGAACAAGGTGAAGTGGATATCAATGAAATATTAAATAAAGTAAATATGGCACACACCATGGCCAAATCAAGAAAAGAAAGTGTAATTTGGAATTATGATGATAGCTTCAAGAAGCAAGTACTAGAGCAAGCAGAAATAGCAAATAAAATGGAAGAGGCACTAAGGAAAGAAGAATTTGTTGCTTACTTACAACCCAAATTTCGATTAGACGACGACAAGATGATCGGTGCAGAAGCGTTGGTGCGCTGGTTTGAAGAAGATGGAACAGTTATCTTCCCAAATACTTTTATACCATTGTTTGAATCAAATGGATTCATAGTAGAATTAGATAAATATGTCTTAGCTAGTGTGTGTAGATTATTAAGAAAATGGTTGGACGAAGGAAGAGAATGCATTCCTATTTCTGTGAATTTCTCTAGAATCCATCTCCTGAATGCAAAATTCGTAAGTGAAATAACAGAGATAGTGGATAAATATAATGTCCCACATGAATATATTGAAATTGAATTGACAGAATCCACAATCATTGAACGTGAAGAAGTGCTAGAGAAATTGCTAGAGTCGCTGCATGAGGCAGGCTTTTCTGTTGCTATTGATGATTTTGGTGCGGGATATTCATCTTTGGGATTGTTGAAAAATATTAAAGTAGATACCTTGAAATTAGATCGTAGTTTCTTTATAAATAGCAAGTATGATAATAGAGGAGAATTAGTGATTACAGGTATCATCAAGCTAGCACAAAGTTTAAAATTACATATAGTTGCAGAAGGGATTGAAGAGAGTTCACAAGTGGACTTTTTGAAATCAGTAAATTGTGAAGTTGTACAAGGATATTTCTATGCGAAGCCGATGTCAATTTCTGAATTTGAAGAAAGATATAAATAAAAAAACTAGAAGCTCATGTGGCTTCTAGTTTTTTGTTTAGTGCTTCTTAAAAAAATATTCTAAGGCTTCAATAATTAAATCATGATCTTCATAATCTAATAATCCAGAAACAGCAATACTACCAATTACACGTCCGGTTGTAAGAGTGATTGGAAAACCGCCAGCGATAAAAGCATATTCTTTTGGATCTAATTGCCATCTATTTGTTCCAGGAGTTTCTTGAAAATCTTCTAACATCGCTTTTACTTGCGCAGTGCTTTTATAAATTGTATTTACTGTATTAGATTTTCTTTTTAACCATATTTCATGCAATTTATTAGAACCTACATTTGCAAATTGAAAAATAGTATTATCGTTTATAGTAATAGCAACGGAATAACTTAACTGTTCGTTCTGTGCTTTTTCGGCTAAATATTTTCCGATTTCCCAGGCATCAGAATTCGAGAAACTTTCAAAACGATATTGTAATTCTTGCTCATGAAAAAATTTAATTTTGTCTTTTGTGTTCATGTTATAATATCCCCCATATTTTTAGTATAAGTCATTATAACATGTTTAGTGCAAAAGGAAAGTTATTCTACTTAGATAAAAGAGAAAACAAGGGGAGACAATCTATGAGAGATAAAAGAAAGATAATAATGAAAACGTAATAAAATAATCAGATAATTAAACTAGATTAAAAATGATAATGTGATACAATGTGAACATAAATAAAAAACAACTATAATGTGATGCGAGAATAAGAGAAATACTCTCTTATCTAAGGAGGTGTTAGATGATGAAACAAAAACAATGTGTATTTGATATAATAGAAACTAAAGTAGAAATACACAATAAATTTATTAAGTGTAATGGTTTGTTTGAATCATTTAATACGGAGAAGCAAAGTGACGAATAATAAAATAAAGATACAATATAGAGGCTAGACGAAACTTTCATTTACAAACTGTTTTCAGAACTAGAAAAGTATCTAAATTATTTTAATCGTCAATAAAGTACATTTATTGTATGCAATCTGGCGAACTATAGCCAGTAGAAATATCTTACACTGTCACTTTGATTCATACAACGAAGAGTAACAGTCTATATGTCAAAAAGCGCTGTAATCAAGCAATAAGAACACAGGTAATAAGCAATAAGTTACAAGAAGTACCAAGTTACAAGAAGTACCAAGTTACAAGAAGTACCAAGTTACAAAGAAGTATCAAGTTACAAGAAATACCAAGTTACAAAGAAGTACCAAGTTACAAGAAATACTAAGTTACAAAGAAGTACCAAGTTACAAGAAGTACCAAGTTATAAGAAGTACCAAGTTACAAGAAGTACCAAGTTATAAGAAATACTAAGTTACAAGA
>CAYIYM010000002.1:55561-73561 GCA_964367685.1 uncultured Lachnospiraceae bacterium
AAGAAGTACCAAGTTACAAGAAGTACCAAGTTATAAGAAATACTAAGTTACAAGAAATATCAACTTATTTGATGTAATATGAAACAAGGTAGTAAACAGTATTAAGTAGTTGTTTTTATTACAAAGTACCATATTTTTAAATGTTAGTAGTAAGCGGAAGATGTGCTAATAACAATGTAATTTCACTGGTCATAAATTTGTAAAGTTATTGAATACAAGTACAACCCCTCATATAAGCCAGTGACATCTTAAGCGGAAATATCAGTAGTTAAAAGTATTAAATTTAAATTAGTAATAATTAGATTTACAGTGTTGTTTTATTAATTGTCGTTGTATACTAAGTAATAAGCAAGAAAAAGAGTGACAATAAAGTGTATTCAAATTTGCATAAGTTAAAAAAAACTGCCACACTAGTTTAGTATAGTGTGGTGGTTTTTTGTTGTGTAATAGATAAAAATAATAATGGCATAGAAAACTACAATGAAATTGGAGATGATATATGTGGTATATTAAATGTAGCAAAAAAAAATGAGGTAAGAATATTATGAATTATAAAAAAGAAATTAGTATTTCTAAAGTGAGAAAAGATGCAGAAGAGTTGTACGGATCCTATTATTGTTCAGAAGCAGTTGTAAGTTCCATTAGAACAAATTTTGAACTTGATGTACCAGAAGATGTAATTGCAATGGCATCTGGATTTCCCGTTGGTATAGGCGGTTCGATGTGTGTCTGTGGTGCGGTTACAGGAGGATTGTTAGTATTAGGGTTATTTTTCGGAAGGACAGTGCCAGGTGATCCTAAAATAGGGAAGGTAATGGAATTATCGAAAGAACTTCATGATTGGTTTAAAGTAGCTAATGGAAAAAATACACTTTGCTGTAGAATTTTGACAAAGGGATTTGAAATGGGACAATCAGATCATATTGCACAATGCACCTTGTTCACAGGATTAGTTGCTGAAAAAGTGGCAGAAATGTTAGTACGAGAATTGGGATTGACAAATATTGATGAGAAGTAAAATAGAAGATACTTCGTTGAATAAAATAGAAAATTAGATAGTGTGATTTAGAGGAGTATGGTTGATTTTTTTGCTATACTCTTTTTGATTATCTTGATTTTATTAAATTCAATAGATATACTTGTATTACTAATAGAAATTGTAAAATTCAATAGAAGTAAGAATTTTTAATGGGAGAACAAGTAAATATGAAAAATAGTGGTTATCTAATTGAACGGTATAGTAATATGGGTACGGCATATACCTGTGCAAGATTGCGTGAGGAAGCAGAGAAGAAGGGCATTAAATTAGATATAATTGGTGTTCAAGATATAAGTGTTCACGAGGATGGAATCTATCATCGTGGAAGTAAGCTCTTACAACGAAAATTTATGATAAATAGATATAAATGGGGAAAAATCAAACATGAATTAGCATTGTTAGGGGAAAAATCATATAATAATCAACAGAAATTTGAGCAGTTTATCAATAAATACGAACAAGTAAAAAATTTGCATTCGAATGAATGGAATATGCCGAAATATTGCCTTGCATTTGCAACTCAATCTTGTGAAGAAATTCAAAAAAGAATTGGAATTCCATTTGTTGCAAAGGGACTAGAAAGTGCTCAAGGGAATGAAGTTTTCTTGATTCAAGAGCAAAAGGATATGGATCAACTCATCCTTGACTATGGTATGGAGAAGGAATGGTTATTTCAAGAGTTTATTCATAGTAGTTATGGATCAGACATTCGTATTTATAGTATAAAGGGAGAAGTAATTGGATGTATGACTAGAACTGCAATCAGTGGATTTAAGGCAAATGTTGCTTTAGGAGCGGAGGTAAAATCCTATCAAGTTACAGAACAAATAAAAAAAATAGCAAAAGATATTTATGAACAGACAAGTTTAGATTTTCTTGGAATTGATTTACTGTTTGGTGAAGATAAACCCTTTTTTTGCGAAATAAATGTTATGCCAGGAATTGAAGGGATGGAACGTGCAACAGGAGTAAATATTGCAGAAAAAATAATAAGCACAATCTTAGGAGATTTAATAAATGAATAGAAAAGAAGCAGAGGATTACATTTATCAATCGTATATGAAAGCCGCTCCATATCATAAATATAGCCAAGAAGATAAAGAAAAAAGACTTCCATCTCTATCAAAAGATATTATTAAGTCGCTATCAACTGTTCCTTGTGCGGTAGTGACAGGAAGCAAAGGAAAAGGATCTGTTTCGTATATGATATCTCAAATATTACAATCTAATATCAAAATAGGATTAATGACTAGCCCTCATATTACATCATTTAATGAGAGATTTCGAGTAAATGGAGAGATAATAGATGATCAGTCATTTGTGGAAGCAGTGCAGAGTGTTAGAGGTGACTTTGATCAAATAGAAGCACAACTACCACTTGAGAAATACATCAGTCCAATGGGAATACAAACAGCTATGGCATTGTCGTATTTTAATGAAAAACATACACAAGTAAATGTTCTAGAGTGTGGAAAAGGAGTAAAGTATGATGAT
Source organism: uncultured Lachnospiraceae bacterium (assembly GCA_964367685.1). Classification (GTDB taxonomy): domain Bacteria; phylum Bacillota; class Clostridia; order Lachnospirales; family Lachnospiraceae; genus CAUPWF01. The sequence goes on from CAYIYM010000002.1 coordinate 58,095, forward strand.
GTAAATAATGCAACTCATGAATATGCTGTAATCAATACTATCTTTCTTGAGCATACGAGAGAATTGGGAGAAACCTTAGAATTAATAGCAGAAGATAAGGCGTCAATTATTACTGGAGAACAAGAATGCATCTATGTTGGCGTTCAAGAAGAAGCAGTCCTTAAGATAATCGAAGGAACTGCAAACAGTTATAATATTCCGATGAAAATCTATGGCAGGGATTATAGAGTTGAAGAGTTACAATATAGAGATGGGGAAATGATATTTGATATTATCATAAATAAAAAGAGGATAGATGATGTGAGGATTCCACTTCTAGGTGATCATCAGGCACGAAATTGCGCACTGGCATTTCAAGTATCTCTAGATATTATGGAAAAATTAATGCTAACCCCCAATATCCAAGTAATAAAGCAGAACTTGCGAAATCTAAGCTGGCAAGGGCGGATGCAAGTATTATCAAAACAACCTTTTGTTATGGTGGACGCATGTATTCATCGTGAAAGTTGCGAGCAAGTAAAGCAACTTATGATTCAGTTAAATATTGAGCGGTATACCGTAATCATTGGAATTCCAGATGATAAAGACTACTTAGGTGTTGCTAAAGAAATGGAAAAAGCTTCAGATAATATTATCATGACTGTTTCATCAAACTCGCACTACCGTTTTACAGATGAACAGAGGATAGAATTAGAGAAGAATAAGATAAAGGCTAGGTATACAGAAAATGTGAAGGTAGCAATAGAAAGAGCATATAATATCGGTGACTCCATTGTAGTATTAGGTACAACATCTATTGTTTCTGATGTAATGGCATTGTTCTGCCATGGAATGAAAAATCAGAACAGCACTTGACAAACATACTGATAGTATGATATTTTGTTTACATACTATTGGTATGGAGGTAGAATAATGGCAAGAAATAAATATCCAGAGCAAACGGTTGAGAAAATACTTGAAGTATCTACAAGGCTTTTTCTCGAAAAAGGGTATGACAATACAAGTTTACAAGATATTATAAATGAACTTGAAGGACTAACTAAAGGAGCGATTTATCATCATTTTAAGTCAAAGGAAGAGATTTTTGACGCTGCTGCAACAAAACTCAGTGAAGCAAATGCACAGTATTTTACTCAGATGAAAAAGAATATCACTCTCACAGGTGCTGAAAAACTTAGGCAGGTTTTAATTCAAAACGTATTTAGCGAAGCATCGGGCACACTGCTTAATATCGTACCTAACCTTTTGGATAATCCCAAATTTTTAGCCACACAACTTAAATGCACGATGAATGAAGTTGTCCCACACTATATATTTCCTATCATAGAACAAGGTGTAAACGACGGTTCAATTCTGTCCGACAAACCCTACGAGCTCGCAGAGCTTATTTCTTTACTCATCAATACTTGGCTGAATCCAGTTATATTTGGAACTGATAAAAATAGAACGGCGAATAAATGTAAGATGATTAACGAACTTACCTCGCAGTACAATCTAGTATTATTTGAAGATGAGTTTATAGAAAAATTTAAAGATCTGTAAAAATAACTGCTCATAATGTGAGCAGATTATTTTTAAGATAATACATACCAACTGAATGTATGAAAAATGAAAGGAGCTAATTTTATGGAAACAATTATGAAAACTCAAGAATTATGCAAAAGTTATGACACTACACCGATACTAAACCACATCAATTTTGAAGTTGAAAAAGGTGAACTTATAGGGCTTCTTGGCAACAATGGTGCAGGAAAAACGACACTTCTCAAACTCTTATGTGGACTACTTAAATCAACGGAGGGAAAAGCAGAGATTTTCGGATTTTCTCCGTGGGATGAACGTGATAAAGTACTTAAACGACTTGGAGTTATGATTGAAACACCTGTTTTCTATGAACATTTAACGGCTTATGAAAATCTTGAAATCCATTTAGAATATCTGAATGTAAAGACTGATATTAACAAAATACTAAAATCTGTTGGACTTACAAATATTAGGAATAAGCCTGTTTCAAAATTTTCAATGGGTATGAAACAAAGACTTGGTATAGCAAGGGCAATTAGCCACAGTCCCGAGATACTACTGCTTGACGAGCCAATAAACGGGCTTGACCCTGTTGCAATCAAAGATATACGAGACCTATTTCTCACACTAAAAGAAAAAGGCACAACTATCATTCTATCAAGCCACATGTTAAGTGAGATACTGCAAACGGCTGAAAGTATTGTCATGATTTCAAATGGAAGCTTAGAAAATCTTGGCAAAATAGAAGATTTACAAAACAACTATGGCAATAATACTGAAAATTATTTGATAGAAAGAATGAGGGGATAAACTATGAAATTGATTAAACTCGAACTTAGAAAAAATAATCTAAAACCATATTTGCTTAGTGTTATAGGGATATTCATTGCTATAGTTGCCATGGGGCTGCTTTTTTGTGCTGTTCCTGTTTTAGAACCTAATGATCCATCTGCGCAGGAGTTTTCAAATCCTAATATGATTATCACAATGGCTTCCATTATGTCGATGAGTGCATTTGCTATTTTATCATCAGTGATGAACTCAAAATTTGTTGTAGAAGAATACACAGGGCGAAAAAATGTACTACTCTTTACCTATCCACAAAAAAGAAGTAGCATACTTTTGGCAAAATTTGTACTTGTATTTGCATTTTCTTTCGTGATGATGTTCGCTGCTAATATGACTGCCTGCATAAGTGTTGGAGTTATCGGTAATGCAATAGGTCTTATAGCAAAACCTTTCACAGATATTGGCTTAATGTTTAAACTATCGTTTATTTTTGGATTTGTATCAAATTTTATCGGCCTTATTTCTCTTAGAATAGGATTTTACAAAAAATCTATTATAGTACCAATAGTCACAGCAACAATACTTGTTTCACCTTTTGGAAATTCTGTAATGCTTTTAGGTACTGACACCGATATAGTCTTTATTATTGCGGCGGGAGTATTACTTATTGTATCTACATTTTTATTTGGTGGACTTCTTAAAAAAGTGAATAGAATGGAGTGCTTATGATAAAACAAACAAAATTATGGAAAAAAGACTTCACTTTAATGGTAATTGGGCAGATTATATCACTCTTTGGAAATGGTATACTTCGTTTCGCACTACCACTTTATTTACTGAACATAACAGGATCATCATCACTTTTTGGGTTAGTAAGTGCGGTATCTTTTCTACCCTTAGTTATGCTTATGCCTATAGGCGGTATCATTGCCGATAGGACGAACAAACGAAATATTATGGTGATACTTGATTTTCTAACAGGTTTTTTAATGTTATTTTTCTACCTAACAAAGGATAGTATTTCACTCATACCGCTGCTCATTGCTACACTTATGGTCTTGTACAGCATAGGCGGTCTATATCAGCCAACAGTGCAGGCAAGTGTGCCAATACTTCTTGATGAAAAGATACTCACAAAGGGGAATGGCATTGTCAATAGCATAGGAGCATTGGCAAACTTGGTAGCCCCTGTTATAGGGGGAATGCTACTTGGTAGATTTGGAATCACACCGATTATTTTAGTTTCTATTGTTTGCTTTTTTATCTCTGCAATTTTAGAAATATTCATTACAATTCCATATACAAAAGCAAAATCATCGTCACAGGTATTGACTATGGCAAAAGAGGACTTTGGACTTTCTATAAAATTTATATTCAAAGAAAACTACGAACTGCGCAAATTGATGTTAGTCATCTGTATACTAAATGCTTTTATAACTGCTTTAATTATTATTTCACTCCCTGTATTCATCACGGAAAGACTTTTCCTTAGTGAAGAAATGTACGGTTATTCTCAGGCGATACTTGCTTTGGGAGGACTATTTGGTGGAATAATGGCAGGTGTGTTTGGAGAAAAACTTCATATAAAGAGTCTTTTTAAATGCATTGTATTTGTGGCTTTAAGTCTTATTCCTATGTCAGCATCAATGGCTCTTACTAATAAGGCAATGTTATCGTATATTTTGATTTTAATAACTGTCTTTGGGGCTATGTGTGCATCTTCAATATGTTCTGTTATGATTATTACTTATATTCAAAGTAGGACAGCAGAAGATATGGTAGGAAAAGCTATGGCATTTGTAATGACAGTGGGGTTGTTGGCATCTCCTCTAGGGCAAGCAATTTATGGAACCCTCTTTGAGTATCTAATCGGATATGAGAGTTTTATTGTCTTGGGAGCGGTTATAATATCTTTGCTTACGGGTATCTACGCAAAGAAAATTTTCAAGGAGAGATTGTAATGGTAAGTAAATAGATAACTACATTTATCGAACATTTTGGTATGAAAGCAGAACGGAAACGTATTGATCAACTGGATTACATGGTTCTTTACTTAGTTGCAAATTTACGTCTTGACATCTGTACATTTCTGTATTAGAGTGTACTTATACATACATAACACTATAGTACAAAGGAGGTAAAGAATTGGAGATAATAGTTAGTAATAAGTCAAGTAGACCTCTTTATGAACAGATTGCATCGCAAATTAAAAATGCCATTATGACCGAAGAATTAAAGTCTGGTGAGGCACTTCCCTCTGTAAGGGGACTCGCTAAGTCATTACAAATTAGTGTCTTAACTGTTCAAAAGGCATATACCACTTTAAGTGAAGAGGGATTTATTGAAACAACAGCTGGAAAAGGTTGTTATGTTTCGGCACATAATCAAGATTTTTATCTTGAAGAACAGCAAAAAAAGATTGAAGAGCAGTTTAATCATGCTATAGAAATTGCTAGGAAAAGTGGCATTTCACTGGAAAAACTCACGCAACTTTTAGCATTATTATATGAGGAGGACTAAAATGAGCAATATTTTATCAGTAGATAATTTAACAAAGCATTATAAAGATTTTACATTAGATAACATCTCATTTTCTGTACCTTATGGCTCCATTATTGGATTGATTGGTGAAAATGGTGCAGGAAAAAGCACTGTAATCAAAGCAATAACAGGTGTCATTAATTCAGACAATGGAAACATCTCTATGCTTGGAAATGAGAATTCTATATCCGTAGATGAGAAAAGTAAACTTGCTGTGGTTTTTGATGGGAGCAACTTCCCTGATGTTTTAACTGTGCAAACGCTAAATACTGTACTTAAAAATATTTATTTACAGTGGGACGAGGAAAAGTATTTTGCGATGGCTTCAAAATTGGAGTTGCCTAAAAGTAAAAAAATCAAAGACTTTTCAAAAGGCATGAAAATGAAATTATCAATTATTGTAGCATTTTCACATAATGCCAACTTGATGATTTTAGATGAGGCAACAAGTGGACTTGATCCGGTTGTGCGTGATGATATTTTAGATTTACTTCTTGACTTTGTGCAAGATGAAAACAATTCCGTTCTTGTTTCATCTCACATTACAAGTGATTTGGAAAAAATAGCTGATTATATCATTTTTATTCACAAGGGTAAACTTATTTTTAATTTGCCAAAGGACGAATTGATGTATAATTATGGAATTGTAAAATGTAGAGAAGAGCAGTTTGCTAAACTAGAGAAATCTGATTTTGTTGCATATAGAAAGCAAGAATATTTTTATGAAATCTTAGTTTCGAACAGAAATATATTTGCCAAAACACACCCTAGACTAGCTGTTGAATCTGCAACAATTGATGAGATTATGTTGCTTTATATTAAGGGGGTAAAATAATGAAAGGTTTACTATTAAAGGATTATTACACTATAAAAGACACTTTATTGATTCAATTGATTATGATGCTAGTAATAGGTGTTGCGATGTCTTTTACAATAACTTCACTTGTTTTTATTGTAATTTCGACTAGTTCTTTTAGTTTGTTTTCTAGCACAGCAATTATGTCTGATAAAGTAAGTGGATGGAATATGTTTTCAAATACAATTCCTATTCCAAAAGTAAAAGTAATTAGGAGCAAGTATTTACTGAGCATATTCTTAATATTAATAGGGTTGTTTTTAGGTGTTGCATTATCAATTTCTATGTCTTTGATTATAGGGGATTTTGATAGTGAGAAATTATTCATGTTTGTTTTGGTAGGATTGTCAATCAGTCTATCCTCTGCAAGTACCAGTATACCATTATCCATATTTTTTGATGATAAAAAACAAGTTTTAGCTATGTTGTTTTCCATTCTTATACCTACTATTTTAATGGTAGTAGCATTATATATATCATCAATATATATGGATTTGCAAGAAAATATAATGTTACTAGCATATTTGATGTTTGGCGTGGGAGTGGTAATGTTTGTACTTTCACTGATATTTGCGCCAAGCATATTATCTCAAAAAGATATCTAGTATGAGTAAGATTATATACTATTTACCACTATTTAGCAGACTTGAAATATAGTCTGCTATTTTTGCGTCTTAACATCTATTAGCTCAATCGTAAAATATGTGAACACTACAATGAGTTAGATTAGACTAACTTTTTCTTGACATTTAAAATATGATGAAGTAGACTAAATTGGTAATCATTCGCAAATTCGTTGCATTCCAAGGAGAGAATTATGAGTAAATATCAGACGGAGCAAAGGCAAAAACTTTTTGAATTATTTAAAAATAGCAATCATCAATCGTATTCTGCTTTTGATATATTAAAAAAGTTTGACGACGATACTATTAGTATTAGCGCGATCTACCGTAATCTTAAAGAGATGGAAAAAGAAGGAATAATATGTAAACTTACTGAAAAAGGACGGTCGGAAGCAGTATATCATTATATAAATCCAGACAGTTGTGTTGGTATTATTCATTTGAAATGTGAAAACTGCGAAAGTATATATCATCTTAATCGACACATTTCCCATATGTTATTGGGAATGGCAAAAGATGATTATAATTTTTCGATAAATAATTCAGGAGCCTTTTTATATGGAAAATGTGAAAATTGTTCGCAAATTATAACAAAATAAAGGAGAAGAAATGAGAAAGAATATTATTATTGCTACGGCACTCTGTGTAAGTATGCTCTTAGCGGCATGCTCAAACACAACAAACACAACAAGCACTACAAGTACTACAAACAATCAAACGGAAGAAGCTAATTTTAGCATTGTTACATCTACTTTTAATGAATATGATTGGTTATTACAAGTATTAGGTAATCAAAAAGAAAATTTTGACATAACATTACTTTTGGATTCTGGTTCTGATATGCATAGCTACGAACCTAGCGTAGAAGATATAACGACAATTTCATCAGCAGATCTATTCATCTATAATGGTGGACATTCACACACATGGGTTGCTGATGCAATCGCAAATCCTATAAATGACAACTTCAGATCAATTAATGTTATGGAGAGGTTAGGTGATACTGTGCAAGCCGAAGTTCTTGTAGAAGGAATGCAAACTGATAGTGGTGAACATGACCACGATCACGAAGAAGCCCACGATCACTCCCATGATCAGGAAGCCGGAGCTCATGATGATGAGCATGTCTGGCTATCTCTTAACAATGCAATGACTATTTGCGAAATTATGGGAGAAGAAGTAGCAAAGATAGATCCTGTTAATGCAGATGACTATCTTGCCAACGCACAAAATTATATTGAAACTTTGTCTGATTTACATAAAGACTATGAAGAGGTAATGGCAACAGCACAAAGAGATACACTGATATTTGCAGACAGATTCCCGTTCTTATATATGATGCAAGATTATGACATTAATTATTATGCAGCATTCCAGGGATGTGCAGCTGAGACAGAAGCAAGTTTTGAAACGATTAAATTCCTTTCCGAAAAGGTGAACGAATTAGATGTTAATAAACTTCTAATAATTGACAATGGATTAATAGAACTTGCAGAAACTGTTATTAGTAGTAGTGAGGATAAAGATGCAGAAACACTTGTTTTACACTCTATGCAAACTGTGACACAGGAAGAGATGGAAGCAGGAGCTACTTATTACAACTATATGCAAGAAAACTTGGAAACATTAAAGTTAGCACTTATGAATTAGTTATACAGTATATAGCGTCTTAACACAGTGTTTTTCTAAGAAAGGAATATATTTTTATGCAAATAATATGCAAAAATCTCAGTGTAGGATATGACAAAGTCCCACTACATAGTAATATTAATTTTAATATACCAGAAGGCGCATATGTTTGTGTTGTTGGTGAAAATGGTGTAGGGAAAAGTACTTTGATCAAAACAATTTTAGGTTTGTTACCTCCAATTGCAGGAAGTATAAAGATGGGGAATAAGAATTCACCTTCCGCTATAGGTTATTTACCACAACAAACAAATGTACAAAGAGATTTTCCAGCTTCTGTATACGAAGTTGTACTTTCAGGTTGTTTAAAGCGAATTGGATTACGACCTTATTATAAAAAAGAGGAAAAAGAGCTTGCAATAGAAATGATGGAAAAGCTTAACATTCTAAATCTTAAGAAAAGAAGTTACAGTGAATTATCGGGAGGGCAACAGCAAAGAGTACTCCTTGCAAGAGCTCTTTGTGCCACAAATAAAATATTGTTGTTAGATGAGCCGACGGCAGGTCTTGATATGGAAACGACAAAAGAATTTTATAAATTGATAAAATCTTTAAACGAAGAAGGGATAACGATTATTATGATAACACATAACCTTAATGAGGCTATTTCTGATGCTAATTTAGTTCTTTGTTTAAATAATTGCGGTGTCGATTGTATTACGGCAGCAGAATACAAGGAGGTTAGCAAATAATGTTAGATACTTTATTATCATACCTTTCATATCCTTTTGTTATTTATGCATTTGTTGTTGGTATTTTAATTGCTTTTTGTTCATCTTTGTTAGGAACTACACTTGTATTAAAAAGACTGTCCTATATTGGAGATGGTCTATCTCATATTGCATTTGGAGCCATAGCTATAGCCTCTGTATTGGATATAACTAATCAAGATGCGCTAGTGTTTCCGGTTACGGCATTAAGTGCGGTGTTGCTTTTAAGAATAGGACAAAATGCGAAAATAAATGGAGATGCAGCAATTGCTATGATGTCTGTAGGCTCACTTGCTGTAGGGTATTTACTTATGAATGTTTTTCAGGTATCTTCTAATTTGGCAGGTGATGTTTGTACAACATTGTTTGGCTCAACATCTATCTTAACACTTACAATTGCAGATGTTACAACGAGTGTAATTTTATCTACCTTTGTAGTTGTTGTGTTTGTGTTTTTTTATAACAAAATTTTCTCGGTTACCTTTGATGAAACATTTGCCAAAGCGAGTGGAATTAGAACGGAAGTATACAATTTAATAATTGCTATTACCATTGCAGCTGTTATTGTAGTTGCGATGAATTTAGTTGGTTCATTACTGATTAGTGCACTTGTCATTTTTCCAGCGCTTTCTTCTATGCGCATTTTTAGAAATTTTAAGGCGGTGATTATATCCTCCTCTGTGATTTCAATCTTATGTGCATTCATAGGTATTGTTATATCCATACTTTATGGAACTCCAGTAGGAAGTACAATCGTTGTAATGAATATTGGAATATTTGCAATTGCATGTTTAATCGGAAAAATAGGTGTGGGAAAATGAGTTCAACTATGGTATATTCACTAACATATGATTTAATGATGAATTATGGTGCCTATATAGGAAAAACATTCAGAATGGAGGGGTTTTCTATGAAAACTATGATGTCAATGGTGAAGTGATATATTTTATCATAATAAATGATGCAACAGGATGCCGTCCTCAAGGGTTGGAACTCAAATTTTCTGAAGATATTCAAATTCCAGAAGTCGACAGTGAGATGACAGTGTATAGGTAAATATTCGAAGTTATGAAATGATGACGTAACATAAGGGAGTAATTAATGAAAAAAATATTGATTATAGAAGATGATAATATTATAGCTGAGGCTATCGAAAAACATTTGATATCTTGGGATTATGAAGTGAAAAAAGTCAGAGACTTTTCTATTGTTATGAGAACATTTGAAACTTTTTCTCCACACTTAATTCTATTGGATATCTCATTGCCATTTAAGAATGGATACAGTATTTGTGAAGAAATCCGTAAGACTTCAAATGTACCTATAATATTTATATCTTCCGCAAGTGAGAATATGAATATTATACTTGCTATGAATATGGGAGGGGATGACTTTATAGCCAAGCCATTTGAATTAGAGGTATTAACTGCAAAAGTACAAGCGCTATTGCGTAGAAGCTATGACTTTAATAATGAGCAGTCAGACTTAGTGGTGAAAGGAGTTATCCTTCATTTAGAAAATGCCTTGTGTAGCAAAGATGAGAAAAATGTTGAACTCACAAAAAATGAATTTGTCATACTAAGAACACTTATGCAAAACAAATCAAAGATTGTTTCAAGAGATGATATTATGAGTAAACTCTGGAATACGGAGGTGTTTATTGATGACAATACCCTTACAGTGAACATCACACGATTAAGAAAAAAACTATCTGATATAGGTGTGACTAATTTTATTGAAACGAGGAAGAATTTGGGCTATGTTATCAATGATTAAAAAGTATATTTTACAAAAAATTCCATTGATGTTGGTAGTATTAGTTACTGCAATTATATTTTTTGCAGTTTTTTATACTGAACAAATACCAGTGGATTCTATCTTCTATGGGTTTTTATTATCTTCTTTTGGATTCATATTATATGTGTCAGTAGATTTTTTTTATTATCAGCGAAGAATCAAAATTCTATGGGGAGTAAGGAATGATGTATTACACAACACAGATAACTTACCACGAGCAGTAAGTGAAACAGATAAATTATATACTGAAATTATTAAAAACTGGGAAGAAATCTATAATAAATCCGATGTGGAACAGATGAGGAAATTAACGGAATCATCTGACTTTTATACGAAGTGGGTACACCAAATTAAAACGCCGATATTCGCACTTTCTCTATTAGTGAAAGAGTTACCTAATAATAGAATGATGCTTTCTGAACTTTTAGAAATCGAACAATATACAGCGATGGTATTGGGATATTTAAGACTTGTTGAAAGTGATAACGACCTTGTTATTAGAGAGATTAATGTAAAGAATGTAGCTTCAAATGTTCTTAAGAACTTCACACCTATATTCTTGGCAAAAGATCTACGACCTGTATTAGAAATAGATGACCTATATGTAAAGAGTGATGAGAAACACTTGAAATTCGCATTGAGTCAAATAATATCGAATGCTTGCAAATATAGTGAAAAAGGAGATATTCGTATTAGCTTGACTGATAATATACTTAGTATATCTGATAAAGGTATAGGAATTGAAACGTCTGATTTACCAAGGATATTTGACAAAGGTTTTACCGGATTTTCGGGTAGGATAGCGGAGAAATCAACGGGACTTGGTTTATACCTATGTAAAAAGACACTTGATCTCTTGGGATTTAGTATTTCTGTAGTATCTGAAAAAGGAAAGGGTACAGATGTTTTTATCAATTTCTCACAACAAAATAGAATACATGAGTAACCTTACAATAATGTAAGGTTACTTTAATATTAAGCTATGGTGTCATATGTTTTCTAGGAATAGAATAATATCAAAACATATAAAGGAGTTTAATTATGGAATTGTTAAAGGTAAGTAACTTAAAGAAAACATATGGCGCTAAGTTATCAATTAATAGTGTGACAGCGTTAAAAGATGTGAGTTTCGCTGTAAATGCAGGTGAATTTATTGCTATTATGGGAGAGTCAGGATCAGGAAAAACCACACTTCTTAATATTCTTGCAGGACTTGATAAGAAGACAGCTGGAGAAATATTATTGGACGGCATAGATTTATCTTTAATCAAGGAAGCCGATCTATCAAGGTTTCGTAGAGAAAGTTTGGGCTTTGTGTTTCAAGATTTCAATTTACTTGATACACTTAACACGGAAGAGAACATTATTTTGCCACTCGTTCTGTCTGGAAAAAGTGAAAAAGAGATAAAGAATAAGCTTACAAGAATCGTTAATAAGCTCGGAATTGGAAAGTTATTAAAAAAATATCCACATGAGATATCTGGTGGAGAAAAGCAACGTACTGCAGTAGCTCGTGCAGTTATTAATGAACCTCAATTGCTTCTTGCAGATGAGCCTACAGGAGCACTCGATTCTAAATCAACGGATATTCTACTATCTGAATTCAGTAAAGTTAATTCGGATGGGCAAACCATTCTTATGGTTACCCATAGTGTGAAAACTGCATCGGTGGCAAATCGGGTTTTATTTATTAAAGACGGGGTTATATTTCATCAGATTTATAAAGGGAGTAACACGGAATTAGAATTTTTTGGAAAAATCTCTGATACACTTACAGCAATTCAAAATGGGGGTGTGATAAATGGGTAAAAATTTTTACTTTAAATTTGCAGTATCGAATTTGAAGAAGAATAGTAAAATGATACTACCGTTTACATTCACTTGTATTTTATCGATTTTGATGTTTTATAATAGCATAAACCTTGCAACAAGTGATACAACTGGAACAGGGAATTTAGCGGCTATTATGGGAGTGTGCGTATTTTTGTTAGGAATGTTTTGTACTGTGTTTTTATTCTATACAAATAGTTTTTTGATTAGACGAAGGAAAAAAGAATTCGGTTTGTATAATATATTTGGACTTGAAAAAAAGCATATTGGTAAAATAATACTTATTGAAAATGGAATCGTTTGCATTACATCTCTTGTTTTGGGAGTAAGTCTTGGCATATTGTTCTCGAGGCTCTTTATATTTGCTATGTATAGGCTTATCCGCTTTGAATTACACTATGTTTTCGAAGTCAATAGTAAGGCGGTTTTAGGAACGGTGATACTATTTGTATTTATATTTATTTTGCTTGATATTAGCAATATTATTACTGTATATCGCACGAATACAATCGATATGTTAAAAGCAGATAAGAGGGCTGATAAAGCAGCGAAATCTAATATTCCTATGTTGATTATAGGTGTAATTACACTGACTATGGGATACGGGATTGCACTTACTATGGAAGATATTATGGCTGCATTAGGGGGAGAGCTTATGCTTGCAGTAATACTTGTATCTGTGGCCACATATTGCTTCTTCTCAGTACTTGGTAGTACAGTGTTAAAAATATTGAAGCACAATAAAAAATTTTATTATAAACCAGAAAACTTCACTGCTGTTTCGGGGCTTATGTATCGCATAAAGAAAAATGTTGCTGGTCTTACGGTGATTTGCATTTTATCTACAGGAATAATAATTGCACTTTCTACAACTGTTAGTATGTATTTGGGGTTTGATGATATACTAGATTATAGATATTCTCACGATATAAAGCTTACTGCTACAAACGGGGAATTTATGCCAGATAAGATTAATGAAATTGAAGAAAATGCTAGGGCGAATTTTGTTGGAATAGAAGATTTAAAGGGATACACTCATTTTGTTTTTTTTGGAAATGATAGAGGTGATTTTACTTTTCTTACAGAGAAAGAGGGAAGTTTAAATATAGATGAACCTGAAGGAGAAACTATCACTTTATTTATAGCAATGAATGAAAGTGGATATGAGAATATGACAAAGGAGGATCTCACTTTAGCCGATAACGAAATTGCTTTGTCACAAAACATATCAGACGAGGATACATTTGAACTATTAAATGTAAATTATAAAGTGGCTAAAACTGCACCTAAACTAATTAGCTTATTAGATGATTATAGTATTTACCCCAATGCTGAAGCCGTCGTTATGAGCGACAATGAGTTTAATGCCTTCTATGAAAAGAGTAATCAGGCGCAGTTGTCATATAGTATGTATTTTAACCTTGGGAATAGTAATAATGTAAATAATGAAACTTTAAATGAATTTATCCAAGCAAATGGGGAGGGAATATATTCGATTGACTATACAGTAAAATCTGAAAATGTAGATGATTTTTATTCCATTTATGGTGGATTATTATTTGTTGGTATTTTCCTAGGTACACTTTTGTTGATATCTGTTTTACTTATTCTTTATTACAAACAAATAGTAGAGGGTTATGAGGATAAAGAAAATTATGAAATCATGAAAAAAGTTGGTATGAGTAAGGCTGTCATAAAAAAGAGCATAAACAGGCAAATAGTATTTGTTTTTCTATTACCGATTTTTACGGCTATTATACACATAGCGTTCGCATTTAAATGTATTACGATGATTCTTAGAGTGTTCAATCTAACAAATGTTCCATTATTTATAATGTGTACACTCGTCACAATTGGTATATTTTTCATAATATATCTTTTAATGTATTACTTTACTTCTAAGGTGTACCATAAGATTGTAAGTGAGTAGGACTAATAATGTGATAATCTAAAGTGCCTCTTTTTGAGTGAACCGAATATATTGATGATTATAGTTTCCCCAATAGGTTGCAGGCAGGTGGGTGTCATAAATAGTCGAAAAAAGTAGTTCATTTGCATTTAGTTTCAGTACAATTGAAAGTAGTATTTCATCTAGAACAAAGATAAGGTTCGATGAATCTTGAAGTTGTGTAGAGTCTTTTGAGAAGAGATAGGCTTGTTCAGATGGTGATAAACTCTCTAGAACTCTATGTTTCCCAGCATCGTCTAATTGATAGAAGTAAAAATCTGCATAAATGCCCTGATAATTGTAAGAGTCACATAAATTTGTAAAATAGGATTTTGCTTCCATAAATGAAAATTGTAAAATTTCATGGTGGTACTGCTCGAATCCATCTTGAATATTAGTAATATAAATCCCGTTGTTTTTACTGAGTGTTTCATGAGTCATGGTAAGTCCTCCTTTGTAAATACTAATTATTAATTGAAGTATACCATAGCATGGAAAACCTACAAGTAAAAAGATAGAAATTCATAAATATTATAGAACTATAAAAAATATTTATGAAAAATCGGTTTTTCTATTAAGAGAATTAAAAAATGAGATTCTATTGCTTGAACAGTTGAATTGTCGTATAATTTACACAAGTTTAGAAGAAACAATATATAATACAGTAGGCGTGTTTTCGAGAAAAAGGAGGAAATATGTTAAGGAATAGCAGAGAGAGAATTTGGTTTCCTAAAATGATTATTGGATTAATTTGTTGCTTTTTTGCTTTTAATTTGATTACCACTGTGAATGCAGCAGAGAGCGGTAATCTTGTGGCACTTGAAATCATTGAAAATCAAACAATAGAAGATCAGACAACAACAAGTGAAGAAAAAGAAGTTCCCCAAGTAGCAATTTTCAATCATGCAGCAGATTCAAGCTTAGAGCATTTCATGTATATCTTAATGGTCGCACTTGTGGGTGCAGCATTGCTCATCTTATTTGCTACAATTTTGAAAAAGAGAAAAGATTATAGACGAAAGTAAATGCGGAGAGTTTACTATCAATAACAAGAAGTGTGTACTAGCGTACACACTTCTTGTTATTGCAATGTATTAAAATACCGTTATAATAAAAGTAGAACATAAATGCAGAACATAAATGCAGAACATAAATGCAGAACA
>CAYIYM010000002.1:73661-106268 GCA_964367685.1 uncultured Lachnospiraceae bacterium
TAATAAAAGTAGAACATAAATGCAGAACATAAATGCAGAACATAAATGCAGAACAAAACGAGAAAGTGAGAGTATCACAGAGATGAATAAATATATTGAGTTAAAGAAAATTGTAAAAATTTATGAAATGGGTGAAGTGAAGATAGCTGCAACATCAGGAGTTAGCTTCGACGTGAAGAAGGGTGAGTTCGTTGTTGTAGTCGGACCAAGTGGGGCAGGAAAGACTACAGTGTTAAATATTTTAGGCGGAATGGATACAGTTACAACAGGAAATGTTATTGTAGATGGTAAAGATATTAGTGAATACAGTACAAGAGAATTGACGAATTATCGCAGAGAAGATATAGGGTTTGTATTTCAATTTTACAATCTTGTTCCTAATTTGACTGCGATCGAAAACGTCGAACTTGCAACCCAAATTAGCAAGAATCCATTAGATCCAGGTCTGATTCTAGAAGAGGTAGGATTAGGTGAGCGAAAGAATAATTTTCCGGCACAACTGTCTGGGGGAGAACAACAAAGAGTCGCAATTGCTAGGGCGTTGGCCAAAAACCCTAAATTATTACTTTGTGACGAACCAACAGGTGCTTTAGATTATAGCACTGGAAAGGCAATTCTCAAATTATTGCAAGACACTTGTAAGAAAAAAGGTATGACTGTCATTTTAATTACACATAACATGGCAATTGCACCTATGGCAGATAGGGTAGTAATGATTAGGAATGGTATTGTTTCTCGAATTGAAACAAATACAAACCCAAAATCAGTGGAAAGCATAGAGTGGTAAAATTATGAAGAATGGAGCAAGTCGAAAAGATTTTTTTAGAGAAATCAAAGTATCGCAAGGTAGATTTTTGTCTATCTTGTTTATTGTTGCGTTAGGGGTTGCTTTCTTCTCAGGAATTCGCGTTGCAGAACCTGACATGAAATATTCGTTGGATGAATATTATGATCAAAGAAATTACAAAGATGGAAGTGTAATTGGTACATTGGGTCTTACGAATCGAGATGTAGAGGCGCTTGAATCGCTAGAAGAAATTGATGTGGCAGAGGGAATTTTTGTAGAGGACGTATTGGTTAAGAATGGCGATGGTGAAGAAGTATTAAAATTATACAGTATTACACATACTTTGAATAAATTAGTCCTAGAAGAGGGACGACTTCCGAAGACAGAAACAGAGTGTTTTATTGATCAAGCTTACGCAGCTGAACGCCAGCTACAGGTGGGAGATTGGATTACACTCAGTGATAGTAACAATGAAATAGAAGATGTGTTGCATTCTCGTAAATTTGAGATAGTTGGAATAGGTAGTAGCCCTGAATATATCTCCTATGAGCGTGGCACAACGAATAAAGGCTCAGGCGAGGTGGCAGGTTTCGGATATCTTTCTGAAAAGGCTTTTGCTAGAGAAGCATATTCGGCTATCTATTATCAGGCGAAGGATAGCAAAAGTATGATTACTCTTACAAATGAGTATGAAGCATATATGGATGAAGTAATTGAGAAACTTAAATCGGTTCAAGAAGTAGAAAATGCCAATCGACTAAAAGAGGTTCAAGATACTGCCTTCGATGAATTAGAGAATCAACGAGAAACGCTAGAAGATGGAATTGCAACATATGAACAAGAAAAGAGCAAAGTAGAAGCAGAATTAGAAGCGGCAAAAATAGAATTAGAAGATGGAGAAGCCAAATTAAAAGAAGGAGAGGATGCTCTTATAGCATCTGAAAGAGCGTGGAATAATGGGCAAGCTCAATTGTCAGAGCAAAAAAAGCAATTGGAGCAAAGTGCAATAGATCTCCAAATAGGGTTAGATGCCCTGGCAGCAGGTAAACTTGCCTATGAAGAGCAAAAAGAGATATTTCAGCCGATATATCAAGAAGGAATAAAAGAAATAGAAGCAGGAGAAGCCTTATTAGGAGAAACAAGAGCAGCATTAGATCTTGAATGGGCGAATCTCGTGGCGCAAGAGGAAGAAGGTGTGTTGGATAACGAAGTTTTGGCTATATGGAGAGCAAAACTTGAATCAGCTGAAGTGAGTTACGAAGAAGAAAGAGAAAAACTTAGCATAGAGCGAGGAAAGTTAGAAGCGGGAAAACAAGAAATAGATGTTGCAGGGCAAGTCTTAGAAGAACAGGAACTTTCTTTAAAGAGTGGAGAAGAACAAATCGCGAGTGGACAGCTCCAAGTGAACGCTGCCGAAGAAGAGCTTCGCAAAGGAAGGCAAGAAATTGAAGCTGGAAAGGAAGAATTAAAGAAGCAGCAAGAAATTTTCGAGGCGTCACAGTTAGACTATGAAGAAGGGAAAAACGAGGCGGAGTTAGAACTTGCAAAAGCAAAAAAGGAATTAGATGATGGTCAAAAAGAAATCCAAGAAGGTGAAAATGAGATCTATAAATTAGAACCCCCAGAATGGTATCTTATGACACGAAGCGATAATGCGGATTACGTGGGATATGGAGAAAATGCAAATCGAATGCGGGCTATAGGTGAGGTGTTTCCATTGTTATTTTTCTTGGTCGCGGCTCTAATAAGTTTAACAACTATGACAAGAATGGTAGAAGAACAACGCCTGCAAATAGGAACTTTAAAAGCGTTGGGATATTCGCCTTTGATGATATCTAAAAAATATCTCGGATATGCATTTGTGGCAACAATCCTAGGAAGTGTTCTTGGGGTCTTAGTTGGGGAAAAATTATTGCCGACTGTCGTAATATTTGCCTATCAGATGATGTACGAGACAGTACCTAATATTGTAGTACCTTATGAATGGACCTATGCATCAATGGCAACGATAGCCGCTCTGATATGTACAACAGGTGCAACTTGGATATCATGTAATAAGGAACTGCGAGCTACGCCAGCGAAATTAATGCGTCCGCCTACTTCAAAACTAGGTAAAAGAATTGCTTTGGAGAGATTAAAGTTTATATGGAAACCAATGAGTTTCACATGGAAGGCAACGATGCGAAATTTATTCCGATATAAAAAGCGATTTTTAATGACAGTTTTCGGGATAAGTAGTTGTATGGCATTGATGTTAGTGGGATTTGGAATTGAAGATTCAATTGTTCAAATAGGTGATTTACAATATAAGGAGCTACAAACCTATGATGCATCGATCTATTTAAATCCAGAGTTAGAGCAAAGTGAATATGATGAGATACTAGATCAAATAGATACAGAAAAAGGTGTTTCAGAGTACTTAGAAGTCTATTTGACTAATGCACCAATTATGGCAAATGAAAAGGAGCAAAACCTATACTTGTTAGTTCCAAGAGATATGGAAAAAATAGAGCATTTCGTTCATTTTAGAAACCGAATAACAGGAACATCCCATGAATTGAATGGAGATGGTGTTATTTTAAGTGAGAAAATAGCTAAAATGCTTGAGTTAGAAGCCGGAGACAAGATGGAATTATCCTTAGATGATGAGAAGGCTGTGGAAGTTACAATTCTTGCCATTACAGAAAATTATTTCTCTAACTACGTGTATATGACACCAGATTTATTCCGATCTTTATATGGAAAAGTACCAGATTATAACCATATTTTATTACAAGGTGTGGAACAAGAAGATACAATTCGAGAAGCGGGAACGAATTTGCTGCAATATGATGATGTGTTGCATGTAAGCTATACTTCAGATATAAGATCGACTATTGATAGTATGCTTGAAAGTTTAAATGTTGTAATTTTAGTACTTGTTATTTCAGCAGGAATGTTAGCATTTGTAGTTCTCTATAATCTAAACAATGTAAATATCACAGAGCGAAAACGTGAACTAGCAACAATCAAGGTATTAGGATTTTTTGATGATGAAGTAGCTTCATATGTATTCCGCGAAAACATTGTTTTGACAAGCATTGGATGTTTGGTAGGTATTTTGCTTGGAAACCTATTACACCGTTATGTGATTGTCACGGTAGAGATTGATGCATATATGTTTGGAAGGAATATAGAGTTTAGCAGCTACATTTATAGTATTATCTTGACTGTTGTATTTGCAGCAATTATTAATTGGATTATGTATTTTAAATTAAAAAAATTAGATATGTTAGAGTCGCTTAAGAGCGTAGAGTAATAAAGACATAGCAGGAGAGAAGAATTATGAAGTTGATGCATATATCAGATTTACATATAGGAAAGCGTGTAAATGAATATTCTATGATAGAAGATCAAAAATATATACTCAAGAAGATTTTGGTATGTATTGAGGAAGAGAAACCAGATGGACTTATTATTGCAGGTGACGTATATGATAAATCAGTTCCTTCAGCGGAAGCCGTAGAAGTGTTGGATGATTTTCTGGTGCGAATAGTGAAGCTGAAGCTAAAGACATTCATAATCAGTGGGAATCATGATTCACCAGAACGACTTGCATTTGCCAATAGAATTGTAAAAAATCAAGGAATTTATATTTCATCTGTTTTTGGAGCTGAAACAGAAGTTATTCAATTGTCAGATTCATACGGTGCTGTTAATATTTTCTTACTACCTTTTATCAAACCAGCACATGTGAGAAGTGTATTTCCGGATGAGCAAATCGCCAACTATTCAGAGGCAGTAGAAGTTGCAATCAAACATATGGACATCAATCAAGATGATCGAAACATACTTGTTACTCACCAATTTGTGACAGGGTCTACTAGCTGTGATTCAGAAGATATATCTGTTGGAGGGACTGATAATGTAGATTTGCAAGTCTTTCAAGATTTTGATTATGTAGCTTTAGGTCACTTACATTCCCCACAAAAAGTAGGGAGAGAAACCATTCGATATTGCGGAACTCCGTTAAAATATTCTTTTTCGGAGAGTAAACATAGTAAATCAATTACAGTCATCGAAATGAAGGAAAAAGGAGTAGTGAATATTGATACAGTTCCACTTATTCCTTTGCGTGATCTTAGAGAGATAAAAGGTTCCTATTTAGAGGTAACAGAACAGTCCTTTTATAAAGACATGAATGTAGAAGATTACTTGCACATTACATTAACAGATGAAGAAGACATTCCAAATGCAATTGGGAAGCTGCGTGTTATCTATCCTAATATTATGAAGTTAGATTATGATAATAAAAGGACGCAAACAACAAATGTGATTGATGGAACAATGGATATTGAGAGAAAATCGCCTTTAGAATTGTTTGCAGAATTTTATGTGGAGCAAAATAATCAGGAAATGACAAGTGAACAAGAAGCATTCATGTTAGAATTAATTGAACAAGTATGGGAGGCATAACACATGAGACCACTATTATTAACAATTAGTGCATTTGGTCCTTATGCAGGAGAGACAATTGTAAATCTCGAGGCGTTAGGCACTTCTGGTATCTACCTCATAACAGGTGATACTGGTGCTGGTAAGACCACTATTTTTGATGCAATTACTTATGCACTGTATGGGGAGCCGAGTGGTATGAACCGAAGTGTGAATATGTTTCGAAGTAAGTATGCTGACTACAAAACAGAAACCTTTGTAAGATTAAAGTTTGAAAATGCAGGGGTCCTATATGAAGTTACGCGAAATCCAGAGTATTTAAGACCTGCAAAGCGTGGCGAAGGTATGACAAAACAGATTGCATCAGCACTTTTAGAAATACCAGGGAAAGCGCCTATTACCAAATTGAATGAGGTGACAGCAGCAATTGTTGACATTGTAGGGATTGATCGAAATCAATTCACCCAAATTGCAATGATAGCCCAAGGGGAGTTTTTGAAATTATTGTTAGCAGAGACGAAAGAACGTCAGAAAATTTTTCGTGAAATCTTCCATACATCTAATTTTCAAGTACTGCAAGACAAGGTGCGAGGAGAAGCAAATCGACTGTCATCGAGTTGTGTAGACTTGAGAAACGGAGTTTCTCAATATATAGATGGAATTGTATGTAAGGAAAATTGCATTTTAGAAATAGAGGTTGAAAAAGCGAAAAGCAAGCAATTAACTCTGTTAGAAACTAAAATGTTAATCGAAAGTATCATTTCTGAAGATGATCAAGAAGAACAAGAACTCAGAATCGAAAGTGTGGAATTAGAAAATCAACAGACAGAAATTGGAAAAATGATCGGGAAAGCAAAAGAACTTGAACAACTTCGTAGACGAGTAGATGAGGCAAGAGGAGTTGTTACTGATAAACAAATAGATTTCGAACAAAGGAAGATTGAACTAGAGGAATTATTATCTCGAAAACAAAGCATGGAGAAATTGAGAGATCAAAATTCAATTAAAAGAGATCAAATCTCGCAATATAATGAGTTGGAACAGGTGCAAATAGAAATAGTAAATGCAGATAATAAAAGAAATAAAGTCAATCAGAACTTGAAGAACTTGGAAGAGTTAATAAAAAATAAAGTAAGTGAATTCGATCAGCTAACAAAGGAATTAGAACAACTAAAAACAGCTCCAGTTACTTTGATTGAACTGGAACAATTAAAATCGAAATTCGATGATAACAAGGAAAAGGTAAATCTTCTTTATCTACAGCAAAAGGAATTTCATCAAAGAAGCAGGAAATTGTTAGATTTGCAAAAAAATTACCATACACAAATAGAGATAGCAGAAGAGAAAACTAATTTTTATGAAAAAAATTATAGAACATACCTTGATGAACAAGCAGGGGTGTTAGCACAGAAACTTGTAGAAGATGAGCCTTGTCCTGTGTGTGGCTCAGTGATACATCCCAAGATAGCAAAACTATCAGTAAAAGCGCCTACAAAACTAGAATTAGATCAATGGAAGAAAGAGGCTGAACAAGCGAAGGAACTTGCACAAAAAACAAGTGAAGAAGCGAAAAAAATCTCTGGAGAACATGAACAAAATAAAATTCGTCTACAAGAATTAGCAGTGGAATTACTGGAAGTGAATAGCATTGATAAGATTGATGAAGCATTATCCATTTATATTGTAGATTTGAAAGCAAAAGTGGCAGAGAATCATCATCAACTAGAAGGCTGTAAAGCAGCAATCGAACGTCAAAAAAAATTAGAAGAAAGATCACCATTGATTCAGCAAGAGCTAAAACAATCAGAAGCAAAATTTTCAGAAGAAAATAATGAGCGAATCAAAGTAGAAGGATTGTTGGAACAAAAAAATAAATATGTAAAAGAAATAAAAAAGAAATTGGAATTTGAGACTAAGGCGGAAGCAATTCGTCAATTGGAAATATGTGAGGCTCAATACACTCAATTTCAAGATAGATTAGATAATGTGAGTGAACATTTAGATAAGATAAAAGAAGTGATAAATCACAAAGAGGGTATCATAAAGAGTGGAGAAAGTCAGCTAGAAGCGGAAGCATCGGTTGACTTGGCACAGTTAGAAACAGAATTGAAAGCGATACAAGTGAAGAAAGATGAACGAAATACAAGGATTGCTGCGGTGATAACTAGAAAGACTAGAAATCAAGATGCACTTGATGGAATTTTGAAGAAAAGTGGCGAATTAGAAGAGATGGAATCTAAGTATCGAAATGTACTAGCACTTTCGGATACCGCAAATGGCACAATCAAAGGTAAAGAAAAAATTATGCTAGAAACCTACATTCAAATGACTTATTTTGATCGAATTATAGCTAGGGCAAATACAAAGTTTATGGAAATGACTAGTGGGCAATACGAGTTGATTCGAAAAAAAGAAGCAGATTCTAATGTAGGGAAAACAGGACTAGAACTTGATATTATAGATCATTACAATGGTTCGCTACGAAGTGTGAAGACTTTGTCTGGTGGGGAATCTTTCAAAGCCTCATTATCTCTCGCGTTAGGCTTATCAGAAGAAATTCAAAATTCTGCTGGAGGGATTCAATTGGGAACTATGTTTGTGGATGAGGGATTTGGCTCTTTAGATGATGAATCTCTACAACATGCAATAAAAGCACTAGCGCAGCTCAGTGACGGAGAAAAATTAGTTGGAATCATCTCCCATGTATCTGAACTTAAAGAGAAAATAGAAAAACAAATTGTTGTAAAAAAAGAAAAAAGTGGCGGAAGTTTTGTGGAAATCATAGTATAATAAATAGAATCAGTAAAAGGGGGGAGACACGAAGAATGCGCAAATTAAAAAAACAAATATTGAAAGCATTTTCTATGAATGAAATTGACGTAGAAGAAGCTAGAAAAATTGCTAATTTAAAAGGTGTAGGAATCGGGAAGTATTTCTACAGTAAATGGGATACATCCGTTCAGAATGATGATTATGAAGTTCCAGTACGCGTGTTTTTTCCATCAGATGATATCAGGACGATATGTTTGGAAGGAGGGAATACATTGCCGATTATTATGTACCTTCATGGTGGTGGCTGGGTAACAGGCAATGTAGACACTTATGAACGAGTATGTCATCGATTGGCTTATAGATTAAATAGGATTGTAGTGAGTGTAGAATATCGTTTGGCACCAGAGTATAAATTTCCTGTAGGTCTTACCGATTGTTATGCCGTCATGCAAGCTTTGTGTAAGGACGAATTTACTTTCTTACTGAATACAGACAATATTACAATTATGGGAGACAGTGCAGGTGGCAATCTTGCAACTGTGAGTTGTATGATGGCGCGAGATCGTGGCGAGCCTTATCCCCAAAATCAAATCCTCTTATATCCAGTGGTTAATAATGATTACAGTGAAAGTTCGCCTTTTGAATCTGTGCATACGAAGGGGGAGTCATTTATGTTAACGGCAGGACAAATGTCAGATTATGTTGAATTATATCAAAATGCAGAAAGTGACAGAGAGAACCCATATTTTGCGCCGATTTTGTCTGATAATCTAGAAGAGATGCCAGATACATTAATTATCACGGCTGAATATGATCCTCTTCGAGACGAAGGAGAAGCATATGGTGCGAAGTTAAGAGAAAATAATATCAAAGTACAAATTTATCGAATTCGGGATGTAATACATGGTTTTTTTGGAGTGGGAATATATTCAAAAGGAATTCGGGAAACTTTGTACCTTACTGAGCGATTTTTAAAGGAGTAATATATGAGCGATAAATTAGAAAAATCCTCTAAAAAATGGAGAAAATTAGATAATGCAGCAAAGGTATTTCCTGCAACGGCTAGTAAACGAAATACAAAAGTATTTCGCTTTTATTGTGAATTAAAAGAAGAGGTTGTTCGTGAAAATTTGCAAGAAGCGTTAGAAATCACACTTAATAAATACACCCTATTCAAGTCGGTAATGCGACGAGGTCTATTTTGGTATTATTTGGAACATAACGAATATTTGCCGATTGTGAAAGAGGAAAACAAATCTCCTTGTAGCCAATTATACACAAGCGACCGAATCAAATATTTATTCCGTGTAAACTATTATAAGAAGCGTATTAATTTCGAAGTGTTTCACGTATTAACAGATGGAACGGGAGCCACTGAATTTCTGCGTGAATTAGTGAAAAATTATTTGTATATCACACACAAAGAATCTGGATTGGAAAATATTGAATTGCAACCAAGTGAATATACAACAGAAGATCATGAAGATGATAGTTTTAGCAAATATTATGATAAGAATCCAATGAGACGAGCAAAAAAATACCAAGGTGCACATCAAATTAGGGGGATTAAATCCGAATTTGATGTGTTGCAAGTAATGGAGGGCGTAATAGAAACAAAAGCTGCTTTGGCAAAAGCAAAAGAGTATGGGGTGTCGATTTCAGTGTTTCTATCAGCCGTACTGCTATGTGCGATACATGAAGAAATGCACGTAAGACAAACAAAGAAACCAGTTGTATTGATGCTACCAGTCAATTTGCGCAACTTCTTTCCATCAAAATCCATGTTAAATTTTTTCGGATTTATCGAGCCTGGCTATCACTTTGGAGTAGAAGAAGATCATACGCTTGAGGCAGTAATCAGATCGGTAAAAAGATATTTTGACGAGGAACTAACAAAGGAAAAAATGGAAGGTCGTATGAACGAATATACGAGATTAGAAAAACATCCTTTATTGCGCCTAACACCTCTTGAGGTAAAGAATTTAGGAATTCAATTGGTATTCACAAAAACAGTACGTGATATGACCGCTATATTCTCAAACATGAGTGTAGTGAAAATGCCACCTGAATATGAAACCTATATTCATCAATTCGGAGTATTAACAAGTACTCACAAAGTAGAACTTTGTATGTGCTCGTTTCAAAATAGAATGGTATTGAATTTTACATCATATTTTGAAAGTCAAAATGTACAACGAAATTTCTTTCGAATTTTAAAAGATTGTGGTTTGGCTATAGAATATACAGAAGGAAAGTATCCAGAAATTCAAGAAGAACAAAAGAAGGAATTCTATTTTCAAAAAAGTTTAAATTTTACAGCTATCGTAATTGCTACGCTATTGGTTATGATGAACATTTTACTAACACCTGAGCGAATGTGGTCACTCTGGGGGATGGGAATTGTTGCAGGAATGTGGCTTTCAGGAACAATAGGCTTTAAAAAACGGACCAATTTGTTAAAAAATGCATCGATGCAGTTGCTTATTGTAAGTGTCATTACATTGGCCGCAGATTTGATTACGGGATTTGCAGGATGGTCTATTGAATATGTAATACCAATCACAACATTAACCGTAATAAGTGTCGCACTTATGATAATCAAATTTCAAAAAATAAATGTAAGAAATTATGTGACATATTTATTTAATTTGGCAATTTTTGGAATGTTGCCAGTAATTATATTTCTGCTTAACCCTACACTTAATAGGGTATGGCCAGTTGTCTGCATAACATCGTCATTTTTACTTGCTACATATATACTTATATTTAAGAAAAATGTTTTGTTCAAAGAACTTCAGAAGAAATTACATGTATAACTATTTGAATAATAAAAATTCTTAAGATTCAAATATCGGTTTGCAAAAATATCTTAGTTCATATATAATTGATACATGTATAAAAATAAACAAAAAATAAATAAAAGAAAAAAAGTATAAAGTGAGGAAAGAGAGTATGAAGGGGTACGACAAGTTATCATTTGATATGAGCTATAATATTTCGCCAGTAGCAACTACTGTTTGGTCGAAAGAAAAGCAAATGATTTTTGTGAATAAGGCAGCAATGCGTCTATTTTGTGTGAAATATGAAGATGATATTATCAGTCAATTTGAACGCTTTTCTCCTATGACACAACCAACACAAACAACAGGTACTAGAGAATATTTATTACATATTGACAGGGCTTTTGAAACAGGCGAATCCAAATTTTTATGGCTACATTCGAATGCAAAAAATCAAGAAATTTTTTGTGATATCACATTAAAAAAAATAGTGATTGAGGGAGAAGATTCAGTTGTAGTTGCTTTTACAGAGGATTTGAGCCCTACCATTATTAATCACACACAAGAGAATAATATCGAAAGTTATTTTACCAATCAAATAAGTGGACATTCTTTCATGAATAATATATTTAACTTCATTGATGAAAAGGTATTTTACTGGGATTTAAGAACGGGTATGATCACATTTTATGGTGGTGAAGCAAGTACTTCCGTAGGGTTAAATAATGCTGTGAAATTCCCAGAGTATTTTATTGAAAATGGAATTGTTCATCATGATTTTATAGACGTATTTAATAATATGGTAGAAAGTGCTTTGTCAGGGTATCAAATTTTTTATGATTTAAAAATCCGTGTTCTTGGAAGTGAATACAAATTTTATCGCGTTAAATATAATACGGCATTAACGAAAAATGGAAAAATTGTGACTATTATTGGAACTGCCTCAGACATAGATGAAGAAAAAGCACTTGAAAATAGAGCAAATACTGATTTGCTAACAGGATGTTACAATAAGATTACGGCTGAAAATATGATTACAGATCATCTACATCAAAGTGGTGTAAATGAATCGCTACTCTTTATTATTGATATCGATAATTTTAAAGCGGTAAACGATAATCTAGGACATCATTTTGGTGATGTGGTTCTACGTGAGGTTTCAGCCAAATTGAAAGCATGCTTTCGACAAGATGATATTATTGGTCGAATTGGTGGTGATGAGTTTATTGTCTTGGCGAAAAATTTGAAAAACAGAGAAATCATTGAAGAAAAAGCCAATAAAATATTGGAAGCATTTTCCAATACATATAAAGGTGCAAGTCGTGAATACAAGGTATCAGGTAGTATTGGAATTGCAAGATTTCCATATGACGGTAAAAAGTTTGATGAACTCTATGTTTCAGCAGACAAAGCACTATATCAATCAAAATTAAAAGGCAAAGATTGCTTTACAATGTATTCAAATGAAATGGCAGAAGGTACAATGAAGAACCGCACCATACTAGAGAATGCTGGGCGAGCAGCAGATGCATATTTTGATTCAGATATTATTACAGATGTATTCAATTTATTGTTTGAAACGAATGATTTTGAATTATCACTTCAAATGGCGCTACAATGCATTGGACGTAAATATGAGGCAGATAGATCATATATTTTTGAAAGTTTTGATGATGGTGCTACTTATAATAATACGTATGAATGGTGCGAAGACGGAATTAACCCAGAGATAGATAGCTTGCAGAATATATCAGCAGCGGCGCTTGAAGATTTCTTCCGTGATGCAGATGATGAAGGAATAATCTATAGCAATGATTTGAATGTATTGAAAGCAGAAGGGGCTTTTGAATTAATGGATGAGCAAGACATTAAGTCATTCATTCACTCGCAAATTCGCGAAAAAGATTTTGTACGTCTCTTTTTAGGATTAGATGATTGTACGGATTTTAGAGTTTGGTCTCCAAAAGAATTAAATAGTTTGAAGTATTTAGCAAAACTATTGTCTATTTTCTTGGTTCATAAGAATAAATAAATAAAAAGTAACACATTATTATTTGAAAAATAAGTATTTCTTAATATTTACAAAAACTTTTAAGTATGCTATAGTTTGTAAAGCAAATAATAAATGGAGGTTTATTTATGAATGAACAAAAAAAGGGTGGCTTTTTAAATGTCATCGAACGAGTTGGAAATAAATTGCCACATCCTGGTACTTTATTTCTAATTATGTCATTGATCATTGCAGGAGTTTCAGTAATTGGTTCTCTATTAGGATGGTCAGTTACATACGAAGGACTTGTAAAGGTCGACGATGTATTCCAAGTTCAAGAAGTGACAGCTTCTGCCAAATCATTATTGTCAGTTGAAGGGATTCAATATATCTTCAGCAATCTAGTTAAGAACTTTACAGGATTTGCACCGTTAGGAACAGTTTTAGTTGCACTTGTTGGTATTGGTGTGGCAGAACGTTCTGGATTTATCGCAACAGCTTTACGTGTAGTTGCAAGTGGAACACCAAAAAGATTAGTAACAATGATGGTAGTATTCTTGGGAGTAATTTCAAACGTTGCATCTGATGCTGGATATGTAGTATTACCGCCACTTGCGGCAATGATTTTTATCTCATTTGGAAGAAATCCAATTGCGGGTCTGGCAGCAGCATTTGCTGGAGTATCAGGTGGATTCTCTGCTAACTTATTACCAAGCTCTTTAGATCCACTTCTAGCAGGTTTAACACAGGAAGCAGCAAATATTATTAATCCTAGCTATACAGTAGAAGTATTAGGAAATTATTGGTTTATGATTGTTTCGACATTTTTAATTACAATCGTAGGAACAATTGTAACAGAAAAAATTGTAGAACCACGTTTAGGAACATACACAGGTGACTTCAAAGGGACATTTGATGAAATTACAGATGTAGAGAAAAAAGCACTTAAGTGTGCAATGTTTGGAGTTCTACTTTCAATCGCTTTAACAGTTGGATTATACTTCATTTTAGGAGAAACTATTTTCTTAGGAGCAGGAATTGTGCCAATTATCGTAATCGTATTCTTTATACCAGGATATATTTATGGTAAAGTTGCTGGAAAAATTAAGACAGATGCTGATGTAATGGGAATGATTACAGAATCATTTGGTGCAATGTCAGGATATTTAGTTTTAGTATTCTTTGCAGCACAGTTTATTGCATTCTTTAATTATTCAAACTTAGGAACAATTTTAGCTGTAACAGGAGCAGATTTCTTAAAAGTATTAAATGCACCAGATATCATCTTGATTCTAATCTTTATTGTGATTGTAGCATTCATTAATTTATTCATGGGTTCTGCTTCTGCAAAATGGGCAATTTTGGCACCGGTATTTGTACCAATGCTAATGGAATTAGGAATTAGCCCTGAATTCTCACAACTTGCATATAGAATAGGAGATTCAACAACAAACATTATTTCACCACTTATGTCATACTTTGCAATGATTATTGTATATCTACAAAGATATGATAAGAAAGCATCTTTTGGAACATTGATTTCTACGATGTTACCATACTCAATCGCATTCTTAATCAGTTGGTCAATCTTGTTAGTAATCTGGATGTTCTTAGGATTAGATATCGGAATTAACAGTATTATGGAATATATTCCAACGAACTAATTATAAAACACACATTACAAATCGAACCATAAGGAATGATTTGTAATGTGTGTTTTTTTGACAAGTATATAAGCTAACTATATAATAAGATAACCAGTGACTTCTAATGAAATGATACAAGATTAAGAAAATAGGAGAGTTGAATTATGATAACAATAAGACAAGAAGAAATAAAAGATTATGAAACAGTAGAACAATTGGTGAAACTTGCTTTTGAAACCGCAGAACATACAGATGGAAATGAATATAAACTTGTGAAGAAACTAAGGGATAGTGCTGGATTCATTCCAGAATTATCTTTAGTTGCAGTAGATAATTCTGGAATCTTATGTGGACACATTATTTTTACAAAGGCAAAAATAGGAGAAGTCGATGGATTAGCACTTGCACCACTTTCTGTATCTCCAAATGCTCAGAGAAAAGGTGTAGGAACAGCCTTGATTAAGAAGGGGCACGAAGTAGCTAAAGAGTTGGGCTATGACGTAATTGTTGTACTAGGGAGCGAAAAGTATTATCCACGTATTGGATATATGCCAGCAAGTGAATTCAAAATTTCTGCACCATTTGAAGTGCCCGACGAGAACTTTATGGCTATTCGCTTGAGTGGAAGCAAAGATCTAGTAAATGGTACAATTGAATATGTGAAAGAAATCCTTGAAGTTTAATTAGATTGCACCTTTGTTTGATATTTTTTTGATCTGGAAAATCCTTTGCCTTTTACTTCGTTCACATGGCTTATTACCATGAAAGCATTGGGATCAATTGATTTTATAGTTTGTTTTAATTTAATTAATTCACGATTTGAAATAATTGTAAGGATGATAGATTGCTCATTGCGCAAAAATCCAGTTTCACCATGTAGTAAAGTTGTTCCACGATCAATACCGTTTAGTATTGCTTCGTTAATTGCTTCGGTCTGATTACTAATAATTTGTACCTGAGTTTTAGAACTTCCAAGAAGAAGTACTTTATCAAGAACAACAGAATATACAAGTACTAAAATGATTCCATAAATGATTTCTTCTATATCTGAATAACTCATTTGTAATAGCAGAATAGTAACGTCAAATATGTAAAGAGAAACAGAAACGGCAATCCCGAATTTCTTGTTTAATACTAATGGCGGAATATCCATACCACCTGTAGAAGCGCCTGCGCGAATAACGATAGCAATTCCAAAACCAATTAGAATACCACCGCAAATGGTAGCGAGCATACGATCTTGTGTTAATCCAGATAACGCAGGGATATTTTGGAATACATCAAGAATAAGTGGATAGAAGAAGGTACTAATTAAAGTGGTGAATGCAAATTTTTTGCCAAGTATAAAACCACCAACTGCAAACATTATAATATTGAAAATAAGTACAAAGGCAGAAATTGGAATATCAAAATAGTGGTGAAATGTCAATGCCAAGCCAGTTGATCCACCAGTTATTAATTTGTTCGGAAGTACAAAAGCAACTAAGCCTAGCGCATAGATTGCATTACCTGCAAGAATTAAAAGAATATTTATAATTTTCCATATTTGTTTATTAGACATATGGTATCCTCCGTAATATATGATTTGTTATAAATGTATAATACGAGTTATTCGTATCTGAGAATTCAATAGCCTATATACTTTATCATATAAAATAGAAAAGGGAAAGCCGGTGTAGTAAAGTAAAAACGTGATAAAGGAGTTACGTTGTAAATATGAATATTATATGCAATAATAGACAAATTCCTAACGAATATAGTGAATAAAATCTTAAGATTAATCGCATATGTCAAAAAAACTTGCCTTTAGTGGACAAATTTAGTATGATAAATTTTCGCTTTCAAAGGAGGATTTATGAAAATGCAAGAAAAAACAAGAGATTACGTATGGGATAATTATAAGACTATACTAATTATCACAGTAGTGATTAGTCATCTAATAGATTTGACGTATAAGAATAATGAATTACTGTTTTATATAAAATGGGGAATTTCATTTTTCCACATGCCAGCATTTATATTTGTTTCAGGATACTTTTCAAAAAAGAAAATGAAGTTAATTGATGTGTGTAAAAAATTATTGATACCCTATTTAGTATTTGAGGTAATTTATTACTTCCTTTATATCTACATATTAGGGAAGGAAACAAAATTGTATTTGCTATACCCGAAATTCACACTATGGTATTTGCTTGCATTATTTGTATGGAAAATAGTAACACCATATATTGTGAAAGTCCCATATCATCTGCCAATGAGCATTGTAGGAGGTATTTTAATCGGTTTTTCAGATATGTCAAGTAACTACTTGTCAATACCTAGAATAATTGTTTTTCTCCCATTCTTCATACTTGGATATAAATGGACAGAAGAGCATACCATAGGAATACGAGAGTCTAAATATAGAACATACTTTTTGTGGGGAACTATATTCCTTAGTGTAACAGCAATTATGACAGGTATTCTGACTACATTACCTGTGAAAACCCTATATGGTCGCTACAACTATGAATACTTACAACAAACTATGATAGAGGGAGGTATTCTTAGAATGCTATTCTACGTGTTTGGATTTGGAATTACACTTTTCATATTGAGTATTATATCAAATAGACGGCTACCATTTAGTTACATGGGACAACGGACATTGCAAATCTATCTATTTCATGGCCTAATTGTTGCATATTTGAAGCATAATACAGATCTATTATTAAATATCGATACATATTTAGAAGCTGATGCTATTTTACTTTCAGGGGTTCTATTAACCTTATTTTTATCACATAGATATTTTACAGTGGTATTGGAATTTTTACTCTTTCAGAGAAAAAATGGCAGTTCTAAATTACATATGCCAAAAAAGAAAATACATTTGGATTATAAATTGCAAACCTAAAATAACAGCGCTCAAATTCATGCTAATACGAATTTGAGCGCTGTTATGATTTATGTAGAAATAATTATAAGATTTTAGTAGTCCATTTTGAGCAATCCCACACTTCTGAAACTACATCACGATAGAATTCAGGTTCGTGGCAGATTAATAAAATGCTACCACGATAGTCAAGAAGTGCTCGTTTTAATTCTTCTTTTGCGTCTACATCCAGATGGTTTGTTGGCTCGTCAAGTAATAAGATATTTGTATTACGATTTAACAATTTACATAAACGAACTTTAGCCTGTTCTCCCCCACTTAAAACACGGAATTGACTTTCAATGTGTTTTGTAGTTAATCCACATTTAGCAAGAGCAGAGCGAACTTCATACTGTGAATAAGAAGGGAATTCTTGCCAGATTTCATCAATTACAGAATTACGATTTTCTCCCTTTGCCTCCTGCTCGAAATATCCAATTTCAAGATTTTCTCCTAATTCGACAGTTCCGCTAAGAGGATTAATCAATCCTAAAATACTCTTGAGTAGGGTGGATTTTCCAATTCCATTTGCACCAACTAAGGCGATCTTATGACCACGCTCCATGGAAATAGATAGGGCACTTGAAAGTGGTTCTTTCTTATCATATCCAATAACAAGATCATTTGCTTGGAAGATATATTTGCTAGGTGTTTTTCCGTAGCGGAAATTAAATTCTGGCTTCGGTCTTTCAGCAGCCAATTCAATAATATCCATTTTATCTAATTTCTTTTGACGAGACATGGCCATGTTACGAGTAGAAACACGAGCCTTGTTGCGGGCAACGAAATCTTTTAAATCACCAATTTCTTGTTGTTGCTTTCTATATGCAGCCTCTAGTTGGGATTTCTTAACAGCATAAACTTCTTGGAATTTATCATAGTCACCAACATAACGATTCAATTCTTGATTTTCCATATGATAGATAAGATTGATTACGCTATTTAAGAAAGGTATATCATGTGAAATTAATATAAAAGCATTTTCGTATTCATTTAAATAACGCTTTAACCACTCGATGTGTTGTTCGTCTAGGTAGTTTGTAGGCTCATCAAGCAATAAAATCTCAGGTTTTTCTAATAATAGTTTGGCAAGAAGGACTTTTGTACGTTGTCCCCCACTTAGATCGGTCACATCCTTTTCAAGACCTACATCAAGTAGTCCGAGTGCACGTGCAACTTCTTCAACCTTAGAGTCAATAATATAGAAATCATGAAGGGTAAGTGTATCTTGAATAGTGCCAAGATCATCCATCAATTTCATCATTTCTTCTTCATCCACGTCACCAAGGCGTTCACAGATGCGATTCATTTCCTCTTCCATTTCAAATAAATAGGCAAATGCTGACTTTAGTACATCACGAATTGTCATGCCTTTATCTAAGGCAGTATGTTGATCAAGATATCCAACACGTACATTTTTTGCCCATTCTACCTTACCTTCATCAGGTTGACGGGAACCAGTAATAATGTTCATAAAGGTTGATTTACCTTCACCATTTGCACCAACAAGCCCAATATGTTCTCCTTTTAAGAGACGAAAAGAAACATCTTGAAAGATTGCACGATCACCAAAACCGTGAGTGAGATGTTCTACATTTAATATACTCATTTATTTCTCCTTGTCTTACATAATCTTTAATTTTTACAGTCTATCCTTTATAGTACAAGAAAATATAAGCTATTGTCAAGCATGCCAAAAGGGATTGTTGCGTCTTAAGAAATTCCCTTGTTTCTTAGGATCAAATGGGTTAAAGGTACTTTGATGATACATAAGATTATGGCACATAAAAAAGAAGCAAAAGCCAATTTGACAGGTGTGTCAGTTAGAACGATTGCGACAGACAGTGCGACAGCCGGAGGGTGTTCAAAATCAAAAATAGTCATTAATAGTGTTGTAAAAAAAACTGCAGTCACACTAAGTACTAGAGTGGAATGAGCAATGTTTGTAACTAATGGCGTAAGCATGGCAGTCAATATACCGCAGAGACATGCAGAAAAGTAGCTACCCATAATTACAATAGGGCGTACAGATTGTGCTTCCGGAAAAGTGAATGCAATAAATGCAGAAGCTGCAATAGAAGTCATCCAAATAGTGTTGTCAATAAGATGAACCATCAAGGAGGCTATCAAGAGAAATAGTGCCACACATAAGCTTCGGAGAAAGCAGCGACGAATTTCATCTTTACGAAAATTAGGTTTGTGCATAGGTAATCCTTTCCATTGAGAATCATATTAAAAAATGTATTATAAATATATTGCTATTATATCGAAAGATAATTAGGAAAACAATCGAAAAAATGATGGAATAGATAATGTAGTATGATATGATAGGGGTTAGGAGTGGGAATAGTTACTAGATTAAATTGGGAAGGGAATACTATGAAAGCAAGAAAACTAGAGATGATTCGAAAGCGCTATGGTCAATGTAACGAGATTGGAATGACCGCAGATAGATTAAATTACCTACGGGATTACACAGATATACATGGAACTACACTAGATGATATCACATGGAATGACCTCGATATGGATGAGGTGTACATCAAGATGAATACCACATTCTCGTGGATGGGAGAGTCCTATTTACATTATATCTTACGTAATCCGGTGGTTGAGCAGATAGATTGCGAAATGAAAAAAGAGTTTATTCAGTATTTTCAAGAAAATAAAGAAATAAGAGAAAGTGTACAGCTAGAATGTATTAAAAATGGAAAAAAGCAACAAGAGCGTACTTACTATACAGTGGTAAGAGCTTTGATGGAACAGATGAAAGTTCCAGTGACATCCTTTTTAGCCACAATTCTTATGATCGGGAGTTTGATTTTTGCTCTGTTCACAGGAGAATTTTCGATAACTATAGGTGTAGTAATGGTGAACTTTATCACATATTATGCTAAAAAATCAAATGGAGCATATACTCCAGAAGTGTTAGAACGACTGGTATGCTTGGAAAAATCAGCAAGAACGATTGGAAAAATGAAATGGACGATTCAATCAGGATTTTTCCATCTATTAAAAGAAGAGCAAAAGGATGTACACAAGAGCTTGCGAATGGTACGTTGGGTTGCTGCATCAGGAAACGGAAATTCATTGGAATCAACAATATTCGAGTTCTTAAAAGCGATGTTTCATTTTGATATGATTCAACTCTATTTTATATCGAAACAGTTAAGAGCGAAACAGGAACAGATAGAAGGATTAATTGAAAAAATAGGATACTTAGAGAGTATGATCGTTATTGCATCATATCGAGAGAGTTTAGATAACTATACTATCCCAATGCATGAAGAGGGCAGTGAATTAGAAATAGTAGAAGGATGCCATCCGCTTCTAGATCAAGCAATTCCTAATACCATTTATGTGAAGCGGGGAGCTTTGATAACGGGATCAAATGCATCTGGGAAATCTACATTTTTGAAAATGGTAGCACTGAATGTTCTATTATCACAGACAATATGTACTTGTTTAGTTAAATCATACCAAGGTCCTATCTTCCAGATTTATTCAGCAATGTCTCTGCGTGATAATATTAAAATGAAAGACAGTTATTACATAGCAGAAATGAAAGCAATTAAACGTATGTTAAATGAAAGAGGAAAAGAGATTCCTACAATATGTTTTGTAGATGAAATATTTCGTGGCACTAATACAATTGAACGAGTTGCGGCAGCAACAGAAGTCATGACTGCATTCTTAGAAGGTAATCTTCTTTGTCTTGGAGCAACTCACGACATTGAATTAACACAAACACTACACCCCTTATATGAAATGTATTATTTTCAAGAAACAGTGGAAGATGGAATTTTATCATTTGACTATAAGTTACATAGCGGTATCTCGACAACAAGGAATGCAATAGCATTGTTAGAACTATTTGGTTTTGATGAGACAATTACGAAGCAAGCAAAAGAACGAATAAGCAGATATGAGGCGACTCATAAATGGTGTTAAATATTAAAGGTTACGAAATTTTGAAAATAAGATTGCACTTTTTCAATGCATTTTCTATAATTGGAGTAATAAGCATGAGGGCTTTTCTATCAAATATGAGGTAGATGAGAAATGCAAGTTATAACAAAAAAATCTAAGGTCCTTCTAGTGTTTTTGATTCTTATTTTTTTACTACAGGGATGTGGTAAGAAGAAAGAATCAGGGCTAGAAGAAATTTCACTTCAAGGAATATCAAGTCAAGAAACATCAAGTCAAGAAACATCAAGTCAAGAAGAATCCAATCAAGAAAAAGATAATAGGAAAACGGATCCAGCTACTGAGCAGAAACCAATAACGTATGTCGCAGTGTATATTTGTGGTGCCATTAACAAAGAAGGAGTTTATGAAGTTCCAGAAAATAGTCGTATCGAAGAAGTTGTAGCATTAGCAGGTTTTTATCGAGAAGATGCGGCAAAAAATTATTTGAATTTGGCAGAAAAAGTAGTGGATGGACAGAGACTCTACGTACCTACAATCCAAGAAATAGAAGCCGGAGAGATAGAGGAAATAAAGGAGGATGGGCAGTCAAATCGAGGGATAAATAAGGTGAATATCAATACAGCGAGCATGGAAGAATTGATGACGCTAACAGGAATTGGAGAAGCAAAAGCATTAAGCATCATACAGTACAGAGAAGAGCAAGGACCATTTCAAAAAATTCAAGACATCCAGAATATCTCAGGTATAAAAGCAGGAGTATATACAAAAATAGAAGAACAGATTCGGGTAAACTGATGAAAGGTAGACCAATCATATGTGTCATATCAGTTCTATATATCACGCTACTATTGATTCTAATCCATGGTTTTCAATGGACATTTATTAAAATACCAGAAGAATTAGAAGTGATAAGTGAGAGTAGTAAGGTGGAAGTGAACGGCATAGTATATAAAATTGAGGAAAAGGCTTATAGCCAATACATTTATATTCAAGGGGAGCAATATAGATGGCAGATTAAAAGTAAGGAATTTGTTCCACTACTTCTAGGAAATCAAATCCATGCCCAAGGGGAAATAGAGTATTTTGATGTGGCAAGAAATCCAGGGAACTTCAATCCTAGAAGTTATTATCAAGGTCAAGGTGTAGTAGCGATAGTCAATGCACATCAAATTACAGTTACTGACCCCAAAGCGTTTTTTGTTCGAAACAAATTACAGGAACTAAGACAAAATGGAGTGGAACAATTAATCCATATACTAGGTCAGAAAAATGGTGGAATTCTATCGGCCATTGTATTTGGAGAGAAGGGAGAAATGGATCCAGATCAAAAAGAATGGTATCAAAAAATTGGAATCGGGCATATTTTTGCAATTTCAGGATTACATATTTCTATTTTGAGTATTGGAATTTATCAGTTACTTCGAAGGATAACAGGATCTTTTAAAATAGCAGCTCTAACTGCGAGTATCATCCTGTTAGCCTATATTACACTAACAGGATTAGGGGTGTCCGCAATTCGCGCAGGTGTTATGTTTGGAATGAAGTTAGGCGCAGATGTGACAGGGCGAATCTATCATAGGCTAACAAGTCTGGCAGTAGCCGCACTTTGTATTCTACTTTATAATCCAATGAACTTACTAGAGGGAGGATTCTTGCTTTCTTTCGGGGCGATTCTCGCTGTTATTTATATTGTTCCCAAGTGGGTATTAGTAGTGAGAAAAATGGGGATAAAAAATAAAATTATGCTAAAAATGGGGGAAGGATTAGCAGTGACAATCGGAATTCAGCAAATGCTATTGCCAGTGATTCTCGTTTCCTTCTTTGAAGCATCTCCCTACTCTGTAATAGTCAATGTACTCGTGATTCCAATGATGACAATATTGTTAGGCATTGCCCTATGTGGATTACTAATATCAGTTGTTTTTCCCTTTGGTGGTGAATCAGTATTGATGCTAGCAGGAAAATTATTAGACCTGATTCAAGTAATCAGCGATAGCGTTAGCCAGCTATGGTGGAGCCGTGCTATTTCAGGAACTCCATGGGTGCTTATGATTCTACTATATTACTTACTACTTCTAGGGCAAATGTATTATATTAATTATCTTGAAAAACGAAAATGCAAAGATAAAAAAAAGTATATCATGATAATAATTTCCGCTTTTATCATAGGTGGGCTACTATGGATTAAACCTCCTACTAATCAACTACTAGTCACAATGATTGATGTTGGACAAGGTGATTGTATCTTCATAAGAACACCAGATGGGACTACATTTTTAATTGATGGTGGCAGTACGGATCAAAAAGAGGTGGCAAAATATAGAATAGAGCCATACTTAAGATCGCTAGGAGTAAGTGTAATTGATTATGTATTTATTAGTCATGGTGATAAGGATCACTTAAGTGGAATTATGGAAATGATGGGAAGGCAAGAGGTAGGAATTAGAATTAAGCAAGTAATATTAGCAGATATTCCTTTTCATGATGAAGCACTGTATGAGGTAAGACAAGTGGCTATGCAATATGAAATCCCAGTGGCAACAATGAATGAGAGCGCGATAATAGAAGAAAATGGTGTAGAAATTTCGTATTTATATCCAATGTCCAATTACCAAGGAGAACTTGGAAATGAAAGTTCCATGGTATTGTCGATAACTTACCACGACTTTGCTATGCTGTGCACAGGCGATATAGAAGGTGAGAGCGAAGAACAATTAATAGAATTACTAAAACAAAGAAATAGGTATGATGTATTAAAAGTAGCACACCATGGATCTAACTCTTCTACACCAGAGGAATTATTGGAAGTTGTGAAGCCAAGCATTGCTCTTCTGTCAGCTGGAGTAGATAATATATATGGACATCCCCATAAGGAAGTAATGGAACGATTAAAATCTAGAGGGATTCTATGTTATGAAACAGCGAAAAATGGGGCGGTTTCCTTGTCATATAATCATAAAAATGATAGTATATTGATAAGAAAAAACATAGAGTGATGTGAGAAGAGATAGATGAATCAAAACTTGATAATTGGAGGGATGGTATGACAATCAGAGAACAGTTAGAAGAAAGAGAATTATCTAATTTAAGTCCATTTGCTACATTAAGCAGTCAAACATTGGGACGAGAACGAGAGGAGAAGCCTTGTGACCTACGTCCAGCATTTCAGCGAGATCGAGATCGAATTCTCCATTGCAAATCATTTCGAAGATTAAAACAAAAGACACAAGTCTTTTTATTTCCTAGTGGTGACCATTATCGAACCAGACTTACCCACACATTAGAGGTATCACAGACGGCAAGGACAATTGCCAAGGCATTGCAATTAAATGAAGATTTAGTAGAGGCCATTGCACTTGCCCATGACCTAGGACATACTCCTTTTGGACATGCAGGAGAACGTGCCCTTAATATGGTTATGACAAATGGATTTGAGCATGCGAAACAGGGTGTACGAGTAGTGGAGCATATTGAAAAAGCAGGCAGAGGCTTAAATCTAACAAAAGAAGTACGAGATGGAATTCTACATCACCAAACCAGTGGGAAGCCCCAAACACTAGAGGCGAAAATTGTTCGCCTCGCTGATAAGGTAGCATACTTACACCATGATATAGATGATGCCATTCGGGGTGGGATTATAAGTGAAATGGATTTGCCAGCATCAGTGAGAGAAGTCCTTGGGAAAACCACCAATGCGAGATTAAATACTTTGATTAACAATATAATAACCGAAAGTATGGGAATAAATGGTATAAGGATGTCTAGAGAAATTGAGCAAGAGTTTAAGAATATGAGGAAGTTCATGTTTGAACATGTTTATACCAATTCTGAGGCAAAAAGAGAAGAAAAAAAGGCAATCCAAATGGTGACGGAACTATATCAGTACTTTGAACGAAAGCCTCAAGCTTTGCCACCATCATACTATCAAAAAATAGAATATAACCGTACAGAAAAAGAACAAATTATATGTGATTACATTGCAGGAATGACCGATCCTTATTCAGTAAAAATCTTTGGAGAAATTTTTATTCCAAAATCTTGGAAAATTTAAAGGAAATTCAGTTTCTTCACAGAATATAACTTATAGGGAGAAATCCTATCTAATTGGAAAGCGAGAGAAATCATGTATTATTCAGAGGAAATCGTAGAAGATGTAAGAAGTCGGAATGATATTGTCGATGTAATTTCTAGCTATGTACGACTACAAAAGAAGGGGAGCTCATACTTTGGACTGTGTCCATTTCATAATGAAAAATCACCTTCTTTTTCCGTGAGCAGGCAAAAGCAAATGTATTATTGCTTCGGATGTGGAGCAGGGGGAAATGTATTTACCTTTATTATGGAATATGAGAATTATTCATTTGCAGAAGCGCTTGCAATGCTAGCGGATCGTGCTGGTATTACATTGCCGGAGATAGAGTATTCTAAGGAAGCAAAAGAAAAGCAGAATTTGAAAACAATCGTATTGGAAATGAATAAATTAGCAGCAAAATATTTTTATGCGCAGCTAAAAACTGAATCTGGAGCCATCGCATATAAGTATTTAACTGGAAGAGAATTAACGACTGATACCATGTTGCAATTTG
The DNA here is from genome assembly GCA_964367685.1 of uncultured Lachnospiraceae bacterium. GTDB lineage: Bacteria > Bacillota > Clostridia > Lachnospirales > Lachnospiraceae > CAUPWF01. Next base: position 99,501 of record CAYIYM010000002.1, read on the forward strand.
GCTTAGGTTATTCCAATAAATATAGTAATGACTTGTATAATTATTTGAAGTTAAAAGGATATCAGGATGAAGTGATTAAACAATCAGGCCTTGTAAATGTGGATGAAAAACAGGGAATGTATGACAAATTCTGGAATCGAGTAATGTTCCCAATTATGGATACTAACAATCGTGTAATCGGCTTTGGTGGACGTGTAATGGGGGACGGGAAACCGAAATACTTAAATTCACCAGAAACCATTGTCTTTGATAAGAGTAGAAATCTATATGGATTGAATCGAGCAAGGACTTCGAGAAAGCCGTACTTTATTATCTGTGAAGGGTACATGGATGTGATTGCACTTCATCAAGCAGGATTTACAAATGCTGTGGCCACACTTGGAACAGCCCTTACTTCTGGACAAGCTTCTTTGATTAAGCGCTATGTTAAGGAAGTGTACTTGACTTATGATAGTGATGACGCTGGTACACGGGCGGCTCTTCGAGCAGTGCCTATATTAAGGGCAGCAGGTGTATCTGCAAAGGTAGTACGTATGGACCCATACAAAGACCCAGATGAATACATTAAGGCGGAAGGAGCCGAGGGATTTGAAGGATGTATAGGACGTGCTAGGAATGGATTTATGTATACAGTAGAGGTTTTAGAACGAGATTATGACATGCATTCTCCAGAAGGAAAAACAGCATTTTATAATGAGGTTGCAGCTAAACTCATTGAATTTGAAGAAGAATTAGAGAGAAACAATTACATTGAGGCAGTTGCAATTGAGTATCGTATCAATCCTGATAGTCTACGAAAATTAGTTTCGAAGACGGCAGTTAGTAAAGGGTTGATTAAGATGCCAGAAAAAATAAGATCTTCGGCAGATAATAAAAAACCGAAAGAAGATAAAGGTGTGCAATCCCAGAAAATATTGTTAACATGGATTACATCCAATGATGCTATATTTAGACAGGTTAAGAAATATATACAACCTAGTGATTTCACATTAGCATTGTATCAAACTGTAGCAGAATTCTTGTATAAGCAATACGAAGATGGGAGTGTAAATCCTGCCAAGATTATTAGCTACTTTACGGATGAAGACGAACATAGAGAAGTTGCAAGTTTATTTCATACGGAGATCAAAGAAATATCAACAAAAGATGAACAGAGAAAAGCACTAAAAGACACAATTATCAAAGTTAAAAGATATAGTGTGGAGCATGCTACAAAATCCTTAGATCCTATGGATATCCAAGGATTACAAGATATCATGATAGGAAAGCGAAAGTTAGAAGAACTTGAAAAAATGCAAATTTCTATTGATTAAAAATAAATGAAAAGTAAATAATGGAGGTCACTATTGTGATGATGGAAGAAAACAGAGCGAGATTTGAAGAGAAATTAAAAGAGTTGGTAGCATTAGGAGCTAAGAAAAAAAATACCTTAGAAGAAGAGGAAGTTAAAAAGACCTTTGCTGAACTTAGCTTGGACACTGAAAACATGGAGCAAGTATACACGTTTTTGGAAGCGAGTGGGATCGACGTACTTCGAATTACGGAAACAGTTGAACCTACAGAGGAACTAGAGGAGGGGGATTTAATTGAAGAAGAAATCGATGTTGAAAAAATCGATTTAACAGTACCTGATGGAATAAGTATTGAAGACCCAGTCCGCATGTATTTAAAAGAAATTGGTAAGGTACCACTTCTTACAGCAGAAGAAGAAATTTCTCTAGCGCAGAGAATGGAAGAAGGAGACGAGGAAGCAAAGAAACGTTTGGCAGAAGCAAACTTACGTCTAGTAGTAAGTATTGCAAAGCGTTATGTAGGGCGTGGAATGTTATTCTTAGATCTGATTCAAGAAGGAAACTTAGGTCTGATTAAAGCGGTTGAAAAATTCGATTATCATAAAGGATATAAGTTTAGTACTTATGCGACATGGTGGATTCGTCAAGCAATTACAAGAGCGATTGCAGATCAAGCGAGAACGATTCGTATTCCTGTGCACATGGTAGAAACGATCAACAAATTAATTCGTGTATCAAGACAGTTATTACAAGAACTAGGGAGAGAACCATCACCAGAGGAAATTGCAGCAGAGTTAGATATGCCAGTTGAGCGTGTACGCGAAATTTTGAAAATCTCACAAGAACCAGTATCTTTGGAGACACCGATTGGTGAAGAAGAGGATAGCCACTTGGGTGATTTTATACAAGATGATAATGTTCCAGTTCCAGCTGAAGCGGCAGCAGCAGCCTTGTTGAAAGAACAATTAGGTGAAGTCCTTGATACTCTTACAGACAGAGAACAAAAAGTATTAAGACTTAGATTTGGTATGAATGATGGACGTGCTCGTACATTAGAAGAAGTAGGGAAAGAATTTGATGTTACGAGAGAGCGTATTCGTCAAATTGAGGCAAAAGCCCTTAGAAAGCTTCGTCATCCTAGCAGAAGTCGCAAATTAAGAGATTACTTAGATTAAGATAGAGGATGTATATGGAATTATCAAGACGATTACAAGCGGTAGCTGATTTAGTAAGTCCAGAAAGAGTTGTTGCAGACATTGGAACCGACCATGGTTATATTCCGATTTACTTGATACAATCAGGGAAGTGTTCCAAAGCATTTGCAATGGATGTAAATGAGGGCCCCCTTTTACGTGCGAAACAACATGTTGCTAGTTATAATCTATCCGATTTCATAGAAGCAAGGCTATCGAATGGAATGAAAGAGCTTCAAGTGAGCGAGGTCAATGCAATTATAATAGCTGGAATGGGTGGAGCTCTAGTTGTGAAGATTTTAGAACAAGATAGAAGATTGTGGAATAGTATAGATGAGTTGATTTTGCAGCCACAATCAGAATTAGAAAAAGTACGACTTTATTTACAAGAAGAAGGCTTGAAGGTAGTTGAAGAAAATATGATATATGAGGATGGAAAATTCTATCCTATGATGAAAGTTATATTTGAACAGGATTTACCATATTCTATAGCGGAACTTCGCTATGGTCGACTTTTGATCAAAAATAAGAATACGGTGTTACGTGAATTTATCAAACGAGAAATTACTCAAAAAGAGAAAGTGATTGAAAGCCTATCCCAAAAAGAGGGGGCCCATATCAGAGAACGAATATTAATATTAGAAAGTGAGCTGGAGGTAGCCCATGAAGTGTATAGAGATATTCAATAGATTAGAAGAGATTATCCCACTGTACAAAGCGTATAGCTGGGATAATGTTGGATTAATCGTTGGACGAGATGACAAAGAAGTGCAGAAAATATATGTTGCATTAGATGTGACAGAAGCATCTATTGAAGCGGCGAAGCTATGGGGGGCGGATTTACTTCTTACCCATCATCCGCTGATTTTCTCGCCATTAAAACAAGTGAATAATAGAAGTTTTATTTCCAATAGAGTACTTAGTCTGATACAGTCTGATATGACTTATTATGCAATGCACACGAATTATGACGTACTTCGAATGGCTGATTTAGCAAGTGATTTGTTAGGGTTACAAGACAGAGAACCCTTAGAAGTAATCGGAGAGGACTCGCAAGAAGGACTTGGAAGAATAGGTGTTTTAGAACGAGATATGGAAATAAAAGAATTTGCAGAGTATGTAAAATCTGCATTTGGCTTATCATCTATTAAGGTATTTGCGCAAGACGAAAAAGTGATTTCGAAGGTGGCAATATTACCAGGTTCGGGGAAAAGTCACATAGAAACAGCAATTCAATTAGGGGCAGATGCTTATGTAACAGGAGACATTGGGCATCACGATGGAATCGATAGTAGTAGCAGAGATTTAGTTGTATTAGATGCAGGGCACTACGGAGTGGAGCATATATTTGTATCTGATATGTGTAAGTTGTTAGAAAAAGAATTTCTGGATCAAGGAATAGAAATCAAAGGAGAAGCAATTCATCATCCATTTCAAATATTCTAAAGGAGCGTGCGTATGGAACGATTAGAGATTAATGTAAGGATTGGAACAGAAGAATACAAATTTGAAAAAGGAATCACATACCAAGAGATTGCCAGACAATTTCAAGATAATTACAAACAAGATATTGTACTGCTTTTTGTAAATGGTAAATTACAAGAACTTCATAAAGTGTTAGAAAATGATTGTGAGTTGGAATTTATTACAACAGATACCAATCTAGGAATTCAAGCTTATAAACGAAGTATGGGAATGTTATATATAAAATCTGTTTATGATGTATTGGGTAGAGAAGCGATTGATCATGTAAATTTACTCTTTGCCGTAAGTACAGGATACTATACTTTAATTAACGGACGTGTAGATATAAATCAAAATGTGATTGACCAAATTACCGCTCGAATGAAAGAGTTGATTGAAAAAGATCTGCCAATTACGAAACGTAGCGTTCATACAGATGAAGCACTTCAGTTATTTAATGAGTATGAAATGAACGATAAAGAGAAATTATTCAATTATAGAAGAGTGTCTAGAGTGAATCTCTACAAAATTGATGATTTTGAAGATTATTATTATGGATATATGGTTCCTTCTACAGGATTATTGAAATGGTTTCAGCTCATACCATTTGAAGGAGGGATTGTCCTACAAATGCCACGAAGAGAAGAACCGAGAGTTGTTCCAGCGTTTGAACCGCGTGAGAAATTATTCCGTGTTCAATACGATGCAATAAAGTGGGGGAATATATTAGGTATTAATACAGTTGGTGAGTTAAATGAGTGCATTACAAAATCAGATGTGCGCGAATTGATTCTAGTACAAGAGGCTAAACAAGAAAAGAGGATTGCTGAAATTGCAGGTGAAATTGCGAAGATGAAAGAAAAAAAATTCATCTTAATTGCCGGACCATCATCCTCAGGTAAAACAACTTTTTCCCATCGATTATCAGTGCAGCTTAGAGTGAATGGTGTGATACCACATCCAATTGCAGTGGATAATTATTTTGTGAATCGTGTAGAAACTCCATTAGATGAAAATGGTATGCCAAATTATGAATGCTTAGAAGCAATTGATGTTGATAAGTTTAATGAAGATTTGACGTCCTTATTAAAAGGCGAAGAAGTGGAATTACCTACATTTAATTTTAAAACAGGTTGCCGCGAATACAACGGCAATAAGTTAAAATTAAAAGAAGGAGAAGTTTTGGTAATTGAGGGAATTCATGGGTTAAATGATGAATTAACGAGAGATTTGCCAATGGAAAACAAATACAAAATTTATATCAGTGCATTAACTCAATTAAATATTGATGAGCACAACAGAATACCAACTACAGATGGACGTTTAATTAGACGAATGGTAAGGGATGCAAGAACAAGAGGAGCTTCTGGTAAAAAAACCATAGGAATGTGGAATTCTGTGCGTCGCGGCGAAGAAGATTATATCTTCCCGTTCCAAGAATCAGCAGATGTGATGTTTAACTCAGCCCTGATTTATGAGTTGGCTGTGTTAAAGCAATTTGCAGAACCAATTTTATTTGGAATAGAAAAAGATTGTCCAGAATATTTAGAAGCAAAAAGGTTATTGAAATTTTTGGATTATTTTGTAGGTATTCCAACAGATTATATCCCAATGAACTCCCTGTTAAAGGAATTCGTTGGGAATGGATGTTTTGAGATTTAGAAAAACAAATTCATATCATTAGGCAAAGGGACTTCAAATTGAAGTTCCTTTTTTGTAATTGGATGTGTAAATTCTAATCGATGTGAATGTAAGGCCTGACGTTTAATAATGGAATAATCTGGGTTATATAGAAAATCTCCTGGAAGTGGATGTCCTATATGTTTCATATGAACGCGAATTTGATGAGTTCGCCCAGTGTCTAATTGTAATGATACGAGAGAGTACCCATTCTTATATTCTATTTTCTGGCAGTGTGTACATGCAAATGTTCCTCTGCATATATCAACAACACGCTCTATAGTGGAATCCATTTTTCGTGCAATGGGAGCAGTAATAGTACAAGATTCCACATCACCTGTTGCAATTGCTAAGTAGGTTCTCTTGATTTCCTTGTTTCCGACCATCTTTGAAAGAAGTGCCCCGCTATAAGCGTGTTTTGCTAATATAAGAAGACCTGAAGTATCGCGATCAAGTCGATTAATGCAGCGGTACACAAAAGGTTCGTTCTTGTTTTTGTAGTACCACGCTACTGCATTTGCAAGGGTATTTTCGTGATTCCCTTGGGAAGGATGAATGGGAACATTAGCTTCCTTATTAATGACCATGAGATCATCGTCTTCATAAACGATATCTAATTGTAGATTTACTGGAAGAATCTGTTCAGAGGTGGATTCCTCAGTAATTTGTATGGTAAGTTTATCTCCTGGTAGTAGCAAGTCACGAGTATAGGCCCAACTATCATTTCGCATAATTCCCTTTGTAGTACGCTTAAGTTGTGCGATTAAGGACTGAGAATAATGATGGTTTTTGAGAAATTGATGTATGCTTATTGGTGCACCTTCGTTGGAAATATTGTATTCGAGAGTTCGTTTCATAATATAATCACCTTATTTCTTTCTAGATAGAATATTACATTTATATTACACTTTTTTCTGTACTTTTAAAAGCCTCTATATTATAATAAAAGTTATGAGTATTAAGGAGGATGTCCATGAAAGATAAAGATGAAAAGAAAGTGGTAAGTGCTGAATCTGAGCAAGAAAATCTTGAGGTGTCTACAGAAGAAGCCGAAGTTGCAGTAAAAGCAGAGAAGACAGAAGAGACAGAAAAGACAGAAGAAACAGATATCGAAGAGGATTTAGAAGAAGGCTTAGAAG
>CAYIYM010000002.1:106368-167644 GCA_964367685.1 uncultured Lachnospiraceae bacterium
ACAGAAAAGACAGAAGAAACAGATATCGAAGAGGATTTAGAAGAAGGCTTAGAAGAATTCTCAGAACTTGAGATTCAAGTGACAGATCATACGAAGGTAGTGGATGAAATTGTCCCAGTTGAAAAGAAAAAAATAGGAAAGAAGATTGCGAAAGGATTCGGTATTTTTATCCTCGTAATTGCAGGTCTTTATCTTGCAGTATCTGCCTTCTTTTCTCAATTCTTTTTCTATGACACTGAGATTAATGGCGAAGATGTATCCTTTATGAATATCAGCAAAGTGAGAGAACTTCAAGCAGAAGGGTTAAAGGATTATCAGATTACATTAGAAGGAAGCGATGGTGTTACAGATGTGATACTAGGAGCAGATATAGATGTGACATATCAAAATGATGATCAGATAGAAAAGATTCTTAAAAAGCAGAACCCATTCTTATGGCCTGAGATGTTTATGGAATCACGAGAAGGTGAAACGATAGTACATGCAACATATGATGAGGCGAAGTTAGAGGAAAAAATAAACGGTCTTGAAGTGATGGTAGAAGCTAACTGGACTGAACCACAAGATGCCTATCCAGACGTGGTAGGAGATAAATTCGAGATAATTCCAGAACAATATGGAACAAAAATCAATCGCGATAATTTAAAGGCGAAAATCGGGGAGTTTGTAAGTTCTACGAAAGATACATTAGTACTTCTTGATAATGATGTGTATCAAATTGCAAATTATACCCAAGAATCACAAGAATTAATTGATTTAACAGCAGAATTGAATAAGTATGCTGCCGCAACAATTACTTATCCTGAAGGATATAAGGTAGATGCTGAAGTTATGTCATCTTGGTTAACATACAACGATCAATTTGAAGTAACCTTGTCAGAAGACAAAGTGAGAGAATACGTAGCTACTCAGGCAAGTACTATTGATACAGTTGGTACTACTCGAACATTTACCGCTCCAAACGGAAGAGAAGTTACAGCTTCTGGAGGAACATACGGATGGCGTATGGATCAAGAGGCAGAAGTAGCAATGTTATTAGAGAACTTAAGAGGCGGAGTTCCAGTAGAGAGAGAATATCAATACTCTAGAAGAGCACACGCTTATGCAAAAGATGGAATTGATTGGGGAAATACGTATATAGAAATCGATATCGGTGCTCAAAAAGTTTATATAGTGAAGGATGGCCAAGTTGTTCACGAAACAAACACAGTAACGGGAGATATATCTGATGGAAATGGTACGCCAGAAGGAATTTTCCAATTGACTTATAAGACAACAAATGCTGTACTACGTGGAGACAGATTACCAGATGGAAGTTATTCATACGAATCGCCAGTAAAATTCTGGATGCCTTTCAATGGTGGAATTGGTCTACATGATGCATCATGGCGTTCAACATTTGGCGGTTCCATTTACAGAACAAATGGTTCTCATGGTTGTATTAATCTTCCATATAATAGTGCGAAAGAGATTTACAACTTTATTGAAGCAGATACACCAATCATTTGCCATTTTTAAAATGAATTTGATTTAGAAGAATAAAAGGAAAACATATGTATAAATTATTAAAGCAAGACGGTAGAGCAAAAAGAGGGCAACTACATACAGTGCATGGAGTAATAGAAACCCCAGTTTTTATGAACGTAGGAACTTGTGCAGCGATAAAGGGTGCTGTATCTACAGAAGATTTACAAAAAATCAAAACGCAAGTACAGTTATCTAACACATATCACCTACATGTGCGACCAGGGGATGATGTGGTACGTAAGTTAGGGGGACTACACAAATTCATGGTGTGGGACAAACCAATATTAACTGACTCAGGTGGATTTCAAGTATTTTCATTAAAAGGACTTCGAAAGATTAAAGAAGAAGGTGTATATTTTCATTCTCATATTGATGGAAAGAAAATCTTTATGGGACCAGAGGAGAGTATGCAAATCCAATCGAATCTAGGATCAACCATAGCGATGGCCTTCGATGAGTGCCCTCCAAGTACAGAAGATAGAAGTTATATTGTGAACTCAGTGGCAAGAACAACTAGATGGTTAGAACGATGTAAGGTAGAGATGAAACGTCTAAATAGCTTGGATGATACACTAAACAAAAACCAAATGTTATTTGGTATTAATCAGGGTGGAATCTGTGATGACATTCGAATTGAACATGCCAAAGTAATTTCAGAAATGAATTTAGATGGTTATGCAATTGGCGGTTTGGCTGTTGGAGAATCTCATGAAGATATGTATCGAGTGATAGAGAGTGTAACACCGTATTTACCGGTTGATAAGCCTACTTATCTGATGGGCGTTGGTACTCCAGCTAATATATTAGAAGCAGTAGAGCGTGGCGTTGATTTCTTTGACTGTGTATATCCAAGTCGAAATGGTCGACATGGGCATGTATATACAAATCATGGCAAGATGAATTTATTTAATGCCAAGTACGAATTAGATGATCAGCCTATCGAAGAAGGTTGTGGGTGCGAGGCATGTCAGAAGTATAGTAGGGCGTACATACGACACTTACTAAAGGCTAAGGAAATGCTAGGAATGCGTCTATGTGTAATGCATAATTTATATTTCTATAACAATATGATGGAAGAAATTAGAGGCGCTATTGAAGAAGGTAGATTCGCAGAATACAAAAAAGCGAAACTGGCAGGAATGGAAGTAAAGTAATTCTTGCATAATAATGTAATATTGTGTATGATATTCATTAGTGAACAAAGAGTTTTAGGAGGAGAGATAGTATGTTAGCAACAACAGCTTTAGGAAGTGCAAGTGTATTAATTATTTATGTATTGATATTTGGTGGATTTTGGTTTTTGATTATGCGTCCACAAAAGAAAGAACAAAAAAGAATTGCAGCGATGATTGCAGATGTAGTGAGTGGAGACACAATTTTAACTACAAGCGGATTTTATGGCGTAGTAATCGATGTTACAGATACAGACGTAATCGTAGAATTTGGTAACAATAAGAATTGTCGTATCCCAATGCAGAAATCGGCAATTGCTCAAGTTGAAAAAGCAAATCAAGAATAATACAAAATACCCCACAAAGATGAGAAATTACTTGTTTTTTGTGGGGTTTTGTTATAATGAAATTGTACAAAATATAAATCGCAAATAGTAGAACTGTATCACTTTTACGTGGTAAAGGGTTGAAATCGAAGAGTAAATAGTATATCATATATAGATAGTGCAAAATGGAGGGGAAGTTTATGAATTTGAATTTAGGGATAATTAAAGGTGATGGAATCGGACCAGAAATTGTTAATGAGGCAATGAAGGTTATAGATCAAGTTGGATTATTATATGGATTTACATCTGAATATACAGAATTATTATTAGGTGGTGCTTCTATCGACGTTCATGGGATTCCGTTAACGGATGAAACAGTAGCAAGTGCAAAAGAATGTGATGCAATCTTAATGGGGTCTATTGGAGGTGATACAAATACATCACCTTGGTATCAATTGGAGCCAGCAAAACGTCCAGAGGCAGGATTGCTCAGGATAAGGAAAGAGTTGCAATTATTTGCAAATCTGAGACCAGCAGTACTCTATGATGAGTTAAAGGGAGCTTGTCCATTAAAGGAGGAAATCACAGAAGGTGGTTTCGATATGATGATAATTCGAGAATTAACAGGTGGATTATATTTTGGAGAGAGAAAAACCGAAGAAGTAGAAGGTGTCATGACAGCCTTTGATTCTCTTACATATAATGAAGATGAAATAAGAAGAATTGCTATTCGTGCATTTGATGTGGCAAGAAAAAGAGCTAAGAAAGTAATCAGTGTTGATAAGGCGAATGTGCTAGATACGTCAAGATTGTGGAGAAAAATAGTGAATGAGGTTGCAGCTACCTACTCGGATGTAGAAGTAGAGCATATGTTGGTTGACAATTGTGCAATGCAATTAGTGAGAAATCCAAGACAATTTGATGTCATCCTAACTGAAAATATGTTTGGAGATATTCTCTCAGATGAAGCAAGTATGATTACAGGCTCTATTGGAATGCTAGCATCAGCAAGTTTAAATGAAACAAAATTTGGTCTTTATGAGCCAAGTGGTGGTTCGGCTCCTGATATTGCTGGAAAGGGAATAGCGAATCCAATAGCAACCATTTTATCAGCAGCAATGATGTTAAGATATACATTTGATTTAGATAATGCAGCAACTGCAATCGAAGAAGCTGTGGTACAAGTTCTTCGCGATGGATATAGAACAATTGATATTATGTCAGAGGGATTTGAGTTAGTAGGAACAGAGAAAATGGGAGATTTAATCTGTCAGAGACTAAAATAAAACGATAAAGAGAAAATAAATAGTTAGAATTAGTAGAAAGAGAGAAATAATATGAAAAGCGATCACGTGAAAAAGGGAATTGGTCAGGCACCACATAGATCATTATTCAATGCACTTGGATATACACAAGAAGAGATGGATAAGCCGCTTGTAGGTATTGTAAGTTCATACAATGAAATTGTTCCAGGGCATATTAATCTAGATAAAATAACAGATGCGGTAAAGATGGGGGTTGCTATGGCTGGAGGAACACCTGTCATGGTACCTGCAATTGCCGTGTGTGACGGAATAGCTATGGGACATGTGGGAATGAAATACTCATTGGTTACAAGAGATTTAATTGCGGATTCAACAGAATCAGTAGCTATTGCACATCAATTTGATGCATTAGTAATGATTCCAAATTGTGATAAAAATGTTCCTGGCCTTTTGATGGCGGCAGCAAGAATTGATGTGCCAACAATCTTCGTTAGTGGTGGACCAATGTTAGCGGGGAAAATTAAAGGAAAGAAGAAAAGTTTATCGAATATGTTCGAAGCAGTGGGAGCACATGCAGCTGGTAAGATGACAGAGGAAGAGGTCTACGAATATGAGAATAAAGTATGTCCAACATGCGGATCATGTTCGGGAATGTACACAGCAAATAGTATGAACTGCTTAACAGAAGTTCTAGGAATGGGATTAAAAGGAAATGGAACAATTCCTGCTGTATATTCGGAGAGAATTCGCCTTGCAAAACATGCAGGTATGCAAGTTATGGAGTTGTATAGAAAAGGAATTAAGCCAAGTGATATTATGACAAAAGAAGCAATGATTAATGCATTGACTGTCGATATGGCATTAGGATGTTCTACAAATAGTATGCTACATTTACCAGCTATTGCACATGAAATTGGTATGGATTTCGAAATAGATTTTGCTAATCCAATCAGTGAAAAAACGCCAAATCTATGTCACCTAGCACCAGCAGGGGATACACACATGGAAGACTTAAATGATGCAGGTGGTGTTTATGCAGTGATGAATGAATTGAGTAAGAAGGATTTACTGAACTTAGATTGTATGACTGTTACAGGAAAAACTGTAGGAGAGAATATTAAGTATGCTTATAATTTGGATCCGGAAGTAATTCGCCCAATTGAGAACCCTTACAGTGAAACAGGAGGTATTGCAGTTCTAAAAGGAAATTTGGCACCAGATGGAAGTGTAGTTAAACGCTCGGCAGTTGTTGAGCAAATGCTAGTACACGAAGGTCCAGCTAGAATATTCCATAGTGATGAAGAGGCAACGGAGGCAATTAAAACAGGAAAGATTGTTTCGGGAGATGTTATTGTAATTCGCTATGAAGGCCCTAAGGGTGGTCCAGGAATGAGAGAGATGCTTAATCCTACATCTGCAATTGCAGGATATGGGTTAGGAGAATCGGTTGCTTTAATCACAGATGGTAGATTTAGTGGAGCATCACGTGGAGCGTCTATAGGACACGTATCTCCAGAAGCGGCAGTAGGAGGACCAATTGCCCTGGTTGAAGAAGGTGATATTATAAAAATCAATATTCCGGAATTAAAATTAGAACTAGATGTAAGTGATGAGATTTTAGCGGAGCGTAAAGCGAGGTGGGTGCCACAAGAACCTAAGATTAAAACAGGATACTTAGCACGATATGCGTCTATGGTGACATCAGGAAATAGAGGAGCAGTATTAGAAGTACCGAAATTATAGTGAAAACAATAATGGAAAAATAATGGTTAGGGTGGAAGGAGAATAGCATGCAATTAACAGGATCAGAAATAGTAATACAATGTTTAAAGGAACAAGGTGTGGACACCGTATTTGGATATCCAGGTGGGGCAATTCTTAATTTGTACGATGCCTTATATGAGCATAGCGATGAAATTACTCATATATTGACTTCTCATGAGCAAGGCGCATCTCATGCTGCAGATGGATATGCAAGAGCGACAGGAAAAGTAGGTGTTTGTTTCGCAACAAGTGGACCAGGTGCAACTAATTTAGTGACAGGTATAGCTACAGCATATATGGATTCAATCCCAGTTGTTGCCATTACATGTAACGTAGGAGTGTCGTTGTTAGGAAAAGACAGCTTTCAAGAGATAGATATTACTGGAATCACCATGCCAATTACAAAACATAATTTTATTGTGAAGAATGTAGAAGACTTGGCAGTAACTATTCGACGAGCATTTAAAATCGCGAAGAGTGGACGACCTGGCCCAGTGCTAATTGATATTCCCAAAGATGTAACAGGAAATCTTGCAGAATTTACCAATGAAGAAAGTATATGCTTCAAGAAATCAGAAGAATGTATTAATGCAAATAGCTTGGAGCAAGCAGTCGAAATGATTAAAAAATCAACGAAACCATACATTTTCGTTGGTGGTGGAGCAATCTTATCAAATGCTAGCGAAGAAGTAAATTCCTTTGCTCACTTAATTGATGCACCTGTAGCAGATTCGCTTATGGGAAAAGGGGCATTTAATGGTGAAGATAAATTATATACAGGTATGCTCGGTATGCACGGAACGAAGACCTCCAATTTAGGTGTAAGTGATTGTGATTTATTGATTGCAATAGGTGCTAGATTCAGTGACCGTGTTATTGCAAATGCAAAAAAATTCGCAAATAAAGCTCAGATTTTGCATATCGATATCGATCCAGCTGAGATTAACAAAAATATCCAAACAGATTGCAATGTTGTAGGGGATGTAAAAGCTGTATTATCAGAATTAATGAAACATATAGAACAACAAAGCAATCCAGAGTGGATCGAGAAAATTATGGATTTTAAGAAGAAGTATCCTTTGACATATCCAGCAGATGTATTATCAGGACCATTTGTCGTAGAGACAATTTATAAGATGACAAAGGGTGATGCTATTATTACAACAGAAGTAGGACAGCACCAAATGTGGGCATCACAGTTCTTTAAGTACACAAAGCCAAGAACATTCCTTACCTCAGGTGGATTGGGTACCATGGGATATGGACTTGGAGCCTCACTAGGCGCGAAGATGGGAATGCCAAATGAGACTGTTATTAATATTGCAGGAGATGGTTGTTTTCGAATGAACATGAATGAAATCGCGACAGCTACAAGACATAATATTCCAATTATTCAAGTGGTTGTTAATAATCAGGTGCTAGGGATGGTTCGACAATGGCAAGCATTGTTCTACAAAGAAAGATACTCAGCGACTGTTTTAGGAGATGGAGTAGATTTTGTGAAGCTTGCAGAAGCTATGGGTGCAACAGGATATAGAGCAACCACACAAGAAGAATTCAAAGAAGTATTCCAAAAAGCATTGGAACTTGGGAAACCAGTAGTCATTGATTGTCAGATTCACAGTGATGAAAAGGTATGGCCAATGGTTGCACCAGGAACATCAATCAGCGAAGTATTTTCAGAGGAAGATTTAAAATAAGTTTTAATTGTTAAAAATTTTAGTGCATACTTGATAAACATTAGATTTTCAAGTGTGCACTAAATTTTTTGTATCAATATTCAAGCACAATAAAAAAGTATAAGGTGTTGAGTTTAGTTATAAGAATTGTTATACTAAAATTAAATGAATGTTTTATAATTATAATAATTTGAAAATGACGATAGAAGCCATACACACTGATACTTATACGTTCTGATACTTATAGAGGGAAATAAATGGATAACCAAAATGAGAGACAAAAAAGACGAAAAAGCATAAGGAAGTTAAAATACATATATAGAAAGTGTCGATATAAATTCAGAAGAAGTATGTATAAATTTAGAAAGAATATATATACATATGGAGAAAATAGACAAGAAAAAATGGATATAAAGAAAAAGATTATGTTAATAGTTGCCTATTCATTTATTTTGTTTAGTGTTGTGTCATTACTTACGTATAGCGAGGGAAATGGGGATCCTACTACTGAAGACGTAGCTCTTTCCATATTAGAATCGGAAATAGAAAAAGCAGCAGCGATACAAACAGAGGTTATACTTACATATACACCACCAATAGATCCAGATAAGCCTATGGTAGCATTAACATTTGACGATGGGCCAGGAAAGCATACAGCAAGGTTACTTGATAGCCTGAAGGAACATCAGGTAAAAGCAACCTTTTTCATGTTGGGAACAAAAGTCACGGATAAATATGCAAATGAGTTACAACGAATGAGTGCAGAAGGTCATGAGTTGGGAAACCATTCTTTTGATCATCCAGATTTAACAAAACAGTCAGCAGACTATGTGCAATTTCAAATCAATGAGACAAATAATCGCATTGAGACACTTGCGGGATCTAAGCCAACAGTTATGCGACCGCCTTATGGAGCGACAAATCAACATGTACAAGAATTAGTTGGATTACCGCTTGTATTTTGGAATGTTGACACATTAGATTGGAAGACGAAGGATGTAGCAGAAACAGTGAAGGTATTGACTACAGAAATTACGGATGGGGATATTATTCTGCTTCATGATATACATGGAACGACGGTAGATGCAGTAATACAAGCGTTACCAATCCTAAAGGAACAAGGATTTCAATTGGTAACGGTAAGTGAATTAGCAGAAGCAAGAGGGAAGGAATTAGTAGCAGGAGAAAAATATTTCCGTTTTCGGAAATAATAGAACAATAAAAAGAGCGAGCACAGTGGTTGGTCCACAAGTGTTCGCTCTTTTATGTAACCGTAGTTACAATGATTTATTGTTGTTTTGCTCTATGTTTCTCAAGTAAATCATGTATTCTGTCTGTTGGATTCATTACCTTTCCAATTGTAATATCGTGATTTAGTGAATCAATGATAAGAGCAAGGAACTTACTCATGTTAGCTACAGTTAAATATGGCTTTGAATATGCTTCTTCAGTTAAGTAATTTAAGTTTGTTACGATAACACGGTCAATGTGTCCTTTTTCATAACTTTCATCAAAACGAGCAAATCCATCTGTGAATAATCCAAATGTAGTACAAACAAATACTCTTGCTGCTCCACGTTCTTTTAATTTTCTAGCAACTTCTAGCATACTTTCACCAGAAGAAATCATGTCGTCAATAACGATTGCATTTTTGCCGTTTAGATCCTCACCTAAAAATTCGTGTGCAACGATTGGGTTCTTTCCATTGACGATAGTAGAATAATCACGTCTCTTATAGAACATACCCATGTTAACCCCTAGTACATTAGAGAAATAAACTGCACGATGCATTGCGCCTTCATCAGGGCTGACAATCATAAGGTTATCTTTATCTACTTTCAAATCAGGTTCTGCACGAAGCAATGCTTTGATGAATTGATAGGCAGGTGTGAAGTTGTCAAATCCTTTTAATGGAATTGCATTTGTTACGCGTGGGTCATGGGCATCAAATGTAATGATGTTAACAACGCCCATAGCTGATAATTCTTCTAATGCAAGTGCGCAGTCAAGGGATTCACGCTTAGTTTTTTTGTGTTGTCTACTTTCATAAAGGAAAGGCATAACCACGTTAATACGTCTTGCTTTTCCTGTTGCAGCTGAGATGATACGCTTTAAGTCTTGGAAGTGATCATCTGGTGACATATGATTTGTGTGTCCATGCACAGAATAGGTAAGGCTGTAATTGCAGACATCAGTCATAATAAACAAATCAGTACCACGAATTGTTTCTTTGATGATTCCTTTTGCTTCACCAGAACCAAAGCGAGGGCAAGCAATATCTAATAGATAAGAATCTTTTATGTGTTCTGACATCCTAGTGGATGTGTGTTCCGATAAGTTCTCTTGTTGTCTGAATTGTGCAAGAAATTTGTTTACTTCTGTTCCAAGGGGCATACAGCTGTCTAATACAGCTAATCTCAATGGTGCCACAGGAGTTGATTTTTCTAAGTTAATGATATTTTCCATTCGTAATCTCCATTTATTATGTATGTTTTAGCTTCTATTAGTTTATACTATACTATTTTATGTGAAAAGGTCAATACTATTAGAAGCTAGTTTGCTTTTTTTCCTTAAATTTAGTATGATATAGGTGGTATTAGGAAGGAAGCATAGAATGAAGAAAGAACATGTGATAAAAAGCATAATAAAAGACAGTATTGCCGAAGAGATGCAAATCGAAGTAGGCGATAAACTACTCAAAATAAATAATACAATTGTTGAAGATATATTTGATTATCAATTTCTAATACATGACACATTAGTAACCCTTCTTATAGGGAAGCAAAATGGCGAAGAATGGGAATTGGAAATTGAGAAAGACTATGGAGAAGATATCGGAATTGAATTCGAGCAAGGTCTGATGGATGAATATAAATCTTGTAGAAATAAATGCGTATTTTGTTTTATTGACCAGATGCCGAAAGGGATGCGCGATACTCTGTATTTCAAAGATGATGATTCACGCCTCTCATTTTTACAAGGGAATTATATCACTTTGACGAATATGAAGGATAAGGATATTGAACGAATCGTAAAATATCATCTCGGACCAATTAATATCTCTATCCATACCATGAATCCTGAATTACGATGCAAAATGCTACATAATAGATTTGCTGGTGAAGCCTTGAAGAAAATAGACTTCTTGTATGAAGGTGGAATTGAAATGAATGGACAAATTGTTCTATGTCCAGATTTGAATGATGGAGAAGAACTAGAATTTAGTATTAAGGAAATGAGTAAGTATTTTCCGAACTTACAGAGTGTTTCGATTGTGCCAGTTGGAGTTACAAAATATAGAGATGGGCTCTATCCACTTCGTACATTTAAAAAGGATGAGGCAAAAGAAGTCTTAAAGACAATTCATAAATGGCAAAAAATCTTCTATGCAGAATACGGACAACATTTTATTCATGCAGGTGATGAAATGTATCTATTAGCAGAAGAGCCGATTCCGGCTGCAAAACAGTATGACGGGTATATGCAATTAGAAAATGGAGTAGGAATGTTGCGATTACTTCTTGATGAATTCAAGGAGACCTACGAAACACTTGCGGGAGATGATCGCGAAGGTTGTGTGACTATTGTGACAGGACAGTTGATGTATCATACCTTATGTGATTTTGCGAAGCAATTAGAAACAAAGTTCCCGAATTTAAAAATGAATGTTATAGCCATTAGAAATGATTTCTTCGGTGAAGAGATTACGGTATCAGGTTTAATGACTGGACAAGATATTATTGCGCAGTTAAAATCATTAGACTTAGGTGACCGTGTACTGTTACCAGTGAATGTTTTGCGTACTGGAGAAGAGGTATTTCTGGATGACATTACATTAGAAGAAGTAAAAGCAGCTTTACAAGTAAACGTAGATATTGTAAAATCAGGCGGATATGATTTGATTTACAGCATCTTAGGAGAACAACCAATAGAGTAGGAGATAATAAAATGAGCAAACCAATTGTTGCAATAGTAGGAAGGCCAAATGTAGGGAAATCTACATTATTTAACGTGTTAGCGGGCGAAATGATTTCTATTGTAAAAGACACACCAGGCGTAACAAGAGATAGAATTTATGCCGAAGTAAACTGGTTAAATAAAGATTTCACCTTAATTGACACAGGTGGTATTGAACCAGATAGTAAGGATATTATTCTATCACAAATGCGTTCACAGGCACAAATAGCTATCGATACAGCAGATGTAATTATGTTTGTAGTTGATGTGAGACAAGGACTAGTAGATTCAGACTCGAAAGTAGCAGACATGTTACGTCGTTCGGGAAAACCAGTTGTATTAGTCGTTAATAAGGTAGATAGCTTCCAGAAGTATATGGCAGATGTGTATGAATTCTACAACCTAGGTATTGGAGAGCCATTCCCAGTATCAGCGGCTTCAAGACTTGGAATAGGTGATATGTTAGATCAAGTAACAGCACTATTTCCTAACAATAAGAATCATGAAGGTGACGAGGATGAAAGACCAAGAATTGCCATTGTTGGTAAACCTAACGTAGGAAAATCATCCATCGTCAACAAGTTACTTGGCCAAGATCGAGTGATTGTATCAGATATCGCTGGAACAACAAGAGATGCCATTGATACAAATATTAAGTACAATGGGAAAGAATATGTGTTTATCGATACTGCTGGACTTAGAAGAAAGAGTAAAATCAAAGAAGAGTTAGAGCGATTTAGTATTATTAGAACTGTTACGGCGGTAGAACGTGCTGACGTAGTTCTTATGGTAATTGATGCAGTCGAAGGTGTAACAGAACAAGATGCCAAAATTGCAGGAATTGCCCATGAAAGAGGAAAAGGCGTTATTATCGTTGTAAATAAGTGGGATGCCATTGAAAAACACGATAAGACAATGTATGAGTATGAAGCAAAAGTAAGACAAGTCTTAGCGTATATGCCATATGCGGAAATTATGTATGTATCTGCATTAACAGGTCAGCGTTTGAATAAGTTATATGAAATGATTGATGTAGTAATTGAAAATAGTACATTAAGAGTTCAAACAGGAGTATTGAATGAAATTATGTCAGAGGCAGTTGCATTACAGCAACCACCGTCTGATAAAGGAAAACGATTAAAACTATATTACATTACACAAGTAGCGGTGAAACCACCAACCTTTGTTGTTTTTGTAAATGATAAAGAGCTAATGCATTTTTCTTATACTAGATATTTGGAGAATAAGATTCGAAGTGCGTTTGGATTCCGTGGGACTCCACTAAAATTCTTTACGAGAGAGAGAAAGGATAAGTAGAGTCATGGAAAGAGTTATTTGTATACTAATCGGATATGCTTTTGGATTATTTCAGACAGGATACATCTATGGAAGAGCACACAATATTGATATTCGTCAGCATGGGAGTGGAAATCCAGGTTCAACCAATGCTTTGCGAACACTAGGTAAAAAAGCTGGAATAATCACATTACTTGGTGATTCTTGCAAATGTATTTTGGCTGTCGTTGTAGTAAAGTTGATTTTTAATAATAGTCAACCAGAGATTTTGCCAGTTCTAGGAATATATGCTGGTATGGGAGCAGTATTAGGACATAACTTCCCTTTTTACTTTGGATTTAAAGGCGGAAAAGGAGTTGCTGCATCCATAGGACTGTTGTTAGCTATTAATCTGTGGATAGGTCTAATAGCGATAGCTGCCTTTTTTGCAGTAGTAGCAGTCACGAAATACGTATCTGTTGGATCAATTGTATTGCTTGCAGTATTTGCTTTTGGCGTAATTATTTATGGCCAAATGGGAGGATTCGATTTACCTACAGTAGGTCTACAATATGAGATGGATTTAATTGCAATCTTTTTATTTGTACTAACGATTATTCGTCACAAAGAAAATATAATTCGATTAATGAACGGGACAGAGTCTAAAGTAGGAAGTAAGAAAAAGGCTTAGGAGGTTATTATGGGGAAAGTTGGAGTATTAGGTGCAGGAAGTTGGGGCACAGCGTTAGCGTTGTTACTAGATTCAAATGGACATGATGTAACAGTATGGTCAATTGATAAAAATGAGGTGATCATGTTACAAGAAAAACGTGAACATGAATCAAAATTACCAGGTATTAAAATTTCAGAAAACATGAATTTTACAAACAACATCCAAGAAGCAATTGAAGGAATGGATTTTTGTGTGTTAGCAGTACCATCTCCATTTACAAGAA
The DNA here is from genome assembly GCA_964367685.1 of uncultured Lachnospiraceae bacterium. Lineage (GTDB taxonomy): Bacteria > Bacillota > Clostridia > Lachnospirales > Lachnospiraceae > CAUPWF01. The sequence goes on from CAYIYM010000002.1 coordinate 120,290, forward strand.
GTACTGCAAAGAGAATGAGTCCCTATGTTGCTGACAAACAAATTATTGTAGATGTTGCAAAAGGTATTGAAGAGAATACCTTAATGACATTATCGCAGCAAATTGAAGAAGAAATACCGCAAGCGATTGTAGCAGTCTTATCAGGCCCAAGCCATGCAGAAGAAGTAGGAAAAGGACTCACAACAACTGTGACAATTGGAGCCAAGAAAAAAGAAGTAGCAGAGTATTTGAGAGACGCCTTTATGAATCAACGTTTCCGTGTTTACATTAATCCGGATATGCTTGGAATTGAATTAGGTGGGTCTTTAAAGAATGTGGTTGCGTTGGCAGCAGGAATTGCAGATGGATTAGGTTGTGGAGATAATGCAAAAGCAGCACTTATTACGAGAGGTATTGCTGAAATCACAAGACTAGGTGTGAAAATGGGTGGAAAAGCAGAAACGTTCTCAGGCTTGTCAGGAATTGGTGATTTAATTGTAACTTGTTCAAGTGTACATAGCCGTAATAGAAAATGCGGTTATTTAATTGGGCAAGGAATGACATTAGAAGAAGCACAAGACGAAGTTAAAATGGTTGTTGAGGGAGTATATTCAGCGAAGGCTGCCCAAAAATTAGGTGTGAAGTTCGATGTAAGCATGCCGCTAGTTAATGAAGTGAATTTAGTTCTATTCGAAGGAAAAAGTGCAAAAGAAGCATTAAATGATTTGATGCAACGAGACGGTGTGAAAGAACATTTAGATTTGAAATGGGATTAAAAATGATAAAAATAAAATTAACTAAGTAAAAATATACAAAATTTACTAACTTCTAGACTTGAAAAAGCCTATAAATTAGTTTGATAAAAGTCAAAATAAACAAAGTGAAAAAAATATCAATTAAAGACTTGAAAAAAAGTTGGCAAAGAATTATTATAGGAATAAGCAATGGAGTTATTGTAAAATTAAATAATAATACAGGTGGGTTGATGATTTCTAAGAGAGATTCCGAAATAGTGGAACGCCGAAGATGCAAGCTTAAATATAATTTGAGTGAAACTTTCAGGCAAAAGGACTAGAAGTATACTACGTTCTGGACATTGAATTTATTTCAAAATACAGAAAGGGTAATAAAAATGCAGAAGTGTATTTTTATTGCCCTTTTTCTAATAAGACAGAAAGTGTATTTATTACTGATTTGTTTACAATGAAAATACCTTGCAAGAAATGTGGGAGGAAATCTATGAAGAAAGAGTATATTGTGATATCAAACAATCCATATGTGTATGAACAGCTAAAGGATACTGTTGATATGATCTTTCAAGAAACGAGCTATGAGGGAATTTTGAAAGTAGTTAGAAACGAAATTCACAAAGGAGCAGTTTTACTATCACACCCACTTTCTGGGAGTATTAAGCCGAAGGAAACACCTTATAAATCTGTAATGGTGAAAAAAGGGAAGAAACTGGACCAAGAATCATTACAATTAATCGAAAGTGCATTACAAACATGTGACAAATTCGAAGATAAGTCGAATCAGTACAATGAAAAAGTGTTTGAGGATTTTCAATTAATTGACTGGAGATTAATCAGTGGGGCCATGGAATCGGCAAATGCATACGTGTAAATGTAAAAATTAATAAAGCGGAAGTAAAAGGAGGAATTACAAGTGAGATTAGAAATGGGACATGTTAACATTAAAGACATTCAATTTGCTACAGAATCGAAAATTGTAGATGGAGTTCTTTATGTATCAGAAGCAGAAGTAAAAGCAATTGTTCTAGAAGAAGAAAAAATTCAAAGTGTAGAACTTGATATTGCAAAACCAGGTGAGTCAGTTAGAATTACACCAGTTAAAGACGTAATTGAGCCACGTGTTAAAGTAGAAGGTGGCGGCGGAATCTTCCCAGGCGTTATTTCAAAAGTAGATACTGTAGGTTCTGGAAAAACATATGCATTAAAAGGAATGGCAGTAGTAACAGCTGGTAAGATTGTTGGATTCCAAGAAGGAATCATTGATATGACTGGACTTGGTGCAGAATACACACCATTTTCTAAATTACAAAACTTAGTATTAGTATGTGAGCCAGTTGAAGGAATCAAGCCTCATGACTATGAAAAAGCTGTAAGATTAGCAGGATTTAGAGTTGCTATGTACCTAGGTGAACTAGCAAGAACATTAACTCCAGACGAAACACATGTATATGAGACATGTACAGTGAAAGAAGGATTAGAGAAATATCCAGAGCTTCCAAGAGTAGCATATGTACAAATGCTTCAAAGCCAAGGTTTATTACACGATACATACGTATATGGCGTAGATGCGAAGAAAACACTTTCTACAATTATGAACCCAACAGAAATCATGGATGGGGCAATTGTTTCAGGAAACTGTGTTTCAGCATGTGATAAAAATACAACATATCACCACCTAAACAACCCAGTAGTACATGATTTATTTGCAGAGCACGGTAAAACAATTAACTTTGTATGCCAAATCATCACAAATGAGAATGTATACTTAGCTGACAAGCAACGTTCATCAGACTGGACAGCAAAAATGTGTAAATTACTTGATCTTGATGGAGTTATCGTAACTCAAGAGGGATTTGGTAACCCAGATACAGACTTAATTATGAACTGTAAGAAAATTGAAGCAGAAGGCGTAAAAACTGTTATTGTAACAGATGAGTATGCTGGTCGCGATGGTAAATCACAATCTCTTGCGGATGCAGATGCAGCAGCAGATGCAGTAGTAACAGGTGGAAATGCTAACCAATTAATCATTTTACCAAAACTTGATAAAGTAATTGGAACATTAGATTATGTAACTAAGATTGCAGGAGCAAGTGATAAGACAGTGCTTGCTGATGGATCACTAGAAGTTGAGCTTCAAGTAATCACAGGTGCAACAAACGAAACAGGATTCAATCGACTAAGTGCAAGATAAGAAGGAGAGCAGTTATTATGAGTAAAATTAGAGTAGTTCAATACATTAATCAGTTCTTCGCAAACATTGGTGGAGAAGAAATGGCTGACTTCAAAGCAGAGCTTCGCGTTGGTGAAGTAGTAGGACCAGGAGTAGCTTTTAACATGAATTTCAAAGAAGAAGCAGAAATCATCGCAACAATTGTTTGTGGAGACTCTTACTTCAATGAGAATTTAGAAGTAGCAAAAGCAGATATTTTAGAAATGGTAAAATCACAAAACCCAGACGTATTTATTGCAGGACCAGCATTTAATGCAGGACGTTACGGTGTGGCTTGTGGAACAATTGCAGCAGCAGTTGAAGAAGAACTTGGTATCCCAGCAGTAACAGGAATGTATGTTGAGAACCCAGGTGCTGATATGTTCAAAGACAAAGTTTATATGATTTCTACAAAAAACAGTGCTGTAGGTATGCGTGATGCAGTTGGTAAAATGGCTCCTTTAGCATTAAAACTTGCTAGAAAAGAAGCAATTGGTGCTTCTGCAGAAGAAGGATATTTACCAAACGGAACTCGTGTGAACTTCTTCGAAAATGAAAGAGGATCAAAGAGAGCTGTTAAAATGTTATTAAACAAATTGGCTGGAAAACCATTCGTAACTGAATATCCAATGCCAGACTTTGATAGAGTTGATCCAGAAGCTCCAGTACTTGATATTACAAAAGCAAGAATTGCAATTGTAACTTCAGGTGGTATTGTACCAAAAGGTAACCCAGATCACATTGAGAGTTCAAATGCAACTCGTTATGGTGAATACAACATCGCAGGAGTAAATGACTTAACAGAAGCAACATATGAGACAGCTCACGGTGGATATGATCCAGTATACGCAAATGAAGACTCAGATCGTGTAATTCCAGTTGACGTTCTTCGTGAAATGGAAGCAGAAGGAAAAATCGGAGCATTACATGATTACTTCTACACAACAACAGGAAACGGAACAGCAGTTGCTTCTTCAAAAGCATTTGCATCTGAATTCGCACAAAAACTAAAGAATGATGGCGTTGACGCTGTAATTCTTACTTCTACTTGAGGCACTTGTACTCGTTGCGGTGCAACGATGGTTAAAGAAGTAGAAAGAGCTGGAATCCCTGTAGTTCATATTTGTACAGTAACTCCAATCTCAATGACAGTAGGGGCTAACAGAATTGTACCTGCTATCGCAATTCCTCATCCACTTGGTAATCCAGCATTATCAATGGAAGAAGAAAAAGTAATTCGCCGTCAAATCGTTGAAAAAGCGTTGACAGCACTTGAGACACCAGTAGAAGGTCAAACAATTTTTGAATAATTAATTGTTCTTTAAGTAACTTAAGATAGAAAGATTGAGGATTTATCATGAGTAAAGTATATGACGTAATTATCCTTGGCGGAGGTCCTGCGGGACTCTCTGCAGGATTATATGCAGGTAGAAGCCGTCTGTCTACATTGATTATTGAAAAAGGTCAAGATGGTGGGCAAATCGCAATCACTGATGAGATCGAGAACTACCCAGGTCAAATCGTAGAAGGCGAGTCAGGTCCTTCACTTGTTGCAAGAATGACAGAACAAGCTGAAAGATTCGGCGTAGAGCGAGTAAAAGGTGCAGTGAAAGAAGTTGATTTCGAAGGAGAAATCAAAATCGTTACAACTGCAAAAGAATCTTATCAAGCGAAAAATGTTATTATTGCTACAGGTGCATTCCCAAGACCAATTGGTTGTAAACACGAAGGTGTTTATGTAGGAAAAGGTGTATCTTATTGTGCAACATGTGATGCAAACTTCTTTGAAGATTTTGAAGTATATGTTGTTGGTGGCGGTGATTCAGCAGTGGAAGAGGCTTTATATTTAAGCAAATTCGCTCGCAAAGTAACAATTATACACAGAAGAGATGAGCTTCGTGCAGCTAAATCAATTCAAGAAAAAGCATTTGCAAACGACAAGATTGCATTTATGTGGGATTCAGTAGTTGAAGAGTTAGGCGGAGATGAAATCTTATCAGAAATGATTGTTAAGAATGTGAAAACTGGAGAAGTTACAAAAGTTGTAGCTGATGAAGAAGATGGAATGTTTGGAGTATTTGGTTTCATTGGAACAATTCCAAATTCATCGTTATTTGAAGGTAAGATCGAAATGGAAAATGGATATATTCCTACAGATGAAGATATGCACACAAATGTACCAGGTGTATATGCAGCAGGAGATATCCGTGTGAAGAGCTTACGCCAAGTAGTAACAGCGGCAGCAGATGGAGCTATTGCAGCAATCCAAGTAGAGAGAAGCTTAGCACACTAATTCTAGTAACAATGAAGGATTGTAATAAAGGAGAGACAAGATGATTGAATTAAATAAAGATACATTTGCAGAAGAAGTTTTAGAAGCAGAAGGTTATGTATTTGTAGATTATTATGGTGATGGTTGTGTACCTTGCCAGGCACTTATGCCAGTAGTACACGAGTTTGCTGAAACATACAGAGAGAATATGAAGTTTACAGCACTAAACACAACAAAAGCACGTAGATTAGCAATTGGACAAAAAATTCTTGGTTTACCAGTTTTAGCTATCTACAAGGGTGGAGAGAAAATCGACGAAGTTGTTAAAGATGATGCTACACCTGAAAACATTGAAGCGATGATTAAGAAGTACCTTTAATCATAGATAATACTTACATTTAATTAAGGAAAGGAGATTAATTATGGCTATTTTAGAAGGAAAAAAAGCAATAATTATTGGAGACCGTGATGGAATTCCAGGTCCAGCTATTGACGAATGCGTTAAGACAGCTGGAGCGGAAGTAATTTATTCATCTACGGAGTGTTTTGTCTGAACAAGTGCAGGCGCAATGGATTTAGAGAATCAAAAGAGGGTAAAAGATTTTGCTGACGAATTCGGTGCAGAGAACTTAGTAGTAGTTCTTGGAGCAGCTGAAGGCGAGGCTGCTGGTTTAGCAGCTGAGACAGTAACAGCAGGAGATCCTACTTTTGCAGGTCCATTGACAGGGGTCCAGCTTGGACTCAAAGTGTACCACGTATGCGAGCCAGAAATCAAAGAAGAATTTGATGAGGCTGTTTATGAAGAGCAAATTAGTATGATGGAAATGGTTCTTGAAGTTGACGAAATCGTTAGCGAAATGTCAGCTATTAGAGACGAATTCTGCAAATACTAATTTAAATAAGTTTTACTAATCAAACAAGTGTACTTAATTGGTGCACTTGTTTTTTAGAAAGGGTGGATAAAAACAATGAAAAGTATTATTAAAGGTACTAGTTATGTATTAGTACATACTCCAGATATGGTTTTACATAATGGAACAACACAAACTATGGAGAAATTAGCAAATCCAGAATCAGAATATTTAAAAGCAGTGCCAAACAACTTACGTACATACGAAGAGGCTGTTTCTTATTGGCCAAACCAAACTTATATCGGAAATGCACATCCAGATCAATTAGGGGAAATTGAACTTCCTTGGTTTGATAAGAAAATGGAAGGTTCAAATAGATATGGTAAATTTGGAGAAATTTTACCACAAGAAGAATTTATTATTTTAATGCAAGCGAGTGATGTATTCGAAGTAATCAAATTAGAAGAAAAATTCGTAGAGAAATATAAACCAGCATTTGTTGCAAATGAAATTATTACAGAAGATATCGTTGAGAGAGTACACGCAGGTGTTTCTATTGAAGAAATCGAAAAATTTGTAAACGAAGAGCATGCAGAAGGTCTTTACCATGATGGTGCTTTAGTTGGTTGTGTAAAGAGAGCACACGATTATGATGTGAACTTAAATGCACATGTTATGCATGAGAACTTAGTAAGTAAAGCTTCTAGTGTACTTGCATTATTATATGCAGTAAAGAATGCTGGAATTGCAAAAGAAGACGTGGAATACGTAATCGATTGTTCAGAAGAGGCTTGTGGAGATATGAACCAACGTGGAGGCGGTAACTTCGCAAAAGCGGCGGCAGAATTAGCTGGTCTTATGAATGCAACAGGATCTGACTTACGTGGTTTCTGTGCAGCTCCAACACATGCTATGATTTCAGCAGCATCATTAGTAGCATCTGGTGCATACAAAACTGTAATTGTTACATCTGGTGGTTGTACAGCAAAATTAGGTATGAATGGTAAGGACCACTTGAAGAAAGAAATGCCAATCTTAGAAGATTGCTTAGGTGGATTCGCAGTAGTAATTACTCAAGATGATGGAGTTAGTGCTGAAATCAACTTAGAAATTCTAGGACGCCATACAGTAGGAACAGGATCTTCACCACAAGCAGTAATCACAAGCTTAGTAACAAATGGTTTAGACAAAATGGGAATGAAAATCAAAGATATTGATAAGTATTCACCAGAAATGCAAAACCCAGATATCACTAAGCCAGCAGGAGCAGGTGACGTTCCATTAGCAAACTACAAAATGATCGGTGCACTTGCAGCGAAACGTGGAGAAATCACACCTAAAGAATTAGGTGACTTCGTTAAGACACATGGTTTAGTAGGTTGGGCGCCAACACAAGGACATATTCCATCAGGAGTTCCATATGTTGGATTTGCTTCAGAAGATATCGTTGCTGGAAAAATCAAGAATGCCATGATTATTGGTAAGGGAAGCTTATTCCTTGGTCGTTTAACGAACCAATTTGATGGAGTATCATTTGTAATTCAAGCAAATACAGGTAAAAAAGTGGATGTATCAGAAACTGAAATTAAAGGTATGATTGCAAAAGCTATGAAAGAATTCGCTGCTTCTTTATTGGCAGAGTAAAGGAGGGGCAAATGGCAAATCAGATTGAAAAAATGATTGCTTCTACATTTATGGAAATGGCAGTTGGTTTAGAAACAGGTAGTTTCGGTGCAAAACCTAAGATTGCCTTGACTGGAATGGGAAGTGAATTAGGAGAAGACAATGCTATGGAAGCGGCAGTTGCTGCTGCTAGAGAAGGCGTTGACGTATATTATATTGGTACATTAGAAGGCGAAGGTGTTACAACAATTAAAGTCGCTGACGAAGAAGAAGGCCACAAGAAAATGGAAGAAATGTTGAAATCAGGCGAAGTAGATGGCGCTGTAACTATGCATTTCCCATTCCCAATTGGCGTTGCAACAGTAGGTAAGGTAATGACTCCTGCACGTGGCAAAGAAATGTACATTGCTACAACAACTGGAACATCAAGTGCAGATCGCGTAGAAGCTATGATTAAGAATGCTATTTCTGGTATCATTGCAGCGAAAGCATCAGGCAAAAAGAATCCAACGATTGGAATTCTAAATGTAGATGGAGCAAGACAAACAGAGATTGCTTTGAAGCAATTAAAAGATAAAGGATATGATATTACATTTGCTGAATCAGGTCGTTCAGACGGTGGATGCATTATGCGTGGAAATGATGCGCTTCAAGCATCAGCTGACATTATGGTATGCGATTCATTATCAGGAAACATCCTAGTGAAAATGCTTTCATCTTTCACAACAGGTGGTAGCTTCGAATCAACAGGTTGTGGATATGGACCAGGAATTGGTGAAGGATATGATCAACTTGTAATGATTATCTCTCGTGCATCAGGTGCTCCTGTAATTACAGGTGCGATTAAATATGCTGCAGACCTTGCAAAAGGCCGTGTATTTGAAGTTGCTAAGGCAGAATATGCTGCAGCTAATAAAGCAGGCTTAAAAGACATATTAGCAGCTCGAAAAGCTGCATCAGCAAGTGCCAATACTTCCGCACCAGCAGAAGTGAAAGCACCAGCGAAAGAGCCAGTAACAGCACAAATCTCAGGTATCGAAATTATGGATTTAGAAGATGGTGTACAAGCATTATGGGCAATCAGCGTATATGCTGAGAGTGGTATGGGTTGTACAGGTCCAATCATCCTTGTTTCTGAAGCAAACAAAGAAAAAGCAGAAGCAGAATTAAAAAAAGCAGGTTTTATTCAATAAAACAATAACCTTAAAGACCCCCACGACATTTTAAATGTTGTGGGGGTCTTTGTAAAATTTTGTTTCGTCTCAATTCTCAAGAAAAGGACAAATTAGTTAGCTCTTGATAAGTACTCACCTGTACGTGTATCAATTTTCAACTTATCTCCTTGCTCTACGAACAATGGAACATAAACTGTAGCTCCAGTTTCAACGATTGCTGGCTTTGTAGCACCTTGTGCTGTATCACCTTTGAATCCTGGCTCTGTCTCAATAATTTCTAACTCAACAAATAGTGGTGGTTCTACTGCAAATACATTTCCATTGTGTGAACAAATCTTAACAGAATCATTCTCCTTAACGAATTTCAATGCATCACCGATTGCGTCTTCATTCAAAGCGATTTGCTCAAATGTTTCACCATCCATGAAGTGATATAACTCACCATCATTGTATAAATATTGCATATCTTTTCTCTCTATGTGAGCTTTTGGGAATTTCTCAGTAGGTCTGAAAGTCTTCTCAACTACAGCTCCTGAAATAATATTTCTTAATTTTGTTCTAACAAAGGCTGCTCCCTTACCTGGCTTTACGTGTTGGAACTCAAGAATTTGAAAAATATTATTTTCTATCTGAAGTGTAACACCGTTCTTAAAATCTCCTGCTTGAATCATTACTAATCCTCCTTAATTACTTGACTACATTGTATTTTATAGCATTTTGTCCCTTTTTTCAACCTTTTTTTCACGCTTATAGAAATAGAGTACGATTTTTTCAAGATAACGCTTCAAAACTATCTGAATTTCTTCTGAAGGATGAATTGGTTTTACTAAATAATTGCGGATACCCACCCGTTTGGCCCCGAATACATCCGTGAATAACTGATCGCCTACAAATACGGTATTACTTGAATTTGTACCCATAAGTTCCATTGCTTTCAGATAATTACCCTTAGCTGGTTTATGAGCATTAGAAATATATGGCACACCAATCTCTTCATTAAAAGATTTTACACGTGGCTCTTGATTGTTCGACATTAGACAGGCCTTGATTTCAAGTGCTTCTAATTTCTTGAATAGTGCTTTTGCTCGATCATCAGCTTTTACACCATGTTCAACAAGTGTATTGTCAATATCAAAAATAATTCCTTTCACACCTTCTTCTTTCAATTTCTCAAAAGGGATTACATATGTAGATGCAACGTATGCATCTGGGTAAAAACATTTGAACATCTTAACAACCTACCTTTTCTTGATACACTTTATAAGTGATTTCTGTACTATCATTTATTATTTCATACTTACTTCGTTTGCGCAAGAATAAAATATCTTATGGAAATGGTAAGTTTATATAAAATTAATTGAAATAAATGAATTCTATCCGTTATAATATAGGTTCATAATATTTATTCAAAAAAGGCAGTCGCCTTTAGATTCAAGTGCATATCGCACAATTTTCACATTCCTAAGCTCTCAAATAAAAGGAGAGAATTATATGGATTTTAAAACATTTACAAAAGAAGTAGAAACGCGTGTAATAAAAAAAGTAGGAGACGAGATGAGGGTCGAACTTCTTACGAGTTTGAAAAATAATAATCAAGAAAGGATAGGGTTATTCATTAAAAAAAAGGTGGAGAATATTGCGCCTACAATTTATCTGGAAGAGTACTACGAATCTTATCAAAGAGATGGAGACATGGAACGAATCATAGAAGAGTTACTAAGTTATTATAGTATGGTGAATATGAATCCAGCTTGGACAGAAATTAAGATAAATCAATTAGAAGAAATACAAGAGATGTTGTCATTTAAATTAATATCCAAGGAAAGGAATCATACCATGCTGCGAGAGGTTCCGCATATTCCATATTTAGATCTAGCAATTATTTTTTATTTACTAGTAGAGGAGCATGAGACAGGGACTGCAACATTGCCTATACGAAACACGCACAGAGAAGAATGGGAGGTGTCAGAGGCTGAATTATTTGAGATTGCATTAGAGAATATGAAGAGAAAACAACCCTTTGAGTTCAAAGCCATGTCAATTATCATTAATGAATTAATGGAAGACAAAGAAGAAGACAAAGAAGAAGACAAAGAAGAAGACAAAGAAGATAACAAGGAGGAAGCGTTCCAAGATTTTACTCCTGATGCTATGTATGTACTTTCAAATAAGAGGAAGAACTATGGAGCTGCATGTATGTTATACCAAGATGTATTAAAAGAAATTGGAAATCATTTAGAAGAAGATTATTATATTTTACCTAGCAGTATTCATGAACTTATCATTGTGCCTTATAGTCATAGCCCATCCAGAGAGGAATTAGAGGCCATGATTCAAGAAATAAATATTACCCAATTAGATCCCGAGGAAATATTATCAAATCATCCATATTATTATGAAAGAGAATCAGAAACGGTACTTTACTAGAATATCGTATTGTGGTATGATTATTTGGTTAGTTTGCACCCATAGCTCAGTGGATAGAGCACTGCCCTCCGGAGGCAGGTGCGGCGGTTCGACCCCGCCTGGGTGTGCATTAAACAAACAAATAGATGAGGATATTATATGGGTGAAAATAGCTCTCTACTAACGGGAGGGATAAGGACCAATATATTGAAATTTGCTTTTCCGATTTTCTTGGGCAGCCTATTTCAACAATTTTATAATATGGCTGATGCACTGATTGTTGGAAATTACGCAGGAGACACTGCATTAGCAGCTGTAACAAGTACAGGAAGTATTATTTTCTTATTTATGGGATTCTTCGGCGGTTTATATCAAGGTATGGGAATTGTAATTGCAAGGTACTTTGGTGCTGGAGAAGTGAATATTGTAAATCGTTCCATTGGTACTGCTGTATTATTTAGCATTTTCAGTGGAATTTTTCTTATATTAGTAGGGACCCTTTTGACAAGTACAATTGTTGATTTAGTGGGAACTCCTGCTTCTGTATATGAAGATTCAGTAAATTACTTACGAGTATTTTTTATGGGGTCTTTATTTACTGCGGTTTATAATGCGATTTGTGGAATATTTCGAGCTTTAGGCGATAGCAAGCGCCCATTATACTATTTAATTGCAGCATCATTAACGAATATTGTACTTGATATTATATTTGTTGGATATATGGGAATGGGAGTAGTAGGCGCAGGACTTGCAACGGTAATTGCACAAGGATTGAGTGCAGGGCTTGCAATATCGAAACTGTTACGCATGAAAGGATTATATACATTTTCCTTTCGAAATCTATGTTGGGACACTATGTTACTGAAGAAGATGATTAATATAGGATTGCCATCAGGGGTACAAAATTCCGTAATAGCATTTGCAAATGTAATCGTCCAATCTAACATTAATTCATTCGGTCCAGTTGCAATGGCAGGAACAGGTGCTTATAATAAGTTGCAGGGGTTTATTTTCTTGCCAATTGAGGCATTTAGTATGGCAACAACTACATTTGTAAGTCAGAATATTGGAGCAAGGAATTATAAGCGTATTTTGCGAGGATCATCATTTGGACTTCGTTTTTCATGTACAAGTGCACAAATTCTTGGAATTCTTGCAATCATATTCGCAACTGATTTGATTGGAATATTTGGTGGAGGCTTAGAATCCGTTAGAATTGGAACTCAAAAAATATATATAGATGCGTTATTTTATGCATGCCTTGCCTATTCGCATACAGTTTCAAGTATTTTAAGGGGCGCAGGAAGAGCGAAGACACCAATGTTGATTATGTTGGGAATTTGGTGTGTGTTAAGGGTGACATACATTCAAATTGCAACAACATTAACGGATGACATTGTATATGTATTTTATGCGTATCCAATGACATGGATACTTAGTGCAGTTTTGTTTTGGGTAAGTTACAAAAAACTTAGAAAGAAATTTACACAAGAACTTGAAAATGACGAAAATGAAAAATAAGAGAGCTATAACGAGAAAAGAGAAGTGCACAACGCATTTCTCTTTTCTATATTCGTTATAAAAATTGAATTTGTAAACGATCCGCTTCCTCCATAATACTAAGAGGCCAAGTAGATGATTGCACCTCTCCGATATGTGCTTTTTTAAGATAGAACATACAGAGTCTTGATTGTCCAATCCCACCACCAATTGTATAAGGAAGGTCAGAGTTGAGTAAAGCTTTGTGGAAATCCAACTCAGAGCGTTCAGGGCAGCCAGCTAGATCCAATTGTAATTGCAATGAATTCTCATCTACACGAACCCCCATAGAAGAAAGCTCAAGTGCAATATCTAATTCTTTATAGTATACAATGATATCTCCGTTTAATTCCCAATCGTCATAGTCAGGTGCACGCCCATCATGTTTTTCTCCAGAAGCAAGTACTTTCCCAATTTGAGAAATAAAGATAGCTCCCTTTTCTTTTGCATAGTTGTATTCGCGCTCCTTAGGTGTAGCATTTGGATACATATTCTCTAGTTCCTGAGATGTGATAAAAGTAATTTCGTCGGGCAATACAGGTTGAATATAATTATATCTTCGAGTAATAAAGTTCTCGGTCTCCTTCAGTGCGAAATACACACGTCGGACAGTATGGCCTAAGGTAGACATGTTTCGCTCTTCTCTAGAAATAACCTTCTCCCAATCCCATTGATCAACATAAATAGAGTGGATATTGTCTGTGTCTTCATCACGACGTATGGCACTCATATCAGTGTATAACCCCTCTCCAGAGTGAAATCCATAACGCTTTAACGCATAGCGCTTCCATTTGGCAAGAGAATGTACAATTTCAACGATACTATCATCTTGTTCTAGGATTCCAAATGCGACAGGTCGCTCCGTTCCATTAAGTGTATCATTCAATCCAGACTCTGGTTTTACAAAAAGCGGTGCAGATACACGAGTCAAATGCAGTGACTTGGCAAGTGACCGCTCGAAAAAATCTTTGATTTCTTTAATTGCTACTTCTGTTTCACGAATATTTAAAGGTGAAATATATCCTGGTGGAATTAGTAATTGATTCATTTTAGTTACCCCTTTCAAACATATTTATTAGTTTAGTGTTATAACGTGGAAAAGTCAAGTTTAATTTTAGATAAGTTATTTCTTTGTTTTCAGATAGTTTATTAATTTTAGATATTTTACTGTTTAATTTTGTGTAGTAACGTGTTAAAATAAACATAGATATAAATTAAGCGACTTTATTGGAGTTGAGAAATGTGAGGTAATAACTTATGAGAAATAATGGATATTTACACAAGAGAGAACCAATAACAGTTAATGAATATTTAGAGCAGATAAGAATTTCGGGCAAAAAAAAGAGGATGCATATGCATCCATCTTCTTATGGGGCTGAAGGATCAGAAGGGTTGAGTATTTCTTCCTTGGTGTCAGTAGCTCCGATTGAAGAGTTGATTTCATCAGCCTTACCAATCGTATCAGCTGTTTCTGCTATAGGAGTATGAGTATTGCCAGATGAATTTTTGGCAGATAGTTTCATAAACATGGATATAATATAGAACATAACAGGGAAAAATATGGTGGCAGCGATGGAGATTTTTAAGTAAACCAGAGAGGTTGTAGTATCGAAAAGTGCAAATACTAGTGTGCTACCATAGAGAAGTACCAAAAATATAAGTACAATTATTGCAATAATCCTTTTTAATTTCATATGAAGTGTCCTTTTCCTTAATTTTTTATTTTGTGCAAAAAGCTTTTGAATTCTTCTTCTAAATAGTATATAATAAAATTTATGAAAATGAAATACAAAGGAGTATAGAATATGAGTTTATTAGATAAATGGAGAAAGACGGCTTACGATCAGAATCAAGCACAAGATGAATTACAGAAATTCTGGGGAACATATTTTGAAATAGAGAAAAATATTTATAAGCAACTATTGAAGAATCCAACGGAAGAAGTAAAAGGAACTGTAAAAGAGTTAGCAGAGAAATATGAAGTAGAAGTATTTACAATGACAGGATTTCTTGATGGTATTAATGATAGCTTAAAAGTAGCGAATCCAATTGAAGAAATGGAAGAAGATACAGAAGTAAGCTTAGCATTTGATATCGAATTATTATATAAGAACATGGTTGATGCAAAAGCTGATTGGTTATATGAATTAGAAGAATGGAATCATATTTTGAGCGAAGAAAGACGTGCTGAATTATACAAAGAGCAAAGAGCTTCACGTACAATTAGAAAAGAAGCTAAAATCGGAAGAAATGATGCATGTCCTTGTGGAAGCAATAAAAAGTATAAAAAATGCTGTGGAAAGAACGCATAATAGAATAGTTAAATCGTAGAAGAGACGAGTAAGATAGGAAACAATCACAGAGAGAAGGGGAGGCTGAAATCCCTTCATTGAGAACTATTTGAAAACTACCTCTGAGAGACTGAAAACAGTCCGGTAACTCCGTTATAGTTAATGAGTGGCAATACAGATAATGTATTGCAATTAGGGTGGAACCACGATTCAATCGTCCCTTGCAGATAAATTTTGTCTGCAAGGGATTTTTTTATGAAGATAATAGAAAAGAAATAAATAAAATGGTAGAGACAAAATGGCAAAAACAAAGAGATGAAAAGGAGTAAAAGTATGAAAATCGTATTAAAAGATGGAACAGTAAAAGAATATGAAGAAGCAAAGTCAGTATATGATATTGCATTAGATATTAGCGAAGGTCTGGCTAGAATGGCAACAGCAGGCGAAGTAAATGGCGAAGTAGTTGATTTAAGAACAATTGTGGAAGAAGATTGTGAGTTAAGTATTCTAACTGCAAATGATGAAAAAGGCTTAGCAGCCCTTCGTCACACAGTGTCACATATACTTGCGCAAGCAGTTAAGAATCTTTATCCAGATGCAAAAGTAGCAATTGGACCTTCTATTGAAAATGGATTCTACTATGATTTTGAACATGCACCATTTTCAAGTGAAGATTTAGTAGCAATTGAGAAAGAAATGAAGAAAATTATCAAGGCTGGAAGTAAATTAGAGAAATTTGAACTTCCACGAGAAGAAGCAATTGCATTAATGAAGGAAAAGGGAGAGCCTTATAAAGTAGAGCTAATTGAAGATCTTCCAGAAGATGCTGTAATTTCGTTTTATGACCAAGGTGGATTTATTGACCTATGTGCAGGTCCACACTTAATGAGTGTAAAGAATATTAAAGCCTTTAAATTAATTTCTTCATCAGGTGCATACTGGAGAGGAAGCGAGAAGAACAAAATGCTTTCTAGAATCTATGGAACAGCATTTGCTAAGAAAGATGAATTAAATGCATATTTAGAATATTTAGAAGAAATTAAAAAGAGAGATCATAATAAATTAGGAAAAGAAATGGAAATCTTCACTACAGTTGATGTAATTGGACAAGGCCTTCCACTGATAATGCCAAATGGTGCAATCATCATGCAAGAACTACAACGTTGGATTGAAGATGAGGAGACACGAAGAGGATACGTAAGAACAAGGACTCCTATGATGGCAAAAAAAGATCTATATGAAATTTCAGATCACTGGGGTCATTACAAAGAGGGAATGTTCGTACTTGGAGATGAGGAAAAAGAAGGGGAAGAAGTTTTTGCACTTCGTCCAATGACATGTCCATTCCAATATTATGTGTATAAGCAAAGCCAGAAGAGTTATAGAGATTTACCAATTCGATATGGTGAAACATCTACATTATTTAGAAATGAAGATTCAGGTGAGATGCATGGATTGACACGTGTACGTCAGTTTACTATTTCAGAAGGTCATCTAATTGTAACACCTGAGCAAATGGAAGCAGAATTCTTAGGTTGTGTAGACCTTGCAAAATACTGTTTATCAGTACTTGGCCTAGCAGGTGATGTTTCATATAGACTATCTTTGTCTGATCCAGAGAAGATGGACAAATATTTAGGAACAAGAGAAACTTGGGATGAAGTAGAAGATATGATGCGCGTAATTATGAAAAAGATAGGCGTAGAATATACTGAAGAGTTAGGTGAATCGGCTTTTTACGGACCGAAACTTGATATTCAAGCGAAGAACGTATATGGAAAAGAAGATACTATGATTACAATTCAGTTAGATATGTTCTTAGCAGAACGATTTGATATGGCATTTGTTGATAAGGACGGAGAGAAGAAACGCCCATATATTATTCATAGAACATCAATGGGATGTTATGAGAGAACATTGGCATGGTTAATCGAAAAGTACGCAGGGTTATTCCCTACATGGTTATGTCCAGAGCAAGTGAAAGTACTTCCGATTTCAGAGAAATATCATGAGTATGCCAATAAGGTTGCAGCTGAATTATCGAATAATGGAGTACGTTGTTCAGTGGATGAACGAGGCGAGAAAATCGGATACAAGATTCGTGACGCAAGACTTCGTAAGATTCCATATCTATTGGTAGTAGGGGCAAATGAGGAGGCAGATGGAGTTGTTTCTGTTAGAAGTCGCTACAACGGGGATGAAGGACAAAAACCACTTGATACATTTGTAAATGAAATCTGCAAAGAAATTCGTACAAAAGAAATCAAAGAAATTAAAGTAGAAGAAGAGAAGAAATAATAGTAGATAATAGACAAATGATTGATAGGAAAGGAAAAAGACGAACCTAGTCTTGCTATATCTTATGGAAAAACAAACATCAGATTCTAAATCTGAAAAAAAGAAACAACAAAAACGCAGCGATGATTCCAATTCTTATACTACGTATTATGATAAAGCACCAAAACTTACACAAGATGCACCATCAAAATTAAGAAAGCAATTTTCTAAGGGATTAGGATATTTCTTGATTATAGCAGCCTGTATTGTTTTTTACTTTTTATTTTTACGGATGGCAGAATTCTTCACAGGGTTTTCTACAATTATCGGTATATTAAGACCGATTCTGTATGGGCTTGTGATTGCATATTTACTTAATCCGGTGGTGAAAAAAGTAGAAAAATTTTGTATAGTAATTTTATCAAGATATAAATTTGCAAAATTAAATGTGCAAAAAATATCTAGGGTTATTGGAATTATCTGTGCACAATTTTTGATGATGGTAATTGTAGTTTTATTAATCAATATGATTATTCCGGAAGTTATTAAGAGCATTGAAACTGTAATTGTAACACTTCCAAATCAAATTAATGATTGGGTAAATTACGTATCTAATTTGACAATAGCTAATAATAATCTGGCTAATTTTGTGGAAAGTGCACTTCATGAAGGCGCGATTTATCTGCGACAGTGGATTCAATCGGATCTAATGGATAAAGTTAATGAGGTAATGACTGATTTAACTGGCGGTGTAATTGCAGCTGTTCAAGGAGTGTTTAATATCATTATGGGAATTATTGTTTCCATCTATGTACTACTTAGTAAAGAGGTATTTCTTGGTCAATGTAAAAAAGCAATTTATGCGATTTTACCAGCAAGGAATGCAAATGTAACTCTACATATAGCGAAGAAGAGTAACCAAATCTTCGGAGGGTTTGTGATTGGCAAATTAATCGATTCAATCATTATTGGATTAATTAGTTTTATATGTTTAACAATTATTAATATGCCTTACGCACTGTTAGTAAGTGTAATTGTAGGTGCAACCAATATAATTCCATTTTTCGGACCATTTATTGGAGCAATTCCGAGTGCTTTCCTAATTTTTTTACAAGATCCAATTCAAGGAGTTTACTTCATTATTTTTATCCTTATTTTGCAACAAGTAGATGGAAATATTATAGGACCCAAAATTCTTGGGGATTCGACAGGACTTAGTTCATTTTGGGTTATCACAGCTATATTACTAGGTGGAGGTCTATTTGGTTTTGTAGGTATGGTAGTAGGCGTTCCAACATTCGCTGTGATTTATTACATTGTTGGATTGTCAATTAATCAGAGACTGGAGCGAAAGTCATTACCAACAAATACGGAAGAATATGACGAGTTAAGCTATGTAGATACGGAAACTGGCAAATTTATGCATTTGACGAGAAAAATAAATAAAGAAGATGAGGCAGATTGCGAATAGCAATCTGTCTTTTTTTGCGAAAATTAATAACTATATAGGAGGGGTAAATAGTTGACAAAAAGAAAATAAGTGATAAAATGAACATATGAACACTCATTCATATAAATAAAAAATCAAAATAAAAGAATCAGAATAAAGAGTCAAAATAAAGAATTAGAAAAAAATGTTATGGAGAAGGAGAACTATGGAACAGAAAAAAAATGAATTTTGTAAAGAGTGTGGATTATTATATTTGTCAGAAGAAAGACAACATGAGTTACTGAGCTCACTACCGCCAGAAGGTGATATAGAGAAATTAGGAGAATTTTATAAAGTGTTTGGAGATCCTACAAGGCTTAAAATCCTGTATGTTTTAGGAAAAATGGAATTATGTGTTCTTGATATAGCAGCAAGCTTGAACATGAGTCAATCAGCAATATCTCATCAATTAAGATTACTAAAATCTAGTAGACTGGTTAAGGCAAGGCGAGAGGGAAAGTCAATGTTTTATAGTCTTGATGATAACCATATCAAGTCAATCTTAACAGAGGGATTGAATCATATAACACATGTTTAGACAAATAACTGAAGAAGAATATAACGGAAGAAACTTATAATTAAAGAAAATGAAAGTGAGTCGAGAAATGAATAGAACATTTGAAATAGTTGGATTGGACTGTGCTAATTGTGCAGCTAAAATGGAGAGAAGTGTTGAGAAAATAGAGGGGATTGATAGTGTTTCCATAGATTTTATGACTAAGAAAATGATTTTAAAAGCGGCTACAATTGATGAGCCACTACTTGAAGAGATTAATAAGGCAATACGCAAAATTGAAGACCATGTAACATTGAAAGATGTTGGAGAAGTGACGGATACAAAAATTAATCATATAATTATAAAAATCATACTTGGAAGTGTATTTGCAAGTATTGGACTATGGGTACCAGTACCAGATATATTTTCATGGATGTTCATCATTATTGGTTACCTAATCATCGGTGGAGATGTATTGCATAAGGCTGGAAAAAATATTTTCAAAGGTAATGTATTTGATGAAATGTTTTTAATGAGTATCGCAACGATTGGAGCTTTTTTGATTGATGAAGCGTTCGAAGCTATCATTGTAATGCTATTTTTCCAAATAGGAGAAGCATTCCAGACTTATGCAGTTGGGAAGTCTAGGGGATCTATATCATCACTTATGGATATGAAGCCAGAGTTTGCATTGGTACAAAGAAATGGACAGGTCCTACGAGTGTCTCCAGAGGAAGTTGTGATAGATGAGACTATAGTTGTTCGACCTGGGGATAAAGTACCATTAGATGGTATTGTAATTGATGGCGTTGGAGCAATTGATGCCCGTGCATTAACAGGTGAATCCTTACCAGTTGATATAGGCATAGGTTCAGAAGTCCTTTCAGGATGTATTAACTTAAATAGTTTACTTGCAATCAAGGTAAAGAAAACATACGAAGATTCTACGGTAGCAAAAATATTAGACCTTGTGGAACATGCAAGTTCAAAAAAATCAAAGTCAGAGAAATTTATTACAAGTTTTGCGAAATACTATACACCTATCGTAGTTGTTGCTGCTATGATTCTGGCTGTAGTTCCGCCGTTAATAGGATGGAACGAGTGGTATCCTAGTATCTATAGCGCATTATCATTTCTTGTTGTTTCTTGCCCTTGTGCCTTAGTAATATCCATTCCTCTTGGATTCTTTGGCGGAATCGGTGGTGCTGCAAAGCATGGTATACTCGTCAAAGGAAGTAATTATCTGGAAGTTTTATCGAAAGCAGATGTAATTCTTTTTGATAAAACAGGTACATTAACAAAAGGAACATTTCAAATCAAGGAATTACATCCAACCACAGTTACAAAGGATGAATTACTTGAAACTGCTGCCATAGCAGAGCGATTTTCAAATCATCCGATAGCTGTATCCATTGCGAAAGCGATTGAAGACGCAGTGGATCCAAATGAAATAAGCCAAGTAGAAGAACTAGCAGGCCACGGAGTGAGTTTAATTCACAAGGGTAAGAAAATCTATGTTGGAAATGACAAATTAATGGAGAAGATTCAGATAAATTATGAAAAATGTAATAGCATAGGAAGTGTTGTTCATGTAGTAAGAGATCGTGAATACTTAGGTTATATATTAGTTGCAGACGAGGTGAAGGCAGATGCAAGAGAAGCAGTTCAAGGACTAAAGCAATTAGGAATTCAAAAAGTTGCAATGGTTACAGGAGATCAACAGGCAACTGCGGAAGCGATAGGAAATACATTAGGTGTGGATAAGGTGTATGCACAGTTACTCCCAGGTGGAAAAGTAGAAGTAGCAGAACAAGAATTGGGGCAAGTAAGAGAAAAACGAAAAGTTGCATATGTAGGTGATGGGATTAATGATGCACCAGTTCTGGCTAGGGCGGATGTTGGAATTGCCATGGGCGGTCTTGGATCACAAGCTGCAATTGAAGCGGCAGATATTGTTATCATGAATGATGCACCTTCTAAAATTGTTACGGCAATTAAAATATCGAAAAAGACTATGACAATTGTAAAACAGAATATTGCATTGGCATTTATAGTGAAAGGATTAGTATTATTCCTTGCCACGGGAGGTATGTCGACGTTACTAGAGGCGATTTTTGCAGATGTAGGTGTAGCGGTCTTAGCAATTTTAAATGCAATGCGTGCCATGAATTATAAAGAATAGAAAAAATACAAAACAATAGAAAAATACAAAACAATAGAAAATACAAAACAATAGAAAACAAATTTATATAAATCTTGAAGCTGAGATACATTCTTTGGTATAATATATACTAGCTGATAACTTCATATTAGTTTTAGAAAGTGTGCTAATAAAAATATAGTTTAGTGGGGCTGAATTATATTGAAATAAACGAAGGAAAGGACAGAGAATGATGGGGAGGAACAAGGGGTTTTTAACGATTTTATTGTTCATATGCACGATATTTATAACTAGTATTTCATTACAGGCAAGCGAAATAGAAGGCGAGACATTAACAACGCAGTTAGCATTTACAGATGACGAAAGAGAAGTTCTAAATACAAAGAGAGTATTTACAGCATTAATGTCTAGCGATCATTTTCCGTACTCCTATATAAGTGAGGATGGAGAGCAACAAGGTGTTGTCCCTCAAATAGCGAAGATGTTGGAAGAAAAACTAAATATAGTCATTGAATTCTATACAGAGGACCAATTAAGTGAAGGTGAAGTTCTTGATTTAGATTTTCGAATTTATGGAGACGAAACATACATGAATGAAAAGTACGTGTTTACAAATCCATATTTAAATGCACCGCTCAATTTAGTTGGAGAAGATTTATACCAAGCAGATGAAAATAGTGTATATACATCCTATGATTATCATCTTACGTATCGAGGGTCGAAGAATGTAATCTATTCGAATTCCCTAGAAGAGCAAATCAAAAAGTATAAGAATGGGGAAGTGGATTATATTGTAACTACTAGCTTGATGACAAACTATCTAGTTGACAAAATAGGCAGTAGAAATGTTACATTTGAAGCTTTTGATTTCTCAATAGATATGCGGATTGCAATTGCGAAAGAGTATGAAGAGTTTTTACCGATTTTCAATAAAGCAATCGGAGACATGAGCCCAAGTATTCTAGCAACGATAGAAGTGGAAGAGGTTTTGGAATTAGAAAAAGAAGTTTCCTTTTTTGAGAGTATCACTGATACAACTGAAGAACAAGCAGTGGTATGGGCCATTGTATTTTCAATTATTGGAATGCAGATAGTGGTAGTTTTAGTGTTACGTAAAAAGCTGTTTGTAAAAACAATTAATTATGATGAGTTAACAGGAGTATACTCAAATGATTATTTCTATAGGACAGCAGAGAAAGTACTTAAAACAGCTACATCCAAGGAGTATTCGATCGTTGCTCTTGATGTAGATAATTTTAGCTATATCAATGAAATTAATGGATTTGAATTTGGAAATACATTATTAAAAAATATAGGAAAGGCTCTGAAGAAGAAATTCGAGCCGAGCTTAGTTGCTCGAAGTAGAGATGACTTATTTTTGATTTTGTTAGAGAACACAGATGAAAATAAGTTGAAGCTAAAGAATTTACCAACGACCATGAATGATATTTTGACAGCACAAGAAGGGTATGTTGCCTCAGTAAGTATTGGCTATATCTTACTTACAGACACATCTAAGAGCTTAGCGAAATTAGTAAGCAATGCAGGACAAGCAAGACTCCTAGGAAAATCTTCATGTCAGAATACACTGTATGAATATACAAAGAAAATGGACGAAGTACGTAGTGAGAAGCGTACCATTGTAACTTCAATGCAAACAGCTTTTCATAATAAGGAATTTGTCATTTACGTAAGTGAAAGAATCAATTTGGAATTGGAAGAAATTACAAGCTATGCGACGACAGTACGATGGGAAAAAAATGGACAGGAAGTGTGGCCAAACGATAAATTTATTCCACTTTTTGAAGGGAACACATTTATATATAAATTGGATATGTACGTATTAGAGAAAGTATGTGAAATATTATCTAATAATAAAGTGTCCAATGGAATTCCAGCATTTTCTGTGAAATTATCGGCATATACGCTTTTACATGATACAACAATGGTAGAATTATTCCGACTAATTGATAAATATTGTGTTGATAGGACGAAAATTGTTATTGAGGTACAAGAAGCAGCATTTTTAGAGAACCCTAAGGCTGTAATTGAGAAAATCCAATACATGCGAGTACATGGATTTCAAGTAATAATTACAGATTTTGGAGGAGAGGCTTCTTGTGTAAATCACTTAAGGAATTTTGCCGTTGATGGAATTGAAATTGATAATGATTTGATAGAGAACTGTAGCAAGAAGAAAGTGTATATCATTTTAAAAGCAATTATCGGATTTGCCAACAATCTACATATCAAAGCAATTGCAACAGGAATAACAAGTCAAGAACAAGTACAGATTCTCACAGAATTAGGATGTTATAGAATGCAGGGCACTCTATTTGGCAAGCCTAGGAGGATTGAAAAACTGATAGAAATAATTCATTGATTTTCAGAGTGAAACTGTATATAATGAACAAGGTTGTTATATTGTTGATAAGCATATGAAAGGTAGATATAAATGAAAAAATTAGAAGACTATGTAAGAAATATTCCAGATTTTCCGGAAGAAGGAATTATGTTTCGAGATGTGACAAGCGTGGTAGAAGATGCAGAAGGATTTCGATTGGCAGTAGATACAATGGAAGAGCTAGTGAAAGATATTGACTATGATATCGTAGCAGGAGCTGAATCTAGAGGATTTATCTTCGGTGCACCAATCGCATATAATCAAAACAAGCCATTGGCCCTTGTTCGTAAAAAAGGAAAGCTTCCAATGGAAACAGTCGAGAAAGAATATGCACTAGAATATGGAACAGCTATTATCGAGATGCATAAAGACTCAGTAAAGCCAGGGCAAAAAGTTCTGATTGTAGATGATTTAATTGCAACAGGAGGAACAGTAGAGGCCATGATTTCACTAATTGAAGGTCAAGGTGGAATTGTTGCTGGAATTCTTGTATTGATTGAACTTGCAGGGTTTAATTCGAGAGAAAAGTTCTCAAAATATAGATTAGAAGCAGCAGTTACATATTCAGGAAAATAGCAAAATGGTTGTAGCGAAATCGAAAGGTTTCACTACAACCGTTTTTAATTAGAATTGCATTTTATAAAGATTACATTTGTCAATAATTGAAAATAAGTAAGAACGAGAGTATAATATAAATGTTACGCAAATATTGAAGGAATAGGAAAGACAATAAATGATAGAAAAACCAGTGATATTAAATTACTATAATTATAAGGCACCATACTATGGAAGTTATCACAATATGAGATTTTGTTTGATTCGAGAGGGTGAAAAACCAGATTTTGAACTAGTGGCAACTGTATGGCCAGAACCATTTTGTATGGATGCAACACCAGATGAACAGAAAGTCGCTCAGAGATTTGTGTTTACAGAGGACGGATATCAGAATGCAATTGATTGGTTAAATGCCCAGCATAAGAACTATATCAAGCAATAATATTAGAACGTTAAGATTAAGAGCATAAAAATCAGGACATAAAGATTAAGAACATAAAGATTAAGAACATAAAGCTAAGAATAATAAACAAGAAAGAAGAAAAGGAAAATACTATGAATAAAAAAGAAGTATTAGAAATTAGAAAACAATTTTCGCCGGCAAACTGTGCGATTACAAGGATTTGTGGATGCTATGTAAATCATGAGAAAGAGAAGATCACAGAATGGAAGAATGCATTTTTATCACTTCCTGAAGATGAAGAATTCAAGTATTTTGATATGTTTAAAAAATCTCTAGGTGGAACAATTGGAAAGAATTTATTACATATGGAATTTCCACTTGAACAAGAAGCAGAAGGCGGCACCCAAGAATTTCTCCTTAAGCTCCGAAATAGTAAGTTAAAAGATGACGAATTACTAGATGAGTTTTATGACAAAATTATTGAGCATTATTCATATGCGGAGAATTACTATATTGTATTAATTCATGCGGCTTATGATATTCCAGGAAAATCAAGTGATGGACTTGTTATGGATGACGCATCCGATAATGTGTATGAACATATATTGTGTAGTATTTGTCCTGTGAAATTATCTAAGGGTGGATTAAGTTATAATATTGATGAAAATACAATTACAGAGAGAACAAGGGATTGGGTTGTAGAAGCACCTATGACAGGTATTTTATTCCCAGCATTTACAGATAGAACAAGCAATGTTCATGGTGTAATGTATTATTCCAAGAAAGCAAATGAAATCCAAGTGCCATTTATTGATGAAGTATTAGGAAGTCGTATTCCGCTAACAGCAGGGGATCAAAAAGAGAATTTCAATATGATTTTGGAAGATACACTAGGGGATCATTGCGATTATGAAGTCATGAAAAATGTACATGAAAATCTTAATCAAATCCTAGAAGAGAACAAAGAAAATCCAGATCCAATCGAACTAGGTAAGCCAGATGTCAAACGTCTTCTAGAGCATAGCGGGGTGACTCAAGAGCAGTTAGAAACATTTGATCAACAATACGAGGCAATCGTAGGAGAAAAAAATACCTTAATGGTAAGCAATATAGCTGAGACAAATAAATTTCAAGTACAAACACCAGATGTAGTTATAAAAGTGAATCCAGAACGCACGGACCTAGTGGAAACGAAAATAATTGATGGAAGACAATATCTATTAATTGCAGTGGATGATCACATTGAAGTAAATGGAGTAAATGTTAAAACAGTAGGGATAGAAGAATAAGCGGAGAAAATAAGAGGAGAAATTACGATGCAGAAAATAGCTAAATTTCATAAAGTAAGTTACCAACAATTCGAGGAAGGGATGAAAGATGCATTTTCACAAGTGGGAGACATTCCTGCAATTTACGAAGCCCTCAAATTACCGAAAAGAGCAACGACAGGGTCGGCAGGGTATGATTTCTATACACCAATAGCATTGACAATAAAGCCAGGTGAGACGGTGAAGATTCCGACAGGAGTTCGTGTCGAAATGGAAGAAAATTGGGTGTTAAAATGCTATCCAAGAAGTGGTCTTGGTTTTAAGTTCCGTTTACAATTAAATAACACAGTTGGAATTATCGACAGTGATTATTTCTATTCAGACAATGAAGGTCACATTTTTGCGAAGGTGACAAATGATACAAACGAGGGTAAAGTTATTGAACTAGAGCAAGGGACTGGCTTTATGCAAGGGATTTTTATTGAATATGGCATTACAATAGATGACGATGCAACAGAAACACGAAATGGTGGGTTTGGAAGCACAACGAAATAGAGGTGATTAGGATATGAGTGAGAAAATTTTATCCATACAAAATATTGAGAAAAAATTTGGGGAAACACAAGTATTAAAAGGTATTTCACTCGATATATATAAGGGGGAATTCGTAACATTTCTTGGGTCATCAGGATGTGGGAAGACAACGACTCTTCGTATTATTTCAGGTTTAGAAGAACCCGATCAGGGTACTGTTATTTTGAATGGCGCAGATGTAACTACTATCGAACCTAACCGACGTGACGTGAATACTATATTCCAAAATTATGCCCTTTTTCCACATATGAATGTGTTTCAAAATGTAGCATATAGCCTGAAACTTAAGAAAACTCCAAAAGAAGAAACAATAGAACGCGTGCGAAAGATGTTGGAACTAGTCATGTTAGAGGGGTACGAAAAGCGTATGCCATCAGAACTATCAGGCGGTCAAAAACAAAGAGTTGCAATCGCAAGGGCATTGATTAACAATCCAAGTGTGTTGTTATTAGATGAACCCCTAGGTGCTTTGGATTTGCAACTGCGACGTCAGATGCAGCAAGAATTAAAGCGATTACAAAAGAAATTGGGGATCACATTCATTTATATTACCCATGATCAAGAGGAAGCAATCAATATGTCGGATCGAATTGTAGTAATGAATGAAGGAAAATTTGAGCAAATAGGAACACCTGCTGAAATCTATGATCATCCAAAAACAAGTTTTGTTGCCAAGTTTATTGGAACAACCAATCTATTATCTGGAACAGTATTAGAGGTACAAGATACAACTGCACTCATTCAGATAGGTGATGCAACCGCAACAATTGGATGCGAATCTTATGTCTTGAAACAAGGGCAAGAAGTTACATTTTCCATACGCAGTGAAAATGTAATTGCAACAAAAGAAGAAAAAGAGGGTTTTACTCTCAAGGGAAGAGTTCAAGAAAATACATATGTTGGAGGAATGCTTCGTATTGTATTTGCAACAGAAACAGGAAGGGAAATTCATTCTACACGTCAAGGAATCTACCAGAATGTATCACTGAATGATTTGGTCTGTATTAGCTGGAAGGCGGAGCATAGCTGTCTTGTAGATATGGAGGGAACTCAATGAGAAATACAAAAACAACAAAGTTATTGACGACTCCACTTATCATCTTTAGTTTGTTTTTTGTAGTAGTACCACTTATCTATGTGTTTATCTTTAGCTTCTTGAAACGAGACGAAGTATGGGGAGTGACCACGCAATTTACATTAGGAAATTACGAAAAATTAATCGATCCAGTTTATATAAATACTTTTGTTATTTCCTTACAACTTGCAGTTGCAACTACAATATTAACAATGTTGATAGGATATCCATTCGGTTATTTTATGGCGAAACTAGCTCCAGCTAAGAGAAAAATAGTGATGTTACTGGTGATCATTCCATTCTGGACAAATGCACTCGTTCGTATATATGGATGGATGGTACTTCTACGCACAAATGGAACAATTAATACAATGCTTCTAACAACGGGAATCATTGAAGAACCATTGAAAATGCTCTATACATATGGTTCGGTTTTGGTGGGTATGGTGTATTCATTATTACCATTCATGATCTTGCCTGTCTATTCTAGTGTGGAGAAAATGGATTGGACGCTAGTAGAAGCCGCGAGAGATTTGGGAGCAAGTAAATTCCGTGCTTTTTGGAGCGTGACATTTAAATTGACACTACCAGGTCTGCTTTCAGGGTTTGTCCTAGTTTTTGTTCCATCTATGAGTTTGTTCTTTATTGCAGACTTACTTGGTGGTGGAAAAATTATGTTAGTAGGTAATTTGATACAAAATCAGTTCTTACAAGCAAGAGATTGGCCATTTGGGGCAACTTTATCTGTGGCTATGATGATTTTAACCCTTTCATTTATTGTGTTATATAGAAAGGTAACGAAATCAGATCTGGAGGGCATTGTATAATGAAAAAGAAAAAAATACAATTATCACAAATATATTTGATATTGATACTTATTTTTATGTACCTCCCAGTTCTTGTAGTTGTAGTATTTTCGTTTAATGAATCAAAATATGATACCCAATGGGTAGGATTTACCTTAGATTGGTACGATAAAATGATTCACAACACAGGGTTAATGACAGCTCTTAAGAACAGTTTGATTATTGCGCTATCTACCTGTGCTATCTCGGCAGTAGTAGGAACCATAGGTGCAGTTGGACTTGCAAGATGGGATTTTAAAGCAAAAGGTATTCTGGAAAATATGGTGATGCTTCCAATTATGATTCCAGAAATTATTCTAGGAACCGTATTTTTGGTAGTGTTTTCGTTTTTGAAGTTACCATTTGGGATGTTCACAATTATTATAGGACACACAAGCTTTTGCATTCCTTATATCTTCTTGATTGTCAAAGGTCGATTGATAGGTATTTCTCCATCGATTGGAGAGGCTGCAAGGGATTTAGGTGCAAGTGAATTACGTATGTTTTGGGATATTACAATACCACTCATTACACCGGCGATTGTATCGGGAACCTTGTTAGCATTTGCAATGTCCCTAGATGATGTAATTATAAGTTTTTTTGTTACGGGAGCAGATACGAATACACTGCCACTAAAGATTTATTCTCAAATCAAATTTGGTGTAACACCTGAAATTAATGCGTTGTGTACGGTTATGTTACTAATTACATTTTTAATTGTATTTTTATCCACAAGAGTTGGAAATAAACAAAAAGCTTAGCATTATTGGACACAATATGATAAAATGTACAAATATAGTTTTTACTATAATACAATTGTAAAGAAATAAAGGAGGAAAAAGATGAAAAAGATGATAGCAATGGCTATGACTATGGTTTTGATTATGGGAACATTTATGGGCTGTAGTTCAAGTGAGTCAGAGGGCAATACAACAAGTGATACAGAGACAACGGATGAAGCAGGTTCAGGTGAAGAAAAAATACTGAATATATTCACATGGGAAGGCTATTTTCCACAAGAAGTATTAGATGGATTCACTGAGAGTACAGGAATTAAGATTAACTACTCACCATTTCAAACAAATGAAGAAATGTTGACAAAATTGCAGGCAACAGATGGGGGAGAATATGACCTGATTATTGCCTCTGATTATATTATTGAAACAGCACGTCAAGAAGGTGGACTAATGATGGAGTTGGATCGTTCACTTATCCCTAATTTTGAGAATTTAGACGAAGCATATCTTAACCAATATTATGATCCAGAAAATGTATATACTGTGCCACATGCACCTGGAACACCTGTAATTGTATATAATCCAGCAACACTTCCTGATGGTGTAGAAATCAATGGGTATGAAGATCTTTGGAATTCAGCATTAGCAGATAATGTTGCCATGATGGATGATTCAAGAAATGTACTTGGTATTACATTGAAAACGATGGGAAAATCATTCAATGAAGAAGATGTAAATGTTCTTGAAGACGCAGGAGAGAAGTTGATGGAATTACAACCAAATATTCGTATGCTTAATACAAATAACCTTCAAAGTGCAATCTTAACAGGGGAAGTAGCAGTAGGATATATGTTTACATCACAAGCGGCAATGGCAATTATGGAGAATCCAGATCTTGAAATTGTATATCCAGAAGAAGGTATGGGATTTGGAATTGACTCTATGTTTATTGCAGCCAATGCACCACATGCGGAGAACGCACATGCATTTATCAACTACGTATTAGAGGCAGAAACAGCTGCAACTGTATCAAGTGGAATTATGTATCTATGTCCAAATGAAGCAGCGAAAGACTTCTTGCCAGAAGCATATACTTCAAATGCGGCAGTATTTATTCCTTCTGAGAAAATCGGAAATACAGAATTCATCAAACCAATTAATGAAGAAGCGGTAGCAGCCCATGATAAGATTTGGACTGAGTTTAAGCAAGGGCAATAAAATTTTATGAGATATAAATATCCAGATTATTATAAAGAATTTAAGTGTACAGCAGATAAGTGTGAAGCTACCTGTTGCGCAGGATGGGAAATTGTGATAGATGAAGAGAGTATTGAGAAATATGTAGGTGTAAAAACTCCCTTCGGCAATTACTTGTGCAATCATATTGATTTTGCAGAAGAGGTATTTCATCAAGATGAGAGAAAACGATGCGCTTTTTTGGCAGAAGATAATTTGTGTGATATTTACAAAGAATTAGGCGAAGACTATCTCTGTTACACGTGTAAGCAGTATCCAAGACATTTAGAAGAATTTGAAGAAATGAACGAAATCTCATTATCTATTTCTTGCCCAGAAGTAGCTAGAATGATCTTAACAAGTGAGGACAAGGTCTCTTTTTATGAAGAAGAGATTGACGAGTTAGAAGAAGTATATGAAGATTTCGATATATTGTTTTATGAAACATTGTATCAAGTTAGAGAACTGTTATTTACAATCATACAAAAGCGTGAATTAGAAATAGATATTCGAATGCAATTATCTACAAGTTTAATTAAGGAAACCCAAGAGAGAATCACAGGATTCGATATATTCTCCATAGATGGTATTCTGGAAGAGTACAAGATGATATTAGCGGGGAGTAAGCCGATTTCTAAGATTGTTAAGCGTGAAAATAGTCGACAAGAGTTAATGCGCTCCTATATGACAGACTTAATGGAATTAGAATCACTGCAAGAAGAATGGCAGCCGGCTATTGAACGTATGAAGATGAAAATAGAATCAATGGATGAGACAGAATATCAATCGAAATTTCAAGAATTTGTGGATATCTGGGATGTGAATGGAAAGAAATTAGAACTCAAGTTAGAACAATTACTTGTATATTTTATTTACAGCTATTTCTGCGGAGCAGTGTATGATGGAGAAGCAAAATGTAAATATGAATTTGCTAGATTGTCCACCCTATTTATTCAAGAATTGTGGTTTATGAAATGGATAGAAAGTGGGACTATTCCAACAGAAGAAGAGATACAAAGATTAACTTATAGCTACGCAAGAGAGTTAGAGCATTCAGATATTAATTTGGAATTGATTGAGAGTTTGCTGAAGAAATATTGATGAAAATGTATAAAAAAGAACAAATCAAAAAGACAACTCAAGAGAGTTGTCTTTTTGATTTGAACTATATGTTGTCGATTCTTTATTTTCTACCCTTTATTTTCTACCCTTTGTTTTGTGCTTCAACTAATTTCTCACCACAATACCATTCACGTAATTTAGGTTTTTCAATTTTGCCAGTAGGGTTACGAGGAACATCTGCAAAGATAAATTTGTGAGGTCGCTTATATCGTGGCATGCCGTGGCAGAAGATTTCTAAATCTTCTTCGGTTATTATGTGGTTTGTTTTTGCTTCAACGATGGCAGTTGGGATCTCACCCAATCGTTTATGAGGCAATCCAATAACGGCTACATCTTTGATTCCTTCATGCTGACGAAGGAAATCTTCGATTTGGACAGGGTATAAGTTCTCGCCACCACTGATAATAACATCTTTTTTACGGTCAACTAAGAAAATAAATCCATCTTCATCTTCCTTAGCCATATCTCCTGTATATAGCCAACCATCCTTTAGGACTTCCTCGGTTGCCTTACGATCTCTGTAATAACATGTCATCAGTCCTGGTCCCTGAAGAATTAGTTCGCCAACATCACCTTTGTCCACAGGAACGCCATTTTCATCTACAATGTTTGTAGACCAACCATGGCCAGCCTTACCAATCGCTCCAATTTTATGAATATTCTCCATTCCTAGATGAACAGAACCAGGCCCAATAGATTCGCTTAAGCCATAATTAGTATCATACTGATGGGTAGGGAAATATTTCATCCAACGTTTGATTAAACTAGGTGGAACCGGTTGTGCACCAATATGCATCAAACGCCACTGCTTAGTGTTATAGTCTTCCAAATTCAATTCGCCAGAATCAAGTGCATCTAGAATATCTTGAGCCCATGGAACGAGTAACCATACAATAGTACAATCCTCTTTAGACACAGCATCTAGAATAAATTCTGGTTGCGTACCTTTGAGAAGAATTCCCTTTGCCCCAACAAGAAAACTACCAAACCAGTGCATCTTCGCCCCTGTGTGGTAAAGAGGGGGGATACATAGAAAAATATCATCTCTCGTCTGTTGATGATGCGCTTGCTCGACTTCGCAGGCGTGCATAAGGCTCTTGTGATTATGTAAAATAGCCTTTGGAAATCCAGTTGTACCAGATGAAAAATAGATCGCCGCATCGTCTTCAACGGATATTGCAATCGTAGGAGATTGACTAGAACAGTTCATTGTCAATTCATTGTAATCTTCGGCGAAACTTGGTGGATTAATACCAACATAGAAGAGTAGACGATTTCGAATAATGGAGTCTGCAATCTCTTCTACACGCCCTATAAATTCAGGTCCGAAAATAAGTACATCTACATCGGCTTTTTTAACACAATAATTGATTTCATCTGATGAATAACGGAAGTTTAAGGGAACGGCTAAGGCGCCAGTTTTTAAAATCCCGAAGTAAATAGGCAACCACTCTAATGAATTCATTAATAAAATGGCTACTTTGTCTCCCTTTTTGATTCCACGACTTAGAAGAAGGTTTGCAAATCGATTTGCTTTTTCATTGAATACATTCCACGATATTTCTCTTCTATAATGTGCAGAAGGTGTTGCCTCAATAAGCTCATATTCCTTCCAAGTTATTCTTCTGTTTTCTGGTAATTGTGGATTAATTTCGACTAGACAGACATCATCACCATATAATCTACAATTACGTTCTAGTATTTCTGTAATTGTCATAACACTTTACCTCTTTAATGTATTTATTTGCTAAAGTGAGTTTAACACTTCTTAAGAAAGGTGTCAATGTAAAAACAAAAATCCTCTAGCTGTAGAAAATAATCTACAATTAGAGGATTTATATTACTTATTTCTTGAGCGTTGTTCGCAATATCTACAACGATAGGTTTCATTCTCAACATCTGTTAGTGTGAAAACATGTTGCAATCCTTGTTCGATAGATGTGATACAACGAGGATTCTTACATTTAATTACGTCTTTGATTTCTTTAGGAAGAGAAAGTGTTCTCTTTTCTACAATCTGTGAACCTTGGATAATGGTAATTGTAATATTGTGATCGATGAATCCGAGGATTTCAAGGTCTACAACATCGATAGGGCATTCGATTTTAATGATATCTTTTTTGCCCATTTTACTGCTTTTTGCATTTTTGATAATAGCAACACAGCAATCTAATTTGTCTAACTGTAAGTATTTGTAGATATCCATGCTCTTACCAGCTTGAATGTGATCTAAAACAAATCCCTCTGAAATACTTCCAACGTTTAATGTATGATTAACCATAGGTGGCTCCTTTCCAATTATTAAGATACTTTGATATTTAATAGAGTTAAGATTAACGCCATGCGAACATAAACGCCATATTCTACTTGTTTGAAGTAAATAGCTCTTGGATCATTATCCACATCCACATGAATTTCGTTTACACGAGGAAGCGGATGGAGCACAAGCATATCATCTTTCGCAAGTTCCATCTTAGGCATATCCAAGATATAGAAATCCTTCATTCTTACATAATCCTCTTCGTTGAAGAAACGCTCTTTTTGAACACGAGTCATGTATAGTAAGTCTAAATTAGGAAGTGCATCTTCTAAACGTTCCACTTCTTCGTATTCCACCTCGTGACGATCCAAAACATCTTTTCTCATATAACTTGGTAGCCTTAATTCCTCAGGTGAAATAAGTACAAATTTGATATTTGCATAACGAACCAAAGCGTGAATAAGTGAATGCACAGTACGCCCGAATTTTAAGTCGCCACAAAGTCCAATTGTTAGATTTTCCAAACGACCTTTTTCTGTACGTATTGTTAATAAATCTGTAAGTGTTTGAGTTGGATGTTCGTGACCACCATCACCAGCATTGATAATAGGGATAGAAGAGTATTGTGCAGCAACCATAGGTGCTCCCTCTTTTGGGTGACGCATTGCAGCAATATGTGCATAAGAAGATACTGTACGAATTGTGTCGGCTACACTTTCACCTTTAGAAGCAGAACTAGAATCTGAATTAGAAAAACCTAAAATAGTACCTCCTAGTTTTAGCATTGCAGCTTCATGGCTAAGGCGGGTACGAGTACTAGCTTCGTAAAATAAAGTAGCTAACGTTTTACCGGCACATGCAGAGTTATATTTATCTGGATTGCGCTCGATATCATTTGCCAAATCAAGAATGTCTCCCAATTCCTCGATGGATAAATCCATTGGACTCATCAAGTGTCTCATAATTTCTATCCTCCAATATAAGTTTATAATAAAATATTCTTATCAATTATATAGCATTGAATAAGATTTTACAACAAAATATTATAGTATTTAAAATGGCTTTTATTATAGTATTTTAAATGACTTTAAAATGGATTAGTTATTGTATTTTAAGTGAAATTTTGTTACAGTTCAAAAAGAAAGAATAGTTGGAATATTGGAGGGAATAGAATGAATATCGATAAATTAATCATATATAGAGGAATTAAAGAAGAACCAATCATGCTGAATATGCAGATACTTATGCGAACAACAAATGGCAATGTAGATATGCAAGAACTTTCATATGAAACAATTTATGAATTAATGAAAGTGTCTAATACATATGGATTCTATGGGAATCTATGGCATACATATCTTACATATCTGTTAGTGAATAATGAAAATAGTTATAGCAAATCATGTGAAATCAAAGGAAAGGCAGAGGGCAGTGTAAATGAAATTGTACTGCACGATATGAAGATTATATTAGAATTATTTCAATATGATTTGGATCAACTACAGGATAGATTCGAAGTGGAAGCCTTTAACTTTCTAAAACAGTATAAATGTGAAACGAATACCAAAAAATTATTTAATAAAAGAATTAGAGATCGTATCTGCAACTTAGCTGAGGAATTGGGGAAAGTGAAAACAGAAGAAGCATTACTAGATGTTCTAACTGGGTTCTATAAAGAATGTGGCGTGGGTAAATTAGGATTGCATAAAGCATTTCGAGTAGAGGAGAGAGAGATTATTCCGATTACAAATATTACCCATGTGCAATTAGATGATTTAGTTGGTTATGATATACCAAAACAAAAGCTAATTGATAACACAGAAGCATTTGTAGGAGGTAGGAAAGCAAATAACTGCTTACTATTTGGTGATGCGGGAACAGGGAAATCTACATGTGTAAAGGCGATCTTGAATCAATACTATGACCAAGGATTGCGTATTATAGAAATTTATAAACATCAATTTCAAGACTTAAATGATATCATTACACAAATCAAAAACCGTAATTACAAATTTGTGATTTTTATGGATGACTTATCATTTGAAGAATTTGAAATCGAATATAAATATTTAAAAGCAGTAATAGAAGGTGGATTGGAGAAAAAACCAGACAATGTATTGATTTATGCAACGTCTAATCGAAGACACTTAGTAAGAGAAGAATTTGCAGATAAGATAGGTCGAAGAGATGATTTACATGCATCAGACACAGTGCAAGAGAAATTGTCATTAGCAGCTCGTTTTGGTGTATCTATTTTCTTTAATGGACCAAGCAAGAAAGAATTCAATCAAATAGTGATTGCTTTGGCTAATAGAAATGGAATTGAAATGGAAGAAGCAGAATTATTGTTAGAAGCAAATAAGTGGGAAGTAAGTCATGGGGGGAAATCAGGACGTACTGCACAACAATTTATTGATTACTTATTGGGTAAGATAAAATAAATAAAAAAACTGTCTATTTTTATTGAAATGCATACTTATCTGTATTATTATTAATTTAATAACTAGTTAACGGTCAAAAGAAAAGGGGTACACATGAGTATTTATGATATCAATATTATGAAGAAAGATGGCACACTGCAGTCGTTACGTGAATTTGAAGGTAAAGTAATTATGGTTGTTAATTCAGCAACCCATTGTGGATTCACACCACAATATAATGAATTCAAAGAATTACATAATAAATATTCAGATCAAGGATTAGTGATTCTAGATTTTCCGTGTAATCAATTTGGAGAACAAGCGAAGGGAACAGATGGAGAAATTGCAGAATTTTGTACAATAAATTTTGGAACACCTTATGAGCTATATGCAAAAATCGATGTAAATGGAGAACATGAAACAGAATTGTTCAAGTATTTAAAGTCTCAGAAAGGCTTCAAGGGCTTTAACAATGAGAAACATCCGTTAAATGAAAGATTAAAAGAAATGTTTGGAAAAGCGGATCCTGATTATGAGAAAAATGATGATATTAAGTGGAATTTTACGAAATTTCTGATTGATAGAACAGGCATGGTAGTAGAACGTTTTGAGCCTGTAGATGATATTGAAATAATAGAAGGTAATGTAGTAGACTTACTATAGAACAATGAATGAATTAAGATCATATAAAAAAACAGAACTCATGCAATTTTTGCACGAGTTCTGTTTTTTTATGAACTACTAAAATGCCAAATTTATCTTTTATGATAAATTCAATTTTTTATTGATAATAAAGACAGATAGAATATAGAGAACAATAGTAAGAACAATTGATAGAATAAGGCTTAAATCAAGTATACTATTAAAATAGTCTATTGAATTCAAAGTTGTACTTACCGAAAACAAAGTACGGAATGATACAATTGTGGATATGGTTTGAAGTATGATGCTAATAGCTGCGTACGATGCAATTGCACCAAGTACTTTGTTTTTAGCAAGTAATTGACCAAAGCAAATTGAACTATAAATCATAAGAATTGAAGAAATTCCTCCGATTATTATGACTAAAATATAGCGAATAATAACGCTGAATGCATCTGTGCCAAATCCGAATTCATTAGCAACAAGTGCAATAAATTCTCTAAAATCTGTCTCGTTTAGAAATGGAATAGTGAGAATAAATATGCTAAACGCTGTTAAAAGGAAATTAACTAAAGTCCAAATCAATCCTACGAATAGTTTTGCGTTTAAAATTTGTGTTGGCGAAAGAGGCAGTGTAAATGTTAAATATCCCTGGTGAGAGAAACAACTCTTATAAAAACGAACGGCAATATAAATCTGAGTTCCAAAAACCGAAATTAAAATAGCAAATATATAGATCATTATGCTGACTGATGTTGAGAAAAAGATTGTAAAATCATCAGGAGTATCTGTATTTGCGACTATGCTAAAAATAAAACTACCAATAATAGCGGTGATTAGCATAACAACATTTAAAATAATAATTAATTTGTAGCTTGCCTTTATTTCGTGTTTGATTATTCTTCCTAACATCTGTACACCTCCCTAAATAATTCATCGATAGATTGTTGCTTATCTACACGAATTTCATCTACGGTAGAATTCAATACGATGTAACCATTTTGAATGAAAACAACACGATCTAAGATAGATTCTATTTCGGAGATTAGATGAGTGGAGATTAAAATGGTTGCCTCAGGATTATAATTATTAATTATGGTACGAATAATATAATCGCGGGCAGCAGGGTCAACTCCTCCAATAGGCTCATCTAATACATATAATTGAGCTTTTCTACTCATAACAAGAATCAATTGCACCTTTTCTTTTGTACCTTTCGAGAAGGTTCTTAATTTTTGATATGGATCAATGTGCAAATGAACAAGCATTTCGTATGCACGTTTATCATCAAAATCAGCATAGAAATCTCGAAAGAGATCGATGACTTGTTCCACTGTCATAGATTCATCAAGATAGGAACGGTCAGGAAGATAAGAGATAATATTCTTAGTTTCAGGTGAAGGGACCATGCCATTGATTAAGATTTCACCCGAGGTTGGAGTTAATAATCCGTTCAATATTTTAATCAGTGTAGTCTTTCCACTTCCGTTAGGACCAAGTAATCCAACGATTTGTCCTCTCTCAAGAGTTAAATTCGCATCATTTAATGCATATTTTACATTATATTTCTTCGTCAATTTTCGACATTCCAGAATTGGTGCCATCATCAATACCTCCAAAATCTTTATTATAATCACTAATTAATTGCTTCATTTCATCTCTACTGAATCCAAGCGTTTCCATACGCTCGACAAATGTTTTTACATGATCGCTTGCTAATCGTTTCTTCATGTCTGCGAGTAGGACTTCATCATCTGTTATATAGCGTCCACTTGTTCTCTTGGAATACACCAGTGCTAGACGTTCCAGCTCGGCTAATGCTTTTTGCATTGTATTAGGATTTACAGATGCAATAAGAGCAAGTTCGCGTACTGGGGGAAGTTTGTCGCCTGCCTTATATACACCAGATGCAATATCTTGTTGAATGTAATCCATTAGCTGTAGATAAATTGGAATACTGTTGTCTATTTTCCATGCCATAATATTGTTCCTTTCTTTATTTGTACTAAGTGAATAATACAAGTATACAATTTGAAGGTGGTTTTGTCAATAGGTTATGATAAATCCATGAAAAATTCACATTATACGAATAGTTCGTATTGTTGCACTGAAACTTATATGATAGAATGGGAAAAGAAATGAAAGCTAGTAAGAGGAGAAGATATGCAAAAATTAATAGATAAAATAACATTAGTAATGGAAGAAGCATTTGATAAGGCGGGATATGAGAAGGATTATGCCAAGGTGACATTATCTAACAGACCTGATTTATGTGAGTATCAATGCAATGGAGCGATGGCAGCTGTTAAGGTGTACAAGAAGGCGCCGATTATGATTGCCAATGACGTAGTTGCTCAAATTACTGATTGTCCATACATTAGTGAGATTGAAGCAGTAAACCCTGGATTTATTAATATGAAGGTTGCGCCTGAATTTGTCGCAGAATATGTGAATGAAATGCGCGGATCTGAAACATTAGGAGTAGAACTACCAGAACTACCAGAAACAATTCTGTTAGATTACGGCGGTGCCAATGTTGCTAAGCCACTTCATGTAGGCCATTTACGTACAGCAATTATCGGTGAATCGCTAAAACGTTTGGCGCGCTTCATGGGACATAAGGTTATCAGTGATATTCAT
This sequence comes from uncultured Lachnospiraceae bacterium, assembly GCA_964367685.1. Classification (GTDB taxonomy): domain Bacteria; phylum Bacillota; class Clostridia; order Lachnospirales; family Lachnospiraceae; genus CAUPWF01. The sequence goes on from CAYIYM010000002.1 coordinate 160,014, forward strand.
TTAGGGGATTGGGGCTTGCAAATGGGTCTCATTATTGTTGAATTACAAGAACGCAAACCAGAATTGTCTTACTTTGATGAGAGCTTTGAAGGAGAATATCCAAAAGAGGCTCCATTTACAATTGGTGAATTAGAAGAAATCTATCCAACTGCAAGTGGGAAGTCAAAAGAAGATACAGTGTTCAAAGAAAAGGCAATGGACGCAACATTCAAATTACAGAATGGGCATAGAGGGTTTACAGCAATATGGAATCATATCATTGCAGTTTCAGTAGCTGATTTGAGAATGAACTATAATTCATTAGATGTTTCCTTTGATTTGTGGAACGGTGAATCAGATGCACAACCTTATATTGAAGGTTTGATTCAGACTTTGAAAGATAAGAATCTGGCACGTGTAGATGCAGGAGCTTTGGTTGTAGATGTACAAGAAGAAAGCGACACAAAGGAAATACCACCATGTATGATATTGAAATCTGATGGAGCTTCATTATACGGAACAACAGATCTTGCAACACTTGTACAACGTGAAGAGGATTTTAAACCAAATCAAGTTGTATATATTGTAGATAAAAGACAAGAGCTACACTTTGAACAAGTATTCCGTGTAGCGAAAAAGGCGGAAATTGTTGAACCAGATACAACCCTTACATTCTTAGGATTTGGTACTATGAATGGAAAAGATGGTAAACCATTTAAGACACGAGATGGCGGTGTAATGAGATTAGAAAACTTCATAGGAGACATTTGCCAAGGAATGTTCGAGAAGATTCAAGAGAATCGTTCAATGGATGAAGAAGAAGGAAGAAAAATTGCTCAAATGGTTGGATTGGCGGCAATTAAGTATGGCGATTTATCAAATCAAGCAGCAAAAGACTATGTATTTGATGTAGAGAGATTTACATCATTTGAAGGAAATACAGGACCATATATTTTGTATTCAATTGTAAGAATTAAGTCTATCTTGAACCGTTTTGTAGAAGCGGGTGGTGAAATCACCACAGGTGCAATGTTGGCAGCAGAAAAAGAAAGTGAAAAGGCATTAATGCTTGAAATTGCGAAATTTAATGGGGTAATGGAAGTAGCAATGGCAGAATTAGCACCACATAAAATCTGTGCCTATATTTATAGCTTGTCAAATGCATTTAATCATTTCTATCATGAGACAAAGATTCTGACAGAAGAAGATGAAGCAAGAAAAAATAGCTATATTTCATTATTAGAGTCGACAAAAGTCGTGTTAGAAAAATGTATTAATTTATTAGGATTTGAAGCACCAGAAAGGATGTAAGAACATGACAGTAAGGTTATACAACGAAGATTGTTATATACAATTTTTTACAGCTCATGTACTGCACTGCGAACCTTTGGAAGATACAAAACAAGGCTATAAGGTCGTTCTAGATAGAACGGCCTTTTTTCCCGAAGGCGGCGGGCAAAGTGCAGATACAGGTATACTTAAGATTCAGAAGGATGATAGCGAAATTCATGTACTAGATGTTCAAGAAGAAGGGGATTGTGTCATTCATTATGTGGATAACTTCCTTGAAAAAGGAACAGAAGTGGAAGGTTCTCTTAATTGGGAAGAGCGATTTGATAAAATGCAACAGCATACGGCTGAGCATATTGCATCGGGCATTGTATTTCGAAAGTATGGCTACAAGAATGTAGGATTTCATTTGAATAGTGAAATTGCAACGATGGATTTTGATGGAGTTCTAACGAAAGAGGAACTAGAGGAATTAGAAATGCTGATAAACCAAGGCGTGTATTCGAATACAAAAGTTCAAATCCTTTATCCAGAGAAAGAGGCGTTAGAGGAATTAGAATATAGAAGCAAAATCGAAATAGAAGGGCAAGTTCGTATTGTCGATATTCCAGACTTAGATCGATGTGCTTGTTGCGCACCCCATGTTTCATATACAGGAGAAATTGGAAATGTAAAATTGTTAAGCGTGGAGAAGCTACGCGGAGGTGTTAGAATATTCTATGCGTGTGGTGGTCGTGCGCTATTAGATCATCAAATAAAGAGCAAAAATGCAAAAGAAATCTCGATGCTATTGTCGGCGAAAGAAGATGAAACATTTGAAGCGGTTCAAAAACTAAATAATGACTTCTATAATATGAAGGCAGAGCTAGTTAAAATACAACAAGAACTTATCCAATTAAAGGTTGCAAGTGTGCAAGATTCAGAAGAAGAGGTCCTCTACTTCGATGAAAATATGGATAACATAGGGATGAGAGAATTTGTAAATCAGCTTATTGATAGAAATAAGAAGTTGGTAGGTATCTTCGTAGGAAATGATGAAGATGGCTATCGTTACATTTTAGGAAGCAATGATGTTGATTTGAGAAGTATATCGAAAGCCTTCCATGAAGCATGTAATGGTAAGGGAGGCGGTCAACCGAAGATGATTCAAGGAAATCTGCAAGCGACCCGAGAACTCATTTTGGAGTCAATACAAGTAATTTGGAAGGAAGTGAGAGATGAACAATCAAAATAATAGCTACAATCAAAGAAAACAACCATCTGTTGGATACGGTTTCGGATTAGTACTAATTCCATTACTTATATATCAAGCAATTGCATTTGTTATACAAATCATATATTCGTTTTTTCTATCGGCTCAAATTCTCTTAGATCTTAGAGATGAAGTCCCAGAAATAAATGCGATATTTGAACAAGCAACAAGTCAGGACGGTGTGACAACGGACATATCGACTTTGCTAACGCCAGAAATTATGAATCAGATTACGGAACAATATCTGGAAGTGGTGATGAGTCACTTGACTACAATTACACTGGTTACATCACTAGCAAGTATTCCTGTATTTATATGGTATATGAATAGAGATCGTAAAAAGAATATTGCAGCAGTAATGGTGAAGAAAAGTGGTGTGTTGACATCTGAATATGTGGCAATTGTAGTAGGATTAATTGCACTATGTATTGCATTGAACAATTTAATTACTTTAAGTGATTTGGCGGAGTTTAGTATAAGTTATCAAGAAACTTCGGAAGCTTTTTATTCAGTTAGCTTCCCGATCCAGATTTTAGCGCTAGGAATCGTTGCACCAATCGCAGAAGAAATTCTATACAGAGGCTTAATATATAGAAGAGTAAGAAGATTTATGACACCAATTGCGTCAATGATCCTGAGTGCAGTTGTATTTGCAGTGGTCCATGGAAATTTAGTTCAGACCTTATATGCAGGAATGTGTGGTCTTGTCTTTGCATGGCTTTATGAGAAATATGGAACGCTACTTGTTCCAATTTTAGCTCATATTGTAATGAATATAACATCAGTAATACTGACTCAGTATGATATATTTATTTGGATATTCGAAGAGCCAATTCGTGTTGGAATTATTACAGTAGTTGGAACAGCGATTGCAACTTCATGTTATGTATTCTTAAATGAGAAAAATAAGCCAATAATAGATGTGAAAATTTAAAAACATATAAAAACATGTAAAAAAATATATATAAACATATAAAAGATAATTGTGAATTAAAAATAAGCCCTATTGCAAGGAGAACTTGAAGAAAGTCAAGGCCATTGCGATAGGGCTTTTATGTATGAAAGTATTATTTTGCTGGGATGATTTCGACCCAATATCCATCAGGATCGCTTATGAAATAGATTCCCATAGCATTATTTTCGAAACAGACGCAATCCATTTCTTTGTGTCTAGCTAAGGCACCCTCATAGTCATCCACTTCAAGTGCGAGGTGTATTTCATTATCTCCTAGATTATATGGGCGATCCCAATCTCTTAGATATGTCAGCTCTAGCAAATGCTGTGCATTATCATTACCTAAATATACAATGTGAAAGCTACCATCTTCTGGTGTGATTTCTCTCTTGATCTCTAAGTCGAGGGCTTCTTTATAGAATGCGAGAGATGCTTCTAAATCTTTTACATTAATGTTATTGTGTACAAATTTAAAATTCATAATTTACCTTCTTTCCTATAAGTATTGTGTGAATATATTATAACAAAAAATGAAGATAATAAAAACTTAATTATTTGAAAACTTGTCAAAATTATTAAGATGGTGTATATTGAGTAGATAATGTGTTAGGAAAAGTAATTATTATATGTGTGAATCTAGACGAGATGAAACTAGATAAAATTAAGTGAGAACATAAAAACATAAATACATAAAAACATAAATACATAAATACATAAAAACATTAATACATAAAAACATTAATACATAAACATATAAACACATAACAAATAAAATATGATTAAAATAAGGTGGGACAGCATGAATAGAATTGGAAAAATGTTAATAGCGGTATGTTTAATGAGTACATTATCAGTATCTACAGTATTGGCAGTGCCTTCAAGTTCGGATTTGAAAGATGAACAAGCAGCTGTAAAGGCTGAGGTAAATAGTTTACAAGCGCAATTAGAGAAAGCATTTGCAGAAATTGAGCAATTAGAAAAAGATATCGAACAAAAACAAAAAGATGTAGATGCAGCAGGTAGGGAAGTTGATATTGCAGAACAAAATGAGTATGAGCAATACGAAGCAATGAAATTACGTATTAAATATATGTATGAAGAGTCAAGTAGTAGTCAACAACTTGAGAATATCTTAAATGCGAAGAATATTGTAGATATGCTAAATCAGGCAACGTATGTAGATGAATTATATACTTATGATAGAGAAAAGCTTGAAGAGTATGAAAGAACAAAGATTGAGGTAAAAGAAAAACATGAATTATTCGCAGCTCAATTAGAAGACCTTGAAGAATCACAAGTTGTCTTAAATGATAAGAAGGATGATTTATCAGCATTAATTTCAAGTAAGCAAAATGAAATCGCATCATTGGATGCGGAAATTGCAGAAGCAGTTGCTCGTGAAGTGGAAGAAGCAAGAATTAGAGAAGAACAAAGATTGGCGGCTTTGGCAGCACAAGAAGCAGCAAATAGCAACAATAATAACAATAACAGTAATAGTGGCTCATCAAATAGCGGTTCATCAGGCGGAAGTCAAACAGTTCCACCAGCATCAAGTAATAATGGAACTGCATCAGGTGCGGCTGTTGTTAGTTATGCAATGCAATTTATCGGTAACAAATATGTATATGGTGGGAATAGCTTAACAAATGGGATTGACTGTTCTGGATTTACACAACAGGTTTACAGACAATTTGGATATTCAATTCCTCGTACTTCATCATCACAAAGAAGTGCTGGTGTAGGCGTTTCTTACAGTGAAGCACAACCGGGAGATTTGATTTGTTATTCAGGACATGTGGGTATCTATATTGGTGGTGGACAAATTGTTCATGCTAGTAACTCGTCACCTTATCCAAAGGGTGGAATTAAAACAGGTTCGGCTACATACAGAACGATATTAGCAGTTCGTAGAATTGTTTAATATATATAGAAAATACTACTTGTAAACAAGGCCTTCTTATGTTATTATTGTAAGGTCGTAAAAAGCACGTATGTGGTTAGCCTACCTAGGTGCCGAAATATTCGGTTGAGTAGGAGTAGAAGCATACGGAAGAAAAAACCAAACGGAGGAAAAAAACATGGGCGTTATTTCAATGAAACAATTACTAGAAGCAGGAGTTCACTTTGGACATCAAACAAGAAGATGGAATCCTAAAATGGCACCGTACATCTACACAGAAAGAAATGGTATCTATATTATCGACTTACAAAAATCAGTAGTTATGGTAGACGATGCTTACAAAGCAATGGCTAACTTAGCAGCAGATGGTGGAACAGTTCTTTTTGTTGGAACTAAGAAGCAAGCTCAAGATGCAATCAAATCAGAAGCAGAGCGTTGTGGAATGTACTTTATCAACGAAAGATGGTTAGGAGGAATGTTAACAAACTTCAAAACTATCCAAGGTAGAATTCGCCGCTTAAAAGATATCGAAAGAATGTCAGAAGACGGAACTTTCGAAGTATTACCTAAAAAAGAAGTAATCGAAATCAAAAAAGAATGGGTTAAATTAGAGAAAAACTTAGGTGGAATTAAAGACATGAAGAAGATTCCAGATGTTATCTTCATCGTAGATCCTAAGAAAGAAAGAATCTGTATTCAAGAGGCACATACTCTAGGAATTCCACTAATCGGAATCTGTGATACAAACTGTGATCCTGAAGAATTAGATTTCGTAATCCCAGGAAATGATGATGCAATCAGAGCTGTTAAGTTAATCGTAGCTGCTATGGCTGACGCTGTTATCGAAGCTAACCAAGGTACAGCTGTTCAAGAAGTAGAAGAAACAGTTGAAGTGGTTGAAGAAGCTTAAGAAGTAATGTTGAATGCTTCAACCTTATAGGTTGAAGCATTTTCTAAGTTAAATTAGAGTTGAAGCGTTTCTAAGTTAAATTAGAAATGTAAATAATATTGTAGATATTAATTAAAATCAAATAATAATTATTGGAGGAAATTATCATGGCAATTACAGCAGGAATGGTAAAAGAATTAAGAGAAATTTCAGGCGCTGGTATGATGGATTGTAAAAAAGCGTTAAACGAAACTGATGGAAACATGGAAGCAGCAGTTGAGTACTTAAGAAAGAATGGACAAGCGAAAGCTGAGAAGAAAGCAGACAGAATCGCTGCTGAAGGAGTTGTTTCTATCGCTTCTGGAAGTGATCAAGTTGCAGCTATCGTTGAAGTTAACTCTGAGACAGACTTCGTAGCTAAGAATGACGAGTTCTTAACATTTGTATCTGATGTTGCAAACCAATGTTTAACAACAACAGCAACAGAAGCAGAAGCTCTTTTGACAGAAACATGGGCAGCTGACACAACTAAGACAGTAAATGAAGCTTTAGTTGAAAAAGTAGCAAGAATTGGTGAGAAGTTAACAATTAGAAGATTTGAAAAAGTTGAAGCTAATGATGGATGTGTAGTTGGATATATCCACGGTGGTGGTAAAATTGGTGTTCTTGTTAAAGCTACAACAGATGTTGTAAACGATGATATTAAGTCATGCCTAAGAAACGTAGCTATGCAAGTTGCAGCTATGGCTCCAAAATACACAAATCGTGACGAAGTAGACGCTGATTACATCGCTAAAGAAAAAGAAATCTTATTAGCACAAGCTAAATTAGAGAATCCAGAGAAACCAGAAGCAATCATCGAAAAGATGATCATTGGACGTGTAAACAAGTTAATGAAAGAAGTTTGCTTATTAGATCAAGCTTATGTTCAAGATGGTGATTTAACAGTTGCTCAATACGTTGAGAAAGTTGCTAAAGAAGCTGGAGCAAACATGAAAGTTGTTTCTTTCGTACGTTTCCAAACTGGAGAAGGTATCGAGAAGAAAGAAGAGAACTTTGCTGATGAAGTAGCAAAGCAATTAGGAAACTAATATTATAATATAATCTATAAGACCCCAAGTAGTTTGAATTCATGATGTGCTCATGGTTTCAAGTTACTTGGGGCTTTTTCTTGTGGAGGGGCTTTTTGGGGGCGACTGCATTTTGAGAGAGGTGGGATTTCTGGCTTGCGGACTGCTTTTTGGGGGGAGGTGGGATTTCTGGCTTGCGGACAGCTTTTAGGGGGATTGATTTGGGGGATTTTCTTTTAGGCGTGTGGTTTTGAAGGGGTACGGACTGCTTTTAGGAGGTTGATTTGGGCATAGCG
>CAYIYM010000003.1:0-3216 GCA_964367685.1 uncultured Lachnospiraceae bacterium
ACTTCATATGGAATCTCTGCAGCTTCTGCAGTCATAAAGTCGATTGTATTTACAGCTCTAAGTGCTACAGCGAAATCATAAGTTCTCTCATCACCCATAACTCCTACTGAACGCATATTAGTAAGTGCTGCGAAGTATTGTCCAATTCCCTTTGCTAATCCAGCCTTTGCAATTTCATCACGATAGATGAAATCTGCCTCTTGTACCATCTTAACTTTTTCTTCTGTAACCTCACCGATAATACGGATACCAAGTCCAGGTCCTGGGAATGGTTGTCTAAACACTAAGTACTCAGGAATACCAAGCTCTAATCCAGCCTTACGTACCTCATCTTTAAATAAGTCACGAAGTGGCTCGATAATTTCTTTAAAATCTACACAATCAGGAAGTCCACCTACGTTATGATGTGATTTAATAACAGCAGATTCTCCACCAACACCACTCTCAACAACGTCAGGGTAAATAGTTCCTTGTACAAGGAAATCTACCTTTCCAATCTTTTGTGCTTCTTCTTCAAATACACGGATGAACTCTTCGCCAATAATCTTTCTCTTAGTTTCTGGGTCTTCCACGCCTTTTAATTTATCATAGTATCTTTGTTGAACATTTACGCGAATGAAATTCAAGTCATATTGGCCATTAGGTCCAAAAATTTCTTCTACTTCATCACCTTCATCTTTTCTAAGCAAACCATGATCAACAAATACACATGTTAATTGATTTCCGATTGCCTTTGATAGAAGAACTGCTGCCACTGATGAATCAACTCCACCAGAAAGTGCACATAGTACCTTTCCATCTCCAACTTTTGCACGAATCTCTTTGATAGATTCTTCAACAAATGAATCCATTCTCCAATCACCTGCGCATTCGCAAACATTATGTACGAAATTCGATAACATCTTTGTTCCTTCAACTGTGTGAAGAACTTCTGGATGATACTGGATTGCATATAAATTCGCTTCCACATTTTCAGCCGCTGCAACTGGGCAATCTGCTGTATGTGAAGTAACTTCAAATCCAGGAGCAATTTTTGAAATATAGTCGAAATGACTCATCCACACAATTGTTTTTGCTGCAACTCCTTCATAAATAGCTGAAGTAGCCTTATCTACAATAATTTCTGTTTTACCATATTCTCTTACATCAGCCTTCTCAACTTTACCGCCAAGAACGTGCATCATAAGTTGTGCGCCGTAGCATAAACCAAGGACTGGGATTCCAAGTTCAAATAACTCCTTAGAATATGTTGGTGCCTCTGCTTCATAGCAACTATTTGGTCCACCAGTTAAAATGATTCCTTTTGGATTCATTTCTTTGATCTTCTCTATATTTACTTTATATGAATAGATTTCACAATATACGTTGCACTCACGTACACGACGAGCAACAAGTTGATTATATTGTCCTCCAAAATCGATTACAATTACTAATTCTTTTTTCACGTTTATTCCTCCTATTTGTATTTTCAGTGTTAAAAGATACCTTTACTTATTCTATTATAAATACCTCTATTCCGCAAGCATTAACATTGCCATTTAGGCATTTTCTAACAAAGAATTACACATCGGACAAGTAAACGAACTATGCAATTACAAATTTGTTTATATCTTCCTCAAAATCATCGCATTTTTCGGCATAAACATCTAATGTAATCTGGTTAAGAATTCCTAAGCTAACAATTCCTAGTATTGATTTTGCATCTACTACAAACTTTCCTCTTTTAAGATCCATTTCAAATGGATACTTCTTTGTTATTTGTACGAAATTGTCAATGTCTTCTAAACTCTTAAATACTACCTTATACTTACTCAATTAATTCACCTATACCTTTTTAATTCAAATTTTTATTTTCTTTTTACATATTGCCTCTACTTATATATAGAAGTTTCCCCTATTTTCCCTGTTCAATACGTACTACCCCATTCATCAAGGAATTTTAACATATCAAAATCTATTTGTAAATAAATTTTCCTAAACTTCATTAACATTAAATAAAATAGTCCACTTTATTAAGGTTAATTTATGGTATTCTTTAAAGATATCTATCATTCTAGTTTGTTTTCACCCGATCACGACTTCCAAAATTCTTCTATCATTTCCTCTAACAACTCAATTAAATAAATTTGGATGCAACTTAGTATGACTTAAACTAAGTTGCATCCAGATTTATACATTTTTATTTATTTTTATAATATAGCGACACTTAGGGAATTTTGAACACCCATAAAATTCCTCTCCTACATTATCCCCACGCTTAGCAACGCGTAGTACCATATCACTTCCACATCGATCACAGATAATTGTTTCAACTTTTTCGATTTCTTCCACCAGCGTTTCTTCCATGGTCTCTTCCACGGTTCCAACTTCATCAATTTCCACTCCACCGTCTTCAATCTCAACTACGACTTCTTCAATTGCAGCTGCGACTTCTTCAATTTCGATTACAGGTTCTACTATAGACAGGTTCTTTAGTTGTCGATATTTTTCCATATAATTTTGCGGATTGTTTTTATGTTTACTTAGGAAAAAATTGCCTAACTCAATCATCTGTTTTTCAAATCCTTCATCTTTCGCATTATACTCTTTTTTAATGTATCTTACTAATTGATCAACACTAATAATTTTATTCTTAATGTCTTTAGGTGCATATTTAGTGTGAATTTTACCGCTAGGATTTGCCATAACAACCAGCGAGCGATAGCGGCTCATTCCATACTTTTCAAACATAGCCTTTGAAAGTATGTTTGCTTTCTCATTATATCTAATTTTCCGGATAAGCTCTGTATGACGTTCACATTGTGTAATCGGAGAATATATCTTACTTGACCTACCAATAAATTTTCTATAAAATTCACCACTATCAGTAACGGTAACATCGCCATACATATTTTTGGATTCAATAATATAATTCTTATCACGTGTTAGGATCAAGAAGTCAATTTGTGCTGATAAGTCTTCATGCTGTATATATAAATCCTGTAGTACCAGCATTAGATCCCTCTTTAATAATTTGACAGCCTTTTATCTTATCAAAAAACCCCATTGTATTCTCCTCACCATCTATCACTCTCTATTATTCTTCACATCTAGATATATTAGATAATTATTATATATTCTACTTTATTTCAAGAATAAATTCAACTAACACAATTTTCAGCCATCTCTTTATTTAATTGATTGATACACACCTTTTGGAATGGTCTTTAAGAACTA
>CAYIYM010000003.1:3316-98714 GCA_964367685.1 uncultured Lachnospiraceae bacterium
CATCTCTTTATTTAATTGATTGATACACACCTTTTGGAATGGTCTTTAAGAACTATTTTATATTAAAATACTCAAGCTTCACTAATTTATTCTTCTGTATTTTACTTTCTATACTATATAAGTTTTTACAAATATAGTTATACTCTTTATTACTTAATTTCTTAGCAGCAATTATCTCATACTCCCATTTCGGTTTCTGTGTTACTACAAATTTTCCGTATGTTCTCCTACAAAAACCATATGACTCCTCTTTCTCTAATTGATACTTACCCTTTCCAATTGTAGTCTTTATAAGTTTTGGTATTACAAGATATTTAGGACCCGTCACCCCCGCATTGCGTTGTTTACAAATATCTCTTGTTGCAGTCTCCCAAGTCACATATTTCTTCTCTTCCTTCGACATACCTTCACTATACTTAGGGTGTTCACGTCTATCAAATAATTCCACTACAAAATACTTATAATCATTGATGCGATATTCTCTCACCTCATCAGTATAATCAAAATCTCTATATCTAAGCTTCCCTTCTAATTTATACCTTTCTTCTAATACCTCATGCTCTACCTCAACTACGTCAATCCACTTACCACTTGTCTCAATATCTTCAGCAATATCACGAGTGATAAATACTGCTCCTGATTCACCATCCTCAATATATGCAATATAGTCCGCATCATACTTGAACCTATTTTTATTTGATTTTAAGTGATTTTTCATCGGTTTTCCTCCTTCTTTTTTCTGAGTTTCTTTCACATTTTTCTGAGTTTTTTTCATAAAACCCTCCTTTTCAATTATAAAATATAGTATTTCAACACAAAAAAGAACAGAACCCCGCCGTATATAAATACAGCGGAGTTCTGAGAAAACCGAATACATTTGTTACAAATGCTTAGTATCACTTGTCTTGCACCAAAAGTATACTACGATTGTATACCATTTCTAAAATGGCTTGTGCTAAGACTCACAACGGCATATTAGTTCTATGCCCAATATTATGTTTTAAGTAGTATATCACAAACATCCTACCATTACAATCCCAATCTCTTTAAAATGCCAAGTAAAACATATAAAATCCAATTAAAGACATACAGGTCCCCATTACTACTTTCAATACATTACTAACTGCTCCATACCTTGCATTTTGAGATAGTTTTTGCACAAATCCAGCTGATGTACCACATATAATAGCCAAAATTCCACGACCAATAGAATACAGAAGTAACAATAAAACGCCCCATGCAAGGCTCCCTTTTCCTGCTACTACTGCTAAGAGAGCGATAAGAACTGGCGTTGAACATGGTGACGAAAATACACCGCCTAAGATGCCTGCAATAAAAGCACCTACGTACCCCTTTTTTGTATTTTTCGCAACAAGGTAACTCGACGGAATAATTTCATATATCCCCCATGTCTGTAATGCCATAAGCATCATGAGAATCCCCAAAACTAAATACCACCATGTAGCTTGTGTTCCAATCAAGCTTCCTGCCATTGTGGCAACGACGCCAAGAATGGTAAATGTGACACCCGAGCCTATAGCAAATGTTAGAGACAATTTAAACGCTCTTCCCGTTGTCCTCTCCCCTGTGCCACCTACATAGCCTACAATAAGAGGTACACTCGATAATGCACATGGTGTAAAGGAAGTTAATACGCCTGCTAAAATTGCTAATATCGGAGCTATCCAAGTACTATCAACAATCAATGACGAAAGTGATTCTAGCCATGCATCAATCATTACTCTACCCCCATGTCTGCTAAAATCAATCTCATTTGTTCTTCTGTAAGTCCTCCCTGATGTGTTGTGAAAATATGCTCTTCTGTTTCAGAATCCGCATACATCGTAAATTGTATCTCGCTAGCCACTTCATCACTCGGCACATATGGTGTACTATCAGAATTAATCAGTACTTGTGTCGGAATTACTTGTACTGGAAATCCAGTTGCTGCCGTCGGCGCTTTCCACACATCAACAAATTGTATGATGGCTTCCCCTTGCATCTCTTTATTTAAAGTTGCGAGAACTGGTGCCATTTCCTTACAAGGAACACATTCATCTGCACCAAAATCAATAATAATTGGTTGATTATATTCTGCTAACACTTCTAAATCTATATTAGTGATGTTTAAAGGAATTTCATCATCAGCTCCTGCTGATTCTTCCTGATCTCCTTGCTCGGCTTCTTGTGTTCCTTGTGCTTCTGTTTCTGCTTCTTGCGTTCCTTGTGCTTCATTCCCTGCTTCTGGTGTTTGATTTTGTGTAAACCAGATACCTACAATTATTGCTACCATCACTAGTGGCACAACTACTTTTAACATGTTCTTATCCATAAACCCTCTCCAATCCTCACATCAAATATTTTTGAACTAAAATGCTTATCTTTATCCATTTAATATTTTCTAACTTTAAATGTCCAATACTTTTTCGGTAGAATCATTGCTGTGTTGCTATTTTCGAAATTTGTTATTAAAGGGTATATGTTTTTAGTTAAATATCCCTTTGGTATATGTTTTCTCATAACCATCATGGTAATGACATAAAGATTTGCTATATTTCCATCTTCAAATTCTATTTGATTTGAGAACCTTCCTCTTTCATATTCATCTTGAATATACTCAACAATCCGTCTTAATCGTTCTGGCACCAAATCAATATCCGTATTTTTGTATTGATATATTTCATTCGCTACAGATTGTAATATTTCTGGGCTACTATTGATATAGTCGCTATCGGTAGTAATGAAAGTAGCCGGACAATCTCTCTTATCCTTCTTATCAAATAAAATGGTATTTGCCTGGATAATACATCCATAATTTATTTTTGAATTCCTTAAAAATACTGATGTATCATCATATATCTCATTTAGCAAATCCGCTTCATTATTTAGCCACTCTGGCTTCGCAATGCCTAATTCTACGACGGGATTTCTTGCATACTTTTTTCGCATTTTTTCTATTTCTTTCATATAATTCAATTTATTCCACATTTTGCATATTACCTCTCTACTCTTCCCTTTTAGCTCCGACTTCTATATTACCGCTCTACTATTCTATTATTACCTCTCTGCCATTCCATTTTTAACTTCGATTTCATATCACTACCATCTATTCACAAAAAATCTTCTTAGATTCATATTGATTTTGCATGAATCCAAGAAGATTTATATATAGTTTATGTATAATTCCTTACTTACTTTATTGCAACAGTCTTACGATGCTTATTATTAGTTCTCTTCAATTCATACATACGAGTATCGGCAATCGATATTAACTCAGAAGCTGTAATAGCTTCATTTGCACGTTTAAATGCGACACCATAACTTATAGAAGTCTTATACTCTTTATTATAAAGCTTTGGAATATTAATCACCGCTTTATAGGTTTGAATGAGTCTTCTTGTTACCTCACCCTCGTTGTTACATTTTCCAACAACGATCATTTCATCACCACCATATCTACAAGTCACATCATCCTTGAAATAGTCTTGTAGTATTTCTGCAACCGTTTTGATATAGAAGTCGCCTTCTTCATGCCCATAGGTATCATTCACTGTTTTAAGTCCATCAAGGTCTACAAATACGACAAACACCAACTCTTTTTCTTCAATCATTTTCTGAATAAATTCATCGGCATAATCCCTTGTGTAAAGATATGTCAGAGCATCTTTAATCGCGACCTTTTCAAGATCTTTAATCTTCTCTAGGTCTTCTGTATTTTTACGGCTAAGTCTCTTATAGGTCTCTGTTTGTATCCTTAACTCTGCTAGACTATACGCAAAAATAATAAATACAGCAAATGCACTTATAACGATAAATCCTAACATAATATAATGGATTAGCATTCTACTTCCAAAATCTGTTCCAATCGTTAAAAAGAATGCAAATAATGTGCCAAAAAGTATTGAATATGCAGTTGTTAAAAACGCAAGATTTTTATTATCCGATAAAATAGTATCTAACGAGTTTCTTGGTATCATGCTCCTTGCAAACCCAATTGTTGAAATCGACACAGTAAAACATATGGAAGCAACCATAACTGAGAACTTCAAATCACTCAGAACATGGGCAACTGTAGTATGATTAAGCATCGCCATGGTAGCCAGGACTGCTAATCTCTTTGCGAAGAGATTGATCGTAAATGTTACTGAAATAAATAGCATTTGAACTAACTTCGCATTAAATACCAACTTTGTTTCTATAAGCAAAACACCTGCATAAAGCAAAATAGCAATTGCTTCATAATTCGAAGTAAAATAGTATAGATAGATTACCCAGAATGTTAAATTAACTACTCCACAAACAATACTCGCTCTCCATGGGTATTTATTCACATTGAAAATGTATCCGCAGTATGAAAAAAATGTGTAATGATACCCTACAAAAGATAAAACGAGAATAACGGTTAATAGGATCATACTGCATTCCCCCCTCTCATTTTGTAGAACAAGTCTTTGCTTTTTCTCATATTCTCGTCGGCAACCGATAAGATATAGCTAACACCTTTTTCTCTAACCCTTTCATCCGCATAAATAGAACCAATGCTAGCAGAAATCAAAAATTCCTCTGTTTCATTTTGACGTTCAATACACTGCATTATGCGCCCAACCACATTATTGCAATCTTCGCTTTGAGTTCTTGGCATAACAACAAGGAACTCATCACCACCGATGCGAGCCACAATATCATAGTCACGAACAGTATTTAAAATAGCGTGTGTTACTTTAATAATCAATCTATCACCCGCTTTGTGTCCATAGGTATCATTTGTATATTTTAGAGCATTTATATCAACAAATAAAATATAAAATGGTTCCGAATCTTCCTTACACATTCTTTCAAGTTCATCCATTATATATCCACGATTGAATACTCCCGTTAACTCATCTCTTTCAATCTTTGTTAATAAGGATTCTTTTTGCTTCGATATTATTTGCTGCTCTCCTAGCACTTTATCTGAATATCTCTTATAAAGGCTTGCATCAATTAAAATTATTGCGTATAAGAAAAAGAGATAAAATGTAAAGAGTGACGCAAGGGAAATTGCTAATGAAAGTATTATTTGTTCAGGAAAAAACACATCTGTCATCATTGTTGCAGAATGATCAATTTGCAAAACGACTATCAATATAATTGAACAAAGAAGTATGATAGAATGCTTACTTTTTACAGTTACTCTCTGGATAGAAGTATCATCAATATACTTCTTAACAACTTCATGAGCTAACGTCAGAATAATACATGCAATGATTACTGCAATATGATCATAAACCGTGTCTTTGATAAGCATCGCCGGTGGTATATTAAATATACTGCTCAAAACAATAATCAATGGTGTTATAAGTGCAGATATATGCAAAGCAAATATGGCTGCTCCACAGAATACTTGAATAAAGTCCGTTTTAGATATTATCTTAAATTCTAAGGTTAATGCCACCAAGAAAGTAACGATAATTAAATAGAGTTCCAATTGTATGTATTGAACATAAGCAAACACCGAAGTGTTAATTAGTGCCAATCCAGCAAAGACCCATTTATTTTCACTGCCACCTATCAACAAGCTAGACGCGTAAGAAAAGCTTGAGAATTGATAGATAAACATAGTTATTAGAGAAATCACAAATACTATATTACTTAATTCTATCATCATGGTAAGTCACACTCCTAGTAAAATTTTCAACTCCAAACATAGACTTTCAATACATGCTATATTATTAGTATAATCATTTATATTTATACACTCTGTTGATTTATTCTAGCAAAAGATTTCTTAGAATTCAATAGCTTATGATAATAAACCCAAATTGAATAAATCGATTTAAGATATAGTAAAATATTTCTTAATATATAAAATATCGACTTGAATTTGCACTTAATTATTACTGCAAAGTGTCTGCACTTCCATCCAAAATAATATCTGCGCACTCTGAAATTTTCATCCTATTTATATATTTCATTTCAAGAGGAATCCATAAATCTCTAAAGTTAGCAAATCTTTCTTCTCCTTCTCTTTCTATAAGTCGTTTTCTTTGCACAATTTCTGTCACATCAATAAATAATTTTCGTGTATATACCGAGCGGAACTCCTCTCGAAGGCTATAAGCTCCTTCGATTATTATCGGTTTATCATTTGTGCATGACAACAAGGTTTCTTCATATGACATCGTTTTACAATTAAACTTTCTGTATGTAAAAGGTTTGCCCGTGAAGATACCTTTTATTACTTCTTCTTCAAATCTCTCATAATGTACATTCCCACCAATTTCAGATCTACGCTCTTCTGTCCTTAATTCAAGAGGCAAATAAAAATCATCCACTCGAATAATATCTACATCGAACATTCTCTTTAATTCAATTGCCAGAGTACTTTTCCCTGCTCCACACTTTCCATCAATCCCAATAACTTCCCTTCCACTTAATGGTTTCATTGTATTAAGATATTCTTGTACTAACATGATGCTTTACTCGTGGCTTTCATTCGATTTACAAGGGTAACACCCAAAACAGGGACAAATAGTAGCTGTATTACAATTCCTGGAATTGAAGTTAGGAGAACACCAGACAAAAATGCATCCATCGTAAATGCTTGTCCATTAATTCCTAACATTGCAAACATTGCAATCCCCCAGGTCACACGCCCCAATACCATAGCGATAATCAATCCTACATATGCTGCAAATAATGTCTTTTTCATTTTCCAGAAGATTGCTCCCGCAACAACTCCATACACCATAAGCTCCAAGCTCATTGCAATTCCAATTGGCATTAGAGGCGGTACACCCCAAATCGCAACTTTTAACAATGGTGTAATAATTCCTGCTAGTCCAGCATACTTTGATCCACATACATATGCACAAATAAAGATTGGCAAATGCATTGGCAATAATGCCATTCCAATTCCTGGAATCATCCCTGTTAACATTGGTAATATCAATCCGATTGCTATAAATATTCCAGTCAAAACTAATTTTTGTGTTTTTCCTAATCGCATAATTTCCTCCTAAATTCATCTTGCTATTTTTCGAATTTTTCTAATAATATATTTATTATAGTTTTTTTTACGAGAAATTACAATCCCAACATCTTATAAAAGCCTGAGTCTATTTTTACTTTTACTTAGTCTAATTTACTTTTACTTTACTTGACATTTTGCGTAATTAAAATACAATGTATTATATACAGTTTCATAATGTCATCAATAAGTAAGGAGAATTGCATATGAAAACACACTTACTAGGAGAAGAAAAAATCAGTAAACTTATCTTTCAATTAGCGATGCCTGCTGTCATTTCGCAGCTTGTTAACATGCTGTACAATGTGGTAGACCGTATGTATATAGGTAATATCCCAGATATTGGAGTGAACGCACTTACTGGGCTAGGTCTGTGTTTTCCAATCATTATGCTTGTGTCTGCCTTTAGTTCTCTCTTCGGAATGGGCGGTGCCCCTAAAGCTGCTATTCAAATGGGGAAGGGGGACAATGAAAAAGCCGAGAAAATTCTAGGGAATTGTACATCGGCTCTTATAATCTCTGCTATTTTGTTAATGTCTATCCTCCTTATTTTTGGCGAGGATCTTCTCTATCTATTCGGGGCAAGCGACCAAACCATCATGTATGCCCTCGATTATTTAAGAATTTATTCTATTGGAACGATTTTTGTTCAGATTTCTCTTGGTTTAAATATGTTTATTACAACACAAGGCTTTGCAAAAATCAGTATGATGACTGTTATAATAGGTGCTCTCATTAACATTATTTTGGATCCAATTTTTATTTTTGTATTAGATTTAGGCGTTCAAGGAGCTGCTATCGCAACAACGATTGCACAAGCTGTTTCCGCTATCTGGGTATTTAAATTTCTAGTTGGACCAAAAACAAAATTAAAGATACGTCCAAGAAATTTGATGATCGAACGCAAAATAATTTTACCAATTATTGGGCTTGGACTTTCGCCTTTCATTATGATGTCCACAGAAAGCATTCTAAATATTTGCTTCAATGTTTCTCTACAAAAATATGGTGGAGATCTTGCAGTTGGTGCCATGACAATTATTAGTAGTGTTATGACTCTCTGCTATATGCCAATCCAAGGAATCACACAAGGCACGCAACCAATCATCAGCTTTAATTATGGAGCTGGCAATCGCCATCGTGTAAAGCAGGCCATTAAATTACAAGTTCTTATTTGTGCTTCCTATTCCTGTTTTCTATGGATTATAACCTCTTCATTTCCTCAGGTCTTTATTACCATATTCAATCAAGATCCTGCTTTAATGAGTATTACTACTTGGTGCATGCGCATCTACATGTTTGGACTATTTACACTAGGTTTACAGATTGCATGCCAACAAACATTTATAGCTTTAGGCTATGCAAAAGTATCCCTTTTGTTAGCGTGCTTAAGAAAAATTGTGCTACTAATTCCATTAATCTTTATTTTACCTAATTTTTGGGATAACAAGGTGTATGCTGTTTTCTTAGCCGAACCAGTTGCTGACATCACAGCTGCTACTATTACTTTAATTGTCTTCTATAATGTTTTCTGGAAGAATTACAAAGCTTAATTAGCATTTTAAAACATTACCCGACTACTACGAAATTAGGAGAATCTATATGATCAAAGAAATACTAGAATATAACCGTCAATTTGTTTCCGAAAAACATTTTTCAATTTATTCAACTACCAAATATCCTGATAAAAAACTAGCGATTCTATCTTGCATGGATACAAGATTAACCGAACTTTTACCTGCAGCACTAGGACTCAAAAATGGCGATGCCAAAATCATAAAAAATGCCGGCGGTGCAATTTCACATCCCTATGGGAGTGCAGTTAGAAGTCTACTAATCTCAATATATGAACTCGGTGTAACTGAAATCATGGTTATCGGCCATACGGATTGTGGTGTTCAGCACTTAGATAGCAAAGCCATCGAGGAACAAATGATTGAACGTGGCGTTTCTCCTCGCGATTTAAAATTAATCAAATACAGCGGTGTCAATTTCGACAAATGGCTATCTGGATTTGAAAGTGTTGAAGAATCCGTTTCTAATTCTGTAGAGTGCTTACGGGAACATCCTTTGGTACCCTCAGACGTCTTAATCCAGGGTTTTGTCATGGATTCCGATACGGGGGCACTAAGACCTATCGAATAATTTCATAGATGCATAAGTTCTATCGTATAGCTTCTATCGTATAGCTTCTATCCTATCCTTTATATGAGCCATGCGCTTATCAAGAAGAGCACTTGCTTCTGCACACTCTGTAAGATCTTTCAAGATATCTCTTTCGATTTGTGAAGGGATATCTTTTTTGTATTTCACTTTATGTTCCAGACTAGCCCAGAAATCCATTGCTATTGTACGTAACTGAACTTCTACTTTCATCCATCTTTTTTCATTCTGTAAGAAAATAGGTACTTCAACAATAATATGTAAACTTCTATAGCCATTCTCTTTTGGATTTTTTATATAGTCTTTCATTTCAATTAATCGAATATCGTCTTGTTTCAATAAACATTCTGCCAATACATATATATCTTCTAGAAAAGAGCAAATGACACGAACTCCTGCTATGTCTCTAATTTTCTCTTCAACTGAATCTAGTGTGAATTCAATATCTTTCTGTTTAATTTTCTTTAAGATGCTATCTCCTGATTTTAGTCTCGTTTTAATAGATTCAATTGGATTGCGATCATACTCCAGTGAAAATTCTTCATTAAGCACTTTGAATTTCGTCTCAATTTCCATCATTGCGCAACGATAACGTGCTAGAAAAGCATCCTTTCCTTTCATATTGTCACGAACCATCTCCAAAACTACATCATTCAATAATATTTCTTTTTGAAACATCCCCATTAATTTATCCATTTGTAACTCCTTTTTATATTACTTTATCATTATTTTATCATACTCTACATATGTTACCAATATGTGTAATTAGTGATTTTTTATTCTTTTTTCAAACTTTTTAGTATACTCCACCACTTTCTTCCATCGTTCATATTTTGTTCACGAACTATTATATTATTTTTCATCACTTCACCATGACTCATTCATTTTTATTTTCTATACTAAATACATGAAACGAAAGATTATAGGTTTCAATAATAAATCAGAAAAATCTTTTTCATAACACAGGCCAAATGAGTAATCATTTGGCCTCCTCCCTTTTATAGGGTATGATTTTACTAATTTAATTTTCAAAAGATAAAAGGGTGTTACCGTTCCGTCGGCAACACCCTTCATTTTATATGTTATTCTTCGTCTTCTGTTGTTTCTTCTGTTGTTTCTTCTGGCATTTCTTCAATTGAAGGCTCTACAAATGTTACTTGGTCTACAATCCAATCAACTACTGCATCTGTGTAGATATCCATCTTCACATCTTCTTCTGCAACATCTTCAAATAATGTTTCTTTATCTGGATATGAATATTGTTCTACTAACTCATCAATTTTTTCAGAATATTCTTCTTCTGTTAATTCTAACTTCTCTTTTTCTCCAATATATTCAACAGTTAAATTTGCTACATAGATTTGCTTTGCTGTTTCTGCTATAAACTCATCAAATCCCTCTTGATCCATTCCTGCTGTTGCAATAAAATCTTCAATTGACATTCCATACATTTCTGCTTGGCTTACATATTGTTCGTTTAATTTATCTTCTAATTCAGCCATTTCATCTTCTGGGTATTCTTCAACTTCAACACTTTCAATGACAGCTGTCCATACTTGTGATCTTCTTGCTTCTTTTTGAGACTCACTATTTCCCTCATTTAATTGTGTTTTGATTTCTTCTCTTAATTCTTCTACTGTTGTAGCTGTCTCTGATACTTCTGCAACGAATTCATCATTCAATTCTGGAAGTTCTGATGTTGTAATCGAATTTACTGTTACTGTAAATACAGCTTCTTTTCCATTAAGCTCTTCACTGCCATAATCTTCTGGGAATGTAGTAACTACATCTACCACGTCACCGATATTCGCTCCAAGAAGTCCATCTTCAAACCCATCAATAAATTGACCCGATCCAATTACTAGATCAGTCATTGTAGCAGAACCACCTTCGAATTCTACTCCATCAATCTTACCTACATAATCAATATTTGCTGTGTCACCATCTTGAATTGGTCTATCTGTTATTTCGTTGATGATCATATTCTGAGATAACAACATATCAATTTGATAATCAACATCTTCATCTGTTGCCTCTACTAACTCCACATCTTCTACTTCGATATTTTTATAAGTAGGATTCACCTTTGCTCCTTCACTTCCTGTTCCGCACGCTACAAGGGATAAAACCACTATTGCGCTAAGAGCAGCCAATAAACTTTTCTTTTTCATTTTAACTACCTCGTTTGATTTTTTTTTTACACTTGAACATTATTACACATAAATGTGAAAATTAATAGTCCTCTTTTCTAGTTCACTGATTTTTAACACTTTTATAAGTAAAGATTGACATTTTAACCCTCTTTTATACTGCTTTTAATTGACGCTTGCAAGATAACAACACTTGCCTTTCTGTATAAATAATGGTACAATGTTAGACGTATGATTAAAGAATAAATACCTAAAGGAGGAACATCGTGAGTCCAACAATAATCACAACAATTATCGTACTTGCAGTGTTAGTAGCAGTACTTGTAGCTTTATATTTCTTCGGAAAGAGAACACAAAAGAAGCAAGAAGAGAATGAACAACAATTAGAAGCAATCAAACAAACTGTACCCTTACTCGTAATCGATAAGAAGAAGATGCGTTTAAAGAATGCTGGCCTTCCAGCAATTGTATTCGAAAAGACACCTTTCTACTTACGTTACCAAAAAGTACCAGTTGTTAAAGCAAAGGTTGGTCCTAAAGTAATGACATTACTTTGCGACAACAAAATCTTTGATATGATTCCACTCAAGAAGGAAGTAAAAGCCGATGTCAGTGGAATTTATATTACAGGAGTAAAAGGAATGCGAGGACCTATCGAAATTCCAGTAAAAGAGAAAAAAGGGTTTTTCGGCAAGAAAAAGAAGTAATACTTTCTTAGGTATTCCCAATAAATAAAAAGCACGATAACATTTGATTGTCCATTTCGGAAATCCATGTATATCGTGCTTTTTTATTCTTGTCATGAAAGTCTTAATTCATATCTTTAATGTTCTTCGTAGTAAATAGTTGCTCCTTCTTCTATTCCTTCTATAATTTCAACATTGACACCATCTGATTTTCCTGTTTCTACAAGCACTTTTCCAGATAAAATTTGACTATCGCTATCATAACTTGTGTATACGTAAGATTCTGTCCCCTCATTCACAATTGCTGATGCTGGAACACTAAGTGCTTCTACATGTTTATTTGTAACAATCGAAGCAGATAGGCTCATGCCATCTTTCATAGAAGCTAAGCGCTCAAATGAGACTTCCACATTATATTTTGTTGACCCATTGCTATTTATTCCCATATAATCAATATCTATAACTTGTGCCTCTAAGGTATCACTTCCAATTGCATCAATGTTGATATATACCGTTTGTCCTAGTTCTATAGATAAAATATCCATCTCATCTAATACAATAGTAGCCACCATCTGAGATGATGAATGAAATGCAAGGATTTCAGTATAAGAAACCGTTTCCACTACTGCCACACTTTCTCCAACTTGTTCCGTTCCACTTCCCTGTTGGGAAAGGGAAGATTGCATTCCTTGTGATGACACCTGCCCGCGGCCTGCGCTTCCCTCTGTCGTTGGCGAAGTCACTTCCCCTTGTCCGTTTCCACCTCCTTGAGAATCTGCCTCTTCTGTTGCTGGAAATGTTGCAATGAAAGACAACGTGCTCTGTGACTGTCCATTCGTTCCAATGACAAAATCAGAGATTAAAGCGTCATTAATACTTGGTGTTATGTCATTTGTAAACACATATCCTTCTGCTGCAACCAAGTCTACTTTCACTTGATATACAGTATTTGGCAAAAATGTAGGAGTTGTTACATTCCATGTCAATGTAGACGTAAAGTAAGTACTATTTGGAAGTTGTACTGTAGGAGTTGCACCTGTTTTCGGACTCTCTAAAGGTAATGCTAGAGGCCCTGCAAGTGGAATGACTTCTCCCGGTGTTTCTTCTGCGTCTGTGTCTGTATCTGTGTCCGTGTCTGTTCCGCCGTCTGTTCCTGTGTCCGTTCCACTGTCTGCTCCTGTGTCCGTTCCACCGTCTGTTCCTGTGTCTGTTCCGCCGTCTGTTCCCGTATCTGTTCCTGTATCTGCTCCTGTATCTGTTCCGCCGTCTGCTCCTGTGTTCGTTCCTGTTCCCGTATCTGACACTGTCGTTACAACCTGTGTTGATGTCAAATTGTAGTTCATAAGGCTAACATTTGAATCCATCTCGGAAGTCGTGCTTAATCCTATCATCTTCCCAGATTCGCCTGTCGAAGTCGCCGATGTTGTTTCTGTTGTAGTTGACTCTGTTGTAGTTGACTCCGTCGTCTGTGTTACACCACTATTTACAGTTGCTATTTCCCCATCTACTTGTGCAATTAATTGCGATGAATCTAGAAGGGGTTCTACAATATCAATCGCTTCTGTAACTGCTGCTATTTCTTGTTCTACTCTATAATAATCAGACTCATCATCAGAATAGTCATCTAACTCTTCTTGGTATTCATCCAACTCTTCTAACAGTCTATAATATGTAGACTTTACACTTAATTCGTCCAATGTTGCTAACACGGTTCCTGCTGTCACCACTTGTCCTTGTTGAACATTTATTTCTAATACCTCTATTGTAGATGGCAGTGAAACAACATTTGTGCTATCTAATCCAAGTGTTCCACTACTTTCTACTGTTGTCTGAATATCATTTAAAGCTACAGAGGTATCAGTAACTTTAAGATCCTCCTTTGTAGTTGTAGCAAATACACTATTCCCCAATGCTACTCCTACAATTCCCAGCACCAATGCAAGCGAAGTACAGGTTAGCAGTACTCTTTTTTTACTCTTTTTACTTTCCATTATTTCCCTCCATTTATGAGAATCTCAGCGCTTCAATCGGATTCTTTTTCGCCGCTTTATTTGCTGGATAACTACCAAATACAACCCCTACAAAGAGCGAGAATCCTACTGCGATGAATACAATTTCTGTTGAAAGAACAAATACATAATCTGTTAAAACAAGACCAATTGCATAGACAACGCCGCCAGAAATCAAGATACCAATTATACATCCTAGTAGACTAATTACAATAGCCTCTATTAAAAATTGAGAAACAATATCGAGGTAGGTAGCTCCAATGGCTTTTCGAATTCCAATTTCACGTGTTCGTTCTGTTACTGAAACTAACATGATATTCATAATTCCAATCCCCCCAACTAGTAGAGAAATTGCTGCTATCCCTCCAAGCATCAGAGAAAGCGTATCTGTCACACTAGCCATCGTCTCTGCTAATTCTGCCTGATTCCTAATAGTAAATGCTTCCGTATCAGCATCAAATCTCTCTGTCAACATTGCAGACATAGCAAGTTCTGCTGCATCACCGCCAACCACCTCATCTGCTGTCACATAGAAACTTTTTACATCTGACACTGAATCCGAAGTACGCATTAGTGTGCTGTATGGAATATATGCCTCCATTTGTTCACCGCTAAACATAGACGCTGATTCCGATGGTTCCAATACTCCTATTACAGTAAATTGAATCCCATTTAATTTAATTACTTCTCCTAATACATTCGTGTGACCAAACAATGTGGTTGCTGTGTATTCGCTAATCACGGCTACATAGGTATTATTTTCAAGATCAGAATATTTGATAAATCTTCCCGATTCTAATTCCAATTGTTGTAGATCTTCATAACCATTTGTCGTTCCTGTAATTGTAATGGAATCACTTATGTCATTGTATTTTGCTGTCATGTTCGCATTGGCATATGGAACTGCTTGATCATAGATAGGGTCTTCGGTTAATGACATAACCTCATTCCAGTCAAAAGGCTTTCCCTTATCATCTGATATATTAATGGTCAACATATCATTTCCCATACTAGAGATGCTAGATGTAACCGAACTTGTTGCACTTTCGACAATAGATACGAGCACCACTAATGAAGTAACACCAATAATAATACCTAACATGGTTAAAAAGGATCGCATTTTGCTAGATGCAATAGATTTCCATGCCATTTTTATACTTTGTAAAATCATTGTAACACCTCACTTACTTTTCCATCATTAATACGAATTACTCGTTGTGCTTGCTTTGCAACCTCTTCATCATGGGTAATAATAACAATTGTATTTCCTTGTTTATGTAATTCTTTAAATAAACCTAGTATTTCTTTGCTCGTCTTAGAGTCAAGTGCTCCTGTTGGTTCATCCGCTAATAGTAGAGATGGCTTGGTTGCTAATGCTCTTGCTATCGCAACCCTCTGCTGTTGACCACCAGAGAGTTGACTAGGTGTATGCGAAGATCGGCTACGTAACCCCACTTGATCCAGCGCCCAATTCACACGCTCTGTTCTCGTTTCCTGCGGTAAGCGTTGGTATATTAATGGCAACTCCACATTTTCAGCAGCATTCATTCTTGACAATAGATTGAAGTTCTGAAATATAAACCCAATTTTTTTATTACGAATTCCTGCTAATTCTATTTCCGAATAGTCATTTATTGAATGCTCATCTAAGTAATACTCTCCACTATCAGCAATATCTAAGCAACCTATAATATTCATCATCGTCGATTTCCCACTTCCAGAGGGACCAACAATGCTTACAAACTCTCCTTTTCCTATATAGAGACTTGTATCATCCAAAGCATGGACTTCTTCCTCTCCCATTGTATAAATCTTAGATACATTTTTTATATCAATCATTGTATTCCCTCCAACTCATTTATTTTATGGATTCTGTCCGCGGCCACCTGTATTACCACTTGGCATTCCCTCTGGTCTAGTCATTCCTTCCTGTTTACCCATTCCATCGGTCATACCAGGCATCATCATCATAGGTGAATCCGTCTGTTCTCCAACTTCAAAATTATAATAAACACTATCGCCTTCTGAAAGCCCTTCCACAATTTCTACATTCGTGCCATCAGATGATCCAGTGGTCACGACAGTTTTGCCGCCTAATTCACCTGTTTCACTGTCTTGACTTGTATATACATAACTACCTTCTCTATCAACTGTAACGGCAGCTGCAGGTACGGTAAGAATTCCTAGTTGCTCTGATACAATAATTGAAGCTGATAAACTCATTCCACTAAGCATATTTTCTTGCTTCGGAATAGATACCTCAACACTATAATTTGTTGTTCCACCGTCATTTGACCCTGTATAGTTTATAGAAGAAATCGCACCTTCGATTGGAAGTACACCGAGTGCATCAACTGTTACACTTACTGTTTGACCAATTGCTACTGATAAAATATCCATTTCATCAAGAGTAAGAAATGCTACCATATTTGCATCATTTTGAATTTGGAACACCTCTGTATATGCTACTCTTGAGTCTGTCGTACTTGTTGCTGTGTTTTCTAAATCCGCAATATATGTCACTTCACCTTCTATTGTAGACAATAATGTATTGGATTCTAACATCGTTCCAACAATTGCTAGTGACTCTCTTGCATCTACTAATTCTTGTTCTAATTCATAGTATTCTGCTTCATCATCATCTGTATCCGCTTGATCATCTTCTAAGTCTTCGATTGTTTCTTCTAATTTGTAATATGCCTCTTTTACAGACAAACTATTTAACTTAGCAAGCTCTGTTCCGACTTGAACCTTATCCCCTTCATTTACTAGTATCTCATCAACCTCAATTTCTGTTGGAAGGGTAACTTTCTCTGTATTTCCATATTCAAGAGAACCGCTTCCTTCAATTGTAGTACGCATATCTCCCAAGGTTGCTGTCCCACTTACTACAGATGAACTAGCATTTACATTTGCTGTTCCATTTTTCAAATACATTACACCACCTACGATAGTTACAACTAGAAGCAATGTTGTTCCAGTGATAATCATTTTTTTCTTTGATTTTTTTCTTTTCATGTTCGACCTCCAATTAATAGTTTTATGCCTTAAAGTGATTATAAAAAGAATTCCTTAAATAACAGATGGTAAATTCTAAACAAATTCTAACAAACAGGTGAAATAAATGTGTTTCACTAATCAATTCCCTTTTCTTTTGTTATAATAAGGAATATAAGGAAATCGGAGGAATTACTATGAGTATCAGCAGAAGAATTTTTCTTACAAATACTATATTTATTTTTGCATCACTACTAATGTTAATGCTTGTAAACACAATTATCTTGAACATTACTTCCAAAGAAATAGATGGTAGATACGCACAATTTGAGCAACAACTCCAAGATGGCAGCTTCCGTCCTGAAACCCTTGACTTAGAAAACATTCGTGAAAATCAAAATCACTTATTAAGGATGAAAAATCTCAACTTGCTTTCTAGTATCATCACTATTGTTCTCTTATGCTTCACTTCTCTCTTCGTGAGCAGATGGTTAAAACGACAAATTATGATACCTTTAGACATGCTGTCTCATGCTGCGCAGCGGGTAGAAAAAGGAGAATGGTCAGAATTAATACATTATTCTAATAAGGACGAATATACAAATGTATGTAACGCATTTGATAAGATGCAACTTCGCTTGCAAGAAGATCAACAATTAAAGCAAAGATATGAAGATTCGCGTACTGAGATGATTGCTGGAATTTCTCATGACCTTAGAACTCCTCTCACCTCTATTCGCGGATTTATGAAGGGTATTATGGATGGCGTTGCAGACACACCTGAAAAACAGCAGCAATATCTATCTATTGCTTATAATAAGTCGTATGAAATTGAAGTTCTATTGCAACGACTTATGGATCTATCCTCTATGGAATTTGGTACAGTACCGATGCTGTTCGAACAGGTGGATTTTGCAAATTATTTAAAAGATTATATAAGAGAGAAAAAGCAAGAATTTGGCGATAGCATATCCTTTTCTATGGAATTCCCAGCACGACCTATATTCCTTTCTATTGACAAAGGACAAATACATCGTGTATTAGAGAACCTAATTGATAACTCTAGAAAATATGCCAAAACTGCCCTTTTAGAAATACATATTATTATAAAAGAAGAACAAGATAAACTAGTCGTAGAATTTAAAGATAATGGACAAGGTGTTCCTATAGAAGAACTCCCTTTTTTATTTGATCGATTTTGGAGAAGTGATAAAGCACGCGCTGCTACCTCTTGCAAGGGAAATGGATTAGGGCTATCTATTATTAAGCATATTATTCATGCCCACAAAGGAAGTGTCTATGCAACTATGGAAGATGGATTTACAATCGTATTTTGTTTTCCCAAGGAATTGAAAGGAGAATTTAATGAGTAAAAAGAAAATACTAGTCGTAGAAGATGATATAGAAATTGCACTTCTAGAAAAGGATTATTTAGAAATACATGATTTTGAGGTAGAGGTAGTAGCAGATGGAGATTCTGCTATTTTACAAACCAAAAAAAATACCTATGACTTAATACTCCTAGATATTATGCTCCCATCAAAGAATGGATATGAAATTTGTAGAGAAGTAAGGAATTTAGTAAAGACACCAATTTTGATTGTCTCAGCCAAATCAGAATCAGCCGACAAGATTCTCGGATTGGGTCTTGGAGCCGATGATTACATCACAAAACCTTTTGACCCTGCAGAATTAGTTGCTAGAGTCAAGGCTCACATCGCACGAAATGAACGCCTTTTTGTGGAATCTATACCGGAAGAAACTTCTTCTAATATTCAAATTGGAAATGTGGCAATTAATCCACAATCCTGGGTTGTCAAAAAAAATGATGTTGAAATTCACTTTAGCAATAGAGAATTCAATCTCCTCTTATTTCTTGCCGAGCATCCAAACATTGTATTCTCGAAAGAGCATCTATTTGAAACTATTTGGGGATTTGATTATTCTGGCGATAGTGCCACTGTGACGGTACATGTGAATCGAATTCGTGAGAAAATCGAAGATGACCCTAAGAATCCTACATTAATTGAGACGATATGGGGTGTTGGATATCGTCTCAATCTTAGATAGGTTTTTATGAAATATCTATTATTTTATGCGTGAATAAGGAAATTCTTATATCCTTTGTATGCTTCATAGATATCTGCTTTGCTTGTAACTTCATATGGTGCGTGCATTCCTAACACAGCCACTCCACTATCGATTACATGCATTCCATACTTTGCCATTAGGTAAGCGATTGTACCACCGCCACCTACATCAACTGCACCTAGTTCTGCAGTTTGGAAGTTTACACCGTTATCATCCATGATTTTACGTAATTTCGCTACGAATTCTGGACTAGCATCGTTGGATCCACTTTTTCCTCTTGAACCTGTATATTTATTAAACACAAGACCTTTTCCTAGGAACGCTGAGTTCTTCGCTTCATATACTTCTGCATACATTGGGTCGTATCCTGCACTTACATCTGAAGATAGCATAAACGAATTCGCTAGCGCTCTCTTTAACGAAAGACTAGAATATGTTCCTAGGCAATTCATTAATTCAGCCACAGAATTCTCAAAGAATCTTGAATCCATTCCCGTTGCTCCAACACTACCAATCTCTTCTTTGTCAGCTAAGATACAGCAAGCCGTACGCTTTACAGTGTCTAATTCAAGCAATGCCATCAATGATGTAAAGCTGCACACTCTATCATCTTGTCCATATCCCATAATCATACTTCTATCAAATCCTGTTTCACGAGCCTTCATAGCTGGAACAATCTGAAGTTCTGCGGACATAAAATCTTCTTCTTCAATCTGGTATGTATCTTGTAATAATTTTACAATTGTAGCTTTTGCTGCTTCTTTTTCTTCGCCTTCAGCTGGTCTATTTCCAACTAATAAATCTAATTTTTCTCCGCGAACAAACTCAGATGCCGCCTTTTTACTTGCCTCCGCTGCTAAATGTGGTAATAAATCAGTAATTACAAATACTGGATCTTCTTCTTTTTCACCAACACAAATTTCAATTTTTGTACCATCTTTTTTATATACCACGCCATGTAATGCAAGTGGTGTAGAAAGCCATTGATACTTGCGAATCCCGCCATAATAATGCGTATCTAAGTAAACGTGACCTTTTTCTTCATATAATGGCACTTGCTTTAAATCAATTCTTGGTGAATCAATATGCGCTCCCAAAATATTCATTCCCTGCTCTAATTCTTCTTCACCAATATGGTATAGGATAATTGCACGTCCCATGCATGCATGGTATACCTTATCTCCTACTTTCAATGTTTCTTTATTAGCAATGATTGTTTCTAAATTCTTATACCCGTTTTCTTCTGCCATCTGTACAGTAACATCTACGCATTCACGCTCTGTTTTCCCAGCATCAAGAAGTCTTCTATACTCTTTGTTTACACTTTCCAATTTTTGAAGCTCTACTTCATCATAAGTGCTCCATGCATTTTTTCTTTCCATTTTACTTTTCTCCTCTATTAATAAACCTACATTTTTACTATATCACTGAAGTAAATGTGCCACAAGTATTTCCCTTGTTTTTCTGTAACTTGGCTTCACTTTTATAAATGATTTACTGCTGCATGCTCTATATTAATTCCATTCTTATAACGCTCTATAAAGATCTCATATCCCTCTACATCTTCTTTAGATGCCATAAGCTCCACTCCCAAATCTCCTTGGAATACTTTGTTAAGCAAGAAAGCATCTAGAGATTCCTTCTCTTCTTTGTTTACAAGGTAAGACGCTAATAAAGCAATTCCCCATGCCCCACCTTCTCCTGCCGTTTCCATAATTGAAACAGGCACATTCATAGCCGCCGATAAAATTCTTTGTCCAACTTCCTTTGTCTTAAATAAACCGCCATGTCCAAGTAAACGTTCTAATTGTACCCCTTCTTCTTTCAATAATATATCCATCCCTACCTTCAATGCTCCAAGTGAGGTAAATAGATGAACACGCATAAAGTTTGCTAAATTAAAGGTACTTTCTGGAGTTCTAACGAATAAAGGTCGTCCTTCGTGTAAGCCCATTACGTGTTCTCCCGAAAAATAATTATAAGCTAACAAGCCGCCACATTCTGCATCCCCTTCGAGTGCCTTGCGATATAAGGTCTCATATAGTGCGTTCATATCCACTTTCATCCCCATCGCTTCTTGAAACTCTTTAAAAATCGTTACCCATGCATTCAAATCAGATGTGCAATTATTACAATGTGCCATTGCCACCAAATTTCCAGATGGCGTTGTTACTAAATCAATTTCTTGGTACACCTTAGATAATTCTTTTTCTAATACCACCATTGCAAATACAGATGTTCCAGCAGACACATTACCTGTACGTTTTGTAATGCTATTCGTAGCAACCATCCCAGTCCCTGCATCTCCCTCTGGCGGACACATCGGAATCCCTGACTCTAATCTACCTGTCGGGTCTATAAGTTTTGCACCCTCTTCTGTCAAACAGCCTGCGTTTTCCCCAGCCACAAGGATTTTTGGTAACACATTGTGGATAGTCCACCCATACCCTTTTCCTGCAACTAGTTGTTGAAATTGATCAAGCATTTTTCCATGGAAACTGTGATTTTCAATATTTACAGGGAACATTCCCGATGCCTCTCCGACACCAAGCACTTTTTTCCCTGTTAACTTCCAGTGAATATACCCTACCAAAGTAGTCAAATAATCTAGTTCTCCTACATGCGCTTCTCCAGACCTAATAGCCTGATATAGGTGCGCTATACTCCATCTTTGAGGAATATTATATTGAAATAATTCCGTTAATTCATTGGCTTCCTTCTCCGTCATTGTATTTCTCCAAGTACGAAATGGAGCTAGCTGATTCCCTTCCTTATCAAAAGGAAGATAACCATGCATCATACCACTGAACCCTAGCGCAGCAACTTTTGTCAATACCACACCATATTGGGACTCTACATCCTTAACTAAATTTGCGTAACTATTCTGTACTCCTGTCCATGCATCTGCAAGGTCATAAGTCCATGTATTATGAATCAGTTGATTTTCCCATTCATGATCTCCTGAAGCAATTACTTGATTGTTCTCATCGATTAACACTGCCTTGATTCTTGTCGACCCTAATTCGATACCAAGTACTGCATTACCTAATTCAATCTTACTACTAATAGCATTCATCTTATAATCCTCCTATTTATACCCAATCTTATAACTATTTTCTTTATTTTATCATTAAAAAATAGTAAATTATAGGATTATTCGTGATATTTATACAACGATTTTCTCTAAATTTGATTATAGGAATTTGATTATACATGAAGAAGGTATGCTGTTAGTAGTTGGATACAATGTTCAATGTCTTTCTCATCCGCAACTTCATATGGGCTATGCATATATCGTAGCGGTAAATATACGATTGCTACATCGATTCCCTTGCTTGCTAGATGAACTTCATCAGCATCTGTATGTGTATTCCCTGCTGTTATTTCATATTGCAATGGAATTCCATGCTCCTTCGCAAGATTCTCCATTGTTTGATTCATTCTTTTATTACAAATCGGATTGATACATAAAACAGGTCCTTTGCCAAGTGAGACGTCTCCCCATTTTGCATCTCTCCAACCATCCGAATCACTAGTATAGGTCACATCAATCACAATTGACTCTGTAACATTCATTCGCTCAGCAATCCATTTTGCGCCATGCTTCCCGACTTCTTCTCCTGCCGTTATTGCTCCAATTACTGTATGTTCGCCTTTTGCTTCGTGAACACGCTTCAAAGCTTCCATAATTATGAATACACCACTACGGTCATCCAACCCTCTCGCCGCAATTCGCCCATTTAGTAATCGTTTTACCTGTGTTTCCACAACCATTACATCGCCTAATCCGACTGCTGCCTTCGCTTCCTCCTTGGTAGATGCGCCAATATCTATTCGTAGATCTGATACTTCGAATTTCTCTTGATTCAATTTCGTGGTATCCACCACACCTATGCCCGAAACTACACCTTGTGCTGTTTGAATTTGTACTGCACTCCCTGGATAAAGTCTAGCTTTCACACCGCCTACATTGGTCACACGTAAAAATCCATCTTCTGTATATCCTGTAACCATGAGCCCAATTTCATCCCCATGTGCTGCTAGTAAAACCCTCTTATCTGTTATTCCTTTGTGTGTAAAAGCAAGATTTCTAATACTGTCTGTATATATTTCATCATATGAATGTTGCATATTTTCTCTCAAACAGTCGTGTAGCTCTTCTTCATGCCCAGACACAGATACTGTACCTAATAATTGATTTAGCATCTTTTATCCCCTTTCTTAAACTTCACTTCTGCTATTAAAACTGCGCTTAAAATCAAAGCCGCTCCTATAATCATACGAATAGTAACAGGTTCATTCAGTAAGATAACCGAGAAAAGCATTCCAAATACAGATTCCATGGATAGAATAATTGCTGATTTTGTTTCATTAACATATCTTTGCGATACAGTCTGTAGCAAATATGTGATTGCAGTACTTACAACACCTAAATACAGCATTGCCCACATGCTATCCTGGGACGGTGCAAATGTAAGTTCACCTGAAAACAGTAAACCAACTACTGATAGCACAAACGCTGTCGTCATTTGAAGGAAATTCAAGACTATTGGTCTGATTTTTCCAACGAATTCCCCTGTCAAAAAGATTTGGAATGCAAATCCTACTGCACAAAGTAATGTTAAACTGTCCCCTAGCCCTAATGAAAAATCACTCTGCAGAGAAAGCACTCCTGCTCCAATAATAGCTACTACTGCACCAATTAAGCTCTGCACTTCGATTTTTTTCTTATAAATAACAAGTGCAATAAATGGCACGATTACTACATTCGTTGCTGTTAAGAATGCATTCTTAGACGGTGTTGTAAATTGTAACGCAATAATCTGTAATGCAAAAGCACTAAATAACGCTACTCCTAATGCAAAACCGCACTTTATCTCACTCTTTGTAATCGTCTTAATATTCTTACCAGCCAGCACTGTCATTACCAACATTCCAATAAAGAATCGCACTGTCAAAATCTGAAATGGAGTAATTGTCTCTAATGCAATATCGCTAGCTACGAATCCACCGCCCCAAAATATTGTTACTAAAATTAAACCTATAATACCTAAATAATTTTTCATTCATTTCCTACTTTCTCAAAAACACCCATACGAATAATTGATTTCTTTCCTTTTTAGAAAGAAGCGTTTCGCATGGGTGCTATTTTATTGTTCCAATTCCACTACTCGACTATCTATCCGCATCAACCACTTTGAAGGTTACGCTCATTTGATAATCATTAATCTTTGTCTTATTTCTATAAGTTTGCTCTTGTCCACAACTATTTGTACCTACTCCAGAATGTTTCATATCCATATGAACAACCCACTTATCAGTTTTCTCAATTTCTCCAATGTGTTTTGCTTGTTCAAGTGCTTCCACTGTATAGTCATGATAATTGAACGCAATTGGTGTATCTGCAACCATTTGCAAGTACTTTTTACCATTATTTACTTCAACCCACTTTGTATTAGAGCGTAAACCATTTTCTTGTGGCATTGCATACTCAGTATGCATCTCAGCTCCAGATTTCTCGTGTATTCCCATGTAAGCATGCGATTTCATATCTGGATAACTCTCTTCTGGACCTAATCCATACCATTTTACCTGCTCAAATGTCTTCGGAACAGAAAATTCAATACCAATTCTTGGAATAAATTCTGGTACAAAGGTGCTATATTTAAAGCCTTTACAATCAAGTTCCATCTTCATTTCACCTGACTCATGAATTGTATATGTATAATTACACTTGAATCCAAATGTTTGACTTAGATAAGAGAAGTGCGTCTGCACAATCACTTTTACAACGCCATCTTCTGTATAAGCTTCCATATGCTCCAGTTGCTCATCTGATGAAAACAAGAAATACTTCCCATTCCAATCTTGAATCTTATACATATCATTATCAATATCAGCACGTCTTGTATTCAACTTGATGCCCTCTTCTATATAAGATGTTCCATCAACAAGATATTGTGTAATTCTTCCAAACACTTTATCAAATACTACCTGTACACGTGTGCCACTTACTCTAAGTTCATGGCTTTCATCATTGATTTCTAACATTCCAACTTCTATTAAAGAAACACTATCTATTGCAGTTTGATCCACTTCTTTTAACAAGAACTGAGTCAAAGAAATTTGATGTCCTGCCTCTGCATATCTTGTATCTTCTTTTAATAAAAAGCTTACATTTAGATAATAATCTGCATTTTCTGTGTAAGTCTCTAATTGAATCGGAATAATAATTGCACTTTGTTTCATTGGATTTACATATAAATCTGTTATCTCACCTGACGCATCGCAAATACCATTATGAGTAACTGTATAGCACAGTTTCAAATGACTTAAATCTCTAAAATCATACAAATTTTCAATGACAAATTGTCCATTTTCGACATCTATTTCCTTAATTTTTACTGGCGCAATAATCTGTTTGTATGTTTTTAGCCCTGTCGAAGCCTCTCTCCAAGGTGTAATTAATCCATCCATACAGAAGTTAGAATTATTTGGTTTATCACCATAATCTCCACCATAGTAATATGTAATATTCCCATTCTTATCTACTGTTTCAATTCCATGATCATACCACTCCCAGATAAATCCACCTTGCAATCTCTTATACTTTCGGAAGATTTCTTGATATTCTTCTAAGTTTCCAGGACCATTTCCCATAGCGTGAGCATACTCACAAATAACATGTGGTTTCCCATGTGCATCATTTCCTTCGCCTATTTCAGCTAAACGTACTAGGTTAGAATACATTGTTGAATACACATCTGATGTGTCAGCCTCACGATCCCCTTCATAATGTACAAGTCGTGATGGATCAAGTGCTTTGATACTGTTATATGTTGCAACAAAGTTATCGCCTCGTTCTGCCTCATTTCCCATTGACCACATAATAATACATGGATGATTGTAATGTGATTTAACCATACGAATGCTTCGATCTACGTATGCCGCCTGCCATGAAGGCTCATTATTTAACCAAGTATAGCACTCCGCCCATTCAAATCCATGGGTTTCTAGATCTGCTTCATCGATTACATACATTCCATATACATTACACAACTCATAAAAATAATCCATCTTTGGATAGTGCGCACATCGAATTGCATTGATATTATGCTGTTTCATCATAATGATATCATCTTCAATTACTTTAGGATCCACTGTATTACCTGTGATCGGACTAAAGTCATGCATATTGACTCCTTGAATCATTATTGGCACGCCGTTCACTGTGAAGTTCCCGTCTTTAATTTCTACTTTTCTAAATCCTACTGTTGTTTTTACAGAATCAGTAGTTCTCTCATTTATAATTAGTTTCACTTCTAGGGTATACAGGTTTGGAGTCTCCGCTGTCCATGTATGCACCTGTGGTAATTTCGCCGAACTACGGTACACACTATTTTCTATATCTCCCGAACCAGATAGCACAATTTCACCGTCTTCTAGCAAGGTATAAACCAGTTCACCTGACTCTACAGAAGTTTCCACATCAATGTGAAGTATCCCATCCACATATCCTTCTTCTAAATCTCCATTGATTTTTAAGTTCGTAATCGCTTCTTTATTCTCGTTAAATAATGTCACGTCTCTGAATATACCGCTAAACCACCACATGTCCTGACACTCTAAATATGTTCCATCACTCCACTGATATACTCTCACTGTGATGTGATTCTCGCCCTCTACTACATATTCACTAATGTCGAATTCACTATGTAACCTACTTACCTTACTATAACCACAATGTGTTCCATTGATCCATAAGTCGTAAGCACTATTTACTCCATCAAATCGTAATATGGTATTATTTTTTGTCCAATTCTTATCTAAATGAAATGTTTTTCTATATATCCCTGTCGGATTTTTAGATGCAACATATGGAGGGTTAATTGGAAATAAATACCATACATCTGTATAATGCATCTTACCATACCCTTGCATTTGCCAACAACTTGGTACACTAATTTCATCCCATTCCTTATCATTATATGATATCTCTTCAAAATGACTTGGTGCATATTCGGGTGCATCTAAAAACAAGAATTTCCAATTTCCATTCAAGCTTTTTTGCTCTGATGATCTCTCGAAATTTGCTCGCGTCTCGCGTCTCCCAATCTGCAATAACGTCTCATCTTCCCAACGTTTTTTTATTCTATTCATACATGTATCCTCCTTATATAATTGCAATTAGTAAATCAGGAAATATAGTCAACTTATATTTCCTGTCATTAATAATGCTATTCCAAAATATGTTTTAGTGATAAACTTATATTATCATTACTAAGTAAATCTTTCAATGTTTTACTAAATAAATTTAAATTTTTCATCTAATTGCATAATTTACTTATCATGTTTTTGTGAAAACCTTACTATCACTATTGAATATTCTCTAATTTTTTTATATTTTCCCCATTCCCACTTGTTTTTATTTCTTTATAATAGTAAACTTATTATGTTTTACTAGTTAAATAAATTTTAGAAATGAGGTTTCATATGTTGACTAAGGATATTAGATTCTACAAGAGCATTCTTTCCATTGCAATTCCTGTTGCACTTCAGAACTTAATTAATTTTTCTGTTAATTTAATCGATACACTAATGATTGGTTCCTTAGGCGAGAATTCTCTTTCTGGGGTGAATCTTGCTGGGCAATTATTTTTTATTTCCATGATTATTAATATGGGGATTTGCGAAGGTGGTAATATTCTTATTTCTCAATTTTATGGAAAAGGAGATATTCCTTCTATTCGAAAAATATATCCTATCGTATACAGACTCGGATCTTTTGTTGCTTTCATTGCATTTGTAATTGGATTCTTCTTTCCAGAAGAGTTTTTAAGTATTTATGCAAATTCAAATGACACTGCTGTAATTTCCGAGGGCGCTAAGTACTTACGTATTATTTCATTAACATATATTCCAAATGCGATAACTAGTTGTAATATTCGTTCCTTAAGAGCTGTCCAATCTGCACATATTGCTATGTACATTTATGGTTCCTCTCTATTTATAAATGCAACGCTAAATTATTTATTGATTTTTGGTAATTGGGGTTTTCCAGAACTAGGTGTACAAGGGGCTGCCATTGCTACTTTGGTTGCTAGATTAGTGGAGCTTACTATTTCATTGGTATACTTGTTTAAGTATGACAAGAAAATTCAATTGAAATTCAGTGATCTCAAAAAAGTAGAAAAGAAAATATTAAAACCTTTTGTAATTGCTGCATCTCCTGTTGTAATCAATGAGATTTTCTGGGTGTTAGGAACTTCATCGATTGCTATTATTTTTGGAAAACTAGGAAAAGATATGGTTTCCGCCAATGCCATTAATTCTGTACTTTCACAACTTGTAAGCTTATTCCTTATGGGAGTCGGCTCTGCCTCTTTAACCATCATCGGCCAAACCATTGGATCGGGCGAACTCAAAAAAGCCTATCGCTATGGACAATCTTTCTTAGTCATTGGATTGGCTATGGGATGTATATCTGCTTGTATTATTTACTTTTCAAGAGATGCCTTTATATCCTTATACAATTTAAGCCCTGAAACCATTGTTGTTGCACAAGAACTGCTTGCTGCAAGTGCAGTTATGACAATTTTTCAATCTAGTACTTCTATCTCTGGAATGGGAGTATTACGCGGAGGGGGAGACGGCAAGTATATCCTCTTTACAGAGATAATCTTTGTCTGGCTCTTTGCTTTGCCACTTGGTTTCTTAGCCGCCTTTGTCTTCGAATTACCAGTATTCTGGATTTTTATCTTTACACGTTTCGATGGGGTATTAAAAAGTATCTTCTACACCATTCGTATTTTAAAGGGACAGTGGGCTAGAGATTTAACTATCACAAGTTAGTCAAAAGATCTCCTGCATTTGTCCCTCAAATAAGCTAACAAAAAAGCACAATACATCTATCTCCTACAATCCTAGGATTTATATGTATTGTGCTTCTTAATTATTATTCCAACTATTTTGTTGCATTAATTCTAGCCAATGCTTTTTTGATTGAAACTTCTGCTCTCTTTACATCGAAATCATCATGACGAAGAGCCATACGTTCCTGTGCACGTTTCCTAGCCGCCTTTGCTCTTGGCACATCGATTTCATCTGGCCATTGTGCTTCTTCAGCTAATACTGTTATTTTTTTCTTTTGGATTTCTACAAACCCTCCAAGTATCGCACATTTTTTCACTTCCGCTCCATTATGGATCTTCATCACACATGGCTCAAGAATGGTAGTTAGCGGAATATGCTCCTTATATACACCCATTTCCCCAGCTATTGATGTGAATTCAAGGAAGGTACTCTCTCCATCGAAGAAGATCTCATCTGGAGAAATAATTTGTAATTCAAATGCTTCTGCCATAGGACTCCCTCCTATTTCACACGTGCTAATACATCGTCAATGTTACCTGCATTTAAGAAATGACCTTCTGCAATGCTATCGTGCTTTCCTTCAAGAATTTCTTTGAAACCTTGAATTGTTTCAGCGATTGGTACATAGCGACCAGCGATTCCTGTAAATTGAGTAGCTACATGGAATGGCTGCGACAAGAAACGTTGTACTTTTCTTGCACGAGCTACAATGATTTTATCTTCTTCTGAAAGTTCATCCATACCAAGAATTGCAATAATATCTTGTAACTCTTTGTATCTTTGAAGAATCTCTTGAACTCCACGAGCTACAGTATAGTGCTCTTCACCAACTATATGTGGTGTTAAGATTCTTGATGAAGAATCAAGTGGGTCTACCGCTGGATAAATTCCAAGTTCTACAATCGAACGAGAAAGTACAGTCTTTGCATCTAAGTGAGCAAATGTTGTAGCTGGCGCTGGGTCTGTCAAGTCATCGGCAGGTACATATACAGCTTGTACAGATGTAATAGAACCATTCTTTGTCGATGTAATACGCTCTTGAAGAGCTCCCATCTCAGTTTGAAGTGTAGGTTGATATCCTACTGCTGAAGGCATACGTCCTAAAAGAGCCGAAACCTCAGATCCTGCTTGTGTAAAACGGAAAATATTATCAACAAATAAAAGTACGTCTTTTCCTGATTGATCACGGAAGTACTCAGCCATTGTAAGACCTGTAAGCGCAACACGCATACGAGCTCCTGGCGGCTCATTCATTTGACCAAATACCATGGCAGTTTTCTCAATAACTCCAGATTCTGTCATCTCATGATATAAGTCATTTCCTTCTCTTGTTCTCTCACCTACACCTGCGAATACTGAATATCCACCATGCTCAGTAGCAATGTTTGTGATAAGTTCTTGAATAAGAACTGTTTTACCTACTCCGGCTCCACCGAATAGTCCGATTTTACCACCTTTTTGGTATGGGCAAAGTAAATCTACAACTTTGATCCCTGTTTCTAGCATTTCTGACTCTGTTGCCTGCTCTTCAAAAGCTGGCGCTTTTCTATGAATTGGTAGACGTTCTACGTCTGCTGGTGCTGCAATCTCATCGATTGGCTCACCTAATACGTTGAAGATACGCCCTAGTGTTTTCTCACCAACTGGCACCGAAATTGGAGCTCCTGTAGCAACTGCATCCATATTTCTCATTAGACCATCTGTTGGACCCATGGCGATACAGCGAACTGTATCGTCTCCTAAATGTTGAGCTACCTCAACCACTAACTCTGTACCGTCCTTGCGTGTAACACGAACAGCATCGTTAATTTCAGGAAGATTTCCTTGAGTAAACTTAATGTCCAAAACGGCACCGATAATTGTGGTAATTTTACCTATGTTTCTATCTGCCATTATTTCCTCCTAATTTATAAAGCTTCTGCACCTGCTATAATCTCTGTAAGTTCTTGAGTAATAGCACTCTGGCGAGCTCTGTTATATTTTAATGCCAAATCACTAATCATTTCTTCTGCATTACTTGTCGCATTGTCCATGGCTGCCATTCTAGCGCCATTTTCACTCGCAACCGCTTCTACAAATGAACCATAAAGGATACTTGTAATATACTTAGGAATTAATAAACCAATTGCACTCTCTACATCTGGCTCAAAATTCATAAGTGTCAAGTCATCTTTTGTATC
Organism: uncultured Lachnospiraceae bacterium; assembly: GCA_964367685.1. Classification (GTDB taxonomy): domain Bacteria; phylum Bacillota; class Clostridia; order Lachnospirales; family Lachnospiraceae; genus CAUPWF01. The sequence goes on from CAYIYM010000003.1 coordinate 34,475, forward strand.
TTCAACTTCTTCCCCTGCCTCAACTGGCAATAATTGAAGAAGTGTTGGAATGTGGCTTACTGTATTCTTAAAGAATGTGTAAGCTAAGTGGATTTCATCAATGTCGCCATTAGCAAAATCATCTAACAGGATTTTACTAATTTTTTGCGCGTCTGCAAATGTAGGCTCATCAATAATTGATGAGAAATTTTGAACTACATCAAATCCTTTTGCAGCTAATGAATCAGCACCTTTTTTACCAATTGCATAGATACGTAGATCTTCCTTTTTCCAAGGACCACCTGTAATTAATTTCACAATATTTGAATTGTAACCGCCTGCAAGACCTCTATTCGAAGTAACAACTACTACCCCAATCTTTTTCACTTCTCTCGAAGCTAAGAATGGATGATTTGATATTCCTACTTTTGAAATCATCGAAGACATCGTCTTATACATACAATTAAAATATGGTTTAGAATCCTCAGCACGAGTTCTTGCTTTTTGAAGCTTTACAGTCGAAACAAGTTTCATGGCTTTTGTAATCTGTTGAGTACTAGAAATACTTATTCTACGTCTCTTAATATCTCTCATTGATGCCACGAGCTATTCCTCCTTATTTGAACTCACTCTTACACTTCTCGATTGCTTGAATTAATGCAGCCTCTGTTGACTCTGAAATAACTCTTTCCGCTTTGATTGCTTCTGGAATTTCAGGATAATTTGTCTTCACAAACTCAAATAAAGCCTTCTCGAAACGAAGTACATCTTCTACTTCAATATCTAATAAGAATTTCTTTGTAGCAGCATAAATAATCATTACCTGATACTCAACCGCCATCGGCTTATATTGCTCTTGTTTCAACATTTCACGAATACGTGCACCTTGTGCCAAACGCTCTGTTGTTTCTGCATCTAATTCAGAACCAAATTGCGCAAATGCTGCAAGCTCACGGTATTGTGCTAAATCTGTACGGATAGGTCCAGCAATTGATTTCATCGCTTTGATCTGTGCAGAACCACCAACACGTGATACTGAAAGACCTGCATTTATAGCTGGACGTAAACCTGCATTAAACATCTCTGTTTCAAGGAAGATTTGTCCGTCTGTGATTGAAATAACATTTGTTGGAATATACGCTGATACGTCTCCAGCTTGTGTTTCAATAATTGGTAGCGCAGTCAAAGAACCACCACCTAATTTATCTGATAATCTAGCCGCTCTCTCAAGTAATCTTGAGTGAAGATAGAATACATCTCCTGGATAAGCCTCACGTCCTGGTGGACGACGAAGTAAGAGCGACAGTGTACGATAAGCAGCTGCGTGCTTTGATAAATCATCATAAATGATTAATACATCGTCACCATTTTCCATCCATTCTTCACCCATCGCACATCCTGAATAAGGAACGATGTATTGAAGTGGCGCAAGCTCACTTGCTGTTGATGCAACGATAGTTGTATAATCCATCGCTCCATTTTCTTGTAATACTTGTACAAGGTTAGCTACTGTAGAAGCTTTCTGACCGATTGCTACATAGATACATTTAACTCCTTGACCTTTTTGATTGATAATTGTGTCAATTGCAATAGCAGTCTTTCCTGTCTCTCTATCTCCGATAATAAGCTCACGCTGTCCTCTTCCAATTGGTACCATGGCGTCAATCGCCTTAATCCCTGTTTGAAGCGGTGTATCTACCGATTTACGAGCAATAACTCCTGATGCAACTCTTTCAATCGCTCTATATTTTGTAGTCTCAATTGGACCTTTTCCGTCGATTGGTTGTCCTAATGCATTTACAACACGTCCTAACATGCAATCTCCAACTGGGACTTCTACTACACGCCCTGTTGTCTTAACTGTGTCGCCTTCATTGATGTTTTTGTGATCTCCTAAAAGAACCGCACCAACGTTGTCTTCCTCAAGGTTAAGTACCATTCCATATACTTCCCCTGGGAATTCAAGAAGCTCTCCTTGCATTGCATTTTCTAGTCCGTGAATACGCGCAATACCATCGGCTACTTGAATAACTGTTCCTACTTCTGAAATTTCCATTTCAGACGCATATCTTTTAATTTGTTCTTTGATTACAGAACTAATTTCTTCTGGTCTTAAATTCATGAAGCGAATCCACCTTCTTTCATATTTTCTATGTGATTTTTGTCAATTATATTGACTTACACTAGATTGATAGTTGAATATTTTTTAACTCTTTTGACAATTGGTAGATTTTTGTCTTGATACTACTATCCACTACACGGTCTCCAATGCGAATTACCATTCCTCCAATTAAACTCTTGTCTACATTGAATGTCATTTCAAATGACTTATACTTGGTAATTTCTAACAATCGTTTCTCAACCTTCACCTTTGCTTGCTCATCTAGCAATACCGCTGTAGTAACAGATACCACACCAATTCCTTTTATTTCTTTTACTTCGTTGATGAAGTAAGTAAATACTGATTCCATTTCTGTATAGTGGTTTTTCTCAACCAAAAGTACCATAAGTCCTACAATCTCTTTTGCTACTTTATCTGTAAAAATGTCTTCGATAATCTTTACTTTTTCTTCTTTCACTATTTTGGGTTGATTCATTAGCTTGATTAGTTCTTCGTTGACTCTTAACACTTCCACTAACTCTACAACTTGCGGAAAAAATTCATCAATACGGTTCTCTTGCTTCGCTAATTCAAACAATGCATCCCCATATACTTTCGAAACTAATTTAGCCATGTGCTCTCACCCATTTCTTGTAATGTCTCTTCTACAAGGCTTTCATGTATTGTTGTATCTATAGAAGATGCAACTACCTTTTCTGCCATTAGAGATGCAATCGCAATTACTTCTTGCTTCATATCGTCTAATGCACGTTTCTTTTCTAATTCGATTTCACCATGTGCTCGCTCTATAATACGGGCCGCCTCTTCTTTGGCTTCTGCAATAATCTTTGCTTCATTTTTTTGCGCTTTTTTACGTGCATCGCTTAATATTTCTTCTGCTTCTTTGCCAACAACTGACAATTTACCTTCGTATTCTTCTTTCAATACAGCAGCATCAACTTTTAATAATTTTGCTGTTTCTTGTTCTTCTTCCACTCTCGCTCTTCTCTTCTCAAGTAAGTTACGAACTGGTTCAAACAACATGTATGACAAGAACATAAATAATACGAACATTGCCACTGCCAACACGGCAGCATCAAATATTAATTGCGCATCAATATTAAATATACGTTCCAAAGACTGGCCTCCTTTCCATCTCCATTTTCTAATTTACTAATCTTAGCTTAACTTTCCGATTAATGGATTTGCGAATAATAATAAAGCTGCAATCGCCAAACCATAAAGACCTGTTGTCTCAGCTACCGCTTGTCCTAAAAGCATTGTAGATGTGATATCTGATTTTGCTCCTGGGTTTCTTCCTACTGCTCCACAAGCCTCTCCAGCTGCATATCCTTGTCCAATACCAGGTCCAATACCTGCTACCATTGCAATTCCTGCTCCTAGTGCTGACATAGCTAATAATAAACCTTGATCTGTAATATTACTCATAATTAAATCCTCCTAAAATTGTTTAGTTTTCTTATTTTGTTATTTCCTTATCTACACGATTGTGTAGGATAATTTGATTTTGTTAAGCCTCGATTTTACTGCTTGTAAATACCATTGTTAACATACAGAATACATATGTTTGAATACATCCTGAGAATATATCAAAGTACACATGTAAGAATCCTGGCCAACCCCATGCAAAATCTGCCATTAATCCATAGATTAATGCCATCATGATTGTCCCCGAGAAAATATTTCCAAAGAGACGAAGTGATAGCGAAAACGGAACCGCAATTTCCCCAATAATATTAATTGGAGCCAGTACTGGTAAGGGCTTAAACAAATCCGTAAGTGCGCCTACTTTATTGTACTTGACGTTATTATATTGAATAATAAAAAATGTAATAACACCTAGTGCTAATGTCACACCGTAATCTGCCGTTGGGGGTCTTAAACCTACCAAGCCTGATATGTTACTTACTAAAATAAATAAGAACAATGCCGAAATATAATTTCTAAATTTTGGAGCATGTTTTCCCATACTTCCAGCCACCATACCATCTAGGGCTTCTACCATGTATTCTGCAACATTCTGTAGTCCACTTGGCTTTCCATCATTATCTCTTAATTTTGATTTTACTACGACTGCAAAAATCATAAGTATCATCATTACAATTAAAACACTTACATGGGTCGTAGTAATCCATAAGTTCTGACCGAGCAGTTGAAATTCTACAAGACCCTTTATGGCAAAATCAATATCTGGCTCACTCGCTAATAATATACCTACGCCATTTCCCATATTTTACCTCCTTTACTTAGAATTCTTTCTTAATTTATAAATATACGGCTGTAAATATGCCGATATTTTCAATCCAAATACTCCAACAAAAAGCGAATACATATTCCCTATGTCAAAGTATATAAACATACATATTAACAACATGACAACCAACATACGAAGTGCTGAATTTTTCTTCAAATGCTTTTCAGCCCCAGTTGTACCGATATCCAACGCATCTTCAATCGTTCTCTTCATATGAAATGACATCCCCGCCGCAAGTATGATACCTGCCCACAGCCCCATTGTTAACTCCATCAAATTCTCTGGAATAAAGAACAGTATGATTTGAACTATGATACCATAAAACACCAACCCCACACCAAGTTCAACTAATATCATGTCCTCTTCGGGGATCCTATACTTCCTCATCCTCATCCTCTTCTTTCACTTCATCCTTATTTGCATTTTTCGCCAATAGGTACATATTTCGACCTCCTGCTAAAATCCCCAAAATAATCATCGGAACAAAGATGTTAATTTCGAATTTGTCTTGTAGAAAATCTGCAGCCAGTATACAAAGAAAAATAGGAACTAGCATCGTAATTCCTAATTGTGTAATTAATGCAAATGATTGATATACACCTTTTTTATACCCCATTGCTACCTCCTTATCTGACTTTCTCAAAAATAGTTGCACTACTTAATTATATCACTATTTTGTTTCTTGTCTAGAAAATAATTATAAAAAAAATGAAGTGTTTCTCTTTTGTTGAAACACTTCACCTTTATTCTATTTTTTATACACAGTATATGTCCCAATCATTGCAATGCACATTAGCATTGCAAGAAGAACCGGCATATTCGTATCACTTGTTTTCGGTACCAAGTTACCACTTGTATCATTTGGTTTTATATTTACCTCCGAATCAGTTTCTGATCCACTATTATCTTCAGGCGCTAAATTGTCCTCAGGATTTGGGTCTGGATCAGTTCCTGGGTCTGGATCGGTTCCTGGGTCTGGATCGGTTCCTGGATCTGGACCTGTCTCAGTTCCCGAGTTATTATCTGTTGGATCTTCTGTTTTTATTTCTTCATATATTGCCACATAAGTATGGTCTGCATTAACTTCCATTCCTTTTTGTAGAAGTTCCGGAGACCATCCTTGAAATTCAAATCCAGCCTTTGCCTTTATTTCAGGAACTACTACCCCTGAATCTTCAAATAACATTGATTTCCATGTAGTCTCAGCGTAGGTATCACCCTTCACATCCGGAATAATATTTATCAAAAATTCTGTTTGCATTTCCGGATTTTCTAATTCCCCATTACTTCCTATATCAAATTTCATCTGATATGTTTTAACTGGCAAGTCAGGTTCTCCCATATCGCTTCCCACTTTTGACTCTGCTCCCCCATTTAAATGAGTATAGGTTAACTTTACCGCGTCTTCTGCAGTATCACTAATTTCATGGTGTTCACTTAAATTTTCATTTTCTTTCATCTGGGCATAGAATGTATAAGTCTGTGGATCTTTCGTAATATTACCAATTGTAATATCTACTACCTGATCTTTATCTTGGCTGTCACATCCATAAAATGTCTTCCCATTTCGAAGTACTGGATAGGAATCATTAACTAACAATTCGAAATTCGAATCCAGTGTATCTACGATTTTTGCATCTGTAGCGACGATATGTAGATTTTTTTCTATTTCAAGAAGACAATCCTTAATCGATACTTCATTTACACCCAGTTCACTCTCTTTAGTCGTTGCAGAAAAAACAGTTTCACTTGTTGATATTCCTTGCATAATTTCAAGGGGTGTTTCTTTGTTTCCGTTTTCAGAAAATTCTAGCATATCAATTCCCACCGCATGAATGGTTGGGTTATGCTTTTCTATCAACTCTTTACGCTCATCTAAACCGTCATACCCCACACCATTGTTCACAGGCTCTGTATCATTCTCATCGACCGTTAAACCCACATCTCCATCCGAGAGAAACACAATATGTAACGGTCTATCAGAGTCAGGGTCTCTGTCATCTGTCTCTAATATTTCTAATACACGATCAAACCCTGCACTATAATTCGTCCATCCAGAAGCTACATCGCGGGATCTAGATTCCTTTTCAAAACCTACATAGTTATTTTTAAAAGGAGATGCATTTTTTGTCACTACATTGTTGCTCGAGAAAAAAGTGTATGCAACCCTATTCCCATTTATATTGTGAGCCCTTGATCCCTCTTCCTTTATATCCTTCGGATATGTACCTTCTATATTGGGCGCCAAGAGTTTTTGTGTCATTTCTGTCATGGCTTTCAAAGCAACTGTAACCTTTTTATCCGATCCCTGGTCTCCAACTTGATCCATCATACTACCCGATGCGTCAATCATAAATATAACATCCACACCTGTTTGTTTCGCATTTCCCGATAATTCATATGTGATTTCTGCAATTCTATTTTCATAGTCTATCCACTCTGCATCTTTTTTTGCCACTATCGCGCCATCTGGTAAAAAGTCATCTTGTATCGTCAGAGCAGGATCTGAAGCCTCCAACTTATATCGCGATGATGTAAAAATCGTTCTTAGTATCTTATCTGTTATCCCACCACCGCTAGGTTTTGTTTCAAAAACTACTTCCGGCTTCACATATCCCGATAAGTCTAGTTTATCTTTCTTAACTAGCACCCTATACCTTCCACCATAATAATGAACAGTATAATCCTCTTCTACTTCTTTAGCTGGCTCTATCTCTGTGAGAGCAAATTTTGCATTGTCACCAGTATCTATATGCCATTTCTCCCTATCGTCTCTAAAAACACTTTTATTTCCTATCAGCACACGAAAAAAATATTCGTCCTCTGGCACTGTAAATTCAATAATCAAAGTATTATCTGCTTCATGTACAAATGGTGAGTTATCATTGCCATTCCCTTGAACTGAATTGTAAACATCAAACTCAACACCATTAATCATTTTCGTAATCTGGTTAACTTTCTCCAAATCTGCTCCATCTGTTGCATCTGACATGTTTCCTCCATCTGCACCAGTCGCTTCCACTTGCGCAGATAGTTGTAGAAATAGCACCATCATAATTAAACCAGATAGTATCCATCCCTTCTGTAGTACACCTCTTATTCGTCTCATTCTATTTCCCCTCACATCTTCTTAATAATACAATTACACCCTACTATATAAAGTATCATTTCGTACATAACTAGTCAATTGCTCTTCCCTTTTCCGCAATTAAATAATCATAAAAAACATAAACAAAAAATAAAGAGTCCCTGATATTTCCATCAAGAACTCTTGGCTTATTTTTATTCTATGCCTCGAATAAACTCATATTTGAAACATAGTCGTACACTTCTTCTGTCGAACTTCCTATAAAGAATTCGCCTTCCTCATATAAGATCTTTCCATTAACCATCGTAAGCGCAACATCGCTTTTACTTCCACTGTATACAAGATTTTTAACAATGTTATGAATAGGCTGCATATTAGGCTGATGAAGATCTATCATGATTAAATCTGCCAATTTCCCTACTTCCAAGGAATCACATTCTGATAATCCCATTGTTTCTGCTCCGCCTTTTGCAGCCATTTCTAATACTTTGTCTGCTGGAACTGCCGCCGCATCTTGTTCTCTTAATTTCGCCAAACCTGTCACTAAAAACATTTCTCTAAACATATCAAGGCAATTATTACTAGCTGGTCCATCTGTGCCTATTGAAATGTTTATTCCTTTTTCCATCATCCTTGTTATATCTGCAATGCCACTTGCAAGTTTTACATTCGATCCAGAGTTGGTTACTACACTCATATTTCGCTTCTTAAAAATGTCCATATCTTCTTCTGTCAAATGCACACAGTGATATCCGCCGCCGCCATAATCAAACACTCCTAGCGAATCTAAATAGGAAGTGGGAGTAGTACCATGACGTTCAATGCACCCGTCTGTCTCCTCTTTTGTTTCTGCGTTATGAGTATATACTGGAGCTTGATATTTCTTGGCTAATTCTGCAATAGCTTTTAAGTTATTTTCAGAATTTGTATACTCTGCATGAAATCCAAGCTTAAAACTAATTAATTCATGATAGTTGTTAAAGCGATTGTAGTAAGATTCCATTTCTTCGACAGATGATGAAAAATCATTCATCCCAGAAACTAAGACTGCTCGAAATCCACAATCTACAAACGCCTTAGCTACTACAGGTACATGAAAATACATATCAAAACAAGAGGTAATTCCGCTAGTTAAATACTCCATTACCGCTAACTTCGTACACCAATATGCTTGTTCTTCTGTTAACTTCGCTTCCATAGGAAAGACTTGCTTATCTAGCCACTCGAGCAAAGGAAGATCATCTGCATACGACCTTAAAAACGTCATAGGAGAATGCGTGTGGGCATTCTTAAATCCAGGCATGATCAAATTTTGTTTTGCATTAATTTCGCGGTCCCATTGTACTTCCCGCGGTTTTGTGACGGTACCTACATGGGTGATGCGATTTTCTTCAACCCATATTTCACCACTGATTATTTCCATATCCTTTACCATCGACAAGATTCTTGCATTATAAATTCTAGTATTCATATTTATCTCCTTTTTATTCCAATAATACCCTTACAACAAAGGATTGCAAGGGTATCTATGTATTATCGTTTCCCTTTATCAAATACTTCACCTAATGCTCTCGGTGTCTGGTTGTATTTTGAAAAGAAAATTAATAAGATTAATGTAATTACGTAAGGTAGGGTTAGTACTAAGTCAGAGTATGTACTTGGTAATTCCAATTGTTTAATTAGATAATATCCACCACTTCTTGCAAATCCAAATAATAAGCAAGATGCAAATGTCGGTAAGATTGACCAATTTCCAAAGATCATAGCTGCTATGGCAAGATATCCATAACCTACGTAGATACTTGGCGAGAAATTCGCTGAAATCGAATACGCAAAACTCATACCTGCCACACCCGATAATGCACCTGAAATAATTACAGCGGTCATTCGAATTCTTCCAACATTAAGGCCAACTGCATCTACTGCGTGTGGATTATCCCCACATGCTCTAAGATTCATACCAAAAGGTGTCTTGTACATCACATACCATGCAATGATTGCCAGGAATACAATTAAGATTTCAAAGAAATATAGTTCCTTAAACACAGCTCCGATTACCGGAATCTCAGAAAGTATAGGAATTGTGATTTTATCTGCTACTGTTAATACAAATTTATTAGAAGCTTGTCCAAAGAGTGAGCGATTGATTTGCTTTGTCAAAAATCCTGTTAATGCAATGGCAAGAATGTTAATTACCACCCCACTGATTACTTGATTTGCTTTAAATCGGATACAGATCACACCATGTAGTAGTGAATAAAGGGCTCCACCCACCATTGCAACAATTAATGCAATATAAATAGGAATCTGCGATCCACTTACGAAATTACCCGCTATAAGTACGGCTACTAACGCTCCACAAAATGCTCCAACTCCTTGTAGTCCTTCTAATGCCAAGTTGGTTACTCCACTTTTCTCACTGAAAATCCCACCAACTGCCATGATAAATAACGGTAAGGAAAATGCCAAACCATCTATAATTATTCTATCCATATATTTGACACTCCTTTCTATTTCTTACCTTTTATTTTGTCAACTACTTGATCCACTTTTGCCCGTACTACTTCTTTGCAAGCACTAAACACAAGGATAATTCCCGTAATAACCGCCGCGATTTCTAACTCTAATCCTGATGAAGAATTAGCATAAGTACTACCAACACTAATCACATTTACTAGGAATGAAGAGAAGAAAATTCCAATTGGATTGTTATTTGCAAGCAAGGAAACTGCAATCGCATCAAATCCTGTTGCAGGAAGTACCTTCGGTTGAATCGAGCCAAATAGACCCAAGTAATATGTTACCCCTGCAAGCCCTGCAAGTGCTCCCGAAAACATCATTGAGCTTACAATTGTTTTACCAATTGGAATACCTGCATATTTGGCAGAACTTGGACTTAATCCTACACATCGAAGTTCATATCCGAAGGTGGTTTTCTCCAAGATGATTTTCACCACAATAATCGCAATGATTGCAACAATAATGCCCAGTGGAATATCCATTTTCATATACTGGACCTCCACGTCTTTTAATGTAAGCCTTGCCTCTTGTGAAACTGCTTGTGATTGTCTTGATACTGGATTGATATATAAAATATTAATAAAGAAACTAATAATATATTGTCCTATGTAATTAATCATAATGGTTGATACTACTTCGTTGATATTAAATTTATACTTTAATATTCCAACCAGACCACCTACCAAGGCACCTACTACCATTCCACAGATAAGAACTAATGGTTTGGCCATCATTGCACTCATATCACTATAACCAATTAGTACACTCGATACAAAGCCTGCGATAAGCATCTGTCCTGAAACCCCAATGTTAAATAGTCCTGCTCGTAAGGCTACTGCAACTGCTAATGACGCAAATACCATTGGTGTCATCGCATTTAAAAAGCTTGTAATATCTGTGAGCATACTTTTGTACGCTGCGTAGGATTCTTTTGGCAAAAATCCAGACCCTTGTAATAGGTTCTGATATGCCACCAAAGGATTCTTTCCGAGTATCATAATTAGAATCGCTCCTACAAATAAACTTAGCAAAATTGTAATAAGCGGTGTCGTTAATGCTCTTCTATTTTTCATCGTGCTTCACCCCCATCATACATTCTCCAACTTCTTTTGTTGTAAAGGTTTTTGCATCTGCTATCTTCTGCATTTGCCCACTGTAAATAACACCGATTGTATCTGCACAATTCATAACCTCTTCTAATTCCAAGGAAATTAATAGAATTGCCTTCCCTGCATCGCGTTCTTGAATCATTTGCTTTTGAATATTTTCAATTGCACCAATGTCAAGTCCACGAGTTGGCTGTACAAAAATAATGAGAGAGGATTCATTTTCAATTTCCCTTCCAATAATTGCTTTTTGCTGATTCCCTCCACTCATAGAACGAACCACTGTTTTACTACCTTGTCCACTTCGAATATCATACTTTTCTACCATTTCCACACCTTTTGCTTCTATGGCTTCGTTATTCAAAAATCCGCCTTTTGAAAATGGCTGCTTGTAGTATGTTTTTAAAACTACATTTTCTTCTACTGTGAATTCTAGTACAAGCCCGTATTTTTGTCGATCCTCTGGAACATAGGCTACACCTTCTTCAATTCGTTCGCGGATTTTATCCTTTGTAATTTCTTTTCCATTCAAGTAAATACTTCCACTATGAGCCTTCACCAATCCTGCAATCGCATCTGCAACTTCTACTTGTCCGTTTCCAGACACTCCTGCAAGGGCGAAAATTTCTCCGCTTCGAATAGAAAATGACACATCATTTACAACACTGAATTTATTTCGATCTTTCACTGTTAAATGTTCTATTTTCAACACTTCTTTTCCATACTTTGGTTCTTTTTTCTCTAACTCAAATAGTACTTCTCTTCCAACCATAAGGTTTGCCATTTCTTGAGTTGATGTTGTTGCCACATCGCGAACTTCTATTAGTTTTCCACGATTCAAGATAGCACATCTATCTGCAATCTGTTTGATTTCTTCTAGTTTGTGAGTGATAAGTATAATTGTCTTTCCGCTGTTTCTAAGTTCTTTGATGATTTCTAATAAAAATTCAATTTCTTGTGGTGTTAGTACTGCGGTTGGCTCGTCAAAGATCAGAATTTCCGCTTCTCTATAAAGCATTTTTAGAATTTCAACCCTTTGTTGAACCGAAACATTTATCTTACTAATCAAATCAGTTGGGTTTACCTCTAATCCATATTGCTTCGATAGCTCGCTTACCTTTTCGTTCGCAGCCTTAAGATCAACGTATGGAAATATTCCAAATTTCTTCTCTTTCTGATTCAATCCCAAGATAATATTTTGAGCGATTGTATAATTTTGAACTAATTTAAAGTGCTGGTGTACCATCCCAATATTCAAGGCAGTGGCATCATTCGGATTTTTAATACGTACCTTCTCTCCTCGAATCCAAATTTCCCCTTCTTCTGGCTCATACATGCCGAACAACACGCTCATAATCGTGGATTTACCAGCTCCATTTTCGCCAAGCAAGGCAAAAATTTCTCCTTTTTTGATCTGTAAACTTACATTATCATTGGCAATAATACCAGGGAATTTCTTCGTAATATTTTTCATTTCGATAATATAATCATTCATAATGTGACCTCCATCTTCCTATATTTAACTTCTTGCTTAGGAAAAAATATAATAATTTAAATTGATGTAATCCTTTATATCTTTTCATAAAAAAGAACTTATTTCACAGCAAAAGAATTCTGGCTCGTTAATAAGCCAGAATTCTTGGTTATTTCTTGTTACTTACTTTAATCCTGGAAAGTCTTCTGGTGTAGTTTCTGTAAAATTAGCTGCTGGTGCAATTGTACCATCTTTTACTAATTCATAAGTTCCATCCACTGCTGTAATTGTCTCTGCTGTTAGTTGCTGGCGTCCATCTTCTGTTACATAGCCTGTTGAGTCTGTATCAGCTCCCAATAAGATATTTTGTCCCTTGAATGTACCATTAGCAATTTCGTTTAATTGCTTTTCAACGTTCATGTCCATAACCTTAAGTCCTGAAGTTAAGATTATATTTGCATCTCCATTTACACCATCGTCATATTGATCAACATCACAACCAATAATCATAACATCTCCTGCTTCTTTTGCTGCTGTGAATACACCGTTTCCTGATCCACCTGCTGCAACAAAGATAATGTCCGCTCCGTCTTCGATTAATGTTTGTCCTACAACTTTTCCTGTCGCTTCGTCAGAGAAACTTCCTACGTAGTTTCCACCAACATTTGCATTTGTTACATCAGTTCCAGCATATGAAGGTAATTCGATTACTTCAACTGCTGTTCCTAAATTTGCATTTGCATAGTTTACACCTGACTCAAATCCAAATTGGTAGTTTACATTCGATGGGAATGCAACTCCGTTTACAACTGCAACTTTATTAGTCTTTGTCTCAAGTGCTGCTGCAACTCCTGCAAAGAATCCACTCTCTTGTTCCTTAAATGTCATTGCATAAACATTGTCTAATGATACTTCTGCACCTTCTGCATCTACTGCAAATGTATCTACTAAGATAAAGTTAACATCTGGGTTATCTGCCGCAATTGTACCAACTCCTGCGAATTGGAATCCACAACCAATGATTACATCATAATCAGCAACTACGTCTGCAACTGCTTGAACTGCTGCCGCAACGTCTCCACTTTCTTCTCTAATCGCTGTTACTTCTGCATTTCCATTGCTCTCAGCAAAGGCCATAGCACCTTCGTAAATATTCTGGTTAAAAGATCCATCATCTACTCCTGATGGACTTGTAACAACTGCAATTTTCATTGTTTCTTCTGTTGTCTCTGTACCTTCTGTTGTCTCTGTTGTCTCTTCTGCTACTTCTTCTGGTGCACTTGCGCATCCCATTACTAACGTACCTATTAGCATAGTCGAAAGTAATAAACTAAAAAACTTTTTCATTTCTTTTCTCCTTTGAAATCAATCATTTTCTGAGTTCTTATCGCACTGCGATAACCTTTATAATAATACAAGTTTCCTTGTAGTATTAACATCTTGTTTCTTTATTTCAATTATATAAGCTTCTTTACATTTTAAATCCACATTTAAAACTCTTATCATTAAAGGCTTCATTATAATCAGCCAAATCGTATAACTTCACCGCCGGAAGTGAAACCAACTTCTTATTCAGTAATTCAATTGCTGGTCCAAATTCACCGCATCTACTTCCAATAATAGTAATTTCATTTACCACAAAATAACTCATATCGATAGTCAACTTACTAGCGTAAGTACTTTTCAATATAATTGTCCCTGAATTTCGAACTATATTAGACGCAAATTCTAAACCACTTGGTGAACCAGTGGCTTCCACTACTACTTCATATGACCTCGCCTCATCTATCTGATCTGTAACTTGTTCTTCTGAGGTAATATTAATTGTATTATAAGCAATTGATTTAAATTTTTCTAGCTTTTCATCATGTTTTCCATAAACGGTCAACTTTATTCCTTGTAAATGTAACACATTTGCAATCTGATACGCAAGTCTTCCATCACCAATTATTGCAATATTATTGGTTGGCTTCATATGAATTTGATTAGGTATTCGAATTGCTGCCGCTAAGGGTTCAATCCAAAGAGCTTCTTCTAAAGTGATATTTTCAGGGATTTTATGAATTAACCGGTTTTCCAAAGTAATATATTCAGAAAAGCATCCATCTCTTCCATGAATTCCTAACACTTTACGATTTAAGCAATGTTTTTCTCTTCCAGACCTACAATAAATGCAGGCTCCACAGCCAAGATTTAACTCTCCAACTACAGATTGACCGATTAAATCTTCCTGCTCTGACATTTCCACAATCCCAACAAACTCATGACCCATCACGCCATTGAAGTCTGGACGATATCCTTTGAGCAATTCTTTATCGGTATTGCATATTCCAGCATATAATACACGAATCAAACTCTGTCCACTAGATGGTATTGGTTTTTCAAGATCTTCTCTGTAACTGGCTACTTTTCCATCAAAAAATATTCCACGCATGCTAGTTTTTCCCAATTTTCGTAATACTATCAGTAACTAATTTTTTGAAAATCGGTGCTGTAGCATCTGCTGTTTCTTGTACTTCTTCATGACTTAATGGTTGATCTAAAATACCACATGCCATATTGGAAATAAGTGAAATACCACAAATCTTCATTCCCATATGGTTTGCAACCATTGCCTCGCAAGCAGTACTCATTCCAACTGCATCTCCGCCAATAAGTCTACACATCTTCACTTCCATTGGGGATTCAAAATTAGGTCCACTAAATTGAACATAAACACCTTCTTGCAATTTCATATCTTGCTCTTTCGCAACCGTTCTAATAATTTCTTGCAATTCGGGATTATAGATTTTACTCATGTCGCTAAATCTTTCTCCCAGTTCGTCAATATTTGGTCCGATAAGTGGTGATGGCACAAAATTAGCAATTTGATCCGTAATGAGCATCAAGTCTCCTGTACTATAATCTACATTTACACCGCCTGCTGCATTTGTTAAGAACAATACTTCTGCTCCCATCATCTTCATTAATCTTGTTGGTAGGACAACGTCTTCCATCGGATAACCTTCATAATAGTGAACACGTCCCTGCATCATTACAACTGGCACTTCATTTATATATGCAAAAACAAAACGTCCTTTGTGTCCACTTACTGTAGATACCGGAAACCCTTCAATTTCATTGTATTCAATGATGGCTTCTTCTTGGAATTGATCTGCATAATCTCCAAGCCCAGACCCAAGAACCAATGCCACCTTTGGTGTAAAAGGCATTCTTCCTTTCACATCATCATAACATTTCAATAATCTTTCATATGCTTTTACCATTTTCTTACTCCTCGTATTAAATTAATTTACTAGTTATTTCTAACAATCTCTATTACGATTGTCTAGCCATAGTGTAACACTTCCCAAGAGCGGTTGCAATTTAACTTATCAATAACTTTCGCCATCTTCCTTTTTTGTAAGCTACCATTGTCATAATTGCACCAAGTACCCAAGCACATAATAAGGAAATATAAATCACCTCGGATCTTCCAGTCGGAAGTTCTGTGGTTCTTGTTAAGAAGGAAAGTCCATAAGCTAATGGAACTCGGATTATTACATTGGAAATAATAGAAATCCACATCGGTGTAACCGTGTCACCGGCGCCTCGCATAACTCCATATAAGGATTGCATAATTGCCATTGCCAAATATCCCGGAGCTAGAATCCACATTAAGCGCATGCTCATATCAATTAATTCTTCTGTTTTAGTAAACATTCCCATAAGTTCATCGCCTGTTGCCAAAATAAGAATCGTAATAGCTGCCGATGTTACTAGTGATAACAGCACGCCTTGTTTTGCACCAAGATATACACGATCATATTTCTTAGCCCCTGTGTTTTGTCCAACAAATGTAGTTAATGCCGCTGCGAAACTAAAGGTTGGCATAACCGCAAATCCATCTACCCTCATAACAATCACATTCGCACTGATAAATGTTTCTCCAAACGTATTAGATAGAGATTGAACCATAACTAATGCCATAGAGAAAATCGCTTGTGTCAATCCAGACGGCACACCTAATCTCACAATATCCAAAGTATGGTTTTTCGTCAGTAATAAATGTTTTTTCTCTAAGACAAATACATCCTTCATTTTAAAAATCTTTCGTAAACAAAGCACTGCCGAAACAGATTGTGCAATTACTGTTGCGTAGGCTACACCTGCTACACCCATATCTAATGTGATTACAAAGTATAAGTCCAACACAATATTAAGTATCGTTGCTATTAAAAGATACAAAAGTGCTGAAAGTGAATCTCCTAAGCCTCGAAGTACTCCGCTTAATATATTATAAAAAGCTAACCCCGCCACTCCTAACATCATAATTACGAGATAATCATTGGACCATTCAATAATGCTATCTGGAGTATTCAATAATTCTAATAAAGGACGGACAATGAAGGGGGTTATAGCCATAATAATGAGCGATGCTATCAAAGTCAACGTAATACAACTCCCAACTACATATGATAGATCTTCTTTGCTCTTTGCACCAAAATGCTGAGAAACTAATATTCCCGCGCCAACAGAAATTCCCATAAATAATACTAATAACAGATTGAAAATCGGTCCGGCACTTCCCACTGCTGCCAAAGCGTTATCCCCAACTTGATTTCCCACTACAATACTGTCCACTGTAGCATATAATTGCTGCGCCATATTCCCAATAAGCATTGGAATGGTAAATAGCATTATTTTCTTATATGGCTTCCCCTCTGTCATATCTTGGGGTGCAAACATTTTCTTAATATCCATATTTTCTACATCAAATAAATCGGCAATGATTCTCCTATATTACACGATTGACTCTTATTCTCACTTTCTTCTTTTATTACTGTCTTCTTTGTTGCTTTCTTCTGTGTTGCTTTCTTCTGTGTTTTTGTCTTTTGATTTGCTTTCTTCTGCGTTACTTTCTCCTTGACCACAACTTCTTCTGTCTCTTTTTCAACTTTTGGTGTTTCTTTTACCTCTACAACCTCTTCTAATTCTACTTGGGGATTTATGATCTGCTTTTCCATTGCTTTTGAAACTCTATTAATGCTACCTTTTCCAACTGGCATACTGTTCAATCTCCTTTGCTAATCCTAAGTATTCTTTTGCACTTCTGCTGCTCTTTCGATATGCTACAACAGGCGCACTATTATCTTGTGCCCATTCTACTGTGCTGTCTACGCGAATGCAAGACTCAAATATACGCACTCCCTCTAACTCTTCCAGTGTCTGCTTCGTTTGCTTGAAATAATTCTTCCTTGTGTCTACTTTGGTAATTGCAATTCCTAGTAATTCCAACCCAGTCACTTTTTCTTTTCCCATTTCTAAAAATTCAAACATATTCGCCAGACCAAACAATCCCCACGGGCTGGCTTCGACAGGGATGATAACTCGATCGGATGCTGTCAATATATTCATCACCCATCCACCAAGTGTAGGTGGGGCATCTATCAAAATATAATCGTAGGTGCCACCTTCTTTAATTTTTCTAAGACCTTTTTCTAAAATAACTTCTCTTTCTGTCTTGGAAAATAATTCATATTCGATAGAGCTCATCAAAGTAGAAGATGGAATTAAATCTAAGTTACTATATTTTGTAGGAACAATACAGCTACTTAAATCCTTTTCACCTTTGATACCATAATACAAATTTTCTGAGCTAGATGCAAATTCTAATGTTTCCTCTTCGCCAAAAAAAGCTAACGTTAGATTCATCTGCATATCTCCATCTATCAACAATACTTTCTTCCCAAGTGTACTAAGCCCATAACCAACATTAGAGCAAGTGGTTGATTTACCACTTCCTCCTTTATTGTTCGCAAAACAAATTGTCATTGTTTTCTTCATATTCCCCCCATGTTTACTCTCATATAGTTCATCCTACAACAGCTTAATTCTGTGGATATAAGCATGTAACACGATGTAACTCTAACATTTCCAAAACCTCAGTCTCTGGTTTTTTATCTGTTACAATAGTATGCACATCTGGCAATTGTGCAAATTTGGCAAATGCATACTTCCCGAATTTTGTAGAGTCGACTGCTAAAATAATATGATTTCCATTTTTCACCATCATCTCTTTTACAAAAGCTAAATCCTCCATACTATCTGAAAAACCATCTCTAATCGAAAATGCTTTCGCCGATAAAATAGTCTTTTCAACTCTATACTCTTTGATATGTTCCGCAGTCTTTGCTCCAACCAGAGCCAGATATCCTTCTTTCAAGCTGCCTCCAACGGATATAACATTCCAATCTGATACATCTGATAATTCAATAATAATTTCAATGGAGTTGGTTACTACTGTCAATCGTTCTTTTGCTTTTAGTGCTTTTGCAATAAAAACTGCTGTAGAACTTGCATCTAGCATAATGTGCTCACCATTTTTCACAATGGATGCAATTAATTCTGCTATCTTTTGCTTACCTTCTACATTACTTTTCTTTCGTACATTAAATGGAAGGTCAATGTTGTCGTTTTCCTTAATGATCGCTCCACCGTAACTCTTTGTACACAAGCCATCTTTTTCAAGTTTTTCCAAGTCTCGTCGAATTGTTTCTTCAGAAACACCATATAGTTGACTCAATTCACTCACTACAACCTTTTTATTTTCCATTAACTTTTCTAATATACTATTGCGTCGTTCTAGCGCTAACATGTATTTACCTCTTTTATTATTTATTATAAAATTGTCTTTATCAATTGAGGATCTGGATTAGCTATCACAGATGAATCTAAGAACATTCCTTCTCTTGAAACTACTTGTTTCGCATGCTCAATTGCAGCATCTACCGCCGAAACCTCTCCTGTAATTAGCATAAATGATTTTCCACACATCCCTTTTGCAATCCTTAGCTCGATCAATTGAACAATTGCTGTCTTAGCTGCCACATCTGCTGCTACGATAATTGAACTTGCATCAAAAGTCTCCAAGATTCCTAACGCTCTCATCTTATCAACGTGTGATGTCCCATAGATTGCTGGAAATATGTCTTCGTGAGGACTTCCTAATACAAAACTACTGATTAGATGTTGTTCATTCATCCCCTTAGCTACTTCAATAGAGGCATTGATTGCACTAAGCTCTCCCGTTATCATAGCGATATATTTTCCCGGACAAACTGTTTGCGCTTCTACAATCTCCACATTAGATGCCTTAACCATTGCGTCTACTGCTGTTATACCAGAAGCCACTGTTTTAAATTCTATCATTCCTATTGCTCTACTCATCTCAGTCACTCCTATCTACCTTTACTTATCATAACATATTTTTCATTTACTTCAATCACTGATCCAGAAATTGATGCATGAATTCCTACACTTAATCCTTTTCCTGGTTTAGCAATCTGGTGTCCAATTTCAACCCTATCACCTTTTGATACAACTGCTAGTGCAGGCACACCAATGTGTTGACTCAGAGGAATTTTCACTTTATCTACAGATATCACCTCGTCCTTAAGAGGTGCATCCACATTATACTTAGTAAGGTCCAACCTAGCTTCCAACCTACCTTCTGGAGCCTTTCTATATTCACGAGCTGGATTCACCTTAGCCCCTGCCACTTGCGGTGGCTTTACTCCCGCTTTTCTCAACCCATCCTTATACTCTGCCATCAATGTTCTTGGGGAAAGCCCTTGCGGACAGGAAAATAATTCGCATAACCCACAAGAAGAACAAAACATTGTATTCAAGAAGGAATGTGTGTCACGATAGTTTTTATTAGATGCTGCTCTCATGAACTTATGTGGTTCGATTGGATGCCCCAACATATTTCTTGGACATAGATCTGTGCACATTTCGCATTGACAGCAGATGGATGCTGCACGCTTCATATCAATCGCCGAATTACTATTCTTTTTGGTTACCAAACAATGGTTAGCTGGCAATACTAAAATAGCGTTCGTTGTTTTTGTAACCACTTGAGACGCACTTCCAATACTCCCCATCATTGGTCCACCTATAAAATATACCGCATTTTCTGTCGTTACATTTCCAGCCAATTCAACAACTTCCTTGATTGTAGTACCAAGTGGCACACGCACAGTAACTGGCTTCTCTACTTCTGCAACAACAGACACCACTTTATCTGTTACAGGCTCATTATATTCCATCGCCTTATAGATATTGTAAATCGTCTCCACATTAAATACAGAAATTCCTTCCTCAATTGGAAGTCCACCAGGTCGTACTACCTTTCCAGTTGCTTCATAAATCAGTACAATTTCATCTCCCATTGGGTAGATTTCCTCTAACAAATGGATGCGCACCTTAGGAAAGGTTTCTATGTGAGCTTGAAGCGCCTCAATCGTTGCCTCGTACTCTTTTTTTATACCAATAATTGCCTCTCTTGCACCAACGGTGTCTGCAATTATTTGAAATGTTCTCATAATTTCAAATGCATATAATTCCAATAATTGTCTATGCAATTTTAGGAGGGGTTCACACTCTGCACAGTTCATAATCAAAGTTTCCGAACGTTCATCTAACTTTACATATGTCGGAAATCCTGCTCCACCAGCTCCCACAACTCCATGTTCTTGAATTAGCTCTTTTAATTGTTTTAGTTCCATATCTGATTCCATCCAATCATTTATAAATTGTCTACAATTCCTACAATTGCAGCATCTACAGGTGCCGTTTCAAGACCACTTCCTACTCTTGCAGCGCTACCAAGTGCAATAAGAACAACTTCTCCAATTCCTGCGCCAACATTATCGATGGCTACCATTTGATCACAGTTTGATTGCATCTTATCAATAGGCTCTACAATCATAAATTTACATCCTACTAAATTATCATTTTTTCTTGTAGATACAACACTACCTACAACTTTTGCAATAATCATAGCCAACCTCCTCTATATTCTTAATTCTTAATAATCGAAACTGTCCCATTTCCACCAATTTTACATGCATTGGCTTCATCTGTATCAACATGCATTTCCAGTGTAAAACTATCATCTACTCTGATTTTTACATGATTTAATACAATTCCTCTTTCATTATCCACTTTCACCGAAACGATTTCTCCATCATTTACTTTAGCTGCTTTCGCATCTTTCGGTGACATATGAATATGTCTTTGTGCAATAATACAACCTTCATGAAGATAGATTGCTCCCTTAGGCCCTACAATGGCAATTGGTGATGAACCTGCCAAATGTCCTGACTCTCGAATTGGCGCCTTGATTCCTAATTTCACTGCATCGGTTGCAGAAATTTCTACTTGAGACGCTTTTCTTACTGGTCCAAGTACTCTAACATTCTCTATAGCTCTAAGCTTTATACCTACGATAGTCACTGTTTCATTTGAAGCAAATTGACCACCCATAAGTTCTTTTTTCTTTGTTAATTGATATCCTTCCCCAAATAGTTGTTCCACGTGTTCTTGGGTCAAATGGATATGTCTTGCCGATATTCCAACTGGTACAATAAATCCAGTTGTTTCAGATGATGTTTTTTCTTCCATTGCTTCTATCACTAATCTTGTGATTTTCTCGATTTGATTTGATTCCATGCTACACCTGCACTTTCTCAGAATTTATAATAAATATAATATAACCACTGTGTTCTCTAGGAGCACAGTGGTTATATGCTCTAAATAATCACTTCTACTTTACTTTTGGTAAAATTACTTCTACATCTGTATGTGGTCTTGGAATTACATGTGTTGCAACTAACTCTCCTAATGAAGAAGCGCTGTTTGCTCCAGCCTCTACAGCCGACTTAACTGCACCAACATCTCCGCGTACCATAATTGTTACCAATCCAGAACCAATCTTCTCTGTTCCTACAAGTGTTACATTTGCTGCTTTACACATTGCGTCTGCTGCTTCAACTGCTGCTACTAAACCTCTTGTTTCGATCATTCCTAATGCTTCTTGTGCCATTTTTTTGTCCTCCTTGAATGGTATTCATGTTTGTTGTTATTTTTGTTTTTTCTGTTGCTTTTTCTTTTGTTTCTCGTTCTCTTGGTGTTCTTCTTTCACTTTTTTAAATCTGCTTGCGCTTAATTTAACTAGCTTAACAGTTTCTTCATGTGGATTGGCGATTACTCCAGATTGTACTGGTGTCTTAATTGCATGTTTCTTAGCTGCTTCAATCGCTTCTGTTACAGATGCTACGTCTCCACTTATAATGATTGTTGCCAATCTCCCACCTAGTTTTCGCTCCCAACTCTCTAACGAAACTCCTGATGATTTACACATAATATCGAGTGCGTCTACTGCTGCAACCACACCTACGATTTCAATAAACCCATATGATTTACTCATGTTCTCTCCTTAGCTACGTATGCATTTTGTTACTGCACTGACATATTATGCTTTTGGTAAGATTTTCTCAACGTCTGTATGTGGTCTTGGAATTACGTGTGTTGCTACTAATTCACCTAATCTAGATGCTGCTGCTGCTCCACTCTCTACTGCCGCTTTAACAGCTCCAACATCTCCACGTACCATAATTGTTACTAAACCAGAACCAATTTTCTCTGTTCCTACTAATGAAACCTCTGCTGATTTTGTCATTGCATCTGCTGCTTCAATTGCTGCTGTAAGTCCTCTTGTTTCGATCATTCCTAATGCTTCTTGTGCCATTTTTTTGTCCTCCATAATGATTGTTTTCAATTTCTAGTTTTTGTCGAATGCATTTATTTTTAGCATTTTCTCAGTGTCTTTTGTTGGTCTTGCAATAATGTGATGTTGTACAACCCCACCTATTTCATTTGCCTTTACAATCGCTGCTTCCATTGCTGCTTCTACATCGGTAACACCGCCTCTAAATTTAACACATACCAATAATGGTACCTCTAATTCATCTGCGTTTCCAGGCTTATTTTTATCAAAGTGTTCTAATGTAACATTTGCCGCCTTGCATCCAGCATCTCCTGCCATAAATGCACATGTTAACCCATATACCTCTAATATTCCTACTGCTTCCATCGCTCATCACCTCTTTTTCTATTGGTTGATAACTGCGATTTTCAGACCAGTCATTTCTAAATTCTTTCTATGTCCTTCGTTGATTTCCTCTAATGAGTATGTATCTGTAATTAACTTCTCAAGTGGAAGTCCAATACCTTTTGCTCTTTTTAAGAAATCAAATGTTGTTGCATAATCTCTAAGTGTGTATACCCAAGAACCAACAACTGTAATTTCTTTTGCACAAATATCAAAGTGTGGATTGATTGTTGCATCTCCACCATTGATAAAGAATCCTAATTCACAAAGTCCACCACCATTGCGAATAAACTTGTAAATTGTAGCATGTGCCACTGGATTTCCTGTACATTGGAAAGCAAAATCTGCCAAATGACCATCGAATCTGTCTTCAACTGCCGCTGTCATTGCTTCAACACCCTTGTGTTCTTGGAAGTTTACAGATTTCTCTGCTCCCATTTCTTTCGCAAATTCAAGTCTTGCTGCGTTGCCATCTACTGCTACAATATTCTCAATCCCCATAGTTCTAAGAACTGCAATACATAACAAGCCAATTGGTCCACATCCTTGTACTACTACTCTAGAATTAAACCTTAAGATTCCCGTTGTTTTTGCTCTTTCAACCGCATGAATCAATACTGCTGCAGGTTCAATTAAAATTCTTGAATAGAGATCCAAGTCACTTACATTAAACACTGTTGATCCACCACGTATTAAAATGTAATCAGCAAACCAGCCGTTAAAATGAATTTCATCATCAGGTAGTAATCCATATACATCGGCCCCACCAACATTTTGCTTATTCATATCGAACATTGTTATGTCTGGGTTATCTTTAAATATCATACTCGTTACAACTTTATCACCAAGTCCAAGACTTTTTCCAGCACTATCTTTCTTTACGTTCTTACCGATCTTAACAATCTCTCCTGTTCCCTCATGTCCAAGTACTACTGGAATTAGGCTAAACGGATCTCTCTTGAATTCGTGTGCGTCTGTTCCACAGATTCCACATCCTTCAATCTTAACTAAGATATCATCATCTCCAACTTCTGGAATCGGAAACTCCTTAATCTCATACTTTTCAAGTTCTGTAAGCATTGCAACTCTTGCGTGTGTTGGAATACTTCCATTTGAAGAATTGCTCTTTGTTGGCACTTGCCCTGTACTTGTCATATTCTCAAGAACTTGTTTGATAATTTCTTCAATGTTTACATTTGTATTATCCATGAATACTCTCCTCTATTATCTGATACATAAACTATCTTGCATTACACATCTTCTTCTCTTTGTAAATGTGCTTGCAGTTGTTAAACCTTCACCTGTTCTACTAGCAATTGTAAAAGTACAAATACTTTCTCCGCCAAATCCTAGCGATGCATAAGAAGGACCGTTTTTCACCAATATAGCTGTATCTAATGCTTTTGCATATGTGGTAATTCTTTCCACATCTTTAGAATGAATATGTGCCGAATGACGATTTCCTTGCTCTAACCAAAGTGCTGCTTCAAGACCCTCTTCGAAATCTTTCACTCGAACAATACCAAGAATTGGCATCATTAATTCTTCTGCAATAAGTGGATGTTCTTTTTCACCTTCAAATATAATACAGCGAATATTGTCATCTACTTGAATTCCAATCATATTCAACAGCGTTTTTGCATCACGTCCTACACAATTTCGATTCAATTTTCCTTTCGCTAGTACTACATCTTTTAATCTTGCTTGCTCTTCTTCATTGATAACGAAACAACCTTGTTCATTCACCATATAGTGCATAAGTTCATCAACGATTTCCGATACTGCAACTACTTCTTTCTCAGCGATACAAGGCAAGTTATTATCAAAGGTGCAACCATTGACGATATCTTCTGCCGCCTTACGAATATTTGCAGTCTCATCAACCAATACCGGTGGATTTCCTGCTCCTGCTCCGATACCACGCTTTCCTGAAGAAAGAACTGCAGTTACAACTCCAGGACCTCCTGTCGCTGCAATCAACGGAATATCAGGGTGCTTCATCATAATTGAGCTATCTTCCATTGTCGGTTTAGCGAGTACAACTGCCACATTATCTGGGCCTCCCGCTTCAATAGAAGCTTCATTCACTATATTTACTGCATAAATAGATGTTTTAACTGCAGCTGGATGTGGGCAAAATACAACGGTATTTCCTCCAGCTATCATTCCTATAGAGTTACAAATTACAGTCTCACTTGGGTTCGTACATGGCGTAATCGCTCCAATCACTCCAAATGGTCCCATCTCAACAAGTGTAAGTCCTCTATCTCCTGAAAATGCTTCTGTTGTAATATCTTCTGTTCCTGGTGTTTTTTCAGCAACAAGATGATGCTTTAGGATTTTATCTCCCACATTTCCCATCTTCGTTTCATCCACAGCCATTCTAGCAAGTATTTCTGCATTTTCTTTTGTTTTGCGACGCATGATTCGAATCATTTGTTCTCTCTGATCCATGGTCATCACTCTCATCTTTGCTTGTGCTTTTTTCGCAGCAGCCACTGCCTCATCCATAGTTTCAAATACACCATGTTTGTTTGTAGCTGGTTCCGAAATCTGCAATTTCGCAATTACTTGTTGTACAATCTCTTGTACTTCTATTTCGTTCACTGACACGTGATTACCTCCTAAAAATTCAACTTAACGACTTATGACTTCTTCGAATACTTGTTTTCCATAAGCCGCTAGGGCTGTATCCTTTTCAGCACTTCCACCACTTACACCGAGTGCACCCACCAGTTTTCCATTTCGAAACAATGGTTCACCACCACCTATAATTACCACTTTTCCTTCATTTGTAAACTGCACTCCATAAAGAGAGGCTCCTGGCTTCGCCAATTCTGCTAATTGACTCGTAGGCATTTGAAAGGCTGTTGATGTATAGGTCTTATTAAGAGCCACATCGAAACTTCCCATGAACGCATGATCCATGCAATGAATTGCAATTGGTCTCCCTGAAGCATTTGATACTGCTACAACAATAGACATTCCCATCTTTGTTGCTTCTGCTTCTACACATTCTATTAACTGTTTCGCTTCTTCTAATGTAAGTTCTGTTGTACTGTTTCTTGTTTGATTTATGACTGATTCCACTATTTCTTTGATGAGCTTTTCATTCATGAAAGTACCTCATATTATTTATTTAGATAATTGCTCCATTACTTTCTTTGTAATTGCTGCTACTAATTCTGCGTTTGCATCTGGAGTATCTTTCTTTGATCCACAAGAACCACAGCTGTGGCAGTTTGTCTCCCCTTTGTTTTGGCAAAGGTTTGCAGGATGCTTTCCTGGCAATCCCATTTGACGTCTGATTTCATATAATTTTTCAATTTGCTCTTTATCGAATTCTTTTGGACCGCCAAGCATTTTTGACTTATACAATAATTCTGCATAGAATTCCAATGATTCCATCTTGTGATATGCAGCTAGTAAATCAGTACTCCATGCAAGAGCACCATGGCTCTCAAGTAAAACTGCATCATAATATGGTAAGTACTTCTCTAAGTTATCTGGAATCTCTACTGTAGAAGGTGTACCATATTCAGCGATTGGAACACATCCTAGTGCAATTACAGCTTCTGGCATGATTGGTTGTGTTAATGGAATTCCTGCAATTGCAAAGCTAGTTGCATAAGTAGGATGTGCATGAACTACCGATCCTACATCTGGTCTTTGCTCATATACACGTAAGTGCATTTTGATTTCCGATGATGGCTTAAATCCTTTGTTAGCTTGAAGGATATTTCCTTTTAAATCTACTTTACAAATATATTCAGGTGTCATGAATCCTTTTGATACACCAGTTGGTGTACATAGAATTTCATTTTCACTAATTCTTACTGAGAAGTTACCATCGTTTGCAGCAACCATGTTTCTATCATATACTCTTTTACCTATTTCACACATTTGTTTTTTTACTTCGTATTCGTTTAACATATTGTCCTCCTAGAATCTTCATTTCTGTTTTCGTTGTTAGTTTTATTGTTGTTTTTCTTTGCTTAACACCACATTGAATGTGGTTTATGTTTTGATTATAGCTTTTTTATTCGCTTTAGTCAACATTTTAATCAGTATATATGTGGTTTTTCTTTGTATTTATTATGTTCTTGTTATTTCACATGTGGAAAAACCTAATTTTTCTTCTACGTACCCTACAATTGCTTCTTGAGCAGCCTCCACAGCCGATACCGTACCCGTGATAATCAGCGAACCACTGAACCTATCAATAAATCCTATATCTACGCCTGCCGCCTTAATTGCAATGTCACTAATAATAATTGCAGTTTCAGCTGGAGTAATCGTCAGAATTCCAATTGCAGATTTCGAGATATCTATCTCACTCTCCAATCCCAATTTTTCATACAATTTTTTATCTGGATTGGCAATAATATGGGCAAGTGTCAATTGCTTACCAGGAACAAGTTCCTGTACAATTCTTTGCTTTACTTCTTGTGACATTTTATCTGTGTATCCCATACTATCCTCCTATCTGACATGGTATTGAACAGCTTTTTCGAACTGCCATTTGTAATGCCAACATCTTTTCTTGGGTTGGTGGTAAAAATTCTTCCATTTCATATTTGCGATTTAACCCAGCATACTTATCTTGCCCTAATCTATGATAAGGCAACAAATGAATACGAGCTACATTTCCGATGCTTTCTGCAAATCGTGCAATCGCAGATATTTCTGCAATTGTATCATTAAATGTAGGAACCACTGGAATTCGGATGCTTAACTCAGTCAAATTAGAGGCTGCTACTTTCTTCGCATTTTCCAACATTAACTCATTCGACTTCCCCGTATAAGCCCTGTGCTTTTCAGCATCCATATGCTTGATATCCATTAGGTATTGATCTAGATATGGCAAATAAGATTCAACAACCGAATACTCTGCACATCCCATGCTCTCCATGGCAGTTGAAATCCCTGCCTCCTTCGCCGCTCTTAGTAAATCCCTTCCAAATTCAGGTTGACATAGGCTTTCACCACCCGAAAGGGTTAATCCTCCGCCTGTGCGCTTGTAATATGGGTAGTCTTTCATCACAGTTTCCATAACCTCGCCTACCGTCACATCTCTGCCAATTATTTTCGGTTTATTATTCACCGTCATTGTTTCTACTTGAAAGGATTGAGATTCTGGGTTGCAACACCATTTGCATCTTAAAACACATCCTTTTAGAAAAACAATCGTTCGAATACCTACGCCGTCATGGATAGAGTATCGCTGAATATCAAAAATTCTTCCTTTTGTCTCTAGTATATCCATAGACTCTTACCCCTGTTCTGTTCTCTGTATAATATCATCTTGTAGAGATTTTGATAAGGTTGTAAATAATGCGCTATATCCTGCAACCCTAACAACTAATTGCTTGTATTTATCAGGATTCTTTTGTGCCTCTAATAAGGTATCTCGATCCACAACATTAAATTGCACATGGCTTCCTTTTTGATCAAAAAAGGCACGTATCAAATTCACAAAATTATCAATTCCAGTCATTCCGCTTAATGCAGTTGGATGGAACTTCTGATTAAACAAGGTTCCATTTGATGCAATTCCATGATCTAGTTTAGATACAGAATTCGCTGCGGCCGTTGGGCCATGACTATCCTTGCCTGCGGTCGGTGAAACACCGTCTGCAACCGGAGTATATGCTAGTCTACCATCTGGTGTAGCTCCTGTTTGAGCCCCTAGTGGAACATTTGCAGACACTGGATATAACCCTGCTTGGAACATACCACCACGTGGATTTTTAAATGTTTCTACTGGCCTTGTATATGTGTAGGCAACTTCTCTAGCAAATAAATCTACTTCTTCGATATCATTTCCGAATTTTGGAATTTCATCAATCCACTCTAGTACTTGCTCACATCGCGCCTTCTGTTCCTGGGATACTCCTGTTTGTAATACCGTTTTAATTATTTCCGCTATCTCTCGTTCCCCTACTGTCACCCCTTCTTGCTGAAGGTTTCGAATAATTTCAGTTGTAGCATTTGTCATGGTTGTTACATCCATGTCTTTTCCGTAATTAAGTGCAAGTATTTGTTTAAACTCACCAAGAGACAACTTCTTCTCATCAAACACGAGACGTTTCACTACATAAAGGGAATCTGCCATATTGGCAACTCCAAATCCTTGTGGCCCCGTAAAGTTGTATATCGCACCGCCTTCTTGCACTGACTTCCCACGCTTCATACAATCATCAATCATGCATGACTGGAATGGGTTTGGACATCTTCTAGCATGTGCTAAATCCACAGCGTTATCCGCATTTACAAGAAGCGATATCTGATATTCCATTTGCTTTCTATACGCATCGAAGAATTCTTCAAAAGACTTCATCTCCTCTACTTCTCCTGTTTGGATACTAATTTTAACTCCTTTGTCGTATCCATTGGAGAATACCAATTCGAGTGGTCTACACATATTAAAGAATGCAGCATCATGCCATCCTTCGGTTTTTCCTGCTTTTTGCGGTTCTACACAACCTATAATATTATAATCTCTAGCATCTTCAATTGTTAACCCTCTTGTCATCAATGACGGGATTACAACTTCGTCATTATAGTACGCAGGTAATCCAATTCCCGTTCTTGTTAACTCCCCTGCTCTCACCATGAAATCATGAGGTGTTCCGTTCCACACGCGAACAGACAGTGACGGTTGTGGTAAAAATACATGATGAGATGCTTGTATACACATAAATGACAAGTCATTTGTCGCATCCAAACCATCTACTGTTTGTCCCCCTGCAATTAAATTCTGGAACAAACTATACCCTGCAAAACCTTCTGCACTTGCAGCATCACGGCATTTATTTAAATCGTTCAGCTTAACCCAAATACAATCGATTAATTCTTGTGCAAATTCTCTTGTTAAGGTATTTGCCTTACGATCTTTCTCATAGTATGGATACATGTATTGGTCAAATCGTCCTGGTGAAATGGAGTGACCACTTGATTCTATCTGTAATAATTGTTGTACAAACCAAAAGCTCTGACAAGCTTCATAAAAACTACTAGCCCCTTTGGCTGGAACTCTTTCACAGTTCCTTGCAATAGCAAGTAATTCCTGTTTTCGCTTTCCATCGCTACAACGTTCTGCTTCTTCAATAGCTAAGGAAGCATATCTCTTGGCATATCGAATAGCTGCCTCACAACTGATTATCACGGCTTGAAGGAAGCGAGATTTTGTTCCGTAATCCGCATCACCTGGCTTACAAATTTCTAACTCTTTCTTTGCTTTTCCTATAATTCCTTCGTATCCAATTGCCAGAACTTCTTCATACTTTACAGTCACATGTCCTACTCCATTATAGAAGTAATTTCCAACCGTGAAAATATTATGTTCCATTGATAGCAAGGCCTCTTCTGCCATGTAAGATGTTGCCAACTCACTTGTGGTCTTCCCTTTCCAGTATGCATTTGCCTCTTTGATTTCTTTCTTTGTCTTATCTGCAATATAGAATGGGTCAGCACTCCTTGTTTCTACTGTGTCGAATTCTGCTTCTAACCACTCATAAGAAAACTCTGGATATGTCTGACAACCACGAGGTGCCAATGTTGTGCTACCAACTATCAACTCATCTTCTCGAATTATAATCGGTATATGATCCAAAATATGCGAAAATGCTTTTGCTCTTCGCATCACAATTGGTTCCCCTTCTGTATTCTTATAAGATTCCGTAACAAGTATTGCTCTTGCTGATTCAATCTCCGGCATTTTACGAAATAAATGTTCAACCAATCTCGTAATACGATCGCTTTTTGCTACAGGCGTACTATCATAACGCTTCATCGTGATACTCCTTCCCATTATTAAAATGATAATCTTTCTCTTTTCACATAGGTCTATTATAATCAGACAATTCTTAAAAGTCAATAAAAACCACGTAAATTTAACTTGTTTTACGTGGTTTTCGTCATTTTATTTTTGTTTATATGTATTTTTCTTGTTTTATCCTTGTTTTTTTACTTACTTATTATTTCTCATTTTCAACTTTAATAAGGCAAGAGCTTTTCTACAGTCAAGTTCTGACATGTTATTCTCTCCAACTACGTTTGTTTCTACACCTTCTGCACTTTTGTTAATATCGATAATTCCGTCTAAGTACTCGTTCACAACTACAAATTGGGCAGCTGTTCCACTAAAATTGAGTCCAGTAACTGGAATTCCTCTAATCCCTAATTGCTCACATGTATTCGTGTAATCCACATCACTATTTCCCCATCCATCTGATGAAAGAATTACTCCATCTGCTCGCATACATTCTGCAAGAACAGCAGCTCTTGTACCTACTAGCATCTTATCTTCATTTCCGTCAGGCGTACCTACTAATAAAATTCCCATCAAATCTATATCTTGATCCGACGATACAATATCCACTAGCGGATCTCTAAAATGATGTAATGTTGTTTCTTTTGTCGATGGTCCTATTCCCATTCTCTTCTCCTCCTATTGCATTGAACGAATCATGCCATCACGATACTCGTTCGGAGTAATGATTACTGGCATATTGCCCATATCTATAATTGATTTTCCACCTTCTACACCAGAAGGTTCTGCTGGGAACATATGTGTGTCATACATCGCACCTTGTCCTGCAACTTGACGAATAATTAATACTTTTTTCTTACCCGGTCTTACAATATCATGATACTCATGTCTCTCTGTACATCTATCACCTTTGAACTTCTTCATCTTCTCTCTAAATGATTGAATGAAAGCATCACAAGCCCTATGTCCTGCTGTCGGTCCTGGACGTTCTTGCCCCATTCCCGCTGTAAAAGTAACATCGAAAGATATAATATAATCATGATCTCCTGGAGTACCTGCGCGATTCAAATACAAATGTTCTTGAAGATTTCCTTCAGATGAACCAAATTCATGTGTTGGTTTTCCATTCACATCTACGCCCGTTAACATTACATAAACACCAGTAAGGGTATGTGTAATTCCTTCACCTAACTTTCCTAAAACCTTTGTCGATACCGGGATGATATCCATGATTGTTTCCGAATATCTATCGTGATCTCCTGGCTTAATAATCTGAATATCAATTTTTTCGATATGTTCTTCTCTTGCTACAATTTCATCAATCATGGCTTTGCTAACTATCATATTCCCATCTGTTCCAAAACCATTTTCTTCGCCCCATTCTACCTTTGACATGTGAAAAACTTTGATCACAAGACGTCTTAAATCTTTGATTCCTTGTTCCATTTGGTCCTCCATTTTATGTGTTATAACACAGTTTTTCTTTGATATAATTTTATCACAATAATATAATGCCGTCTACTACAAGGTCTCATAAGCTTCCAAATAAAAATATCCCCATTCATTCAGAAAATAACATCTATATAAAAAAGAGACTTATCACAAAGTCTCTTTTTTTCATCCCACTAATTCCCTTGAACTATTGTACTATCTCCTATCATAATAGACGTCTCAACAAAGACCCTATCATCTTTCATATTCCCCGATATAACATCGTGCAAATGTTGCATCGCAAGATACCCGATCTCTGTCTCGTTTTGACGAACATGAGTATACTCATACACATTTGCATAATTTGATGGAGAATCAAAACATATCACACTTATATCCTCCGGCATACGCATTCCAATCTTTTTTATCGCAAGCTTCATCATTTTTGCCAAATAGTATTCAGATACGATATAGGCTGTAACTCCAACATTCATCAAAATATATTGCTCTAACTCTTGCAAAACAGCTTCATTATCGGACGGGTCATAACTTGATAAAATAACACATTTTGCATTTTCATATAAATATAATTGCGATTTAGCTTCTATACAAGCTTTGATATACCCCTGTTTTCGCTCATCGATAGCTGTCGCTTGTCCTTCTTCACTCGTGATATACCCTATATTCTTGTGACCAATCGATTGCAAGTATTCATATGCTGACATCACTCCGTGAATATTATCAGATCCTACAAAAGGAACTGGAATTCCATTTAAATAACGATCAATCAACACAATTGGATATTTATCAAGCACAAGCTTCAATATATCTTCGCTATAATTCGTTCCATGTGCAGGCATCAGTAAAATGCCTTTTGCTCCCATTTGCATCAACTCTTTGATTGCCTGTAATTCCATATCCTGATGACCATACGATTTCTTCACAACCAAATGATAACCAAATTCTAGTGCTTTTTCATAAATAGCATCAAATAAATCTATTCCATAACTTGGCCAAATCGCTTCTACTACCAATCCAATAATACACGTTGGTTCCGACAACAATGCAACCTGCCCTATAGATTGACTTGCTCTATCTGAAACAAAACTTCCAAGCCCCGGATGTCTATCCACTATATTATTTTCTACCAATTCCTTCATTGCTCTTTGACTAGTGATTCGACTCACATTATACTTTAATGACAATTCCTTTTCTGTTGGCAGCTTATCTCCAACTTTATATACACCATTTTCTATATCTTTCAAGATTTTTTGATATATTTTATCATATAAATAACGATTATTCATCTATTTCCCCCATATCTCGATTCAAAATATAACAATAGTATATATCATGCCATGTCATATATCAATACTTCAAAGCAACTAATCATTAATTGTAATGCTATAACCGCAACTGTAGCTCTCATCCTTCTCTAATGTCACTAGATTTTCTTGCAATTCTAGATTTTCTATCACACCTTCTCTCGACGGCAATGATGTCCATGGCTCTATACAAATATATGGTGCATCTGTATTTGGTCTATGCCAGAGTCCAAGATACTTCATTTTCTCATACTCCACCTTAATATGCCTCATTGTTTTAAAACAACCCAAAGTCACCGATTTACCCATATCTTTCAGAATAATTGCATCATCATCAAACAGTTGATGATTCAGCAATAATCTTCCATCACATAGTTCAAATCTTGAGTCTTCACCATTTACAAAACACTCCGAACTCATTCCAATGCGAATCGGTTCTACGTCTTGCGAAAAATCTATATAATAATCTTCAAATATTGTATCTTCGTATACAGGCACATTAAACCCACTATGTCCACCTATCCCAAAATACATTCTTTTACCACTCATATTGTTTACTTCTAGCAACACTTTTAAAGAATTCCCTTGAAGTATATAATTCACATAGAATTCAAATTCAAATGGGTATACACCAAAATCATGACTCTGCATTTTTAACCTTATTATATCTACTTCCTTGTATATAACATCATAGTACATATCCTTTGCAAATCCATGGATATCCATAGAATAAACATCATTTTTATATACATACTTCCCATCTGTCAAGCGCGCAATATACGGAAATAGTATCGGTGATCTATCTTCCCAGTATTTCACATCGCCTTGCCACAAGTATTCTGTTCCTTGCTTGTCTTTAACCGACCATAATTGTGCGCCTTTGCGATTTACTTCAATTATCAATCTATCATTTCCTATTTTTATAATATCGTCCATTACTATATCCACTCTTTTAAGTAATCAACTTTCTTTTCTGTCAACTCCTCTGAAATATATGCAAGAATTCTTACAGAATTCTCCAAGTCATCAAGATGAATAATACTATTGTGAGCATGACCATATCTCGTAGCAATAGACATTGTCATAGGAATTGCACCATCATGAACTTTATGCATTTCACCTGCATCCGTCCCCCCATTCAACATAATATCTGTCTGATGTGGAATTTCATGCTTGTCGGCAACTTCTCTTGCTAATTTCAACAACTTCTTATTTCCCATTGCTGTCGCATCAAGAACTGCTAGCGATGGCCCTTTCCCTAATTTTAATGTGCTATCATAAGATTTACACCCTGGTGTATCTCCATATCCTCCGATATCAATCGAAATCGCCACATCCGGATTAATTTTCTGAGCAGCAGTCTTCGCACCGCGAATTCCCACTTCTTCTTGAACAGTCCCTACTAAATATAAATCACAAGGAAGTTCACTACCTTTTAAATTCTCCAATAATTCTGCAATAATAGCACAACCTACTCGATTATCCCACGCTTTTGTCGCAACATATCTAGGATTTACTAGGGGCTTGTATGAAGATAATGGTGTAATTGGATCTCCTACTCGTATTCCATTTTCTTCGAGTTGTTGTTTATTTTCAACGCCAAAATCAATGAAAATATCATCCCACTCAATCTTATCTTTCTTCGATAAATCTTTAGATGGTTTATGCCCTATAACGCCAACAAACTCTCTTCCATCCATAGTAGTTACCGTCACTTCTTGTGTCATAAGTTGGGTTGGCCACCAACCTCCTATTGGTTTCACATATGCAAATCCATTATCGTCAATATCACAAATCAAGAATCCGATTTGATCCATATGTGCAGCAATCATTACCTTGGGACCATTTGCTTTTCCTCTCTTCACAAATATAATACTTCCTAGGTTATCAAATTGAACCTCATCACATAAATCTTTTAATTGATGATACATCAGCTCTCTTACACATTCTTCATGTCCCGATATCCCGTTCACCTGTGTCAATTGTTCTGTAAATTTATAATTAAACTTAAACTCCATCTTAATTCTCCTATATTATTTTACTAATTTAAATGTTTTAATTTCAAAACCTTTCATTCTAAATTCAATCTCATGATCATTCACATCTATTGGTCTTATAATATTCTCAAGTAAATCGCACTCATACACTTCTCTATATTCTTCAGACAATTTCATTTTCACCTTCGTTGTTTGGTTCTTATTTTCATAGATACGAATGACATCACCCGAACGATCTTCTGCTCGTTTGATAGCCTCAATAAAACAGTTTTCTTTATCCACTGTCACCATGCTATAAACACTGTTTAAAATAGCCTCTTTTTCATCCACCTTCTGCTTTACAATCATTGGAACATTTAGATTATATGCCATTCTCACTGTATCCGCTTCTTGCCATCTGTTTGCATGCGGATAGATAGAATATATAAATTCATGCGTTTCAATATCTGCATTTTCATATGGATACTGGCCAGCTTTAATCAATGTCAATCCCATTTCCCCATCTTTTACACTATGCCCATATTTACAATCGTTCAGCATACTGAACCCTACACCATTCTCTGAAAGATCTACCCATTTATGAGCACATGTTTCAAATTTCGCAGTATCCCAGCTATGATTATTAGTCGTTTCTCTCTCTACGTTTCCATATTGAATCTCGTAAGTAGCCTTAGTAGCATTGATATCTAACGGGAAGTTCACTCGAAGTAGCGTGTTATGCTCTTTCCAATCTACATGTGTCTTAAAATCAATTCTTGGTACATCATTGTACAAACACACATCTTGAGTAATCACAGATTCTTCAAATCGATATGTTGTACGAATTCTTGTCTCTAAGGCTCCAACTTCCACTACCTCTATTTCCGACACAGAATCTGCAAAATATTGTTTCTTCTGATAGAATACATCAAGATCCCAGTTATCCCAATTCATTGGTCGATCTTCATATGTAATCAACTGGTTTCCAACTCGCCCTTCTTTTATAAGTTCAAGCTCTGTCTCTTTTTCTATAAGAGATACAATTTCCATTTGATCATTAAATTCAATTCGATAATAAAGATTTTCAAAAGTCCCATCAAAAATTACATTCTCCGCACGTTCCATTTCTTTATAAATCATCTTAAACACTTTATAACCAACGGCTGGAATGCCCTTTGCAATAAATGCAACTTTTCCATCTTTATATCTTTGAATTGGGCATATAACTCCCTCTTCATCTACGATCTGACCAACACCCTCTACACCATCAAATCCAATAGTTACAATATCATCTCTTACATAGCCTAATGTGTTAAACACTACTAAATTCCCAACTTCGGTATCAATATATGATACAAGTGATTCTGTAACATTTGCAATTGCAGCCTCTGCATCTTTTAAGATTTTATCGTATTCGATATCCGTTTGTTCATATACTTCGCCAATAGCAGTTCCTGGAATAATATCATGAAATTGATTCAATAATAGAATATCCCATCCCTCTTCAATCACTTCAACTGGATATTCATATCCAACCTTACGTGCCATAGTCGCTAATATTTCAAGCTGACCATATGCGATTTCGCCTTTTCTATTATAACGCTTATTCTTCGCCAATGAAGTATAGGTCCCTCTATGATACTCAAAATATAGTTCTCCATCCCACGTAGGCATTGCTGGATTTTTAGCAATTTTCTCATAAGTTCTATCATAAAAATCCTGTTCAAATTCCTGTTTGATTTTAGGAATTCCTGGCATTGCATACTCTAGACGCTTTGCATTTTCTAGCATTTCTTTTGTAGGACCACCACCGCCATCTCCATATCCAAATAACATGATAGTATCTTCTGTAAGATCTTTATTATTAAAACGCTTATACGTTCCTAATGTCATATTAGGGTTGATAATTCCAGTGTATGTTGTAGTATTTCTTGTATCTGTAAATGATATATTGAGGCCTAGTGATTTATCAAAATCACACGCTGTAGGCATAAAAACAAAAACTTCGCTTCCATCAATCCCTCTCCAATTAAATGTATCATTTGGTAATTGATTGTATTGGTTCCACGCAATTTTTGTTGTTGAAAAATATGGAATTCCAGATAATTTTAAAATTTGTGGAATTGCAGCTGAATATCCAAAAACATCTGGCAACCACAGAGACTTGCTCTTCTTCCCAAACTCCTCTTGGATAAACTTCTCACCTTTAAGAATCTGTCTTACTAATGATTCGCCACTTGGTAAATTACAATCTGCTTCCAACCACATTGCTCCATCTACTTCCCAGCGCCCCTCCTTAACTCTCTCCTTAATTCGAGCATACAATTCAGGTTCTTGCTTCTTAACGAAATAATACAGTATTGGTTGACTAGACATAAATTTGTAATCTGGATATTGTTCCATTAATCGCAAAACTGTTGAAAAACTTCTAAGAACTTTCTCTCTTGTTTGATTAACCGTCCATAACCAGGCGATATCAATATGAGTATGACCAATAGCCGACACCACTGGTACCTCTGCATTTTTTTGCTCTTCTGTATAGAATTCATTTGCCAGCATTGCCCCTGCCTGTAAAATAGAAGCATAGAATTTTTTTGAATAAGGTTTCCTTAAATCAATTAAATTTGCTGCCTCATTTAATTTAACTAAGATTTTTCTAGAGTTATCTTTATCGCTATTATTCAACAGTCTTGCAGTATTAACTGGCACTGAGAAGTCATAGTAAAACGATTCTACAATATCATCTACTACTGCAATCTCCGTATGAAAAATCAAATCCCCCTCTACACTACCACTATATGCACACATTGCTATATCATATTTCTCACCTGCTTTTGCACACATAGATAATGTTACACTACGGTGATTCACATCAATCCCCTGTACAATTTCTTGATTAATATAAAATAACATTTGCGGATTCGTAGCATCCCACTGCCCTTCACGTCCAGTCGTAATCATAAATTCAACATGCTTTCCATCCATTTCTTCTGGAATTACAACTTGGGTTCTAAACCATCTGTGTCGATCTAGTTCAGACCATGGTGTACTGATTTTATAATCCATCCAGCTTTCCGTGCTACAAAAATAACCATCTTTTGCATTTCCACACTGCATCTTATAATCAATAATCTGCACTCGCTCTCTAATGCGCAATTTATCTATATCAAGTATTAGACGTTCCATTCTCTCTAATTCAAACATAATACTCATTTTTTACCTCCATACGAAAAAGGGAGTGCATCACTCCCTTTTTTTGAATCTAATTTCTATTGTTCTACTGGTATTTCATAACGAAGTTTTCCTTCACGGATCATTCTTGAAATAACTCTTGTTGCACCACCACCATACCACAATGGATCAGATACATCTTCAGGGAATCCTGTCAAATAAGGGTTGTATATTTTTTGTGGAATATATTTTGTTACTAACGGCATAAATGGAGACATCTCATTTATTGTTGATGCTAATAATTCTGTAATCTCAATTTTTCTAGCCTCATCTTGTGTGTTAAGTAACTCCATCAATAACTCATTTGTATTGATTTCAGTTCCATCTTCAAGTGTAAGAATAATTGTGCTAACTCCCTCTTTCTTCTCAGCAAGTGTTAAGAATCCCATATCAGCTGCTCCATCAACGAAGAATGAACGATAGATTTCCCATGGCTCTCCATAGTTAGGTGATCCTGGTCTCATTGAGATACTCATCATTGAACCTTGCTCTTGTAAATATTTCCAGTATGCACTAGCTTCCATTGATTTCAGTTGTGTTGTAATTCCAAATTCATTTAGTTGATTTACAATTGTATCCGCACACAAGAAGAACGTTGCATATGAACTAGCTGTAGCAAATTCTAATTCTACTAACTTTCCAGTTTCATCTACCCACTTATCATCTGCATTTCTGCTCCAACCCGCCTCTACTAATAATGCTTCAGCTTGCTCCACATCATTATTGTATTCAATCAATGTATCAAGGAAGTCTGTAGATAAGTACTCATCCCTCATAGCTGGAATCATTCCTGATGACGATAAATCTGCTGGCTCTGATCCTGGCTCTGCAATTAAATATAAGCTTTCTCTATCAATTAAGTGATGTATCGCTTGGCGCACTAATTGGTTATCCATTGGTGCAATTTTCATGTTGAATTGTAGTGAAGGTTGTCCTAAATCAGCACCTAAGAACACTCTTAGCTCTGGTTTGTCTTTTATAAGCTCTGCATGTACATCTGGTGACAAACCTAGGTTTTCCATATCGTAACCATCTGACATCATAATATTCATCTGTGACTCTAGACTAGTTGCTCTTACGATTCTTACTTCATTAAAATGAATATTATCCATATTCCAGTATTCTGCATTCTGCTCTAATACTGCTTCTGCTGTAGTAATCTTCGATAATGTAAATGGACCTGTTCCTACTACCGAATCTACTTCAGGTTTAAACTCATGTAGGGAAGTACGAATATCATTAATAGCTGTACTTGTTGCCGCATCATACTTCTCACCATCTGCTCCAGCTTGTCTATTCGCAACTGCTTCTTCTGCTTGATCAACCCATTCACCATAAATGTGATACGGTGAATTAATCACTACGTTTGTAACTAATTGTGTAGTAATCGCATTTGGCTGCTTCAATGTAACAACAAATGTATAATCATCCGGTGCTTCAATCATCTCAATATGATCCCAGTAGATTTGATTATTTACAAATCCTAAGTAAAATGTTGACATAACATCCTTCGATGTAAATGCTGTTCCATCACTCCATTTAACACCTTCTCTTAGCTTAATTGTAACAACATTACCTTCTTCAGTAAAAGACTCTCCAAGAACCGGCATATAAGTATGTTCTGGGATTGGAACAAAATCAAATAATTTTTCAAATGTGAAGTCTGTAATATTACTTGTAGATCCAACTCCACCTGGTGCCCATGTATTACCATGTGCTGTTTCTGGTGGCTCATATCCGCCCGCTACGCGAAGTGTTTTACTCTCTGCATTCTCCAAGAATACATCTTTTGAACCTCCACCTGTTTCTTCGCTACAACCTGCCAATAAAGATACTGTCATAACAGCACATAATGCAAGTGACATCAACTTCTTTAATTTCATAACTTCCTCCTTTTTTTACGAAATTCAAATTTCGTTTTCATAAATGACTTATTAGACATGTCATTTCATTTGTTTGATATATGAATACTACTATTTGTTATATCATTTGTCAATTCTTTTATCTATCATCTTGTTATTTTTGCTATATTGCATAAATTTCGAGATATAAATTGTGCATACTTACAAATTATATTTTATTTTGCTTTAGACTTAATAATCAGATAGCAACTGAAACTAATGGCAACTGAAATTAGAAAGCTAATGGCAGCCACTGTTATGTCCACCCCATACACAACTGTCATCACTAAACTTATTCCATTTAATATCACTAAAATAAATGAAAATTTTAGAAATAACTTCAACCAATTTAAGCCTTTTGGTAACTCCATTTTGGAACCTCCGATTCATGGTGACAAGCAACCATTCCCGATGCACTTTTTTCAAGTTCTGGCTGAATACTCTCACACTCACTCGTCCCATAGATACATCTTGGGTTAAATCTACATCCACTTGGTGGATTCGCTGGGTTTGGCATTTCTAAACTCTTCAACGGCAACTCACGCTTCTTACGGCTAATGGCAAGATCCGACGCCGGAATCGCTGAAATCAATGCTTGCAAATACGGATGTCTAGGATCACTAAGAACAGACTGCAAATTCCCTGTTTCCACAAGCTTACCAAGATACATAACGCCAATTTTCCCTTCTTGTCCAATATAACGAGCCGTGGCTAAATCATGTGTAATATAGATAAAAGATATCCCCATCTCCCTATTCATCTTAGCCATCAAGTCTAATAATGAAATTCTAAGAGACACATCCACCATAGATACTGGTTCATCCGCTACAATAAGTTTCGCATTTACAGAAAGGGCACGAACCAATAGCACTCTCTGACGTTGTCCACCACTTAATTGATGTGGGTATTTTTCAATAAATTGCTCTACTGGTGTAAGCCCAACCAAAGTAAAGAGCTCAACTAATCTTTCGTATGCCTCCTCTTTATTTTTCACTATTTTATGCTTAATCATTGGATCTTTAAGTGAATTAAATATCGTTCTAGTTGGATTAAGGGCTGCATAAGAATCTTGATGAACCATCTGCACTTCGCGCCTATACTCACCGCGTTCCTTATTATTCATTTCTCGAAAAGTCTTTCCCTTATATATAATATGTCCTCCAGTTGGATTAAAAAGACCTGCTATCATCTTACCAATGGTTGTTTTTCCACAACCACTCTCTCCAACTAGCGCCATGATTTGACCCTCTTCAAGTTCCAAATTCACGTCTACAACGGCTCCAACTTTCCCTTCTTTGCCCTTCCCTTTCTTCTTCACTGACTTGAAATACATTTCAAGATTTTTCACTTCTAATAATTTTGCCATCTTTTACACCCCTTTGAAGTTCTTGCATCTAACAAAATGTTCTTCTGATATTTTCTGTAACTCCACACTTTCCATTTCACATTCTGCTGTTTTTCTTTCACATCTCACTGCAAACTGACAGCCCTTTGGACGGTTGATTAAGTTCGGTGGATTTCCTTTTATCGCCTTACGTTTCGTAACATCATCTGTTAGAGAAGGTACAGCAGTAATCAACCCTTTTGTATACGGATGTGTCGGATTATCAAATATATCATATACTGTCCCAATCTCAACAATCTCACCAGCATACATAACTGCAATTCTATCTGCCATAGATCCAATAACTGCCACATCATGCGTAGACATAATCATTGTGATATTTCTTTTTTCTTGAATCTCTTTTAAGATATCGAAAATATAGGCTTGCGTAATTACATCCAAGGCAGTAGTAGGCTCATCTAAAATCAATACTTTGGGATCAAGAATCAAACTCAATGCAATAATTGTTCTCTGCTTCATCCCTCCACTTAATTGATGTGGATACGAATTAAGAACTCTTGAAGGATTCAGTCGTACAAATTCCAATAACTCTGTAGCTTTCTTAACAACCTCTTCCTCTTTGTAATTTTTGTCATGTGCAGCAACGGTTTCAATAAAATGCTCTTTGATTGTAATGATTGGATTCATAGAGTTTTGCGCCGCTTGAAAAATCATTGCAACCTCTTCCCATCTATACGCATTCAAATCATTTTCAGATAATGATAATACATCTTTTCCATTATAAATAATCTCTCCATTTGTAATCTCACCTGGTCTAGACACAACATTTAAGGCCGCTGAAGCTAATGTCGTTTTCCCACTTCCACTTTCTCCTACAAAACCAATAATCTCACCCTCACGCACTCCTAAACTAATTTGATTAGATGCGCGAAGCACTCCTTTTGGCAAGAAGAATTCGATTGTTATATCTTTAAATTCAATT
Organism: uncultured Lachnospiraceae bacterium; assembly: GCA_964367685.1. GTDB lineage: Bacteria > Bacillota > Clostridia > Lachnospirales > Lachnospiraceae > CAUPWF01. The sequence goes on from CAYIYM010000003.1 coordinate 77,919, forward strand.
ATATTCTTTTTCATAATAATACTCTCCATTTCAAACACTGTAATATTTATGATGATAACTTTGGATTAAATGCATCATCCAGTCCATTTGCGAAGAATAAACATCCCATATGGAAAAACATAATTCCAAAAATCGGAGTCAAGAAGTATATCAGTGCCGAAGACCCATACATTGCCCCTGTTGTAGTTGTTGCTAAATTAATCATCATACCCCAGTGAGATGATTGAAACGGTACTAATCCTAATACCATAAGTCCTACACTGGCTGTAATCGCGCCCTTCATAATTGCGATAAATCTTATCAAAATATAGGAAATCATGTTTGGTAACATTTCCTTAAAAATAATATGAAACATTCCCATTCCTAAAACATGACTTGCTTCAATAAAGTCTCGATGCTTCAAGGACAAGATTTGTGCACGTATAGACCTCGCAAGTCCAGCCCAGGACCACATACTTAATAAAACACCAAATAGAAACGGGTTTTTAATTTCAATAACCATAGAAAGAACCATCATAATTGGGAAACTCGGCACAGTTAGCATAATCCCTGTAATTCCCATTAACATTTCATCCACAGTTCCACCAGCAACTCCCGATATCGTTCCAACCGTAAATCCTATTACTATAGTAATTATCCCTGCAATAAATGCTACCAGAAGCACATTTCTTGAACCATGAACAAATTGTGAAAATGTGTCTCTCCCTTGATAATCAGTTCCTAGCCAGTGTGCCGCCGATGGTCCTTGTAAGCGGTTAATCAAGTCAGATTTTGTCGATTCAGGAACAATTTCTGGTCCAATTGTAGCCATAAGAAAGAACACAAACAATATAATTGCTCCTACTGTGGCTTGCTTGTTTCTCAATATTACTTTACACATTGATTTAAATCTTTTCATTACAACTCTCCTCTTTATTAGCTTCTTGCACTGATTCTTGGATCTAATACAGAATACAGCATATCAGCTACAATATTTGCTATTACGACAGCTACCGTAATCATTAAAAACAACCCCTGCATTAATACATAATCACGATTAATAATCGCTTGATTAAGGTAGAATCCAATTCCTGGATAGGAAAATAAATTTTCCACAAGGGGAGAACCACCAAACAACATTCCAAAGGTAATTGTAAGACTTGTAACCAAAGGTAATATTGCATTTCGTCCTATATACTTTGTTCTAATCCTTGCTCTTGATAATCCGCGCGCTTTTGCACACATAATGTAATCTTCTCCTAGTACACTTACTGCACTTCCTTTCATTGCAAGAATCCACCCTCCAAGTCCAGTTATAAAATAAGTCAAAACTGGTAAGAATGCATGATACGCTACGCTTAACATGAATTCAAGATTGAACCCTACTGTAACATCCGCACTATACGCTCCTCTTCCTGGGAATAACCTTAATTTTGTAGAAAGTACCAAAACCAATAAGAATCCCACGATATAATCTGGCAACGATCCCGATATCGATGCGTATACAGATACAAAAGAATCCATGAAACTATTTCTATTCAATGATACGTACATTCCAATTAAAACACCCACAGTAAATGCAAGCCCTATCGAAATAGTTAAAACCAGCAATGTCCATGGCAATGCGCTTGCAATAATACTTGTAACATCATTTTTAGTCGTAATGGATACCCCTAAATCTCCTGTAGCCAAATTTTTCAAATATGAAATGTATTGTTCGATAATTGGCATATCTGGATCGTAATTCAGCATAGCCTTCGCTCTTTCATAAGCCTCATTATAATCCATACCTTGCTGAAGCATCCCCATTGCCATTGTTTCTGCGGGATCTCCTGGCATCATCCTAATTACAAAAAATGTAATCGACGACGCTATCAAGATTGTTAATAACACTGTTGTTATTCTTTTAATCCACATCATGTCTTTTAAATCTCCTTTGTTATTTTCTTTCCATCCGCTTTCTCATTACAGTAAGACATATTTTATATCATATATAACTAAAAGCTTATTTGATATAACAACTATAACATATTATCTCATTTATGTAAATATGCATAAGTTTATCTGTCATTCTATACAAATATAAGGCTATTTTACCATCATTTTCTTTCACATTCTGTACATTTTGACTAATACACGCAAAAAAGAGAGCCATCATTTCTGATGACTCTCGCATTTGTTATATCTAAGATTAGATCTTAGCTTGATATTCAAATGGTAATGGAACAATCTTTCCAGGTGTCTGGATTGCTACTAATTGCTCTAATGAAGCAACTACGATAGCTTTTTGTTGTTCTGGATTATTTGGAGCTCCTGCGTTTGCACCCATTGGAACCAATGGAGCTACTGCACGAGGTGTACCTGTTTGACGAACAACAGGTGGAAGAGCTGCAATAATAATTGTTGGAATTCCAGCTTCTTCAATTGCTCTCTGCACCAATACTGCAGAGCGGTGGCAAGTACCTCAGCCAGCTGTAAGAAGTACAGCGTCAACGCCTTCTTCTTTAAATAGTGCTGCGATTTCTGGACCTGTCTCATTTTTGAATTTCTCTTGGTTTCCACCACCACCCATGAAACCTGCATGTACAGGTGCTGAAGCCTTAATAAATCCTTCTTTAGCTAATTCATGTAATGGATCGATTGGGAACATACAGTTGATGTCTTTGTTAACATCTCCATTGTCATATCCACCGTGAGATACCATTAAATCACTTGATGGTCTTGTGTCATCTACTTTTCTCCAACCAAAGTCACCTGCAAGATTGAAACGCTCTTGATCTACGTGGTGAACACCAGCTGCTGTTGCAAGGGCAATTGTCATATCTTTTAATTCTTTAGTTACAGGAGTCCACACTGATGGTGGAGTGATAGGAACGAAAATTTCTGATTGCATTCCTTTAACTACTGTTAAACTCATTGTTTATACCTCCTTGTTATTTTGGTTTTTCGCACGCATTTCTGCTTGTCTACGATTATATACATCTAGGTTACTTACATATTTCTCATTGGCTTCCGGACCCATTTGTTCCACGAAACTCATATTCCATGCAACTTCTTGTCCAACAACTAATGGATAGTCAGTAATCATCATACGCATAGGCACCTTAAGAAAACCTAAGCGACCTTTCAAATCTATGCCGACGCAACCATCGTGCACTTCCACAATTACGCCTTCCATTTTTATTATTTTATCGCCATATTTCATATTTTATCACCTAGTTCTAGTTGTATTTTGCTTTTCTCTTTTCACTCATTGGTAATGATTGCTCATTCTCAACAAGTTTAACTGGATTTCCTGTTACGCTAGAGATTAACTCTACGTTAGTAGCCTTAACGTTTGGATTCCATTTCTTCTCAGAAGCTTTCACTCCTTCTCCACTCATAGCTGATTTCAACATTGAGATAGCACGAACAGCATCTTCTTCACAAAGAGTGTTGCATCCAAGAACTTCGTTCTCGATTCCTGCTTCTGACTTGTTATTATCTACCATGTGTGTCATGTACTTGTTACCAACTACAAGAGCACCTTGAACCGCACAGAAAGACATACCAATTACTGGAATTCCTCTCATACCGATTTGCTCAATGTGGCTAGCGAAGTCAATGTGGTTATTTCCGAATCCTTCTGTTGTTACGAAAGCTCCATCTACGTCCATAGCTTCAAGTGTCATACCTACACGCTTAGATACATAGAATTTCTCAGCATTAATCTGAGGTGATCCTACGAAAAGAACTCCGCAAAGGTCAACTTCTTCATCATATAAAGCTTCAAGTACTAATGGCTCTCTGAAGTAATGTCTTGACATTTCTTTCGAAGCTGGTCCGATACATGTTAATGCATGGATACATCCATCTAATACTTCTAGTGGAGAAACTACAACTGGAACGTTTCCTAAGTCAACGTTTGGTCTAGCTCCAAGAACACCTACTGGCTCAACTGGTAAAATTAAGTTATCGTGCATAGCACCTTGACCCATGATTTCTTTCACGATGATAACTTTCTTCTTACCTGGTCTACGAACTTGCTTAAATTCTTCTGTATCTACTACTAGAGAATCTTCTACTTTCTTTAATGCTTCACGAATTTCTTGTGTGATAACATCTGTAGCAGCATGTGCAGCTAATGGACCTGGTCTTTCCATATTTGTTCCTTCAACGATTGTTACTTGTGTCTTAATAAAGATATCACCTTTATCTGGACAACCTGGACGATTCCACATGATATTTTCATCTAAGAATCCTTCTGAAGAACCGAACTCACCAATTTGAACTCCGTTTGCATCTGTTCCAGTAACCATCATTACAACACCATCAAGCACTCTTGTAGTTCCAAATCCGATTTCATCATCACCTTCTTTTGTAGCGATTGGTTGAACATCCATGATTGTCTCTGCATATGTGTGATACTCTGCTGGTGTTACAATATCTAATTTCAATTCAACAACTAACTCCTGAGAACCTGTAGCTTCTGCTTCGATTCCTTCGCGAATGTAAAGAACTGTTCCTTCGATTTTAGTCTCTGGACCTCTCTTAACTTCTGTAATGTTGAAGTGTTTTCTTGTTAGTGTTCTAACAACTTTTTCTTCACCTACTACTGGTGCAGCTACTACATTTGCTGCTGCAACTGGTGCTGGTACTTCTGCTACTGCAGCTGTTCCTGCTCCTGCAGTGATTCCTGTAGGAATTTCGATATTGATGTCTTTTCCTTCACCAATGTGAATTTTAAGAACTCCACCATTTACCGATGTTGTAGCTCCTGCTACAGATGGTGCTGCTGCAACTGGTGCTGCTACTTCTTCTACCTCTGCTACTTCTTCTACTACTGCTACAATTCCTTCCACTACATCTGCTGTAAGTGGTGTTAGTGAATCACAAGTTTTTGTGAGTTTAGCTCCTAAAACTTGTCCAATGGTTAATGCACCATCTAAATTTAATAACCCTGAATCTACCAAATCATCGAAGATTGCTGGATCTTCTAAGTTTGCTACTTCGATTGTAACTCCTGCTTCTGCTCTACAACATAATACCGCAGGGTCATTTGCATGCTCTTTAGCTGTTTCAGCTGTGATTGACATATTGATTCTCCTCCTTATACATTTGCTAATTTTAGCCATTTATATTCCAATCACGCACCATTCCTTTGTTATAATATGAAGAATCGGGGGCTCCTCATATGAATGACCGGTGACCGTAATACCTTAAGTAACGATTCAACCTTATTATTTAAGGGTTGAATAAAACAAATTATAGATCTTGACTTACTTTCTTAGAAATTGTCAAGTGTCTAAATAATGGATGCTTGATTGTTCTCATCACATGATCTGTTTGATGGAAAATCTTTAATCCCATTTTCGGTGCTGATCCCATAACTGTATTCGAACAATCTGAGCAGTTTCCGATTACGATATACTCGCATTTATCTTTTTTGAACTGCATGCTATTTTGAACTTGACCTGGGCAATTACCTGGTCTTTCGCATTTCAATGCACCACTTGGCATCTCAACTACTTGCTTACATCTTGCTACAGATGCAACTTTACCATTCATTTTGGTAGCAATATCTCTCATACGAGCTTCATCACCACCGCAAGCACAGACTAACAAGCCTACTGGAGCTTGATGTAAATCAGGGAATTCCATAGTCACAAGAATACCACCTGTTGTTTTTGTAATTGGTGCATCCTCTGTTGTAGCCTTTCCTGTGAAAGGTCCACCCATAATAATTTCTCCAACTACGCCTTCTATTCCGCCTGCTCTTTCAATTAAATCTCCAACACTTGTACCTACTGGCACATCCATAAATACGTGTTCTTGACATCCACCTTGAATCATCCCTCTTACAGTGAGGTGCTTGCTATAACATGGCTTTCTTTCTTCAATAGCTTCTGCTACTCTAGCACATGTTTCACTGTTAATTACGATTGCATTTGCTGCTGACGGTAATTGATTTGGTGCCAATTCAATATCTAGACATTCTCTAACTACTGCTCTTTCTTCACCCATTGGGTAAATATCAGGCATCAAGAAAATTGTAATATTGCTATCATTCTTAATTACTTCTTTTAACACGTTAATTGCTTTTGTATTCTTCTTCTTAATTGCAAAAATTGCTTTTCCTGCATTAGAAATTTCCATAACATGTTTCACACCACGAACAATCTTATCCGCTTCAGCTTCAATTTCTAAAATATTATGTTTCAATCCTGGCTCACATTCAGCTGCATTAATCAAGATATAACCGCCATTCAAATCAGTTCCAATCTTAATTCCTGTTGGGAATCCTGCACCACCCATTCCAACAACACCTGCTGCCTTCACCATTTCTAGTTTCGTTCCTTCTTCTATTGGAAGAAACTCTTCTTTTTGTTCTTCATCCGGCTTAATAATAATACGATCTTCTAGCACTTCTTCTACAACACCGTATACACCCGAAAAGATATTAGCACCTAACCCTGTTGGTTCAGCAACTAATGTTCCTTTTGCAACCTTGTCTCCTGCTTTAACAACCGGGGCACATGGTGCTCCTACATGTTGTCTTAATAAAATTTGCAAATTTCTCATTCTTCAGTACTCCTTTTTTATAGTTTCTTTATCATAACAAGCGCAATCTCTATGCTCATTAATTTTCTTGTTTATTTTTTGTCAGAAATCCGTATAATCCGCTGTTTACATTGTATTTATTCAAAAACAGAACGCAGTCTATTTTTTTATTCTATTTTGGCGAGAGCATGTGGGAATCGAACCCACCTAGGACGCTATTAACGCCCAACACTAGTTTTGAAGACTAGGGGGCACACCAGTTACCCAACTACTCCCATGCCCAACAATAGTACCATATACTGTTTTTTTTTTCAACATTTTTTCAATTATTTTTTTTATTTTTAATAATGTGTTTTGAACGAAATTCTGTTGACATTTTTCATTTTATAAGAGATAATATTTTAAGTAAACTGTACTCTGTACTAGAATACAGTCTAATCGTTACATTTTTATCATTTTATTGTAAAAAACACTCGTTTCATGATTAATTTAGGGTGTTTTAATATAATCTATGACACAAATCATAGAAATCAAACTTCAAGGAGGCCGGGTATGAACTTAAATCCCCAAATTAAATTAGATGCATTCGAAGCATCATTCACATGTGTAGACACACACACAGTAGGAGAATTCACAAGAATTATTTTTTCAGGTTTCCCAAAACCAGAAGGAAACACACCAATCGAGCGTAAGAATTTTATCGCAGAAAACTATGATCACTATCGCCAAGCACTTATGTATGAGCCACGTGGTCACCACGATATGTTTGGTGCTTTCATCACTGAGCCAATTAGTGACGAGGCTGATTTCGCTGTTTTCTTCATGGATACAGGCGAATACTTAAACATGTGTGGACACGGAACAATTGGTTCTGTAACTGCAATCATTGAAAGTGGTCTTGTAGAAGCTGTTGAGCCAGTAACAGAAGTTGTTCTTGAAGCTCCAGCTGGAATCATCCGCACAAAAGCAGCAGTAAAAGATGGAAAAGTTCTTAGTGTTTCATTAACTAATGTGCCTTCTTTCTTATATAAAGAGAACCTAACTACAGTAATCGACGGAAAAGAAATCAAATATGATATTTCATTTGGTGGAAGTTTCTTCGCACTTGTTGATGTAGAGCAACTTGGTTGGACAGTTAATGCTGAGTCAGTTCCTACACTTACAGCTTTTGGTATGAAGGTTATTGAGCAAGTTAATAAAGAGGTTCAAATCCAACATCCATCACTAGATATTACTACAGTGGATCTTGCTGAATTATATTGCCACACAGAAACACCAGGCTGTAACTATCGTAATGTAGTTATTTTTGGTAATAACATGGCAGACCGTTCCCCTTGCGGTACAGGTACAAGCGCTAAATTAGCAACTTTATACGCTCGTGACGAGATTAAAGTTGGCGAAAAATTCGTTTATGAAAGTTTTATCGGTTCTCAATTTATTGGTGTTATCAAAGAAGAAACTTCTGTTGGAGAATTCAAGGCAATTGTTCCTGAAATCACAGGTTCTGCATATGTTACTGGACAAGCAACATATGTGATCGACCCTCAAGATCCATTAAAATATGGATTTATCGTAGGATAGTATAAGTAGCATATGCCTAGAAAACGCCAATCTACCAAAAGTAGAATCGTAAATGCCGCTTGGAATTTATTCCACAAAAAAGGATATGATAATACCACAATCGAGGACATCATAGTAGCTTCCAAAACATCAAAGGGTACTTTTTATCATTATTTCAAGGGGAAAGATGGTTTATTAAGTTCTTTATCATATATATTTGATCAAAAATATGAAGATTTAAAAGAGAGTATTAATCCCGACCTATCAGCATATGACACATTGTTATTATTAAACCACGAACTCTTCGAGTTAATCCAAGAAACCGTTGACGTATCATTGCTTGCTTCACTATATTCTTCACAATTAGTAACGAAAGACAAAAAGCATTTGCTTGATAAAAAGCGAATCTATTATCTTTGGATTAATGAAATTGTAGTGAATGCTCAAGAATCAGGTGAATTTACTACCGTAAAATCTGCAAAAGAATTAGTCAAATTATATGCTATGTACGAACGAGCACTTTTGTATGATTGGGCACTATGCAAAGGAAAGTATGATTTAGTGGACTACAGTAATTCATTACTTCCTACCGTTTTAAATACCTTCAAAACAGAATTTTACAAATAAAAATAAGAACTCAGGCGTTAAGTCTGAGTTCTTGTTTTTTACTTATTATCGTTTCTTCTATATTATTCTTCTATATCGATCTAATATACATCTTTCCACTCATTAATATTTGAAGCATCGAATTTAAATGGAGGTCCTACGATTACTTCTGTTCCACCATCCGCTGCTGCAACTACTGTATATTCACCCATATCTCCAGCTGTATATGTATCACCTTCTGCACCTGTAATTGTACCTTCTACTAGTGCTAATGATGTATATGCTGCTAATTTACCAAGTTCTTCTGGATTCCATAAATACATATAAGGTGTAGAGAATTCATCCCCATCTCCAATAAATGCCGCCATTTGAGAAGGTAGTCCTAATCCTGTAAGTTTCACAGATGATCCTTCATCTTGAAGTACTTGTGCTGCTGAATTTACTCCAACTGTTGTTGGTGCTGCGATTACTTTTAAATCTGGATATTTTGATAATAAAGCTAATGTTTGCTCTGTAGATTTTTGTGGCTCATCATCACCATAAGCAACTTCCACCAATTCCAAATCTGCATACTTCTCTTCTGTCATAATCTCTTTCATTGCTTCAATCCATGCATTTTGATTAGCAGCTTGAGATGTAGCTGATAAAATAGCCCATTGCCCAGAACCACCTGAAATGTCGTACACAGCATCCATTAATGCTTGCCCAATTTCATTAACACCAGCCTGATTCACGAATGTTTGACGGCTATCGCTATTTGTCTTTGAATCGAAACAAGACACTTTAATGCCTGCATCCATTGCATCCTCTAATGCTGCTTGAAGTGCATTTTCATCATTTGCCGCTAATGTAATCGAATCTACTCCCTGTGAGATTAAAGATTGGATTGCTGCCACCTGTGCATCTGCTGTTGCTGCCTCAGGATGCTTTACTACTGCTTCGCCGCCTGCTGCTTCTATTACAGCTGTAAAACCTTCTACTGTTTTTTCAAAATATGGATTACCTGCAGATTTTGTTACGATTGCATGTACTCCAGCGCCAGTATCTTCACCAGCTTCCTCCTCTGTTCCTGTCTCTTCTGTAGTAGATTCTGGTTCTGTCGAACCACATCCTACCATCAATGTCGCAACCATAGTTGCCGCTAGTATAGCGCTTAATACTCTCTTTTTCATACTTCTCTCCTACCTTTCTTTTTTATACAAAGTATCCTTGATACTTAGTAGTCATCCTTAAGCAATTACTCTTTTCTTCTTCATTTTATATGTATTTAAAATATTTGGAAGCAATGCTGATACAATAAGTAAACTTCCAAGAATAATCAAAATCAATTGTGGATTCATATTTATTTGCCCCAGTCCAATTCGTAAGCATATAATGATAAATGCTGATATCATACCGCCCTCAATTTTCCCTTTGCCACCCGCTGTAGATACCCCTCCAAATACAGCCATTGCAATTGCATCTAACTCAAATCCATTTCCAGTTGTTGTATTTGCCCCGTATAATACAGATGTTAAGAACATCGCACTTACTCCTGCCATAAAACCTGTAACTGTGAATACAATCAATCTTATTTTCTGAACTGGCACTCCTGAGTAATACGCTGCTAATGGATTGGCACCAATTGCATATAACCTTCTTCCAAATGTAGATTTGCTAAGCACTAACCAAAAGAGGATTGCTAGAACAATAATTAAAAAGAACATATATGGAATAATTCCCACTTTCTCTGAAAGCATTCGAAATCCATCTGTTTCAGATAATGAAATAGAACCACCGCTTCCCAACCATATTTCTGCTATTCCACGAAAGATAATTTGTGTCGCAAGGGTTACAATCATTGGTGGTAGCTCTGTGAATTTAGTTAATATTATCCCATTTATAAATCCGCAAATAGTTCCAACCAGTAATCCTGTTCCGAATACTGCTATTGTTGGTAATCCATTGTTTACAGCCATGCACATTGCAGTTGCTGAAAGACACACAATAGATCCAACTGAAATATCAATTTCTCCAAGTATCAAGATATATGTCATTGGCAATAACAAAAATACTCCTGCCAGATATCTTGGCATTTCTCGAAATATATTTGCAATTAAGTATGTATCAGACATAGATGCACACATGAAATTAACCAATACAAATACAATAATTAACATCCCTTCCCAACTCATAATCGTATTTTTCCAAGGTGATGCTGGCACATTTTCAATACTTCTTCCCGATTTTCCCGCCATAATTACATCTCCCTTCTCTTCAAGCTATTCTTATCCATTGCACGCTGTGCCATAATATTTAGAATGATTACAACTAAAATAATTACACCTTTTACGGTATTTTGTACAATTGAATCTATCCCAATAAGTGGAAGTGCTTTTGCAATTACAGCTAGAATCAGCGAGCCTAATAATGCTCCAACAACTGTTCCGCGTCCTCCCGTCATACTCACTCCACCAATTACACAAGCTGCAATTACATCCATTTCTTTTCCATATAACATGTTAGGCTGCGCTGCTGAATAAATTGAAGTAGCAAGTGCGCCCGATAGTCCTGCCAGAAGTCCCATGACTGCATATACCATTAGTTGTACATTCTGCGTATGAATTCCAGATATTCTAGCCGCCTCTTTATTACTTCCAACAGCATAGACTTTACGGCCAATTTTGGTCCATTTCATTACAACAAAGAATATAATATAGCATACAATAATTACCCAAATCACTTTGTTTATTCCTAGGAACTCTTCTACTGCGAAATTTTTAAATTCGCCAAGTTCATCTGCAGTTGCCCAAGTGTTATTTCCAATTACATAGGCTAATCCCCTATAGATATACATAAATCCCATAGTTGCAATAATCGGTAATACATTTCCCCTTGAAATAACTAATCCTACAATTGCTCCACAGAGTGTTCCAATCAAAATTGCTACCACAAATAACACGCCTGTATTTTCTATTAGGTTCATTTTCATTAACATCCCTATCGACATACCCGAAAAGGCTAATGTAGAAGCAATTGAAATATCTATTCCTCCAATTAGAAGTACATTTAACATTCCTAGTGTCATAATCATAGTTACTGCATTGTTTTTTAACATGTCTGAAATTGATTTCCACGTCATAAATGAAGGACTTCTAAATGAAATAGCAATAAATAAAAGTACCAGAACAATTAGCAAACTCGCCTCACGAGAATCACGAATTGTTTGTAATAGTGTTTTTTCCCTCTTCAACTTCCCATTCCTCCTATTTTGATTTCTCCATTGCCAATTCTAGTATTCCCTCTTGTGTAATCTCACCTCTGTTTAACTCACCAGTAATCTTTCCATTACACATTACAACGATACGATCACTCATACCAAGTATCTCAGGCATTTCTGATGAAATCATTATAATTCCATATCCTTCTTGCGCTAATTCACCCATGATTTGATAGATTTCAGCTTTTGCACCAACGTCTACTCCTTTCGTTGGCTCATCCATTATTACAACCTTCATCTCCTGGCTAAGTGCTTTCGCAACAACAACTTTTTGTTGATTTCCACCAGATAATGTATTTGCTGCGTCAAAAATAGTTACCGCCTTGGTATCAACCTTTTCTAACAATGTCTTGGCAATATCTCGTTCTTTCTTCTCATCGTTTAATCCAGCTTTTGCATATTTACTAATGGTTGGCAAGGTCACATTTCTACCTAGTCCCCAATTCATGATAAGACCTTCTTTTTGACGATCTTCTGGTAACAAAATAATTCCATTACTCATTGCATCCATTGGTTTACGAACTTGAATCCTAGACCCCTCTAAATATAATTCCCCCAAATCAGGTTGTGTGATTCCACAAATGCTTTGTACAAGTTCTGTTCTTCCAGCACCAACAAGCCCTGTTAATCCAACAATTTCCCCTGCTCGTACTGTAAGAGAAATATTTTTATAAAATCCTGTTTTTGAGAATCCTTCTACTCTTAGTAACTCATCTCCAATTTTCACCTCAGGTTTTGGAAATAGATCTCCTATCTCTCTTCCTACCATGGCTTTAATTAATTCTCCATTAGATATTTCATCAACCTGATATGTATTAATATATTGTGAGTCTCGTAATACAGTTATCCTACTGGCCAAGCGATACATGTCCTCAAATCGATGAGAAATAAAAATAATGGAAACTCCATTCTCTTTTAAAGAATCTACAATCTTATATAATTCTTCTGATTCACTTTTTGTAAGTGCAGCTGTTGGCTCATCTAAAATTATGATTTTTGCATTTGTTGACAATGCTTTTGCAATCTCAACCATTTGTTGTTGTGCAACACTCAAACTCCCCATCTCTTCTGTAGAACTAAAATCTGAATTTAACTTTTTTAATAATACATCTGCTTTTTCAAACATTTTTTTCCATTGGATAAATCCATATTTTCTTGTTTCATGACCCATAAAGATATTTTCAGCCACTGTCAAATGAGGGTAAGATGTTGGATGTTGATACACAGCAGCTATCCCTGCCGCCTGGGCATCTTTTGTGCCTTTAAAATCCACTTCTTTTCCTTCAATGTACATCGTACCTTCTTCAGCTTTATGTACACCTGTTATTACCTTGATAAATGTAGATTTCCCTGCACCATTTTCCCCCATAAGTGCATGAACTTCACCCTTTTTTAGCTGAAACTTCACATTATCTAAGGCTTTAACACCTGGAAATATTTTGGTTATTCCTTTTAACTCCAATATATATTCAGACATTTTAACCCTCCATTCCTTTTTCTATACCATTGTCTTTTCCTTAACTTCTTGTTTCATAATATCATCCAAATTATCGAAAATATATAGCACAATCTTTCGATATTGGGTAAATTATTACTTTTTAATTGTCTTTAGTTGCTTTCATATTTGTTTTTGTGTAAAATTCTCGTATAAGGCTTGGGGAGGTCCATTTATATGAAATTATTAATTGTAGACGATGAAATATTAACGCGTAATGGGATTCAATCATCCCTTAATTGGGAGGAACTTGGAATCTCCAAAATCATAGAGGCTGACAATGGAATTCATGCATTGAAGATAGCAAAACTCGAGAAGCCCGCCCTTATACTTTCGGATATTCGAATGCCTCAAATGTCAGGAATCGAATTTGCCAAAAAAATAAGTGCCTTCTTACCAGACAGTAAAATTATATTCATGAGTGGGTATTCAGATAAAGAATATTTGAAAGCCGCCATCAAATTAAAGGTAGTAACCTATATAGAAAAACCTCTTTCACCAGCGGAAATCAAACAAGCAATTTTAGAAGCTAAAGAATCCTATTTGATGAACCAAAACTTGAAAGAAACCGTGTCTCGTTATCATACAGAAGCCGACTCTAAGCTTGCGGCTTTATTAACCAAACCCTATGTAAACGTAAAGCCATCTATTGACCAGTTGTTAAAGGCACACACTTATTCTATCAACAAAAACAGCCGCTTCTCGTGCTTCCTTATTCAAGGAAAAACCTCGTCTATTCCAGCGCATCATATTGAACTGCTAAAAGACGATTTAGCTACGTTACTAACGCCTAGCAAGGTGATTTCTTTTCACACCACCTTACACGATAAATATCATGTATTTTTTTTGCTACACGATGGAATCCTAGAAGAAAAATTCATTTATTCCATTAGTAAATTGCTTAAAGAATATCCCAAACATTTAACATCTACAATTGTTTCTATTGGGTTTACAAAGAAAGCAGGTATTGAATTTGCTTATGAAGCTTATTCCAATAGCGTTCTTTTGATGCAGCAAGGATTTTTCTTTCCTTCCGGCACCCTGATTACAGATAAATTGATTCCCACCCCCTCACTCGTATCACAATCACAACTTGAGCACATACTACTTGCATATAAACAAAGTGTATTATTAAAGCAAATAGATGACTGCAATAAGTATTTAGGAGAACTTTTTTCATATTATCAATTTAATACAAGTATTGTTGCATCCCATGCAAAAGATACCTACTATAAATTATTTCTTTTTATTAATGAAACGCATGTTAAATGGAAGCTTCATAATTCCGATTCCTTAAACACCCACACCCATTCGATCCTTGAACTCATTGAGTCTTGTACCGTTTATGAAGAATTACATTCCCTTTTATCATCGCGAACAAATTCTTTATTTGTAACATTAGAAAATGAGAGTTCCGAAGATTCTTCCATTTACTTAATCAAAGAGTATATCGCACAAAATTTCTCAAATGATTTACTTTCTATAAAAGAAATAAGTGATTACGTTAATCTATCTGTATCCTATCTTTGCTCTTATTTTAAAGCGCAAACAGGACACACACTAAACCAATATATCACTGAATATCGATTAGAATATGCCAAGGAATTGCTTGCTGATCATCGGATACAGATCAATGATATTTCTACTCGTGTTGGCTATAGTAATTCCAATTACTTTGCAAAATCATTCAAAAAATACTCTGGATTCACTCCATCCAGTTATCGGGAGCATATTGAAAAATGGTAACCTTACTCAATTATTTAAAATCAACATACTTAAATCTCAAGATTCGGAGTAAATTTACATTCTCTATTTTATTCGTGGTCTCAATTCCACTAATATTAATGGGAATCTATCTTTACACTCAGCTATCAGATATGATTCTTGCTGATACTATTCGCAACGAGCAAATAGCAGTAGCCAATTCCGGCCCACAGATCGTCGCCGAGATTGAAGACATCATCCATATTGGCGAGGAATTAACTGAAACTGAATTTTATTCTAGGTTAACCCATGAAACGAATGCCGACGAATTGACCAATCTTATTAATTCATCTATGGCTAATGATTTCCAACAAATAATCCAAACCGGAATTGAATCTACAATCATTGAAGATATTCGAATTTTTTCTGATGTCATACCCACTACAAATGCTAGCCCTATTGCTAACATAATTAAACCCTATAGTATGGCTAATGCCACCCATTGGCACGGTATCTTTAGTGCATCTTCGTCGATTGAAACATTGTTTTGCCCCGAGTTTTATCTAAGTCACACTGAAATCGTGAACTTTGGAAATAGCGCCTATATTATGGAGAGTTCTACATTAATTAACGGTTCTCCGGAACTTTTTTATGTAGCAATATACTTTTCATCAGAATCTCTTGCAGAAATCATGGATCAAAATCTACTTTCTGACGAAAATGTTGCTTACATTATTAATAGCAGAGATAATATTGTCGCCACCACAAATCAGGCACAATCAAGCACATACTACTTTGATTATCATACGGTTAGAGACAATTTTATGTCTTCGAATAATTTCATTTCCAAAAAAATATTAAACGAAAATGTATATGCGTCATTTTACAGTATTGCCCATACAGATTGGTACATGGTGGCTGCTCTTCCTGCAGAACCTATACTCAAAAAAAATCTGTCTGTCATGAGCACATTTATATCAATTTATATTTTGTTTGTTGGCATTTCCTTCCTTATGGCATCCATATTCTCTCATTCGATTACAAATAGACTTTCTAATGTAATTAAGCAAATGAGTAAAGCGCGATACAGCGCACCGACTCCTTTAAAATCTCCAAATTCCAAGGATGAAATCGGTGAGTTAATTGATACTTATAATTACATGACCCTTACGATTAATCGCTTATTAGAAGAGCAGGAACAGGCTTCCGAACAGGTGCGAATAGCAGAATTCGATGCACTACAGGCACAAATCAATCCTCATTTTTTATACAATACAATGGATATGATTAATTGGCATTCTCAACAAGGAGAATCCGATAAGGTTCAAGATGTTATATTTAAGCTTTCTCGTTTTTACAAATTAACACTCAGTCGAAAATCTTCTTACAGTACTATCGAAGAAGAACTTGAGCATATTACACTTTATATTGAATTACAAAATATGCGATTCAATGATAATATCTCACTTATTATTGATATTCCAGATTCATTACTTGCTTGTAGTATTCCAAAACTTACATTACAACCATTAATCGAAAATGCAATTACCCACGGAATCTTAGAAAAAGATGATCGCACTGGAACCATTGTGATTGGAGGCTGGCAAGAAGATGCAGATACTGTTGTTATTCAAGTATCAGATGATGGACAAGGGATGACCGCTGAAATTATTAAGTCTTTATTCTCCGCCGAGACAATGTTAGCTGCGCGTTCTGCAGAAAAAGGCTCTCATGTTGCCGTATATAACACTCATCAGCGGCTGCAAGTTCTCTATGGTTCCGCCTTTGGCCTTACCTATTCTAGCACTCTTGGAGTCGGCACTGATGTTTCCATCCGACTCCCTTTTCGAACTTAAAAAACTAGCTCAGATTCCGTTAAATTGGAATTTGAGCTAGTTTTTATTTAATCTAAATGAAATACCGATTTCAAATCTATACTTACAGGACTCATATCTTCATTGGTTTCCATAATATCAGCCATGAACTCCCACCATTTTTGGCAAATTTCAGTAGTACCACTTTGTTTCCATCTCTCTTCATCTTCAATTTCAATATAACCAAAAAGTGTTAATGTTTCTTCATCAAGAAAAATAGTATAATTTTTCCCTCCATATGTATGAATCATTTCTTTCATTTCAGGCCATAATTGATGATGCCTTTTTTCATATTCCTGCTCCATGCCAGGATATAATTTCATCTTAAATCCTTTTATCATATATGATTGACCTCCCTTCATCTTCTTGCCCTATTCAGATTCATTATACTCTCTTTGATAATACCTCTTCTTCATATTTCTTTACTTCTTCATACCAAGCTGCTTTGACAGGAACTTGATTTTTCTCACAAAAATAATCCCACACATCACCTAATGGATATGTTTTCATTTCTTCTTGCAACATCATTAATTCTGTATATTTCCCATCTTCTTGTAGTTGTGCCAGAGTTTCATTTGGTGAAAGAAGCGCAAATAAAAGTGCTTTTTGCATATTTCGCATCCCTACTACCCATGCGGAAACTCGGTTAATACTTGCATCAAAATAATCCAATCCAAATAACACTTTGTCAAGGGCATTATTTCGAACAATTTCTTTTGCAATCTCTTTTGTTTCATCATCTAATAAGAGTACATGATCACTGTCCCAACGTACAGGCCTTGTCACATGTAATGCAATCTTTTCATTAAATAAAAGCATAGATGAAATTTTATCAGAAACCACTTCTGTTGGATGATAGTGTCCATTGTCCATTAAACTTAAGATTCCATTTTTTGCAGCATAATTAATTGTAAATTCAGAAGATCCTACTGTATAAGACTCTACTCCAATCCCAAAAACCTTCGACTCCAAACAAACAATACACTTCTCCTTATCATATTCCATAGATAAGATTTCATCTAAAGACTCTTTAAATCGTCTTCTCGGTGCTAATCTATCTGCTGGGATGTCTTTGAATCCATCTGGAATCCAAATATTCATCAAGCAAGGTTGTCCTAACTCTTCAGCAAAATATTCTGAAATTCGGATACAAGCCTGAGTATGTTTAATCCAAAATTCGCGAATAGATTGATCTGGGCTTGATAATGTAAGATTGTCTTTCATCATAGGATGAGAAAAAATAGTTGGATTGAAATCAATGCCTAATCCTCTCTCTTTTGCATATGTTACCCATTTTTCAAAATGTTTCGGCTCAATTTTATCTCGATCTACAAACTCACCCTCTTCAAATATAGCGTAGCAAGCATGTAGATTGATTTTATGTTTCCCTGGAATTAGGCTAAGAGCTTTGTCCATATCATCCATAAGTTCCTGTGGTGTTCTTGCTTTTCCTGGATAATTTCCAGTTGTCTGAATTCCACCTGTAAGAGGTCCTTCTTGATCAAATCCAGTTACATCATCCCCTTGCCAACAGTGCATAGAAATAGAAACTTTTTCCAGTGTTGCAATTGCGCTCTCTACATCAATTCCTAGTACTCCATACATTTCTTTCGCTGATTCATATCGTTCCATTGTTCTCATATCAAATCTCCTTATCCTATTCTGGTTGTATTATCGTAATATCAAAAGAATGATGCACGCATTCACGCGCTTCCTCTTTACTATCAAATTCTTTATTCCGTAACATTTGTGCCATTAGATTCCCAATCGCTGTCGCTTCTCCTGGACCAGCATGTACTTCTTTTTTAGCTGCATTGGCAGTTAGTTGGTTCAAGTAGGATGCATTTGAACCTCCCCCTACTATATGGATTCGACTATAGCTTCGGTTTGTTGCCTCTTCTAATCCCTTAATAGCCTCAGCATATGCTTCTGCAAGACTCGCATATACAACTGTTGCTATCTCTCCTATTGATTCTGGTACTGCTTGCATTGTATTTCTACAATACTCTTGAATAGCAACAATCATATTCTCAGGAGACAAAAAGCAAGAATCATCTACCTTCACACGGGAAGGGAAGTTTTTCTCCTTTTCTGCTTCTATGCAAATATCTGCAAAGCTAATTGGCGATGATAGCTGATTTCTTACAGATTGAATCATCCAAAGCCCCATAATATTCTTCAAATAGCGATAACAATAGTCATATCCGCCCTCATTGGTAAAATTATGCTCCTGGCTAAACATTGTTGAGTCCGCCTCAGTTCTTTCAATTCCAAGCAAAGACCATGTCCCAGAACTAATGTACACAAAGTCATCATCATTTGCCGGAACTGCTAAAACTGCTGATCCTGTATCATGTGTACAAGGTACTACTACTTCCGTAGTAAATCCACAGATTTCTTCTATTTCTTTCGTAAAACATCCAAGACTTGTACCTGGTGAAACGATTTCCCCAAACATATCTGTATTGAAGCCTAATCTCTCGATCAACTCCCTATCCCATTCTTTTGTACTTGCGTGAACCAACTGGCTCGTTGTTGCTTCTGTATATTCGTTACATTGCGTGCCTGTTAATAAAAAATGAAAATAATCAGGTACAAAAAGAATTGATTTCGCCTTTTCCATATGTTCTGGATTATTCTTCTTTACCGCCATAAGCTGATAAATGGTATTAAATATTTGCTTCTGAATTCCTGTTCTTTCATAAAGTTCTTTTTCAGAAATGTGACGAAATACCTCTTGATCCATCCCATTCGTTCTGTGATCTCGGTATCCAACCATGTTGCCAAGTACTTGCTGCTCTTCGTCTAAGAGCACAAAATCGACTCCCCAAGTATCTATCCCCATGCTTTTTGGTATCTTACCAATTTCTTTACATTTTTTTATCCCTTGAATTATATACTCAAATAACTGAGTATGATTCCATCGTAATTCATTATCGATTTTTTCCATTCCATTTTCAAAACGATATATTTCTTCAAGTTGAATTCTTCCATCTTCCATCCATCCAAGAATATGTCGACCACTGGATGCACCAATATCAATTGCTAGATAATAATTATTCATGCCTTCCCTCCTTATTACTTGCTTCAAGTATAACCATTTTTCTTTCCTGATTTTAGGTCGAAAAAAATATATTTTACCGTCCTTATTTGCACTTCTCTGTGCTATACTATTTTTATGAATCACACCAGCTCAAGGAGGATTATCATGAATCAAAGTTTATTAAATTTTCTAGCCAAAATCTCTACTGAAGAACAACAAATCTTAGATGGAGACACAACAATTCAGAAGAATATTTACACATCGTCTGATGATTTTATAATTGATAGTCGTAAAATGCTATCTCTTGGTCAGCTAATAGATGTTCGTCGACACACTCGTTTTGTCCATTTTCCAAAACACTCTCATAACTATATTGAAATTATATATATGTGTAGTGGTAGCACAATACATCTCATCAATGAACGCACTAGTATCCATCTACAAACAGGAGAGTTTTTGTTCCTAAATCAAAATGTTTCTCAAGAAATCATGCCTGCATCATTAGAGGATGTAGCCGTAAATTTCTGTATTCTACCCGAATTTTTTGATCGGATTTTACCTTACATGACCGATGAAAGTCCTTTGCGTAATTTCCTAATTGGATCCTTTAAACACGCCAATAGTGATGTAAATTACCTCCATTTCCAGACAGCCAACGTGCTCCCAATTCAAAATTTAGCCGAGAACATGATATGGGAATTAATACACAATAATCATGACAATCGTAATATTATAC
>CAYIYM010000003.1:98814-151492 GCA_964367685.1 uncultured Lachnospiraceae bacterium
GAGAACATGATATGGGAATTAATACACAATAATCATGACAATCGTAATATTATACAGTCGACAATGGGGCTGTTATTTCTCCAGCTATTAGATCATACCGATAAAATGAACCAATCTATTCCACAGCATTTTGAGCAAAATCAATTTTTTACATGTTTGAAATATATAAATGACCACTATACATCAGCCACACTAAGCGACTTATCAGAGCTACTGAACCAGCCAACTTATTATATAAGTAAGCTAATCAAAAAATACTCAGGTGAAACATTCAAGTCTATCTTACAAAAAAAACGTCTTTCGGAGTCCATTTATCTTCTGGAACACACCTCAATTGGCGTTGAGGAAATTATTACAATCGTCGGATATGATAATTCCAGCTATTTTCATCGTATTTTTAAATCTAACTACAAAATGACACCAAGAGAATATCGCCTAGCAAATACACTAAAATAGTATTAATTTCTTTCCACTATTTTATACTATTTATACTATGGTATATTTTCAAACAGCTCAATTTGTGTTATTATTAACAAATAGATTTATCTAAATACTTACGAAAGAAGGATATGTTCAAAAATGAGTAGATTACAAATTTCAGCTCCAAACAACACACAAGTGGTTATGGAAGAAATGTACCGTACTATGGAACGTCGTATCGAGTCCAGTTCATCTGGCCTATGTCCTGTTGATATGACTCGTGCATTTCTTGATTTATGCCATGCTCAAACTTGTGGAAAATGTGTTCCTTGTCGAATAGGACTTGGACAATTAAAGTATCTCTTAGAGGATGTACTTGACGGCAAAGCGACCCTCGAAACACTAGAAATTATGGAGAACACCGCTGTTTCCATCATGGATTCTGCCGATTGTTCTATCGGAAAAGAAGCGGCATCAATGGTTTATCGTGGCTTAGTTGGTTTTAAAGATGATTATATTGAACACGTTGAATATGGACGTTGTGTCTGTTCTTATTCACAACCTGTTCCTTGTGTTTCTCTATGTCCAGCCAAAGTTGATATCCCTGGATATATTGCACTTGTAGGAGAAGGTCGCTATGCAGATGCTCTTCGCCTCATTAGAAAAGACAATCCATTCCCTACTACTTGTGGCTTCATTTGCGAACATCC
The DNA here is from genome assembly GCA_964367685.1 of uncultured Lachnospiraceae bacterium. GTDB lineage: Bacteria > Bacillota > Clostridia > Lachnospirales > Lachnospiraceae > CAUPWF01. The sequence goes on from CAYIYM010000003.1 coordinate 99,945, forward strand.
TTGTGAAGCTAGATGCCGTAGAAACATAATGGATGACGCTATTAACATCCGTGGATTGAAGAGAACTGCCGCTGATTTCGCTGGTGAAATCGATCCCCCTGTCTGTTCTGAAAGTACAGGAAAGAAAATTGCTATCCTAGGTGGCGGTCCTGGTGGATTAAGTGCTGCTTATTACTTACAATTAATGGGTCACCAAACAACCGTTTTTGAAATGTTGCCTGAACTCGGTGGAATGTTAAGATATGGTATCCCAAATTATCGTTTACCAAAAGACAGATTAGATGACGACATCAACGCTATTTTAAAAACTGGTGTTGAAATAAAGCACGGTATGAAAATTGGGCAAGATCTTTCTATCCAAGATCTACGTGCAGAATATGATGCTGTATTAATTACAATCGGTGCAAGCACAGATAAAAAGCTAGGCTTGGAAAATGAAAATGCAACTGGAGTATACTCTGCTGTTCAATTTTTACGTAATGTGGGTATGAAAGACACTATGGATCTTACTGGCAAAGAGGTTGCTGTTATCGGTGGTGGTAACGTAACAATGGATGCTGTTCGTACAGCTAAGAGACTTGGCGCTAAAAAAGTTAGTATTGTATATCGTCGCCGTGTTGCTGATATGACTGCCTTAGATATGGAGATTGAAGGAGCTGTAGCAGAAGGCATCGAAGTATTAACTTTGAAAGCACCTGCTTCTATCAACGTGACTGAAAATAACAGTGTTAAAAGCCTTACTGTAACTCCTCAAATGATTAGCACAATTCGTGATGGACGTGCTAGTGTAAAAGCTACTGGCGAACCTAATTTTGACATCCCATGTGATATCTTAATTGTTGCAATCGGCCAAGACATCGAAACTAACCACTTTGAAGAAGCGGGTGTACCTGTATCCCGCGGAAAAATCCAAAGTGATAGTACCGGAACATTTGATAACCTCCCTGGTGTATTTGCAGGTGGTGATTGTGCAAGTGGCCCTGCCTCAGTAATCAAAGCAATTGCAGCAGCCAAAGTTGTTGCAGCTAACATAGATGAGTATTTAGGTTTCCATCACACAATTACAGCTGATGTAGAAGTTCCAGAGCCAAACTTAGATGATAGAATTCCATGTGGACGTGTAAATATGACAGAGCGTGAAGCAGGGGAGCGTATCAAGGACTTTGACGGAGTCGAAAACGGAATGTCGGAAGCTGAGGCGAAACAAGAAGCTTCTCGCTGTCTACGCTGTGACCACTTCGGTTTCGGAATATTTAAAGGGGGTAGAGAGAAGTTATGGTAAATTTAACAATAGACAATATACAAATATCTGTGCCATATGGTACAACTATCATGGAGGCTGCAAAGCAAAATGATATTCTAATTCCAAAACTCTGCTACCTAAAAGAAATCAACGAAATTGCTGCCTGTCGTGTATGTGTTGTTGAATTAGAGGGAAAGGACACATTATTAACTGCATGTAACAACGTAGTAGAAGAAGGAATGGTTATTTACACAAATAGTTATAAGGTTCGAATGAATCGTAAAAAGACTGTAGAATTAATACTTTCTCAACATGCCTGTCTCTGTGTAACATGTACAAGAAGCGGAAACTGTAGCTTACAATCACTCGCACAAGATTTACATATTATCGAGATGCCATTTAAAATCGAAACAGAGAATAAGCCTTGGAATCAAGACTTTCCACTAATCCGTGATTCTTCTAAATGTATCAAATGTTTACGTTGCGTACAAATCTGCGACAAGGTGCAGGGCCTAAATGTATGGGATGCTGAGGGAACAGGTTCTCGTTCGACTATTGGTGTAACTGGATGTAAGAAGATTGAAGATTCTGATTGCTCACTATGTGGCCAATGTATTACACACTGCCCTGTTGCCGCTCTTCGTGAAAGAGATGATACAGAAGTTGTTTGGAAAGCAATTGATGATAAAGACAAGATTGTAGTTGCTCAAGTGGCTCCTGCTGTTCGCGCAGCTTGGGGAGAAGAACTAGGGCTTTCTAAAGAAGATGCAACCATTGGTAAAATTCTAAATTCTTTGAAGCGTATGGGTGTAGACTATGTGTTTGACACTACATTTTCTGCTGACTTAACAATTATGGAAGAGGGAAGTGAATTTATTCAACGTTATACAAGTGGAGAGCTTGCTACACGACCAATGTTTACTTCTTGCTGTCCAGGATGGGTTCGATTTGTTCGCTCTCAATATCCTCAATTAGTAAAATATCTTTCAACAGCTAAATCACCACAACAAATGTTTGGTGCCACAATGAAAACATATTTTGCTGAAAAACTTGGTGTGTCACCTGATAAGATTTTTACAGTTTCTGTTATGCCATGTGTAGCAAAAAAAGACGAACGAGAAATGTCGCTATACCACGGCGAATATGCTGGAAATGATGTAGACGCAGTTATTACTACTCGTGAATTAGTAAAAATGATACGTACTGCTCATATTAAACCAAGTGCGCTTGTTGATATCGATAGCGATTCTCCAATGCGTGATGGATCTGGTGCTGGAGTTATCTTCGGTGCTACTGGCGGGGTTATGGAAGCAGCTCTTCGCTCTGCATACTTCTTATTGAAAGGTGAGAATCCACCTGTAGAAGCTTTTACAGCAGTTCGTTCTGAAGGTTTCAATGTAAACAATGGATTGCAAGAAGCAACCTTTACAATTGATGATATTGTACTTCGTATTGCTGTTGTCAGTGGTTTGGGTAATACTCGTACACTTCTAGATCGTATAGAAAAGGGAGAAGTTCAATACGACTTCGTAGAAGTTATGGCTTGCCCTGGTGGTTGTGTAGGTGGTGGTGGTCAACCTATCCACGACGGTGAAGAATTAGCATTCGAACGTAGTAAAACACTTTACACCTTAGATCGTGAGAATAATTTACGTTTCTCTCATGAAAATCAAACTATCAATCAACTTTACGAAGAATATTTCGAGAAGCCTGTAAGTCATAAGGCTCATATGTTATTGCATAGAGAATATTAAGAAATAAGAAAGAGGTTTCAAAATAATATAAATTTTGAAACCTCTTTCTTATTTAGTATTTGACTTTATCATACCTCTTACTGAATGTTAAATACGTCTTATTGTAATACATCTTCCGGCAACGCTTCATCTGTTATATAATCATCATGCATAATTCTCGCATAATATTTTCCAGCTTTTTTCGCCTCACTAATATCTTTTAATGACTGATCACACAATTCAAATGCATCCGCTAGAATTTTTTCTTCATCTATTGATACAAATTCTCCACCTTTACGTATAAATGTACCATCTATTATTGTTTCACTAGTTTCCGTTCCTGGACAATTTCTAACAAATAAGAAGAACAGCAATTCTGGTTGAATATCAATAACCGCCGTAGACATTGGCAATAAGTGAGATGCTCTTTTTAAATCAATTGTTATTACATCTGCCCTCTTTCCAACCTCTATACTTCCAATCATATGATCCATTTGATATGCTTTTGCACTACCTATGGTTGCACAATAAAATGGTGTTTCATATTCTAATTTTTTTAATTCACGTGGCATAATCTGATGAACCTCTTGCATCAATTTCATACCCGTTAGCACTGATAAAGAACCATAATCACTTCCGACACCTACATTTAATCCTGCTTGAATCATTTTCGGAACATATGCGCATGTACCACAATTTGCAGCGTTAATATCTGGATTATGGATGACAGATGTGCCTACACTAGCCAAATATTCAATCTCCTCTTCACTTAAGGCTGTCCCATGAAAAAATACAGAACGATCTGTTATAATTCCTAATTTTTTATAATGTTCGAACCCACCGCCATCTTTCGCCCAAGCAACATCACTTTTTGCTACTGTACTCGGAAATTCCCAGAAATGTGTCACGAAATTTGTATCATATGATTCTGCAAGTTCGTATGCTTCACGCAAAAACTTATCTGTACAATCATATACATCATGAGGATGAACCACTACTTTCATCAAATCGTTTGGTTTATGATAATGTTCCAAACAATATCTCGCTTTGTCTATAGCTTGAGACCAATTCAAATTATCCGCATCTAACCTTACGCCTGTTTGGATTTGTGGTGCTAAAATACCACGAATTTTAAAATCCTTCATGGCACGATATCCACTATCTGGCAGAATACTTGAATTTTCAATTGTTGTTGCTCCGAACTTTACATCATTTAAAATAGAAGCTGTAGAAATCGTATAGTTTGCCTCTTCTGTTAACCATCCATAAGGTCCATGAATTGTACCTAACATATGTCCGATAATATCACTATAATCGACTGGTGCTAAAGAGCGACATAGATTCATATGTGTATTGCATAAATGGTTGTGTCCATCTACTAACCCGGGCATTACTATTTTGTTACTACAATCAATAATTTCAGCATTTGCACTTTCTGGGTACTGTTTCTTAATTTCAGTTATTTCATCAATTGCTTTGATAATTTTTCCTTCAATTAGAACCGATTTACCAGTAGTTATTCCATCTTTTGTTCCTTTTGCGATAAGAAATTTACAATTCTTTAAAATAATATAATTCATATTTTCCTCTCTTTACTTACGCTAACTTTAACAAATAATAAAACAATGGTACTGCTATGATATAAACAATTGGATGTAATTTTTTCCATTTTCCTGCTGCAATATTAATAATCACACAAGACACGATTCCCAATGATAATCCTGTTGCAATATTATAAGTATACGCCGTTCCTACAAGTGCTATAAATGCTGGAAGATATTCTGTATAATCATCAAAATCTAACTTTGCCAATCCTTTTAACATCTCTAGTCCAATTACAATAAGTGCTGCTGAGGAAACTGGCGTTGGCACCATTAATGCAACCGGTGTAAGGAATAATGCTAAGAACATAAAAAATGAATATGCAATTGCAGTTAATCCTGTTCTTCCTCCTGCTGTAACACCTGCTGCTGATTGAGAATAAATTGTTACCGTATTTGTTCCCATTACTGTTCCGATACAAGTTGCAATTGAGTCTACTAAAAATGGTTTTTTGATTTGTGGATAGTTTCCATTTTCATCTAATAAATTTGCTTGTGCACCAATTCCAAATAAATTTCCTACCGTCGAGAAGAAGTCCCCAATAAAGAAAGTAAGCACAAATGGTAAGAATAAAATATCTAATGCTCCCACAATATCTACTTTAAACATAACCGGCGACATAGATGGCGGCATAGATACAAACGCATCTGGTACTGTTGTAATTCCTAATGGAATTCCAATTATGGTTCCAATAATCATTGAAACAAGTAAACCTGCGCCTATTCCTCTTGCACCAAATGATATAATCATTAACAATGTAATTGCTAATAATAGAATTTCTTTTGACTGTAGATTCCCAAGTGCTAAAAATCCTGCATCCGTTATTTCGATTAATTTCACATTGCTCATACCTGTCGCAGTAATGAAAATACCTACTGTACAACCCATGGTCACTTTTAGATTTTTAGGAATAGCTTTTACAACCATCTCTCTAGCTCCACAGATACTAATAATCACAAAAATCACCCCTGAAATAAAGTTCATTCCAAGTGCAGTCTGCCAATCCGCAATCCCTGATCCAACGATGGAATATGCAAGCATAGCATTACTTCCAAGTGCAGTAGCTAATATAAATGGAATATTACAATATAATCCACAAATTACTGAAAATAAAATAGTTGTTACAATTGTAACTGTAACCATCGCATTGCGGTCCATTCCAGCTGCTGCCATAATATTTGGATGAACAGCAATTAAAAATGCCATTGTCATGAAAATTGTTGCCCCTGCAATTACTTCTGTCTTTACATTTGTACCTCGTTCTGTTAATTTAAAAAAACGATCTAATCTTTTATTCATCTTAAACCCTCCTAATTATAATGCCAAAATCTTTTTCTCAAAATAGAATATGTTAGCTTCCCTGTTTTCAAATATACATGCGCATGATTAATGATCTCATGCTCCGGGTTAAAACTTCTTTGTTCAAAACATAATAATGGTGTCATAGCATCTATTTGCAGCTTCTCACATATCTGCTTGGTAGGCATGATTGGCGTGATTTCTGCCAAACATCCAGTAATTGTATCCCCGCAACATTCTTGAATAAAATCAAAGAATTTCATATGTTCTAATTTCTCAAATTGTGCTTCTCCTTTTTTTGCCACACTTCCTGCAATTCGGTCTACACAATAAATAACTGGTTCATTATCTGCATAGAAAATTCTTTCGTTTTTTAAATATCCTGTTTCATTGGATTGAAACACCTCGTCTACTTCTTCGATATATCTCACTTCCAACACTTTCGAACTTGCTGTAAATCCTTCTTGTTCGATCATCATTTCAAATTCTGTAACAAGATCAATTCTCCCTTTTTCTTTTGCTACATGTGGATTAACAATCGTTCCCTTGCTTCGTCTTCTGCTGATATAACCCTCTTCTTCAAGAATTACAAGTACATCTCGAAGTAAATTTCTACTAATTCCCAACTGCTGTGCTAATTCCTCTTCTTTCGGTAATTTCATTAATGTATTTTCTTGAAGTTCTTGTTTTATTAAATCTAATAATAAAAACTTGGTTTTTTGTGTCAAATTCATAGATTCAATTTTTTGATTAATCCCTATTTTTTTCATTAACCCTCCTTTAGCCCTAGGTGCTACCTAGTACTAAATCTATTTTATTAAATTTGTCTCTAGAAGTAAATAGTTTTTTTAATAAGCATCATTAACTATTCATAACGTATTTATTATTATTACTAATAAACATAAAAAAAAGTACAAACTAGAAATTATCTAATTTGTACCACGCTTTCACTTCTATCCACTTATGTTATGCTAACGTTGCCGCTATTATAGCCTTGATTGTATGCATTCGATTCTCTGCTTCATCAAATACAACAGATTGCTCACTTTGGAATACCTCATCTGTTACTTCCATTTCAGTTACACCATATTTCTCAAAGGCATCTTTCCCCATAGTCGTATGTAAATCATGAAATGCAGGTAAGCAATGCATAAAGATTGCTTCTTCTTTAGCACTATTCATTACTTTTGCATTTACTTGGTATGGGCTTAATTCTGCTATACGTTCTTCCCATACACTTTCTGCTTCTCCCATCGACACCCACACATCGGTACATACCACATGTGCATCTGCCACGCCTTGCTCCACATCTTCGGTAAACTCTAACTTAGCCCCTGTTTCTTCTGCTATTTTCTCACAAATCTGGGTCAATTCTGGGCCTGGAAAATATTTTTTAGGACAACATGCTGTAAAATCCATCCCCATCTTAGCACAGCCAACCATATATGAATTCCCCATGTTGTATCTCGCATCTCCCATATACACCATTTTGAGTCCTTTCAAGGATCCAAATTTTTCTTTAATTGTCAGAAAGTCAGCTAGAATTTGTGTAGGATGAAATTCATTTGTCAATCCATTATATACAGGTACATTTGCATGTTCTGCCAGTTCTTCCACAATTTCCTGAGCATATCCTCGATATTCAATTGCATCATACATACGTCCTAGCACCTTCGCTGTATCAACAATACTCTCTTTTTTACCCATTTGACTTGAATTTGCATCTAAATAAGTTACATTCATTCCCAAGTCAAAGGACGCCACTTCGAAGCTACAACGAGTTCTCGTACTAGCCTTTTCAAATAGTAGAACAATATTTTTCCCTTTACAGTCTTGATGTGGAATTTTTGCATATTTTTTTGCCTTGTATTCTGCTGAGAGATCTAACAAATATTCAATTTCTTCTTGTGTTAGATCTAATAACTTCAAAAAACTCTTATTCTTTAACATAATTCCTCCTTATTTGGCGCATACAGATTTGATGATTTCAATAGCCTTTTCAAGTTCATTTTGCTGAATATTTAATGGTGGTAATAACCTTAATTTATGTTTCGCTTTAATAAGCAATACCCCTTGCTCCATACATTCTGTTATTATTTCCGTCGGATCACGATCAACATCAATCCCTATCATTAGCCCCATTCCGGATACTGATTTAATTCCTTTTGCATTAGAAAGACGACTGCGGATAAAGGAAGCTTTAGAATCTACTTTTTGTAGAAAAGCTTCGTCTAATCTTGATAAAACGCTAATGGCACCCGCGCAAGCAATTGGGTTCCCTCCAAATGTCGATCCATGTACTCCCGCCGATAGAGTTTCTTTTGTTTTTTCTCCAAACAAAGTTGCCCCTAGGGGTAAACCACCAGCCAGCCCTTTTGCTGTCGAGACAATATCTGGCTCAATTCCGTAATTCATATAGGCAAATAATTTACCGGTTCTTCCATTTCCAGTCTGAATTTCATCAATCACGAAAAGAATATCTTGTTCCTTAGCAATGTTTGCAATTTCATCCACAAATGCTCTATCAAGGCACATGACTCCACCTTCTCCTTGAATAAGCTCAATCATAATGGCTGCAACCTTATGCTCCCCAACCGCATCCTTTAATCCAACAATATCATTAGGCTCCACGTATATAAAACCTTCCGTTAGAGGTTGAAATTCCTCATGAAACACATCTTGCCCTGTCGCTGCTAATGTGGTAATTGTTCTCCCATGAAAGCTGTTTTTTAATGTAATAATTTTATAATAGTCTGCACCTTTTTTATCTGCCGCATACTTTCTAGCAGCCTTAATTGCACACTCATTACTTTCCGCACCTGAATTAGAAAAGAACACTTTCTTCATTCCTGTGTTAGTACATAACATTTCCGCTAATTCCACACAGGGTTCTGTAAAATATAAATTGGATGTATGCTGTACCTTGTTTAATTGTTCAATTACTGCTTCTTTCCACACATCATCCGAAAATCCGAAGGTATTTACCGCTATTCCTGACGATAAATCAATATATTCTTTTCCCTCTTCATCATAGCACAAGGCCCCTTTCCCCTTGACAATTGCCAAATCGAAACGGGCATATGTGTTAGAAACATACTGAGCATCTAATCGTTTTAAATCTCCCATGATTGTTCCTCCTATTTTATTCCATGTACTTTCAGAGCCTATTTCAGCATCATAGTTCCTGCGCCTTCGTCTGTTAGTATCTCAATCAACAATGAATGCGGAATACGACCGTCCATAATTACTACCTTCTCTACTCCTTTTTCTATTGCTTCTGTACAACATTCCACTTTTGGAATCATACCTCCATTGATAGTGCCTGCGGCAATCATATTATTTGCTTCTGCTACGGTTATCTCTGAAATCAAGGTACTCGGATCATCTTTATCTGTGAGAATTCCGGCTATGTCTGTCATCAACATCAAATTTTCAGCATTTAACGCCCCCGCTATAAATGCTGCTGCAGTATCTGCATTGATATTGTATGTATTTCCTTTTTCATCACATCCTATTGTGGAAACGACTGGAATATATCCGTTATCTAACAAACTGATAATCGGCTCTATATTCACTGACTCTATGGTCCCCACAAATCCTAACTCCTTCTCTTTTTGACTTGCAACGATCATTTTTCCATCTACACCAGAAATTCCCATTGCCTTTCCGCCCTTGCTTTGAATTAGATTTACTAGAGATTTATTCACTTTACCAGATAATACCATCTGTGTTATTTCCATGGTTTCTGCATCTGTTACACGTAATCCATTTACAAATGTGCTCTCTTTTCCAAGCTTTGTAAGCATACCAGTAATTTCTGGCCCACCGCCATGTAACATCACCACTTTAACTCCAACAAGTGAAAGTAGAATAATATCCTCCATCACTTGCTGTTTCAAAGATTCATTAATCATCGCATTACCGCCATATTTAATTACGACTACCTTATTGTAATACTTCTGAATATAAGGAAGTGCCTGCGTAAGCACTTCTGCTCGTTCAAAATTCTTAATCGTCATTCCTGCCTCCTACGAACGGTAATCTCCATTAATTTTCACATAGTCATAAGTCAAATCACATCCCCATGCAAGTGCACATCCATCTCCATCATTTAAATCAATCAAAATCTCTATTTCTTTTTCAGATAACACTTCTTTTGCAACTTCTTCTGAGAACACAATACCCATTCCATTTTCGCAAACAGTAAGAGCACCTGCCTTCGATGAAAATCCTACTTTTATTTTTGTAACATCTACCTCTGCCTTGCTATATCCAATTGCACATAAGATACGCCCCCAATTCGCATCAGATCCAAAGATTGCTGTTTTTACTAACGATGAGCAGATTACACTTTTGGCAACCTGTTTTGCAATCTCTTCCGTTGGTCCATTGGTAACTGCACATTCAATCACTTTTGTAGCGCCTTCTCCGTCTCCTGCAACAGCTTTACAAAGGAACATGGTAATAGAGTTGAGTGCCTTCATAAATACTTCAAATTCTGCTCCATCTTCTACAATTTCATTATTTCCCGCAAGTCCATTTGCAAGTATTGATATCATATCGTTTGTTGAAGTATCTCCGTCCACACTCATCATGTTAAATGTACTTTGTACATCATTTGATAAAGCCTTTTGTAGCATTTTAGATGAAATAGCACAGTCTGTCGTAATAAAGCATAGCATAGTCGCCATATCTGGATGAATCATTCCAGAACCCTTGGCAATTCCACCGATTTTACACAAGGTTCCACCGATTTCAAATTCTACTGCCAATTCCTTTGTCGTTGTATCTGTAGTTAAAATGGCTTCTGCTGCCATATGTCCACCCTCACTAGATAATGCAGAAACAACCTTCGGTACTCCTGTTTGAAATGGCTCAATATCTAAGTCTAATCCAATAATACCTGTCGATGCAATCAGAACATCATCACTTGATATTTCAAGTTCTTCTCCTACAAATCCACAGGTTTTTGTTGCTATTTCCACTCCATTTGTTGTACATGTGTTGGCATTTCCACTATTACACACAATGGCTTGAGCCTTTCCATTTTTACTGTGCTCTTTTGTAACTACAATAGGTGCACCTTTTACTAGATTTGTTGTATATACTGATGCTGTATTTGCCAAGACTTCACTATAAATTAATGCCATATCCAAGCGTTCTTTATTTTTTCTTATTCCTGCATGTACTCCACCTGCTTTAAATCCTTGTGGTGCACAGACTGATCCTTCAATTATTTTCATATTCCAAACTCCCTTATATTTAATGATCTTGTTTGTTCTACTCCTAATACCATATTCAATGCTTCCACGGCTGCTCCTGAAGCACCTTTACCAAGATTATCATAAAGCGCTGTCAGAACAAATCTATCCTCGTTCCCATGAATAGTAATTAGCATATTATCATATCCCGACATTTTATCAGCACTTAAAAATCCACCATCATCTAGATTCTCAACATATTGAACCAACTCCGAATGATATTGCTTTTGATACACTTTCTTCACATCTTCTAAAGTATACCCTTCACACAGCTGTTCTTTATATAGTCCAATTGTAAGTAACATTCCACTATAAAATGGTGCCACAATCGGCTCTAAAATCGGTGTAACTACAAGCCCTGTAATAGCTTGTATCTCTTTTAAATGCTTATGGGTTTGTCCGAGTGCATAATGTCGCGGTGCCTGATATTTCTGACATCCTCTTACTTGATTCGTTTCGCTAGAATCTCCTTCATAATCATGAATCATTTCTTTTCCACCACCACTATATCCTGTAATTGAAATTCCAGAAAGTGGAAGATTCTTAGGAATGATTCCTTGATCTATCAAAGGTTTTATGAGTGCTATATATCCACTGGCATGACAACCTGGAACTGCAATTCTCTTCCCTTCGGATAATTTTTTCTCTTGAGACTCTTCTACTTGCGAGAATCCATATATCCAATCTTTATTGGTACGATGTGCAGTCGATGCATCGATAATGACGGTATTCTCATTTTCTACGAGGGATACAGCCTCTATAGCCGCTACATCTGGTAAACACAATATCGTTACATCTGATTCATTAATTATTTTCTTTCTAGATTCTAGGTTCTTACGCTCCTCCTCTGAAAGTGTCAACAATATAATGTCTTCTCTATCTGCTAATCTCTCGAATATTCTTAAACCAGTTGTTCCAACTTTTCCATCAATAAATATTTTTTTAGCCATGGGTTCCTCCGACTGCCTCTTTCTATTTCCGCTTAGATATTATTTTTCTTCTTCATTTTCGCACCAATTGTTACTGGCAACGAGAATAAATTGATGAATCCTTGTGCGTCTGTTTGATCATATACTTCTTCTTCCTCAAATGTTGCAATATCTTCATCATATAATGAATAAGGAGAAGTCACTCCTGCATTAATCATGTTTCCTTTATATAACTTTAATGTTACATCACCAGTCATAGTTTTCTGTGTTTCTTTTACAAATGCCAAAATTGCATCTGTTAGTGGTGTATACCACTGTCCATTATAAGTAAGCTCTGCTAATTTATGAGCTACTAATTGCTTGTAGTGAGTTGTAGCCTTATCTAAGCACAGTGTTTCTAACACATTATGTGCTTTGTATAGAATTGCTCCTCCTGGAGTTTCATATACACCACGGCATTTCATTCCAACCAAGCGGTTTTCTACAATATCTAATAATCCAATAGCATTTTCTCCACCAACTTTATTTAAAGCTGTTACAAGTGTCACTGCATCCATTTCAACACCATCCACTGCTGTTGGAACACCTTGCTCAAAGTGAACTGTTACATAGGTTGGCTTATCAGGTGCCTGTTCTGGAGATACACTCATTTCCAAGAATCCTTCTTTGTTGTATAAAGGCTCATTCATTGGATCTTCAAGGTCCATCCCTTCGTGTGATAAATGCCAAATATTCTTGTCTTTTGAATAATTTGTTTCACGATTAATCTTTAATGGTATATCATGTGCTTCTGCGTATGCAATTTCTTCTTCACGAGATTTGATATCCCACTCACGCCATGGCGCTATAATTGTTAATTCTGGAGCAAATGCTTTGATAGCCATTTCAAAACGTACTTGGTCATTTCCTTTTCCTGTACATCCATGACAAATTGCATCTGCACCCTCTTCTAGTGCAATTTCTGCAATACGCTTTGCAATTGGTGGACGAGCAAGTGCTGTCCCTAATAGATAATTCTCATATAATGCGCCCGCTTGCACACATGGGAATACATAATCTGTCAGAAATTCTTCTGTCAAATCTTCAATATATAATTTAGAAGCCCCTGTTTTAATTGCTTTTTCTTCTAATCCATCTAACTCCGTTCCCTGACCTACATCGCCTGATACTGCGATTACTTCTGGATTGTCATAATTTTCTTTCAACCAAGGTATAATTACTGAAGTGTCTAATCCACCTGAATATGCTAATACTACTTTTTTAATCTTTTTGCTCATTTCCATTCTCCTTAAAAATCTAGTTTTCATTGATGAATAGATATTACACCTTTATGCATAATTATGCAATACTTTTTTTCAAATTTTTCTATTTTATGCATTTTATCTTCATTTTTTCTCCATTATATAATATTTATGCATCTCTTTCTCCTCTATAAACAAAAAAATTAGACTGTCAATATTAATTGACAGCCTAAACTGATTTCTAATCTTCGTATTTAATTTCAATAGACGAATCATGACGTTTCGTCATAGAATGTCTCGCCTTTCTATTTTCCACTGTATCAAATATAATTGAGAAATCATAATCTGGTGGATATAAATCTGCTGCTGATGCAAGAAGTCTGAGGCGCTTATAATTCACAGTTTCTTTCACGCCCTTGATTTGCACCGTTAAATCACCCTTATCATTTACTTTCTTATAAACAATTCCAACCTTATTCTCAGGACCTACGTTAACGCTGTCTCCAATCTCAAAATTATCTCCTGGTGTTGCCGCAGGTATGTAGATTTCTTCTTTCTTAATCATACTTGTTTTCTTTGCACTATGCTTATATGTAACTTCACTATTTTGATTTACTTCATCTAATTCTAGTGATAAAACAGCATCTTTACCATAAGCTTCCGTATGCGCTCTCTTCAACATATGATGTGGAAGCCCCAATCGTTTTGCAATATAAAGTGCACAACTCTCTCCTGCTTCACCTATTTGCAATTTGTATAATGGCTGCAAATTATCTCTATCGAAATCCATACGAGCATTAACCAATGCAGGCGTATTCTTTGCAAAATCCTTGATTTCTGGATAGTGTGTTGTAGCAACAAACAAACAATTTCGCTTACGAAGTTCATCTAAGATTGCAACCGCAATTCCCATTCCTTCTGCTGGGTCAGTTCCTGAGCCCAACTCATCTAATAACACAAGGCTCTCATCACTTACATTATCTAAGATTGCAACAATATTCGTAATATGAGCCGAAAATGTAGATAGATTCTCTGAGATGCTTTGTCCGTCTCCAATATCACAGAGTACATTCCCATGCATAGAAAAGATACTGCCTTCTTTCACTGGCACATGTAATCCACTTTGTGCCATCAAAGATAATAGTCCTACTGTCTTAAGAGCCACTGTCTTGCCGCCTGTGTTTGGTCCTGTAATAACAACTCCTGTTACTCCATTTCCAATTTCAAAATCCAATGGAACACATACCTGTGGGTCTAGGAGTGGATGTCTCCCTTGTATAATTTTAATTCTACGCTCCGTCCCAATTACAACTGGTATCGCATTCATATCTGAAGAGAATTTCGCCTTTGCAAACATAAAATCTAAATTCTCCATAAATTCCATGTTTGTCATTAATTCCTTCATGTGATCGTCTACAAGTACAGTAAGTGTATATAATATCTTTCGAATTTCATTGTCTTCATCTAATTGTAGATAAGAAAGTTCATCTTGCAATTTTCTTACTGATGATGGTTCTATAAAATATGTATTTCCTGAGCTTGATGCATCTATAACCACACCTGGTAGTTGATTCTTATATTCCTTTTTGACTGGTAATACTTGACGTCCATTTCTCATAACCACAAAAGCGTCTGAAAACCATGATTTCTTACTTCTCAATATTGTATCTAACTTCACCTTAATTGCTTCTTCTGCCTTGATGATTTTTCTTCGAATGTCCCGAAGTGTGGTAGACGCACTATCGTCCACGGCATCATGGCGAATCGACTTATCTATTTCTTCATAAACTTCGTCTAATTCTGCAAAATATGTTCCATAAAATGCAATATTTACATCTAGTGTTTCTGCCTGCTTCAAATAACGTTTCATACGTTTGCATGCGTATATAAAAGTAGCAACACTTGTTAGTTGTTCTGGGAGTAACATTGCTCCTGCCGCTGCAAGATCTAGTGTTTCTCTTAGGTCATTCATATTAGAAAGAGGTGGATTTCCCATCGTATCAAGTACTTTTCTAGCTTCCGTAGTTTCACGCATTCTTGCCTTACATTCTGCTTCCTTTAATGTAGGTTCAAGAGCGGCTAACTTCTCTTTTGTTTTTTGAGCAACTGCAAGGTTACTTAATGTTTCTAATATTTGATTAAATTCTAATGTTTTGTATATCTTATTTGTTTTTTCTTTCATTTCTTAATTGTCTCCACTATCTTTATGTTTGATTTATCGTTTCATCTTCACATAAGTTGGAGATTCGCAGATATTATTGTTGAATCTCCAACCCTAATACCAGCTCATTTTTACTTGATTTATTATACATAAAATCTCCTTTTCATTTTTCTACAGTATAGTATATCCTTTTTTTCTTTAAAAAGCAAATCTCTACTCCCAATTATAGTGTGGCATAGGCTCCAATTTATGTCGATTTGCTCGTTCCATACGATCAATTTTTTCTTTGATTTCTACATCTTCACAGATACCCTCTCTAATATATTTGTCCAATACCTCATATGTGAATCCTAGATTTTCTTCATCTGTCTTTCCACACAATCCATCGATTGGTGTTTTCTCAATGAATTTTTCCGGCAATCCTAGTACCCTACCTACGGCTCTTACCTCTTCTACTGTCAATTTCATTAATGGCGAAAAATCTCCTGCACCATCTCCAAACTTCGTAGCATATCCAACCCTATCCTCTGACAAATTGCAAGTATTTGCGACACGGCCTCCGACTGTACCTGACACACCATATAATACAGTCATCCTAACCCTTGCTGGTGTGTTAAATGTAGTAACTGTAGATGGCTCTTCATACCCTAACTCTTGTAATCCAGTTGTCACAATATTATTCGCCTCGGCTACCATTTGACCTACATTAATTGTAATATTAGCTATTTTTAAATAGGCACATAGTTCTTGGCTATAGTTAATATCAAATTGTTCTCCTTGGGGCATCATTACTCCAAGGACATGCTCCTTCCCTAATGCTTTTACACATAGTGCTGCCACTACTGAGCTATCTTTTCCTCCGGAAATTCCAACTACGGCCTTTACCTGATCTCCATTTATTTTAAAATAATTACGAATCCATTCTACAATTTCTTCTGTCCTTTTTTCTGCATCGAACTTATACATCATACATCCTCCCTATTTTCTACTTTATTTATAATTCTACTTTCTTTCACTCAAAAAAGTCAATCCCAATTGTTCCCTTTTTTCTTGAAAAGGAGTATACTATATCTATTAATAGATGGAGGTTCATAATGAATAAATCAGAATTCCGTTCACATATCCGAACACGTATCAAAGAATTGGATCACAGTTATATTATTTCTAGCAATTCTAGAATTTATCATAAATTGATTACCTCCAACGCATATATTTTAGCACCAGCTATTTTTATTTACGAAAGTGTAAATCGCGAAGTTGATACACATGCTATCATCGAGCATGCACAAAAATCTGGAAAACAAGTCTACTTCCCTGTTGTTCATGGAAGCGGTATTATGGATTTTAGATGGAAGAACTGTATCGCGGCACCAAGTGGGCAAGATCTTATAATTGTACCGGGTCTATGTTTCCTTGAAACTGGCTACCGCTTAGGTCAAGGTGGGGGATACTATGATCGTTATTTGGCTCAATTTCCACAAGTTCATACCATTGGTTTATGCCGAAAACTTCTGTTACTCGACAACCTACCACAGGAGCCCCATGACATTCCTGTGAATCAAGTTATTACAGATTAAATGGAGGAATAAGTTAATTGTAAGTTTATATTTCCTTTATACTACTAAATACAAAGAAAATTTTAACCTCTAAATAACAGAAAATTATAATTTGACGCACTAGCATCCTCATGATATATTTGCCTTAACTAAAAACATGTGCAATAGTCTAAATGCATGTAGGGAAAGTGAGTAAGGAGGTACTTATGAAACAATCATATTTTATTTGTGATAACTGTAAAAATATAATTAACATTGTACATAGTTCTGGAAACCCACTTGTATGTTGTGGACAGAAGATGACAGAAATCGAGGGCAATACCACAGACGCTGCTTTTGAGAAACACATTCCAGCAGTGACACAGTCTGGCGACAAATTAACAGTTAATGTTGGATCCATTTTACATCCAATGACTGCGGAACACCTAATTGAATGGGTATCTGTTGAAACGAATAAGGGTGTCCATCGTATGCACTTTGTTGCTGAAGGAACACCAAGTGTATGTGTAACCTTGGGTGAGCGTGAGACACTAGAGTGTGTTTCTGCATATTGTAATTTGCATGGCCTATGGTCTTATTGTCCTTAACCAATATGCCCCCCTTAGGTGATTCTAATAAATCACCATATATATTAAGGAGCGATGGATTTTAATTTCATCGCTCCTTTTATGTATCTATTTCACATATTGGTTCCTTCATGTATATCCACATACTACAATGATTTCTTATGAAAAACTTAAAATACTCCTTTCTGCTTACTTGCATAAGGAATTCTATTATGATAGAATAATTAATTGTGTAAGATTTTATACTATCTCTACATCATCAATTTATGCAGGATTTGGAGGACTATCATTTGCTTGAAATAAAGGACATTTATAAGACTTATAATAATATCCAAGTTCTTGAGTCGGTTTCTCTTATTTTGAAACCAGGTACTTGTACCGGTCTTATTGGAAGCAATGGCTCTGGAAAATCTACACTAATGCGCATTATTGCACAAATCACGAAACCTGACCAAGGGGAACTTCTTTACGAAGGCAATAATATTCTTGGCAAAAGTTCTTTTTTTACCCGACACATAGGATATGTACCACAAGAAGATGGACTAGCTGACTTTTTAACCGTAAAACAACAATTAGAATTCTGGCAAAGTGCTGTCAATGATTCCAACAATGAAATCATTGAAACACTCGGTTTGAAGCCACTTTGGAACAAACCCATAAAAACTTTGTCTGGCGGTCAAAAGAAGCGTGTCAGTATTGCGATGGCATTTCAAAATCATCCCCAATACATTATCATGGACGAAGCCTTTTCAGCCCTTGATACAAACTATAAAAATTTAGTGACTCATTTCATCTTATCAGAAGTGTCAAATGGATTGAGTGTACTTTGGTGTAGTCATGATATGCAAGAAGTATCTGATTTATGCACTGAAGTCTTTGTATTAGTTGACGGGAAACTACAAAAGAACCAAACACTATAAACCAAGTGATGCACAGGCACACTTATCTATGAGGAGGAAATTATGAAACACAGAAATATGATGTACAAATTAGCACTAGTAACCACAGCTGCAGCATTAGTGGTTGGATGTGCAAAAGCAGACCCTAAAGTTGTTGTAAAAGAAAGTATTGAAGGTACAATCGACGCTTTCGGTGCAATTTCTGAAAACTTCACTGATTCAGATTTAAGCCCACTAATTGAAAGTGGTAAATTCGCTGGTTCTGGTAGCTTGGAACTAAAAGAAATCAATATTGGTATGGACTTATCTTCATTATATGGTACTACGATTGAATATAGTGGAGCAGTAGACACAGAAGGTCGCAAGGCAAGTGCATCAATGTC
Source organism: uncultured Lachnospiraceae bacterium (assembly GCA_964367685.1). Taxonomy (GTDB): domain Bacteria; phylum Bacillota; class Clostridia; order Lachnospirales; family Lachnospiraceae; genus CAUPWF01. The sequence continues at coordinate 118,818 of CAYIYM010000003.1, forward strand.
TCTTAGCACAAAGAATAACACAATAGCTGGTGAGGCTACACTCGATGACAACATCCTTTACTTAGCAAGTTCAGAATTATTGGGAAGCGATGTCCTTAGCGTGGATTTAACTTCTGAAGAAATACTTTCAACAGGATCTATTCCAGAAGACTATGATTTCTTCGCACTTATGAGTGAAGCTACAGCAATGTACGCTTCTGAAGAAACAGAAAGCACTACAAAAGAAGCATTTGTAGCAGCAATTGCATCTACACTTGAAAAAGGTGAATTTGCTAGTTCAGAAGAAGCAACAATTGCAACAGATGTCGAAGAAACAAAAACAGATAAATATGCAGTTACTGTTACAGGAGAAGACTTTGTAACTCTTATGACAGAAATCACAACACTTATGTTAGAAGATCCTTCTGTGAAATCTGCACTAGAGCCTTCTATTACAACACAAGGTTATGTAGATTACGATGATTATGTAGATAGTATTATTACTGACCTGACAAGTGATTTGGGTTCTATAGATGAGCCTGTTATCATGAATTTCTACGTTGCTGATAAATTACTAAGAGGTGTAGACCTAGATCTCTCAGGTGATATGTTAGAAGTTCGCTTCGGTGGTGAAGAAGTTGCAAACCATTTCTCAATGAGTATGACTGAAGCAGACGCAGAAATGCCAATGTCTACACTTTCATTCACTGGAAATCACGTATTTGACAATGATGAATTTACAACAAAAATGGTACTAGAAATGAATGATTTAGAATACGGTACAAAAGAAACACTCACTGGTGACCTATTATATAACAAGGAAACAGGTGCTTATGTTATGAATGCAAATATGGTTACTGATTACAGTGAACTTGCTTTTGCACTTGATAGTGTAATCACAACTGAAGAAAACAGTACATCTGCTGTAATCAATAACTTATCCATTGAATCTGCTGGAACTAGCATCGTACTTGGAGGTAGCTATTCATTAAATGGTGATGTTGCAATCGAAATACCAACATCTGGAAAAGATTTACTTACACTTGATCCAACATCTTACTCCACATATGAAGCAAATATGTATTCAGTATATGAGAAATTTATGACTGAATTCGCTTCTGCTTTAAGCAGTTACTAGGCCGGATCAATTTATGAATCATATTATTAGGCTTATAAAACTAAACCTAATACAATTAAGACGGCGGATTTGCTTTTTAATAGCATTATCCGCCGTTTTTGGTTTATTAGGATTTCTACTTGCACAAGGTGTTTCCGACAATCTCGAACGAGAAGAAATTTTAACAGTACTTAACATCGGGCTTGTTGGTTCTGAAAAGGATATCAATGAAATCATCAAATATGCTGATGCACTTGAGGGGTTAAATGAATATTGCCAATTTATATATTACTCCTATGAGGATGCCTCTTCTGCCTTAGAGCGCAAGGAATTGGTTGCATTTGTAGAATTGCCAGATGACTTCCTTTTAAGCATCACCAATGGAGAGAACGATTCAGCTACTTTGCATTTAAATTCAACGCAAGCTGGTGAAAGTATGATTACGCTCTATTTTACACAACGAGCAACCGACTTATTAGCAACTGCGCAAGGAGCTGTCTATGCAATTTTAGATACATTAAGAGAACAAAATATCTATCGAGAACATCCTATTTTCGAAAGCAATGTACACTTTATTACATTCTTATTAACCAGAGATGTTATGTATGAAACAGAGGTCATACATGCAACGGATGCAGTTCCTTTAGAGCTTCACTATTTACAGACTTTGATTGGCTTTATTCTCTTTATGTCAGGCGTGATTTTTTATCCTATTCTTTCTAAGAACGAGTCACAGTGGCGCCTTCGCCTAAAAACAATTGGAATTACACCTATCCTCTGGGAAATTGGGGTGTTATCAACCTTATTCCTATGTTTTTTCCCACTTTTACTTGCAACTTTACTCATTTGCGGAACATTTAGTATTGGTGGTCTATTATCGTTACTTATATTTATACCAGGCTTTCTATACATTACAAGCACCTATTCTACAAGCGAGAGCATGACTTCTTGTTGTAGCTTTTTATTAATTGGAGTCATGATTTTCTTAGCTGGTGGTATTATTCCACCGGTGCTAATGCCTAGTGTATTAAAAAGCTTAATGCCATATAACCCATTTACTTATGTATATCAGTCCATGAATGGTACATTTTCATTTATACTGATTATATTAGGTATTTCATTTATCATCTTTCCCTTCTTATACAAAATAAGAAAAGAAGGTTAACATTGGATAGAAAGGATATTTTATGAATTTTTTTAAACAAGTGCTAAAAGTAGAATTTCTATCTTTTGTCCATAATAAGACAACTGGCATCTTATTACTTCTTTTACTATGTTGCTGTTGGAGCATCTCATTGTTCATCCCAGAGGAAACCTCTCACGCTCTTATTCCTGTAGGAGTTGCAATTCCAGAAGGAAGTGTTCATGGGGAAGAGCTTTTCTCTTATTTGGAAAACGAGAATAATCTAGTAGAATTTCTCTACGCATCTGAGGATGATATTCAAAGGAATGTGGCTGCTGGACATTGGGAGTGTGGGTTCATACTAAATCACGAATTCGACGAGAGAATCGAATCACGTCGTTATACTGGATTATTCCAAGTACTCATAAACGAAGGAACAAGTATGGATGTTCTCGTTTCAGAAAGTGTTACAACGGCTATGTTAGAGCTCGTTGCTGATGACCTTGGTGATCGATATTTAAAAAGTGTGGGCGCTGATATTGAGGGAATCGATTATAAAATCGATGAAGATTTGAAATTCGAAATACATACGGTGATTAATGGAGATTTGGATTTTGAGCAAATTACCTCTTCTTACTCAGCAGATATTATGAATGGAATGATTTCAGTAATTTTAATCGCTCTTGCAATCATCCTCGGTGATGGGGTAGCGAAGAAATTTCAGAGTTTATATTATCAACGCCTTTTGGCCATGGTTGGATATTCCCGACTGCTCCTGCCTATGATAACTGGCTCTGCTCTTCTAATTGGTGCATTTTATATGATACTCACCTTATTTTTGGGTGGTTATTTTCACATTGCAATTATACCTTATCTTCTATGTTTGACTGCATTTAGCTATTTAATATCTATAACTAGCAACGGTTATTTTAGCATTGGATTGCCTTTTATCATTCCAATACTGCTGATATTAACACCTATTTTTTTCAGTGTCACTACGTATTTTGCTCCTCTTAAATATATAGTAAACCTATTACCCTCTTCACTTTACATCAATGCCATAAGTGGATCCACTTCTGCTTGGATAGGTCTCTTGGGTTTATCGGTTTTATATTTACTTATTAGCTATATAAAACAACGTTTCTTATCACAATAAATAGAAAGTGAGTCATCTATGAATATTTATGAAATTATCCTAATTGCAATCGGTCTCTCTATGGACGCATTTGCTGTAGCCGTCTGTCTTGGTGTGAAAACACATAACATCAATTGGAAATCGCACATTTTAATCGCCCTATTCTTCGGTTCTTTTCAAGGTCTAATGCCACTGACAGGCTGGGCTTTAGGCACTAATTTTGTTTCCATTATTAGCAGCTATTCACACTGGATTGCAGCACTACTTCTTGTCTTTATTGGCGGAAAAATGCTCAAAGAATCCTGTTCTACTTGTGAAGATGAAGAATATGAAACCCTTACTCTTAAAATTAAGGTTCTACTAGGAATGGCAGTTGCCACCAGCATAGACGCACTCGCCGCTGGTGTCACATTTGCCCTGTTTCCTAGTTCGAACATTATTGTAGCTATTTTACTTATTGCATTAATAACATTCATACTTTCCTATATTGCAGTCTCTATAGGAAGAAGATTTGGTAATATTTTTGGCAACAAAGCTGAGATTTTAGGCGGATTAGTACTGATAGGAATTGCTATCAAGATAGTCCTAGATGCATATTTGTAATCCCCCTTTATTCTAGCATTGGTAATACGGAATATCCCAGTGTACCCTCTGGCATAGATTTACCAAAGTTATCTACAATGGTTGCACCTATTAATCCAAAGTTCTCTCCACTTCCCAAATCTTTTCCTTCTCTGATTCTTGGTGAATATAATAGAAATGGCACCTGCTCTCGTGTATGATCCGTCCCAGTATATGTCGGATCATTGCCATGATCTGCAGTGATAATCAGTAAATCATCCTCTTTTATCAGAGGAATTAACTCTCCTAATTTCTGATCAAATTTCTCTAATTCCTTAGCATATCCTTCCGGATTTCTTCTATGTCCCCAGTTGGCATCAAAATCCACCAAATTCACAAAGCATAATCCATGAAAATCTGTTTTTGCTATCTCAATTGTTTGCTCCATTCCATGAACAGAACTTTTTGATTTGTTGGAAGCTGTAATTCCCTCTTCCGCAAAAATATCATTAATTTTACCTACTGAAATCACATCCAATCCTGCATCTTTCAATACGTTCAACGCCGTCTTCCCTGCTGGCTTTAATGCATAGTCATGACGGTTTGATGTACGCTTAAATTCACCTTGCTTTGTCCCCTTATAAGGCCTCGCAATGATTCGTCCTACCTTCCACTCATCTTTTAATGTTAATTCTCGTGCAATCTCACAGTATTTATAAAGTGTTTCTACTCCCATAGTATCTTCATTTCCACAAATTTGAAGTACTGAATCTGCTGAAGTATAAACAATCAAATTCCCTGTCGCTATTTCCTCTTCTCCAAATTCATCTAATATCTCTGTTCCACTGGCGCTTTTATTCCCAATAATTTTACGCCCTGTTTTCTCTTCTAATAAGGTAATTAACTCCTCTGGAAATCCTGTTTCTGTAAACGTCTTAAAGGGTACGTCTGTACGAATACCCATCATCTCCCAGTGTCCTGTCAATGTATCTTTTCCTACACTTGTTTCATTTAATCTCATATAAGAAGCCAATGGATTCTGAACTGGATTCACGCCTTTTATCATATGTAAATTAGCTAGCCCTAAATCTTGAAGATTTGGTATATCAAAGCGCTCTACTGCCCTAGCAATATTCCCTAATGTATCTACTCCTACATCTCCATATTCAATCGAATCTTCCATCTCTCCAATCCCTAATGAATCGATTACAATTGTAAATACTCGTCTAAATTCCTTCATCTGTACCTCTTTTCTGTATCTAAATAACAATAAACATGAATGCTTTCTTATTTATTATACTCTACTTTGTGTAAAGTTTATGAATTTTTTCATATTTTTCTCCTATTTCTTGTGATTCTAATTTGAATGCTTTATACTGAACGTTATGTATTATCTTATTATCTATATAGTCAAAGGAGAACAAATGGAAACAATAACCCCAAAAAACAAAAAAATTTATCTATATATTACGTTGATTGTCCTACTAATTGCCAACATAATTCTGCTATTTATGCACACAAATATCGATTTCAAAGAAACCCTTCGAAACTCACTCTATACCTCGGATTTGGATATGCATAAGAATCAACTTCTAGAGTTAGAAGAGAATCGAAACTTTCTAGAATTCCACGCATATCGAGCTGGCCTTGACGACCCTTACCATGATTCATTAGAGACATTTGCCTACATTAACCCTTTAATTACAAGCTACAACCAGCTTTATTATAGCCTATTAGACATCCGATACTCACCAATAAATGAACTTTATGACAGTGAATACCTATCCATGGTTCTAAGTGATCACATCAATTACATACACTCAGATATGATTGATATTCGCGAATCTACAGAAACTTACTTATCCGATGATGACTACGCAGAATTTCATCTTGAAGTGGCGGAAGATTTGCTCGCTCAAACTTACATACTACTTCAAGAACATCTTTCTCTAACCGATGAGCAGCTTACTTCCCTTGCTACTATGGATAATGAAGCTCGTACTCTTCTTATTCAAGATGTTGTTACTGCCGAAATAAATCGTAGATCCGAAATGGAATAGGAGATAAAATATGAAAAAACGTATTGCTACAATAACAGTGTTTATCCTCTCACTTCTTTTGATTTTGAACATTGTGTTATTTACAAATGATATTCGCACTTATGGCGAACTACCAGTATTAGACGATTCTGTATACACCATGTATTTAGAAACAAATAATTATCCTGTACTATCTGAGGAGGCAAAAGATATTGATCTGAATCAAGCCTCTGCCTATGCTCGGGAAATATATGCCTTGGCTCAATACTATGATGCCGCCATCTTACATCAAGCCTATTTAACTGCAGATGATACCGAGAAAATCACATACTATCAAGAGCAAATGATACAAGCACAAGAAGAGTTAGAGGAATTGCTTCCTTATATCAATAAAATCAATGCTCAAATTGATTCGAATTGATTATTTTTATGAGAATTATGAGAGCCGAATAAAAAGAACTAAGGATTCCACCTATGTTGTAGGAATTCCTTAGTTCTTTTCATTTTAACAGCTCAATTCATTTAACTTAATACCTCTAATCTTCCTTTTAAATGATCTACACGTTTTTTTGATAATCGCACTAATATATTTCTCTCGTGCTCTTCTAAATCAGCAAGCGCTGCCTTTTCTGCTTCTAATAAACAGGCTATATTTTCAGCAAAGAAATGCTCCCCCGCTTCTGTCAGACACACCTCTTTATTTTTCTTATTGTACTCACCCATTCTTAATTCTATTAGTCCTTCCGCAATTAGTGCTTTAACTGCCGAATTTAGTGTTTGCTTACTTACATGCCATAGATTGCAAATTTCTGCCTGAGTCAGAGGTTTTCCTGCCTCTTTGATTGCAAGAAATACCCAAAGTGCTGCATCTGCCAATCCACAATGAAGTGCAAATTCATGATACAATCTATGCTCTGTTTTAAATAACTTATTCAATGTTGTATTTTGTTCATCAATCCCATATATTCCATTTAAACCTTTCATACTCTTCCCCCGTCTATCTTTCACTCATTATTAAGTTACATATTACTTCAACTGATAATATTTATGAATAGAAGGTAAAGCAATTCTTCCCTTTATTCTTCGATTGATACAATGCACTATCCGCTGCTTTATATAATTCTTCGTACGTTCTCCCGTCATTTGGATAACGAGCAATCCCTATACTTCCAGATATTTTATACACATTATCCTTACCGACATACTCTTGCTGAAATGCCTTTGCAATTGCTTGTGCTTTATTAATTATAATTTCATCATTGCTTATATTTTTCAAAAATACGATAAATTCATCGCCGCCTATCCTCCCTATCGTGTCACCACTTCTGAAGTTGGCGTGTAACTTTCGAGCCACATCGCTTAGCACAGTATCTCCAAAATGATGACCAAAGTTATCATTAATAGATTTGAAATTATCCACATCAATAATGAAGAGAGTATGCGGTTTATCATGCATATTCATAATTGTATCATTAATATCATTCTCCGAACTTATTTTATTCAAACAGTTAGTTAAGAGATCTGTTTTTGCCAACACTTCGAATGATTTCTGCTGATTAATATCAACTGCTTTTCCTATTACATAATTGTTGCTACCTGTGGCATTACGTATGATTTTATATAGCACTTTGTAGAATCTAATGGATTCATCCTCTAATACAAATCGAATATCAAAGGGCTTCACTTCTCCCCTTTCCATACATTTCGTAAATTCATGGAACCTCTCTAAATCTGCTGCATAGATAATGTTTTTTTCTAATACCCCTTCTGGAAATGGAATCTTATCTTTTGAAAACCCTAATAAATCTCGACCTCTTCCATAAAATTGAATTGTAGATTTGTTAATATCATACGCAAAAAACCATTCATTTGATAAGTCTGAAATGGCCGTTAATAAGGTTCGTTCTGTAATTTCTCCTAGATAAAATCCATCTTCTATATCATCATTTTTATAGTTTGCCAACCGAGGTCTTAGGTCCTGCATAAAGCTAATCAAAATATTATTATCCTTTGCTACTTCATATCTTTTAATGGTAATTTCAAATGGAATCGTCTCGCCATTCAATTTGCAATGTACCCATTTAAATTGGACGTAACCTTCTTCCCTTGCCTTACGAAAGTAAGTTAGCGATTTCGTAGTAGATTTTTCGCCATCTGGTTGAAATTCTGGTGAGAACTTTGTAATATTTTCTGAGAAATTCTCCTGACTTTCTAATTCGAACAATTCCATCGCATACTGATTTGTAAAAAAACATTCATTTTTTTCATTCCACAAATTAATACACAGTGGAGTTGCATCAATCATAGCTAATAAATCGTCTGCACTATTAACTTTATCATTCATTGTAGTACTTTCGTATTCGCTTCTTGTATTATCCATGACTTCCTCCAAATCTACATCTACATAGATTCTATTTACAATATGTTTCTTCAAACAGCTCAACTGGCATCGGCTTCGCGAAGAAGTACCCTTGTGCATATTTACATTTCGCATTCCTTAGGAATTCTAATTGATCTGCGGTTTCAATCCCTTCTGCCACTGTGCGTATTTTTAATTCATGTGCTAAATTAATAATATTCTCAACGATTGCTTTGCCACGATAATCATCCTCTAATTCATCAAAGAAACTTTTATCTAATTTAAGAATATCTACTTTATATTTCTTCAACATTCCAAGTGACGAATAGCCCGCCCCAAAGTCATCTATTGATACCACTACACCTATTTTATGCAAATTATCAATTAATTGAATCAACTCACCTTCATACTGAGTAATCCCTGTCTCAGTTAATTCCACTTCAATGAAACGTGGTTCTATATCATACTTGTTAATTGCTTCATTAATATCTGATACAAAATACTCATTCTTGAAATTTAATCTAGAGAAGTTCACTGAAATTGGAATACATTTTTTATTTTCCTTCTTCCATCTTTCTAATATTTGACACACTTGCTCTAACATATATTGATCTAATACCGTAATAAATCCATTCTTCTCGAATAATGGAATAAAATCATTTGGAAAAATCATGTTCCCATCATCTTCAATCCAACGTACAAGTGCTTCTGCGCCTATCATCTCACCTGTACTAACATCGTTCTTCGGCTGTAAATAAACCTTATAGTTACGATTATACAGTGCGGCCTTCATCTTATTTGTTATCTCTGTTGTACGAACCAAATGATCCTTATATTTTTTGTCGTAGTCCCAATGAACTATGCTCGCTTCACTTTTTGCAAAACGATGAGCAATGTTTGTCTTATTAATAATAACATCCACATCTGTTTCCGTTGGTTCAATAAAATATCTACCAAATCGGAACTGGAATTGATGGTGTTCAAGATCTACAATCATGTTACGAAAAACACCCTCATAAGCCTCTGCCGTTCTTTCAATGTCAGAGAAGAAGTGATTCTCTGCTACCATGATAAATTCATCTGCATCGATTCTTGCCAAGATAAAGGATGGTTCATCTACCTTCCCCCATGCATTAGCAATGGTTTTAATTACTTTGTTTCCTATTTCAAAATTATATAATTCGTTAATTGCTTTAAAATTAATCAAATCTGCTTTTACAGAAATGTACCTCTTATCTGGATTGCTTTCCAACAAGCCCTTGACATCTATTTTGAATTTAGTTAAATTTCTAACACCCGTCAACTCGTCATAATATGCGATATGCTCCAACTCATTCATTGTTTTCCGATCGGAATTAATAATATAAAATCCAACACCAAAACAAGCGAACACAATAACGATACTAAGTAGAATCATTCGTTCGGAAATCTCACGAGCATCCTTCATAATTACATCCTCAGGCACAGCATAAATCAAAGACCATCCATTATAACCTAGAGGGATATATACAATTCTAGTAGGGATATAATTAACGACAACTTTTGCTATTCCAGATTCTCCATTTAGTAGATCCCTCTCTATTTCCTCTTCTTTCTCGCCGTCAACATACTCTGTATCCTCTGCTCGAAGTTCATTCGTGTTAATTTGACTTGTATTAAATAAAATCTCGGATTCTTCATTCACGACTAATGCATATCCATGATCAATAGAAATAGCCTCTAAAATCTCATTCAGATAGTCAATGGTATACTCTGCAATAATGACTCCTTGTATTCGTTCTTGAAAATAAATTGGTGCTGAAACAGCAACCACTTCACCCTGTGAAATCTCTGAACTATGTGGCTCAGATGAATAAACACTGCCTTTCAACGCCTTTTTAAAATATTCAGCATCCGACAAATTCACAAGAGCTCCATCTGATGTGACTCCCTGGCCATCTATTGCAACAATTGCAACCGTCTCAAAAGAAAACTGTTTCTTTACACGATTGATATAATCCCATGTCTCCTCGCCTTCATACCCAAACGTAGCAATCGCCGTCGCTATGCTCGCTAAATTATTTTCTTCCTTCTCAATTTCTTTGTTAAATGCATTTTTCTGTTGCTCTGTCGAATCAAATAATGTACTTTTTGCTGTCTCTTCAAGTTCTTTATTTATTTCTATATTAAAATAAATCAGACCCAGAACCACCATTATAATCAGTACAACTGCACTCAGAATAATTTTCTCTGCACGCTTATTATTTTTCATATTAAAGCCCCTATCCACTTTGAATCACTTACACAATTCTCCATATTCTCACTCTTTAATATAATAACACGTAATCTTCATATATTAAAGTATTCAATTATAAAATTTACCGCACAATTATAATCAATACATCTTAATTATGTAAACAAATTATTATTTTCATCACTTTATCATATATTTTTCATTCTATTCATAAAAATCCACATCACAGTGTAGTACGTATGACAAAAAGTGCACCCCCAACATTAGATTGGGCATGCACTTCTATCTCATACATTGTTATTTCGCTAATTCTAAAAGGGTATAATAAAGTACATTTGCACCATCTCCACAATCATCTTCTGAACTAAACTCTACTAAATTATGGCTAATTCCATCCTTTGATCTTACAAAAATCATTCCCATCGGGCAGAAATCTGCAAATGCGGATGAATCATGTCCAGCACCACTTGGCATTTTAAATACTTCTAACTCAGACGCTTTACAGCCTTCAACGATGATATCTTGTATCTCTTTTGCACAAGGCTTTCCTTCAGCATCTTTCATCAAGACATTCACAATCATTGAAAGACCGCGCTTTTCACAAATCGCCTCTGCTTTTTCCTTGATCTCATCGAACATACCGTCACGTAGAGCCGCTGTCTGATTTCTCATATCGATACTAAAATGTACTTCCCCTGGAATTACATTTACACCACCTGGAAATGCTTCAATCTTACCTACTGTTGCTACTGCCTGTGGGTATGTTGCTGCTACTTCTTCAATCATTAACATAATTTCCGCAGAAGCTGCCAATGCATCTTTTCTAAGATTCATTGGAGTTGAACCTGCATGAGAAGCTACCCCTTTGATGATATATTCCCCTCTGATCTGGCAACAAATACCGGTCACAACACCAACAGATAGATCTTTGCTTTCCAGAACAACTCCCTGTTCTATATGAAGCTCCACATGTGCTTTTGCATATCCTGCAGGTAACTGTGCATCGTATACAGTATCTGGATTGATTCCGCAATCAGCCAATGCTTGGCGAATACCAATTCCATCTTTGTCTACGTGTTCCATAATTGTTTTATTATTAACTCCTGTTAGCTTACCAGCTCCTGAATAAGAGCCAATAAATCTAGTCGCTTCTTCATCTCGATATGCATAAACTTCGATAGGATGGGTTGGTTTAACACCATTTTCTTTCATTGTCTGTAATACTTCCACCCCAGCTATTACACCTAAGCGTCCATCAAACATCCCACCACCATATACAGTATCAATATGTGATCCTGTCATTACAACTGGTGCACTAGGATTTGTTCCTTCTAGGCGTCCTACCAGATTTCCAGCCAAATCAACACGAACATCTAACCCTGCATCTTCCATATACGTTCTTACAAGCGCATGGGCTTCGTTTTCTTCTTTCGAAAGAGCCAAACAATAAATTCCTGTTTCCTCTTTTCCAATTTCACCTAATTCTAACAATCTATCAAATAGTCTTTTTTTATTTATCATTGATCACTCACCTCGTTCTATACTAACGGTATTTATATCTCTCTTTCGATTCTCTCAAATGATATTCCATAGCTCTAGCCGCTCCTTGAGAATCTTTAGCGAGAATTAATCCATATATTTTATGATGCTCTTCATAAACTGATTTTAGTTGGTCGCTATTTACCATACCGCTACCACTAATTTGTCGCATCAGATTTCCAATTGTTTGAACCATACTCTCTACTACTTTATTTTGTGAACACTTAGCAATACACATATGAAACTCCAGATCTTTCTCTGTAAATGTCTTATAATCTTGTTCAAAATATGCCTTGCTAATTTGATGTGAAATATCAGATAATTGGTGCAATAACACTTCATCCGTACAAGATGCTGCCAGTTCTGCCGCCTTTACCTCTAACTGATTTCTTACAACAATAATCTCTTCTACTTGGCTGCCATTAAGAAATAGCGACCATGATAGAGGAATAATAAAGAAATTTGCTTCTTCACTACTAATAAATGTTCCCTGCCCTGGACGTATGTCAATCAGGCCCAAAACATCTAATGCTTTCAATGCTTCTCTTATTACTGCTCGGCCGACATTCATTCGCTCTGCTAACATTCTTTCCGATTCGATACGGGATCCCTTCTTCAGCTCTCCCTCGAAAATCCTCTCTGCAAAATACATCGTTAAGCGGTTAAGTAATTGACTAATCGTTTCTTTTTTCTTCGTATTAACTTTTAGGATCTGTACTTCCTCGTTCTTTGGAAACAATACCAATAACTTATTCAGGAACTCATCTGAACTTAGCATGAATAATAAGGGGTCCATATTCAAAGCTTGTGCAACATTTGTAATTACATAATTCAGCTTTTTCCCGCCTTTTGCCTCTAGGTTTGAGAAAGTGGCAACACTCATTTCTGGTTTACCATCTTCATCTACTAAAAATTGCTCGATAAATGCACCTTGCGTCAACATCATATGACGTCTTAAATGTTTCAGATTTTCAATCGTATTACTCGGATTATATTTATGTTCTTGCACAACAATGCCTCCTACTTTTTATTTCTCTCAATAACAAAAACACGAAATGGTGAATAGCACATCCCCAAAATCATCATTGCAAATCCTGTATAATCTGTGACTTTACTTCCATTTCCAAATACAATTAAGAGAAATGCAATAAAAATTACGGCAAATGCAATGCTTTGCCCTCCTATTTTTGTTTTCCAAAAATTTGTTTTTTCCATTATTTTCTCCCTTTAGAATTGAATCCCTGTTGCAAAATAGACCAAAATACCTAAGCATGCAGCCATTCCTAGTGTCGTAGGAATTAACTTCTTCAATACATCGCCTTCCATTCCCAATATCCCAGCAGTTGTTGTTCCAAGTATGATTTTACTCGGACTAATTGCACTACCAATCGCTGCTCCTGTCGTTTGTGCACCAAGTACTGCCGGTGTATTTAATCCCAATAGATCTGATGTCGCTCTTTGGAATTCTCCAAACAATACATTTGAACTTACATTACTTCCAGTCATAAATGATCCTGTCAATCCAATTATAGGACAAAGGAATGCATAAAACTCTCCAAGTACTGCTGCAATTCCTTGCGCAAGTACAATCGTCTGCCCTGTTCCACCCATGATTTTAGACATAATGATAAGGCCAATTACAGCAATTCCCGAAGGAATTGTCATTGTTCCTGATTTTTTAAATATTTTTGCTGTTCCTCCAGTTAGAATCCAACCTTTAGATTTATAATAATATAATCCTATTACGGACGCAAGTAATAAAAACATACTAGCATGTGTAAATGGAGCCAGCGGAGAGTAAGATTCAGATGCTGCATTCACTACGCCATATCCTGTACTGGTCTCTGGAAATGCAAATCCGAAAGAAATTCCAGAAAGTACATTGTTGATTGGTGTAACAAGTAACACAACAAGAGCCATTGCTGTCAGAATCACATATGGTACAAATGCTTGGAATAAACTCATATTCTCTGGTGCTTTTTCTGTATCTGATGCATTTCCGCTTCGATCCATAATTCCGCTATCTTCAATTTTCCATTCTTTATTATACAGCTTTGTTCTTCCTAGTAGTAAGATAACAACTAAAGAAATACATGCTGGCAAGAAATTTGCAATTGTAGTATTTACAAATACTAGCAATAGTTCTCCACCACCTTGTACCAAAGATAATATAATGACTGCTGCAAAACCATTTTTTATAGCCTTGCCTTTTCCATAGAACCAACATATTGCAAAACCTGTTACTACATTCCAGATCCATAAGAAAATTGCCGCCCATATTGCAGTGATTAGATAAGTTTCATCTCCTGGTATCAAACCTGTCGAAGATGCAAGTGCATCCCATGCCGCTGCCAATGTTCCAAAGGTATTTCCCCACGCTTGTCCTAATAATGGAATAATTACTGCATAAATCGGCTTAACTCCTATCCCAATTAGAAGCGGCGCACCTACTGCTACCGGCACACCAAATCCTGTGATTCCTTGTAGAAAACTCTCAAATATCCATCCCATTGCTAGTACTAGCAATAATTCATTCGGCAGGAATTTCTTCATTCCATTTCGAATTACTAGAAATGCTTTTGCCTCATCGGCCACTAAATACATTAAAATAGCTGTCCATATTATTAATAAAATTACAAATGCAGACCACACACCCTTGGCACTTTCTACAGCTAACACAGAAATATCCGCTTTATAAAATACAATTCCTGTCACTGCTGTTATTAAAACTCCAATAGGGGCTGCTTCAGTAGCGCCCCATCGGAATTTCAACATTAGAACCAGGAGTACAATGATTGGCAAGCATGCCATAGTCCACATAAAAACATTTGTTGGTAAACTCATTTTTTTCTCCTACTTTTTGATTACAGTACCTGTTTTTCCTTCAATTCCATCTGCTGCTTTTTCTAGCAATGTAATTAATGTACTGCGACCTTCTTTTGATTCTGCAAATCGCACAGCCGCTTCAATCTTTGGAAGCATTGAACCTTTGGCGAATTGCTCTTCTTTTATATATT
Source organism: uncultured Lachnospiraceae bacterium (assembly GCA_964367685.1). Classification (GTDB taxonomy): domain Bacteria; phylum Bacillota; class Clostridia; order Lachnospirales; family Lachnospiraceae; genus CAUPWF01. Next base: position 133,920 of record CAYIYM010000003.1, read on the forward strand.
GATTTGCTTGTTCCACTGTTAGATTTGATAGCCACTCTTGGTTTTCTTTTCCGAAGTTAATGGCAACCTTCTCTACAGCTGTTAAGATAACTAAGTAATCAGCTTCAATTTTCTCAGCTAATAAACAACTTACTTGATCTTTGTCAATTACTGCATTTGCACCTACTAATTTTCCGCTTTCATTGATAACAGGGATTCCTCCACCGCCACAGGTAATTACAATATGTCCCGCTTCTACCAATGTTTTAATTGTTCCTAATTCACGAATCCTCTTTGGCATTGGAGATGCAACGACTGTTCTATACCCTCGTCCAGAATCTTCAATACATGTTAAGCCTCTTGCTTCACAAGCTTCTGCTTCTTCTTTTGTCATGAATTTTCCAATTGGCTTCGTAGGATTGGCAAATGCTTCATCTTCCGGATCCACTTCCACCTGAGATAGAATTGTAGATACTTTTTTATCGATATTTCTCTCATACAATTCATACTTGATTGCATTTTGTAAATCGATGCCGATATATCCTTGGCTCATTGCAACACAAGTAGGTAAAGGTGTATTGTCAGCATCTGCTCCATTTTTTGCAAATTCATTCATTGCATTTCGGATCATTCCAACTTGTGGACCGTTTCCATGTGTCAAAATAATATCCACTCCAGTTTCCACTAAATCTACAATCACTTTTGCAGTTTTTGCAACTGCCTCTTTTTGTTCTGTATAATTATTACCTAATGCATTACCCCCTAGGGCAATTACTACCTTCTTGTTCATAAAAGCCTTCCTTCCTAGATATTAAAACCTAATTTATTAGCATATGCCAAAATTGCCTTTTCAAAACATGCTACAGGTGGTTGTACTGTTCCAGCACCAATTTGTCCAAATCCTGCAATTTTATGTGCAATTCCTGTATTAATTACTGGTGTAACTTGCTTCTCTACCACTAATCTTGCATCAATTCCTAAGCAGCTTCCTTTGAAATTCCAGTTTGGAATAATCCAGTTTGGATTACGATCAATAGCAATTTCCATCATATCATTACTTGTTCTAAGAGCATCCTCATAGCCACCTGCTCCTACAAATCGAGTAACTGCAGGTGCTGCAATCATTGCAACTCCACCAACACCCATTGTCTCAGTAATAGCGCTATCTCCAATGTCTGTACAAGCATCTTCACCATCATACCCTGTAAAATACAGTCCTTGTGGTGTGTTAACTGGTGCTGTAAACCATTCGTCTCCCATACCACTTATGCGAATCCCGAAGTTTACTCCGTTTCTACACATTGCAGTAACAACAGTTCCTTCTGTAACTGTTCTAGCTGCATCTGTAATCGCTTTACATGTAGCCATCATGATATTTAAGAAAAATTGCTCTGTGTCTGCTAAGAACTTAATTACAGATTGACGATCTGACTCTTCAATATCTAAATTAGTAATAATTGGTGCAACTTCTTTGAAGAAAGATAAGGATGCCGCAATATTTCTTTGGTGGAACTCATCCCCCATTGCAATCGCTTTTGCGATTAATGGATTTACATTGATTCCTCCTTCTCTTTCTTGAATTGCCTTGCTTAATACTGGACCTAAGACATCTCTCATCCATTCAAGACGATCAACTACTTCTTGTGAATACGCTCCAAAACGTAGTACTTTACCGATCCCCTCATTCATTGTACAGTAAGCTCTGTTTCCATGCTCTTCATTTTCCATAATAAATACTGGCATATTTGCAGTTGTGATTCCACCCATAGGGCCTACTGCATCAACATGATGACATGGAATAAATTTAATTTCTCCTGAACAAAGTAGTGCTGTTGCATCTTCTTCATTTGTCGCCCATTTTTCAAATAAAACTGCTCCAATACAAGAACCTTTTACTGTATGTGGCATCTCTTCAAATGTAATCGGTGGACCAGCATGAAGAATTACTTTTCCTTCATTCATTTCTTTGATTACAGTCTTTGCTCTTACAACATCTTTCAATACAGGCTTACTTGCTACCATTTTCGCAAGAACTTTTCTGTTTTCTTCATCAATATCAAAACCTTCGTAATTTCTTAGGAAGTTCAAAGTTTTAATTAACTCTACATTTCCGCCTGCTGGTGGCGCCCAGTCATATTGAACTACTTCGCAGTCGAATTTCTTCACAACATCTGAGAAGCTTGCTAATCCAATATTAATTACTTTTGGCTTTTCTGATAATAATTTAATCAAGTGCTCTGACGCAGCTCTTTTCTCTACTTGAACTTCTGTTTTAGCCTTAATTTCTTTCTTATCTACTGCCACTTCATATCCAATTGCATTCAATGAAATTTCTACTGCAAGCTTGTTGTTTTCACATACAATCACACCAACTTCTTTTAATCTACGAACTGAATCATCATATCCTTGTGGATCTCTTCTTGTTCCACATACAGTTGCAACAAAGAATACTTGTCTTCCAGCTTGCTCTGCTTGTGCTTTCAATTCTACAATGCTAGGAATCATTGCGCCTACCATATCATTGTGTGAACCATATCCAAGTACTATGTCAAGTAAGATTACTGCTGTAGATTCATCAACTAGCGCCTCTTCCATACATTCAATACGCTTCGCTGGATCAATCATTGGGTGTGGACGACCTTGTGTATATTCATCATCTCCTAAATCAACAACAATATGACCATCTGCTTTTAACATAAATCCTTCTGCTTTTGCTGTCTTACTATCAATCTTCATTGTATCTTTAATCAACATAGCCGCTTCTGACGCTAACGTTCCGCCTGAATAATATGCTTTGATTGTCTTCTTATCTTCCGCCTTAAAGAATGTACTTGTATCAACGTCTACTGTCGATTCTTCTACTGGCTTTCCGCTTGCGATTGACACTGCCAATTTTGCTGCCTCATCTAATGTATAAGCATGATAGAAACCTTCCTCATGGAATTCTGGCTTCTCACCTAAGAATAGTGTAACAACTGGCTTGTTAAAGCAACTTAAACGTTGCTCAATCTTCTCTTTTACTTCTTTTGCAGGTGGCTTAGAGATAATAATTAGTACTTTAATGTCTTCATCTTCTTCCATAACGTCGATCATATCCATCATAGTCGTTCCACCAACTTCAATAGCAAGATCTCGTCCACCTGTTCCAATTGCATTCTTAACACCTTCGCCAAGTCGATCGATGATAGTTGTTAATTCTTGAATACCTGTTCCAGAAGCACCGATGATTCCAATTGATCCAACTGCCACATTATTAGTGAATGCAATTGGTACCCCTTGGATAATACCTGTTCCACAGTCTGGCCCCATTACAGATAAGCCTTTCTTATGTGCTTTTTCTTTTAGCTTTACTTCGTCTTCTAATGTTACATTATCACTAAACATGAATACGTTTAAGCCCTCATCTAATGCTCTATCTGCTTCAAGTGCTGCATAAGATCCGGGAATTGAGATTACCGCCAAATTAGCTTCTGGCAACATTTCTAATGCCTTATCCCATGATTTTGCATTCTCAGATTCTTTTTTCCCACCACTTGCTTTCGCTTGGTTCTTAAAGAAAAGTTCTGTTTCTTCTAAAATTGTTTCCATAATTGCCTCATCATCTACATCAGCCACAATAACCATGTCATTTGCAGATGCTTCATTTAACTCTTCTGTTGCAAGTCCTGATGCTTCATAAATTTCTTTATTTGATGGAGTTGCCATCATGATAGATACTTTCTTTACGCCCTCTACTGTAGAAATTTGGTTTGTTAGTAGCATTAACACAACCGAATCATGATAAGCGCCTTTTTTTACAATTGTCTTTAACATACTTTACTCTCCCTTAGTCTGCGAATCTATTTTTACCATCGTAACGATTAAAATGTAACTGCTCTCCAATTAAGTATTCATGTACAGAATCTGCAATATCAATTCCCTCTGCATCATATTTTGTCTTGCGAAGTAATGCTCTTTCACCTGGATAATATACTTTTCCATATCCATCTCCAGCTTTCATTTCCCCTAACTCATCCATCATAGTCGACATGTTTTTCTTAAATGTCTCTAAGTCTGTGAATCTTGAAGGGTCTAAGATAATATGCATATGACCTAACTCTCTACCTTTTGTTAAATCAGCATACATAGAGCTTACATGTTTTCCAAATGGTACTCCAAGTAACATTCCTGCGAAAATATCCACTAACATCATTAGACCGTATCCTTTTGCACCTGCAATTGGTACTAATGCATTTACTAGATTTGGATTTGTTACTGCATTTCCCTCAGTGTCTACTGCCCAAGTATCAGGAATTGATTCATTTCTTGAACGTTTATCCAAGATTTTCCCCCACGCTTGTACTGTAGTTGCCATATCAAATACAATATTTCTTCCATCAGCAGATGGCGCTGAGAATGCAATTGGATTCGTACCGTAGTATGGCTCACTTCCGCCATATGGAATTGCCATTGGATCTGATTGACAGAATGAGATTGATACCATGTCTGCATTTGCTGCCATTTCTGTATAATAACCAATTGATCCACTATGTGACACATTGCGTAAACCGATTACTGCCACGCCTGACTTCTTCGCCATTTCAATTCCTTGCTCCATTGCTTTTTTCGCAACTACAAATCCTGACCCATTATCTCCCTCAAATACTGCCGAACTTGGTCCAGTCTCTTTCCATTCGAAATTTGGCTTTGTTGTAATACCACCTTTTGAAATTCTTTCACAGTAATACTCTACACGTACTGCTCCATGAGAATGATACCCTCTCTCGTCTGCCCAAACTAGTACATCTGCTGTAATATCTGCTTGCTCTTGATCAAGCCCAGCTTGTACAAATTTGTTAATCATTAGTCGCTTCAGTTCTTCTCTTTGAATTCTCATACCACTTTTCTCCCTCTTTCTCTATAATTGTACGTCTCTATTGCAATCTTTTGAATAAATATATTGTAATGGCTCACCTCTACCAACTCCATAACAAGCTTGTGGACAATAAGCGTCTAGGAACATGTAATCGCCTTTTTTAACTGGAACCCAATCAGAGTCTACACGATACATTCCTTTTCCTGTAAGGAAATATACCCCATGTTGTTGTAAATGAGTTTCGATATAACCATGTGATGCTCCTAATTCAAATTTCAAGATATGGAAGTTCATATCAAAACCGAAATCGTCTATTGCTGGAAGGAAGTTCTTAATGTGACAGTTCTCCATACCTTCATACTCAATCCATGGAAGATCATCTGCATTCCCTACGATAGTATACGCTTCATATCCCGCTACTTTTTCATAACGACGTTTGTATATATATAAAGTTGCTTCTTTCCCTTTATTATCAAATGACACTACATTACTTTCTGGTGAGAAGAAGTAACCACCTGTTCCAAGAACTTCACACTTATCACTATTACGAATCTCCACTTCACCTTCTACCACATATAAAAATGTTTCGATTCCCTCTCCTCCGAAGAATTCATTCTTTCCGCCTTCATGCATAGTAACAAGATAGTCAACAAATGTTGCTCCCATTGCTGGTGATCCTAGAATTGTCACGTCACAGTTTACATAACCTGGAAAACTATTCTTTACAAGACCATCTGTCTCTAATATTACATAGTTGTTTTTCTTAACAACTGACCTTGTCTCTAGTAATTCCTCTCTGTATCCTGTACGTCCATCTAAATAACTCATAATTTATCCTCACTTTCATCTTCTGTGGTCGACCACATTTTTAATATAATAATGCCATTTTATAAGTGATTTTGCAATTGACAAAATATACAAATTTCTTTTTTGAAATATAGTACATATTACACATCAACCATTTTTTAATACTTGTATAGCGAATTTTTTATAGAACTTTACCCTAAATTAGGGTAGAATAGTGATTATAAAATCTCAATCGAAAGGATACTTCTATGAATCTTATACATTTACAACTACCAAAAGAACTTCCAGACGGTACACCTTATTGCATAGACGCTACACTTTACACACCAGATAATCATCATAAAAAACCCTGCATTATATATATCCATGGAGGTGGCTTATTATTTGGCTCCAAAGACGACCTTCCAAGCTCCCACGTTTCTGCATTTCTTAATAAAGGATACCCTATTTTAGCATTAAATTACCCACTCGCACCACAAGTGAAACTCCCCGAAATTTTGGCCGATATTCAATCCTCTATCGAATATTACCTGACTCATCGCAACTCACTCCTAGGAGCAGAATCGCCCTATCTTCTCTGGGGCCGTTCAGCTGGCGCCTACCTTGCACTACTCGCCGCTTCTAAGTTAGAGCATAAGGAATCACCTATAGGAATCATTTCTTATTATGGCTATGGATTATTATGTGATGAATGGTATAAGAGTAAAGGATTTCTTCAATTTCCTACTATTCCAGATGCCATCTTTGATAAGCTACCTACAACTTTGGAAACTAGCCGAGATCTTTTACAAGCTATGCCTTTATACATTGGCGCTAGGCAACGTGGTATCTGGTTTTCCCTTGTTTTTGAAGGACGAGAGAAGCATCTACTTTTGGACTATAGCCTTCGATTAGTAAATAAAATGCCATGTCCCCTCTTTTGTGCACATGCCACAAATGACCCCGATGTTCCTTTTTCTGAATTTCAGTCTTTAAACGAAAGATACAATGTAACCTCTTATATAGTTTCTGGAGGCATTCACGATTTTGACCGAGATGAATCCTCTTCCGACACGCAATCCCTTCTCTTAGAAACACTCCAATTTATAGACAACTTGTAATCTCAAAAGAAAAGCGATTTTGCATAAGTTTTACACTTATACAAAGTCGCTTTTACCATTTTCTTATGAAATTATTTCCGAGAAATTATTTTTGGAAAATTGTTCCTTTTCTAAAACTTTCACATGACTTCATATTTTTCATTCCATAATAATATACCAATGCTGTAGGAATTGTAGCTGTAAAGAATGAAATCTCTACATTCACAAGTCCAATTAAAGCCCCTACAGTAATAGCTGCAATCGCTGCTTTATTGTAACCTTTTCTAGAACCTTCTTCATTGTATAAATCTTCTACATCCACTACTTTTTTACGTAAAATGTAATAATCTGTAATTAATACAGCAAAGATTGGCCCAAAGAACGCTGTGTAAATTAATATAAACAAGTTAAGACCTGCTGCCGACTCATCACTTGTTAAGATCCATGGGCATGTTGCAATTGCAAGAATACCAACAAGGATTACACTTGACTTGTGCTTTAATTTAAATGCATCCATTAATGCATATGTAGGTGGAATAACATTACTTGCTAAGTTTGTTGTCATTTGCGCAAATAAGATAAAGCATAATGTAATGATTACAAGTACTTGATTATCTGATGCTTCTGCAAATGCATTGATCGGATTGGCGATTCCTGTTGCTGTTGAAATCATAAGACCAATTAATCCCATAAATACAGTTGTTGGTACCATAGCGCCAAAGTATGCAAACCCTCTTTTTGTTGTCGAATACCCATGCTTTAATTCACGCGCATAGTCACCTGCATTAAGCATAACTGTAATATTAACTCCAAAGAATGCTACAATCGCACTGATAAATGGCATTCCCCATGTTCCTTCGATATTAACAAGCTTTGTGCCAATTACATCTCCATATTGTGTTACACACACATAGAACATATAAATCAATGAACAAATAATTACAACTGCCCCAATATTCTCTAGCCATTTAATTCCGTGGAATCCTGTTGTCGAAATTACAACTTGTAATCCGTGGAATACCAAGAAATAAAGAACAATATTATCATATCCTGTTAACGACATAGAAATTTGATTAATGGCACTCGCTCCTAACCAACTCTGGAATCCATACCATACGATAGCTGGCAATCCTCGCAATAGGGATGGAATTACATTTCCTTTTGTTCCAAATGCACTCTTTAATTGTACTGCATAAGGTGCTCCACTCTTGTAACTAAATTGATCATTTAAGCAAAGGCATACAATAAGAATTAAAGAACCAATTAACATTGCCAAGAATGCTTGTGTAAGACTCAATCCTTTTTCAATTTGCCCTGATCCTAATGTAAATGTTCCGATAGATACACATCCACCTAGCCACATACATAGATATGAAGACAGACCCTCAATACGATCTTCTGGTTTAATCGGCGCTAATGACCCTGCTTCTTTGTTTTCATTTGTGCTACTCATTTCATTTCCTCCTAATTCACATTTTAGATTTCTATACTAGATTATTTCCCAACTGGGACAAATTCTCCGTATCCAATCGCATCTTCATTATACTTTCCATTTTCAGCAACTACTTTTCCTCTAATAATTGTATGTGTAGGTGCTCCTTTTCCTTCTAATCCATCAAAACAAGAGATATGTCCTTTCGTAAATAACTCTTCTTGTACACACTTCCATTCTTTATTTGGATCAACAATTACGATGTCTCCATCAAAACCTAGCTCAAATCCACCCTTCTTTCCATATAATCCAAATACTTTTGCTGGATTATAACACATTGTTTTCGCAATCAATGTAGGGCTAAGTTCTTTCTTGTTTACAACCAAATCAAACATGATTGGTAAGAAGAATTGAATTGCATTTAATCCGCCCCATGCACTCCAAATACTCTTTGTAGCATTATCTTTCTCTTCATCAGCTGCTGGTGAATGATCACTTCCGATACATGAAAGTGTTCCATCTAATACATAATCCCATAACTTCTCCATATCTCCTTGCTTACGCATTGGCGGGGTACACTTTGCTGGAACGCCTTTTTCAAATACCAAATCTTCTGTAAATCCTAAATAGTGAGGACATGTTTCTGCCGATACTGGAAGTCCTTCAGCAATTGCCTTCTTCACTTCTTCTGCTACCATAGGATGACTAACATGACAAATGTGGGCTCTTCCACCTGTAGCTCTTACCAAATCCAATATGTTCTTTGTAGCAATCAATTCTGTCCATACATCGTGTGCATCTAAGAAGTCTCTGATTTGCTCATCTCTGCTTCTGTTTTCTTTTGCTTGTGCATCGCGTTCTGCTTCTTTCACCATTCCAAATTCTTCACAATGGAATCCTGAAAGTGCATTATACGGCTTTAATTTCTCTAAGGCTTTACGTACAATCCCCATATTAACCGGTGGGAAAATTGGACCTGTTGGACAAGTAAATGCCTTAAACGCTGCAACCCCACACTTGTGAAGATCAACTAAATCTTCTACATTGTGCTTAATCGACTCTGGACTCTCATCATAATCACCTACAATGCCTCCCCAAAGTGCAAAATCCACTGCAGAATGCGCCCCTATTCGGCTCATCTTCAAGTCAAATATTTCTTTGTTAATAAGAGATGGATCATTGTTTAATGGCATATCAATCAAACATGTACAGCCCGCAACTGCCGCTGCTCTTGATCCGGTTTCAAATTCCTCTCTATACTCAAATCCTGGCTCATTTAAATGCGCATGACAATCAATAATTCCAGAGAATACATATCCTCCATTCGCATCCACTACTTCTTTCGCCTCTACAACACTCCCTGCTGTAAGAAATCCTGCATATTTCCCATCTTGAATTACGATATCTGCCTCATAAATTCTATCTGGCGTTACGAGTTTCCCATTTTTCACTAATAAATCATACATATGTCTCGTCTCCTTTGGTAACCAATTTTTAACTAATGTTTCTAACTCTAATAATACCTTAATTTTTCTTTAATAACAATGCACAATAACACTAAACCGCTATAATCATTTTTGTGAAAATACTCTAAAAATATGCTCTTTTTTTCTTTATTTTTGTAATTATTGTAAATTTTTCTTTATTTGTAAACCACTTTTCACATTTTAGCATTTGAATTTCCTCTTTTTTTTATGTATTATGATACATATGATGAATTTGAAAGGACTTTTTTATGAATAATTTTATTTCAAAAACTACAACTTTAGTTGACCAAATCTTATCTACGAATTCCATTGCATATGTGCATTCAGTTTATAATAACACCATCAATCTACAAACAAATGAATATATCATTGCGATCCAAAGTCCAAACACATTGGTATCACCTGTTAGCATACTTTCCGCTTCACCAATTTCAGCATGGGATGTTGTTCCCGAGCTATCAGAGGAATGCCGTCTAACACCAGAAACACTTTATTTTCCAAAATCAAAACTGTCTTTTTCTCTAGATATAGCAAAACGAGGCGTGCCAACTATACACACCTCGCATCCATGTTCTCTATCTGAATTAAATACATTAGTGATTTCGGCTTTAAATATTTCAAAAGCTTCTGGATTTCACACCTCGCCAGAGATGCTTTCCTTCTATCATAATATTCTTAGCAACTGTGCTCATGCAATTTCGAGCACTTCGTATGAAGCGGCAGCAGATTCCCTCGTGAAATTATTAGGGCTTGGAATTGGATTAACACCAAGTGGCGATGACTTCTTATGTGGATTTCTTTATGCCCTTTCCTTCACTCAATCACATCGCTTTCACAGCATTCTAAGCACACGATTACTTGCCAATCTAGACCGTACCAATGATATTAGTGGTAATTTCGTAAAATTAGCTTGTAACCAATATTTTCACGAAGCATTATTACAACTGCCACATCAATCTCAATCTTCCGATATTCTCAACACCTTCTCTTCTATTGGCCATACTTCTGGAATCGACATGTTGACTGGAGTCAAATTGGGACTTGAATTCGTAAAATACTACTGTTCTACTTCTACTTCGACATAAACACTGTCACCGATTTGCTTTTCTAACTTATTTCGAATCTCCTTTAGCATGCCCAAAATATAGCAAACTGAGCCGTCTGGATTTTTAACCCCCATATTTACAACACTCCCTTTATATGGTATACCTTCAAAAGTGGCATTTACTTTAAGACGCCCTTTTCCAAATTCTTTTTTAATGTCGCGGGGAAATGCAACGTAAGCGCCTCCACCCCGTCCTTCTTGTATGATTGCATTAAATTTAATTTTTTCACTTGTTTTATCCTTATTGTTAAACGAAGTGTCAATGCCTTTGTACAAAGCTGCATAGGGAAGTTCTCTCTTATACGAGAGATTTACACAACTTTTTAGCGCTCTACAATAAGGTGTATTTTCTGCAACGATCTGCGCCGCTTCACTTGTCCCGAAATATACAGAAATATAATGCTTTCGGCAACCAATTCCCACATAAGAATCATTAATTCTCCATGTCGGGATATGTGATTTTTCCGAATAATATTCATCGAATACAGCAGTCGGATAATTCACTTCAATATAATTTATTAGTGGTAACACCTTGTTTCTAACAGGCTCATCAACACATTTTAAATAGTTCTCTATTGGCATTTTAACCTCCTTCTTCAGTTTGCTCTCCTCTCCACCAAATGCCTTTACTCCCTCTTTACAAGTGAAGGTATTGACAGTACATACACTATGATAAAGACAAGGGCATATAAGATAATTGGGATCCATAGTACTTGATGAATCATAAAAATCTCTTTATCAAAAAATACGCCACTATATACAAATACTGCAAATAACACATAGAAAACGGTGAACCCTCTTCTCCATGCTTTGCTTATTTCAAGTCCATAAAGTTGTGTAACTATGAACATTGTGGCAAATCCGAAGAAAAACATACTCCAAATTCCAGAGCCTTGAAGGATAGCAACTGTCGTTCCATGAAATAGCACTGTGATTTCAAGCACGAATGTCCACACTCTATTAAAGTGGTATTTTGTGCCACTCAAACTCAGTTGTATAAACAGCAAGTACATATAGAAGAACCCAAACCAATGGCCTGCTGTTCCAACGATTGGATGATACCAGAAGGTATACGTTATCGCCCAAGCTATATAAAAACCATGATAGTTAAAAACTAATTTTGTGCCACTGGATGGTAGTTTTGCTTTTTTACCAAAGAATAATCCTCTTCTCCCATTTTCTAAAATCAGAATAAGTACAAGCATGATGATAACAGAAAATTGTGAACTTGCTACTGGCACATCTTGCGCCAATCCATCGTACCAAAATATTGTTTGCACCATATGAAAAAAAATGAAAACCGTATTGATAACGATTAACTGAATGTTATACTTACTTAATGATTCTGATATCTTTAATTTGGCTCGGCTCATTTTTATGATAACATACCACAAGGAAACTTGATGCAATATGTATCCTATCCAAGCTGTAGCCCTTGACATCCAAGTCGGATCTGGCAGTTTCCAATAATACCAGGACGCACCCTTGTCTGGCAACAACACCACATCTTGAACCATTAATCCCACAAAGTATCCTATAAGTGTTAAAACTCCCGCTATTGACATATTGATGGCTATTAATTTTATTGTCTTACTCATATGTTTTTACTCCTTTCTTTTGCTGTATCACAAATGGATTCATAAAATCTTCTCCTTGTTTCTCCTCGCTAAAACACCTCCTTGTTTTTCACTATATCTCTATCAGCTATTGAACTGAAAACACAAGACCACCATAATAGTCTACCATAAATTCATTTTCAATAATCTTTGTAGTTTCTACGGTGCCATCATCAAATTCAAGCGTCAGAATATCACCGTCGATATTCCACATTCCACTAAGAGATAGATTTTCTAGCTCCGTACTTTGTGGATATACGTTAAACACATTGTCATAATACTCAAAATCGAAAGTAAAATCATCACCAATCCAACTTCCGGCAGGCGAAATCAAGGACAGTCGCTCGATGAGCAAATCCGCCTCAGGCGTTCCGATTGCTTCTGATCTTACATAATAAGTCTTAAGCATAGAATTATGTAACACAATATTGTCTATAGGTAAAACAGTTAAACGTGAATCAACACCATCAGAAGGATAAAACTCAATTAACTCTTCCTCAACAGGTTCTATAGGGGTATGGTTTGTAGTAGTTGTTACTCCCCATATTCCTGTTTGATGATTTCCATCTGGATCAAATCCTTCAAATTTATTGTCTTTAAATATATAATAAAGATTTGAAGAATCTCCATATAAATACCAAGTTCCTGTATAGTTTTCGATATTCTCGGCAGTTATATCTGCTACATAATAGCCAAAACGTTCTTCCCAATCTTTTCTATCCTGCTGGTAATCATCTTCATTTGAAGACTCATTATTACTGTTATAATTTAAAACTTCATCACTTAACTCTGCATCTGGATTTAGAACAAAAGACATTGATCTAAGATTAATAAAATTACTCGGTTGTGGCTCATCACTCTTGTCATAATTTGGAATTAACGTAACTTTATAATCTCCTGCTGGCAGCATATTTGCTATTCTGTTTTCAATCTTCTCGTAAACTGACCAATCATCGTCGGTTGTACTTGTGGCTGTAAATCTTACTTCAATCATAATCTCATAGCCATTCGTTCCCTCTATTAAGACAATTCCCCATGTATTAGGTGCATTATATCTCGAATATTCCATTTCGAGCTCAAATGCTGTTGCCTCTTCCAGTGTTATGTTCCAAGACGGCATATCATATTCTTGCCAGCCTCCTAAATTATCAATGCCTTCCGTTTGTTCCACGATGAGATTAGGTGCATCTGTCAAGTCAGCATCTGCTGGATAAAGATCTATCGTAATGCTATCTTTTTCTATAGATATCACTGAATCCCCATCTGCGCAAGAAACAAGAAATATTCCTGCTAATAAAATTGATACCATTAATAAAGTTATTTTTTTCATAATCGCACTCTCCTTTCACGATGCGTTTTACCTCTAACTTATTGGTTGATCGAGTTCCAAAAATAAGCTATTCAAAAAACTTTCTGTATTCTTTTGATAGGTATTTTTGTAATAAGCTCAGTTGTTCAGACATCTTTTGCATAATAGAAACAATCGTACAGATACCTTACATATTTCAATTATAATACATCAAAGTCATATTGCAATAAATATCTATCCATATTAAGACTTTCTCTGCTGTTTCCTTCTTAATTTATGTATTATAAAAAGCAGAGTCAGTACTCTCACATTTGTGATATACTTCTCCGCTTCAATTATCTATTTTATTACTCAATTGTTATCCGTGCCTAAGATTACTACTCATTTTATTCAAAGTAAAATAAATACTCAAACTTCACTTCAAGTGCGATGCAAGCCCAGCAGTGATAGTAGTAACTAGAAAAAATTTTTCGCTACCGATTTTATATCTACCAAATGCTTCAGCAGAAAGATATGCCAAAAAAAGTATCTTAGCAACGTCAATAAATGCTTATAGATTAAGTGCTTTATTATTTATGAAAATGCATAAAACTCTCATGCGTATGCGTATGTAGTATTTTTTCGGCAACTATTTTCTTGTTCTTTATCATTAAAATTATGTGCTTATGCTCGTGGCTATGCTCTGTCTGTTATCATACGGTTAAATTCAAGTCTATCTTCTACTGATTTCCCAGATTTTCCTGCATCTTCATATTCGTAAACGATTTCGTAACCACAAAAATCAGCAATGGCTTTCATACGGGATTTTTGTGCATCTAGTGAGTAACCACCTATTCTTATCTATCGTTTCTTGTATAAAATGTAGCCTTTCCCTTTCCATGACGAGTTATAAACTCTTCTTCCATGAGTTTTTTAAGAGAATTTTCAACGGATGCTTTTCCTATCGCAGGAACAAGTTCCATGATTTCGCTCTTTGTAAACTTACCGATTTTATCACAAACTGCTTTTCTTACTTGTTCGATCGCTGGAAGTTTTTCATCTACATAATCCACTCTCATTTCGAAATCTCTGTAAGCTGCAAGGATAATACTAAGTATATATTTTATAAAAGGGACCGGATTATTTGCATTTTCATGCCAATTTATACCACATTCCTCAAGCACATCATAATACTTAATCTTCGTTTTTTCTATCTTGCTTTCTAAACTTATATATCTACCTACCACATAACCACACCGGTATAACAATAATGTTGTAAGAAGTCTCGCCATACGACCATTCCCATCATTAAATGGGTGAATACACAAGAAGTCATTAATGAAAATAGGAATTAAAACCAATGGATCAATTACACAAGAATCAATTACACTATTAAAACTCTCACAAATAGCATCAATTGCACCTTCTGTTTCATAAGGTGGTAGTGGCATAAATCGAACCTTTTGTGTTCCATCAGCTCTCGTCTCCGCAATAACATTTTGTGTATTTTTAAATCTTCCTCCAATTGATTTTTCGGAGTATTTATATAAATCTCTATGAAGCTGTAAGATGTATGAAGAACGAATAGGAATATATTCATAACTTTCATGAATTGTATTAAGCACATCACGATACCCCATTATTTCTTCCTCGTCTCTGTTTTGAGGTGTCGTTTTTTCTAACATCAACTGCTTTACTCGTGTGCTTGTTGTAACAATACCTTCAATTTTATTAGATGCTTCTGTACTTTGAATTTTAGCAATTTCAATTAACTTATCCAATGCTTGCGGTTTTTGCTTTAAATAAAGTTCTTGCCTACCTTTGTATTCATGTATTTGTGCAACTAGACCTAGGAGTTCACTGTCCCACGCATAATCTTTTAATGTAGAATAATCAAAAATTCTCATTCGCCTACCTCCTTTTCTTTCTCCTAATTATATCGTTATTTTAGGCGAAATTCAATTCATTAGGCAAATCAATCGCATAAAAAAACTAAATATTAGGCTAATGAATATCATTTAGGTTTATTTTTGACCAAATTTAGTATAATATACTGTTTCATAAAAGTATCATTCTACCATTGAAAACAATAGTAACTGTTATACTTCCATCTCTTATATTGGCAATATTCTTAGGTGTCAGCGATAGAAAACACCTCTCATCCCACTGCTCCGATTCTTGGGGATAAATATAAGCGTATCCTGGATTCTTTTGATCAAATAGTTTCTGCATCTTTTCAATGATTTTCTCCTCCATCTTTCTTCCTTCTTAATTTTATGTATAAAAAAAGCAGAGACAATACTCACACATTTGTGATGTACTTCTCTGCTTCAATTATCTATTTCATTATTCAATTGTTATCCATGCCAAAGATTATGTTCATTTTATTTACCGTTATCCAAAATACGCTACTGTATGCCAAAGTTGTTTTAGATATTGGAATAATTCGGATTGATTACCAATATCAACCCAATCAGATTTATCATAACGTGACGCTTCACCTATTAAATAAGCATTGATAACACCTTTATTATGCCCGAACGAGGTATCTATTCTCTCTGCTAAAGGTCTTATTTTATTACCACGAAACAACTTGTTTATCTCATTAACTCGAATTTCTCTTTTGGGAATAAGCCTTAAACTCATATCGTATTTATCACATAGTTTTTTAGCCTTTTCTTCAATAGATGTATTTTGATAAGAACTATCTATGTGAAATTCGCTAATATCAGTTTTAAGGTTAATATCACCGTGTATATGTGTTTCTATATAATGGTCTAAACTTCTTCCTAAAAAAGTCCTTTTTGAATTATGAAACAAAACAGCTAAGCCCTCTTGTATTGAAGAAGTTGACTGGTTTAATATTTTTGCATTAGTTTGTATATCTTCAAGAATTTTTACAATTATTTCGTCAAAAGTATCACTTGTACATAACCCTTTAGGGTTATTAGAACTATCTCCATACGCAAACGTGCATCTTTCTACAACACTATGACTTAGCACAAAATAACAAGAACCAAAACGTGGTGTTGCACCGTCTGAGTAATTTAATATATTCAAAGCCCCATATTTAGGACGTTCAAGATAATCTTGTGGATAAGAGTTGAAAAACAACTCTTGTTCCCAATTAAAACGTTGACCACCTATATACGCTGTATCACCTCCGTTTGTTGTTTTGGTGATAAATTGCCCTTCATATTTTCCGTCATCAAAAAGACTATCCAATATAACTTTACCATTTCCACACAATCTGTCTGGGTGAAAATTTAAGGTAATTGGTTTTCCCAGTAGTTCTTCAATTAGGCGTGTTTCGGTAATATCATATTCTTGACAAATACTTCTGATATAAAAGATATTTTTAGTGGTATTTTCGATTGTATTTTTTCTTATTTTTTTTATTGCTATTTCCGAATAATTCGTCATAATCTTAACTCCATACTATCGTGTTATATAAATCTTCCATACATTAATTTGCTTCAATTTCATTCCTAGTTTAGTATAACAGATATGGCACTCCATTAAAACAACTGCTTGTGCTATTTCTCATTCTGTTAACTTTTAAATTTTCATTTAAACGACCTCTAATTTTATAAATCATTTGCACTTTCTATATACAGATACACATAGTAATTCAAAAACTAATGGAATGACTGCATACCCTGCACTCGGACGCCCTTCATTTAACAATACATACCCTACGCCAATAAAAGTTAATATTGCAAACAATATGCTTAATACTAAAAATAGTTTTTTCATAATCCACTCCATCCATGATATAAATGATCTTCAATACATTAATTTGTTTCAATTTCAATTCTAGTTTAGTATGACAGATATGATACTCCATTAAAACAATTCCTTTGGGCGCTATCCCAATAGCGTTCCAATATTTCTTCATAACTGAATACAAATCCTCATTTTCAAA
>CAYIYM010000004.1:0-3066 GCA_964367685.1 uncultured Lachnospiraceae bacterium
TCATCTATTTGTTTATGCAGAAACAATTTACAAGTGGAATGGTAGCTGGAGCTGTAAAAGGATAAAAGAAAGGGGTTTAATTACAATGACAAATGAATTTTATATGTTAAATGATACAGTAAGTAAAACAATTTCTCCGGAAAATCCTACTGGAGAAAAAGGGCGTGGTGCAATGGCAGAACCACTTCCAGGATCTCCAGGAGAGAGATTAGGAAAGGGATGGAAATCGAGACCCTTTATTACTATTCCGCCAAAATCCACGTATACTATTGTGGATATTGAAGGAGAGGGCGAAATTAAAAGCATTTGGCTTACGGGGGAAGTAGACCAAGGTGCAGTTATAAGAATGTATTGGGATAATCAAGACCAAGCATCTGTAGAAAGCACATTAACAGAATTTTTCTTATATGGATTTGCACCACCATTTAAGATAGAAGAAAATACATGGAATAAAGGACCGATATACAAAGTGGATTCTGCTTTGATGTCCGTAAATCCCAATAGGGGATTTAATAGTTATATTCCGATGCCATTTAGGAAAAGAGCGGTGATTACTATTGAAAACCGTACCGTAAACCCAAAAGTAATTTATTATCAAGTGAATTATGAAGAAAAGTTAATTCCCCAAGAAGCTGGATATTTTCACGCACAACTTCGCGTGTCCATGCCTGTTCCATACAAAGGAGTACATACAGTCATAGATGGAATTAAGGGAAAAGGAACTTATATCGGAACTGCTTTATATGTAGGGTTGAATCGTGCATCGCGTTGGTGGGGCGAAGGGGAATTTAAATTCTATATGGATGGGGATCAAGAATATCCCAGTGTTTGCACAACGGGATTAGAAGATTATTTCTGTGGCGCATTCAACTGGGACACAGAGTCTGAATATCAGACATATAACAGTCAGTATGCGGGAATGCCGCATGTAGGAAAACCAGATGGTTTATATGAGGTGCAACAAAGATTCAATCTGTATAGATGGCATGTAGTAGATCCAATTCGATTTGACAGTGAATTGAAAGTGACGGTTCAAGATTTGGGGTGGATTAAGAATGATGAAGGGAAATGGTCACACTTCCTGCCGCGAGAAGATGATTTCATCTCCGTGGCTTATTGGTACCAACAGCTTCCAACGGCTCCGTTCCCGAAATTAATAGATCATGAAACATTGATTGAAAGGTTTTAATTGTTAATATTAACTCACGGAGTGAATGAGATTCTTCTTTTCTATATATAAGTAAGGAAATGGACAAAATGCTATTGAATATAGCATGTATTTAGGTATATAATAAATAGCTTAACATTAAGGGTTATATAATGAGAAAGAGGAAAAGAGATGGAAAATAAAAAAGGAATTGAGATTGTAACATTTGAACCGAAAGGATATAAGCCACTAATCGATTATGGAGAGTGGAGAGTAGCAGGATTAAAGTTTTGCGATGATCTACTTCTAGAAAATATTAAGACCATGCAAAAGCATGATGAAACAGATGAAGTATTTGTATTGTTGAATGGATCATGTACTTTGTTTTTAGCTGGTGATGGAGAAGAACCAGGAGAGATTATAGAAGTAAATATGGAACCACATAAACTCTATAATGTGAAAAAAGGAGTATGGCATAACCACATTATGAATGAAGATGGGGAAGTGTTAATCGTAGAGAATCGAACAACTACAGACGATAATTCACCAATTGCCCAATTGAATGAAGAGCAGTTGAATCAATTAAATAAAATTGGTAAATAAGTTAAGGTGATGGAAGTTTATAAATCTATATAAATCAAAACCTTACTAGTTTTCAGAAATTGAGAACTAGTAAGGTCTTTTTTGTATTCAGAATTTGGATGATTTAAAATAAATCTATTGAAATTTACAATCAAATATAATACAATGTACTTAGTAATACATAGTGCCATATATAATAATACATTGTAACACGTAGCAAGGAGATTAATTATGAATGATAAATATGAACGACAATTAAAAAAAGGCATTTTAGATATGCTTGTTTTGAATCTCCTTCAATCAGGTCCTAGGTATGGGTATCAAATTATTCAGGAGATAAAAGAGCAGAGTCAGCATGTTATTGTGCTAAAGGATGGAACCTTATATCCGATTTTATATCGACTCGAAGATGAATTCTTTGTAATAAGTAAGTGGCAAGAAGGCGAGGGAAAGCAAGTGCCGCGAAAATATTACGAGATTACACAAGAGGGGAGAGAAGCATATGCAGAAATTGTTCAATCATGGATAACTATTTCAGAATGTGTGAATTCAATGATAGGAGGGTATGAAGATGAATAAAAAGCAATATGTCAATAAAGCGTTGTGTGGGATTAAATGTACTTCAAAGAGAAAACAAGAGATTCGTAAACAGTTGGAAACAGATATTGAGACTCGTATTGATAGCGGAGAATCACTTGAGAATGTTTTATTAGAAATGGGAACAGTAAGAGAAATAACAGATGAGTTCAATGACAATTTATCAGACACTGAGAAGCGAGCATATAAGCGAAATAAAATAATTAAAATTCTATGCGTGACTTTAATTATAGTAGTTACTGTCTTACTATCTATCTATTTGTGGTTTCCAAAAACTTCAGATGTAGAAGAGAGTGTATATTTTGATCAGAAACAAGTAGAGGAACAAGTGTATTTATCGATAGAGCTGCTTGATGAAGGAAATTATGATGAATTGCAAAATATATCTATTAATGAAATGAAATCCAATACGACAAAAGCCATTATAGAAGATGCGAGAAATCAAATTGCTAGTAAGTGGGGTGAGAACGTATCATACGGAAAGGTATATATGACAGAAGTTAATCAACTTGGTAACAGCTACGTAGTATGTGAAGTTGCAGTTGAATATGAGAATGTGAATGTAACATACACAATTACATTTGATGAAAATATGCTACTTGCCGGTTTATATATGAGATAAGAAGAGATGAATAATCGAGCAATAGTGAATTACCTATAACTTAATACAAATTAGGATCTTACTAGTTTTCAGAAATGAAAATCAGTAAGGTCCTTTTTCTTTTCCTGTCTTTTTAAGT
>CAYIYM010000004.1:3166-45742 GCA_964367685.1 uncultured Lachnospiraceae bacterium
GAAAAGTCGCACATTGGGAAAATATGGCTTATCCCTTGCAAATACGCGGAAAAATATATGGCATATGCGAGAAAATACGAATTATTTACAATGCAATTGGGGGCGTGATAGGATGAGCACATGAAAAACACAGCTATACAGAAGGGAGTAAAACACACATGAAAGGGAAGAAAGCAAAAGTCATTGGGGCAAGATATCCAGACGTAGTAAGAAAAAGATCCTTTGTTGGAAATATAAAGAAGTACTGGCAATTATATTTGCTGTTACTACCAACAATTGTCTATTTCATTATATTCAGATATTACCCTATGTACGGAGTGCAGATAGCATTTCGTGATTACGTAACAACATTAGGATTTACACAGAGTCCATGGGTAGGACTTGAACATTTTGAAAGATTTGTTACATCACCTGAATTTGGAATGATATTAAAGAATACATTAACAATTAGTATTTACCAATTAGTAGTATCGTTTCCACTACCAATTATTATATCCTTATTATTGAATCAGCTAAGAAAGCCGAAGCATAAGACTCTAATACAGAATATTTTAATTGCACCGCATTTTATATCACTCGTTGTATTAATCGGTATGGTAAATATTTTCCTTAGTCCAACAAATGGTATTATTAATGAATTTATTACAGCATTAGGATTCGAAGCACAGTTTTTCTTAGGAGAACCAGAATACTTCAAGAGCATCTATGTATTGTCGGGAGTATGGCAGAGTACTGGATGGGGAACTGTAATCTATATTGCGGCTTTGTCGGCGATAGATCCTACATTATATGAAGCAGCAGAGGTAGACGGAGCAAACCGTTGGCAGAGAATGTGGAATATAGATTTTAGAGGAATATTACCAGTTATCATTACACAATTAATACTAAGCGCTGGACAGATGTTATCTGTTGGATATGAAAAGGTATTGTTATTACAGAATTCTCTAAATAGAACATCGTCAGAAGTTATATCGACATATGAATACAAACAAGGTATTCTAGAGGCACAGTTTAGTTACTCTACAGCAATTGGACTATTCAATTCAGTAATAAACTTAGCTATCTTGCTATGGGTTAACCATATGGCCAAGAAATATTCAGAAACATCAGTATTATAGAAGGGGGAGGAGATAGAATGAGAAATACAAAGATGAAAATGAGTCGCGCAGACCGATTATTCAATATTTTTACAATAGTATTTATGGCATTTTGTTGCTTATTAGTACTATATCCCCTTTACTTTATTGTAATAGCATCTGTAAGTGATCCAAATGCAGTATACGAAGGGAAAGTATTACTATTTCCACAAAATCCTAGTTTAGATGGTTATAATGAGTTGTTTAAGGATACATCTATATGGACAGGATATAAAAATACAATTATTTACACACTTGTAGGAACTTCGATAAGTGTATTCTGCACAATATGCGGTGCATATGCATTATCAAGACAGAAATTACCATATAGCAAGTTACTTATGTATATGATAACATTTACTATGCTATTTTCAGGAGGTTTGATTCCTACATATTTAACGGTTCAAAAACTTGGAATGTTAGATACGATGTGGGCAATTGTATTACCAGGAGCGGTTGGACCATGGTTCTTTATTATTGCAAGAACAATGTTTAGAGCTCAGATACCAGAAGAACTACATGAGGCAGCATATATAGATGGATGTGATGAATTACAGACATTTACAAAAATTATATTACCATTATCAAAATCAATTATAGCAGTTATGGCCTTATTCTATGGAGTAGCAATGTGGAATACATACTTTGGACCGATGATTTACTTATCAAACGAAGCGGATTTCCCACTACAATTAATACTTAGAAATCTATTGATTCAAAATGAGTTGAGTGCATCTATGATGACTGGTGATGCAACATCATTTGTAGCACAACAGAGAATTGCAGATCAGATTAAGTATGGTGCAATTATTGTGTCTACGGTACCAATATTAATTATCTATCCATTTGTGCAAAAGCACTTTAGTAAAGGAATGATGATAGGATCTGTAAAAGGATAATAAAAAAGCGAGGAGAGAGAAAATGAAAAAATTAGTTGTACTTGCATTATGTGTAGTTATGTCAATGTCAATGGTTGTAGGATGTGGCGGAGGAAGCGATTCTCAGTCAGTGGCAGATGCAGAGGTTACAGTAGTCGATGGAAAAGAAATGTTAGGAAACATGTATTTAGAAGGAGATAAGATTGTAGAAGAGACAGTTACATTTGATCTTATGTCTACATATGAGACTCGTCAGACAAACTTTGGAGAGATGGATTTATTTATAGAGTTAGAGGAAAAGAGTAATGTGGACATTGAGTGGGAATTAGTTGCGACTAGTGACTGGACTCAAAAGAAGAACTTAAAATTAGCGAGTGGTACATACCCAGATGCATTTTTCTCTGGAATCACTGATACAGATGTATCTACATACGCACAGCAAGGTGTATTTATAGAATTAGATGAGTTAATTGCTAATTATGCGCCAAACATTCAAGCAATACTTGATAAATATCCTGATTATAAAGCGAGCTGTACAGCAACAGATGGGAAGATATATTCATTATCTACAATTATTGTAGATCCAGGTGCTTATAACCCAGATCAATTATTTATCAACAAAACTTGGTTAGATGAGTTAGGCTTAGAAGTTCCAAAAACAATGGATGACTTTTACAATGTATTAACAGCATTTAAAAATGATGATCCTAACGGCAATGGAGTAGCGGATGAGATTCCATATTCAGCAAGATTTGATAACTATATCCAAGGGATCCATTCATTATTCGGGGCATATGGTCGTATTGATGTAACAGGAAGAGGATTCTACAATCACTTTGTAGTAGAAGAAGATGGTAACCTTGTATTTACTGCTGATACAGAGGAATACAAAACAGCTATAACAGAATTACATAAGTACTTTGAAGAAGGACTATTTGATCAAGAAATATTCACACAAGACTCTAAGCAATACTTTGCGAAAGGTCAGACAGAAGAGATGACGCTAGGAGCATTCACATTGTGGAATAGTGAGAATATGGTAGGAGTAGATCGCGCGGATGATTATATTCCACTTTCACCAATGACAGGTCCAGATGGAGACATAATTTGGACAGAGGAATTAAGTGGCAACTCACCATCTACAACATTCGCAATTACAAACCAATGCGAGAATCCAGAGATTCTAATTCGTTGGGTTGATCAATTCTTTGCAGAAGAATTATCTGTGGCAGCAGGTTGGGGACCAATTAGTGAAGCTGCTGAGGGTGAAGTAGCAGCATTTGAAGCAGGACAAGTAGGACAAGGATTTGATGATTATCGTTATCAGCAAGCTCCAATTTGGGGTCCACTAGCTGTATATGAAGATTACTATGAGAGAGTAGTAGAAACACCAGAGATGATGTCATCTAAAGTAAGTATTATGGAAGAGTACTATGCAGAATATATGACGAATGCAACATTACCAATTCTTAAATTCACAGAAGAGGAGACAGATTGGTTTTCTACAACAGGTGGAGATATTGTAAATCATATTGCTGATTATCAATCAAAATGGTTGTTAAATGGTGGAATTGAAGAAGAGTGGGATGCTTATATCGAAGGATTAGAGCAATTAAATGTAGAGCAGCATGTAGAACATATGAATGCGGCATACGACAGATACGTGAACCAATAGAGT
Organism: uncultured Lachnospiraceae bacterium; assembly: GCA_964367685.1. GTDB lineage: Bacteria > Bacillota > Clostridia > Lachnospirales > Lachnospiraceae > CAUPWF01. The sequence continues at coordinate 6,859 of CAYIYM010000004.1, forward strand.
AATTACAAACTGCCATAACTAGTACAATAGCCAAGAAAAATGGTTAAGGCTAGTTATGGCAGTTGTATATAGAGGAGATAAATAGAATGAAGTTTGATATTTTAGATGTGCCGTTTAGTTATAAGGGAAGTTTTTGGGCCTTTTCGACATATGAAGAAGAGAGTGGAAAAATCTTATATCTAAAAAATGTTCGAGAAAGTTGTTCTGTAACAAATTACAAATTATTTCGGATAAAACTAATCTATAAAGGTATAGAAATTGGATATACATGCAGTGGAAACCCACAAAAGATGACGATTACAACATCTTATGGAAACGTATATATATCTTTCTGCGATAGAGATAGTTTTGTCGTTCAATCGGATATTCAGGAATTGGAGATGGAATTCTATCTTACTTTTAACGGTGGATATAGTTATAGCTATAGAGAAACCCATGAAAAACAAGAGTATATTCTTTTGAATCTTCCACAAAATAGGATTAAGATGGCATTGCATACAACAAAGGGAGAGACAAAAATAAAGCAAGAAAAGAAACAAATAGCCTTCTCTTTGATATCAGGAGAGTCTGGATTGCTAGGGGTAGTTCAAGAAATAGAAGTAGAATGGGAATATCGAGCAAAATGTGAGGATTTTCAGAAATTATTAGAACTGCGAAAGATAGAGTTCGAAGAGTTTACAAATACCATGCTTCCGACACCTGACACACAAGAAGAAAGTCGACTACTTGCGTCCTATATATTGTGGAGTTGTCATGTGAAAAAGAGTCGATTCTTGACAGGAGAAGCTATATATATGTCGAAAAATGATATGTGCAATATATGGAGTTGGGATAATTGTATGAATGCAATTGCTATGTCATATGGGCAGCAGAAGACATGTCTTGATCAGTTGATGATACCTCTAGATTATCAAGACGAGCATGGATCAATTCCAGACTTAGTGAACGATGTGTTTTGCCTTCAGAACTTCTGCAAACCACCAATATATGGATGGGCAATTCAGAAAATATCACAAAATATGACAATAAGTGATGACATTATGAAGATTTTATATGAGAAAGTTGGAAAGAATACGGACTGGTGGTTTAACTATAGAGATAGTGATAGAGATTATGTATGCGAATATCTACATGGCAATGATTCGGGATGGGATAATAGTACCTTGTTTATGGGGGAGCCGCCTGTTGAGACGCCAGATTTACAGACATTCTTAATCTTGCAGATGGATTTCCTAATTGAGTATTGCGATAGATATGAACGAGTAGATGAGAAGATTTACTGGGAGGAGCTCCAGGCGAAGTGCCTTGATGCAATGATTAGAGAATGCTTTATTGAGAATTATTCAGTTGCGAAACGTTCAGGGAGTCATGAGGTAACGAGAGAAAAAAGTCTTATCTGCTATATTCCACTTATGTTAGGAGACCGGCTACCAAAAGAGATAAGAGATAATTTATTAAAAGAATTAATAGAAGGAGAGTATCTGACAGAATACGGACTAGCTACGGAGCCAACAAATAGTATCCACTACAGACCGAATGGGTATTGGAGGGGGCCGATTTGGGGAATTAGTACACTAATGATATCAGAAGGATTAGAGAAGAATGGGTACGGGGACCTAGCAAAAGAGATTGCACGTAGATTTGCAGACTTAGTTAAGAAGAGTGGAATGGCTGAGAATTTTAATGCGATTACTGGTGATGCACTAAAAGATAAGGCATTTACATGGACATCGGCTTGCTACTTCTATATGAGTAATCGATATTTATTAGAAGAAACAGAAAGGTCGATAAAATATGATACAAAAGAAATCTAAGGGGACAATTATATTATTAATTGTAGCGGCAATTTGGGGGTCTGGTTTTATTGCATCTCAGTATGCATTGGATGCAGGTGTATATCCGGAACTACTGATGATGGTTCGTTTTACAATTGCTGCGATAGTAATAGGAGTTGTTTCTTATGGAAAAATCAAGGCAATCACAGTCGGATCCATTATAAAGATGATACCTGGGGGAGTGTTCTTATTTCTTGCATTCTTTATCCAAATTGTAGCATTGCAGTATACGACTCCAGCGAATAATGCATTCCTGACAGCAACGAATGTTGTAATGGTTCCATTTATATGGTGGGGATTGACGAAGAAAAAACCAAAAAACACAGTGTTTATAGCATCTGTTATCTGCTTACTAGGGGTATTCTTACTATCTATACAACCTGGAAGTGGAATACAATTTAGTTTGGGTGATAGTTTGACATTATTATGTGCAGTATTTTTTGCAGGTCAGATAGTTGCCACAGGATTAGTTACAGAAAAAGAAGATACATTAACGATTATATTAATACAATTTTCGGTAGCGGCAATTTTATCAATTATTGTATTTATTGGGTTTACAGATAGAGATATTCAGCCACTTATGAATGTAATGGGGGCAAGTTCAGTTGCGTATTTAGCATTGTGCAGTACATGCTTATGTTATTTTCTTCAAACATATGCACAAAAGCAAGTCAATGCATCACGCGTTGCAATTATACTGGGAACAGAGGCACTTTTCGGATCGCTATTTTCTGTCGTTCTAGGATTTGACGACTTAAAGTGGAATATGATTCTAGGTGGAGGAATTATCATGGTAGCACTACTGATGGCAGAGGGTGTGATAGGTGAAAAGAAGAAGTAAATATAAGGAGAATATGATGAATAATAAAATATATATTGGAGCGTGTTACTATCCTGAGCAATGGGATAGTAAAAGATGGACGGAAGATATTAGAATGATGAAGAATGCAGGTATCAATGTTGCAAGACTAGTAGATCTTAGTTGGTCGGTGATTGAGCCTCAAGATAATGTGTTTGACTTTAGTGTTTTTGACATTGTTTTAGATATGTTGTATGAGGCGGATATAGATGCAATCTTGTGTACGCCTACAATGGTTCCGCCTATGTGGATGTGGAAGAAGCATCCAGATATATTTGCTACATATCCAGATGTTATTGAGCAAAGTGATGAGATTCGATCTAGAAATTGTTTAAACAATCCAACATTTAAGGCTTATAGTCATAGAATCACACAAAAGCTTGCGGAACGATATAAGAATCATCCAGCAGTGATTGCATGGCAAGTGGATAATGAGACAAATGCGAATCAATGCTGCTGCCCACACTGTGCGGAGAAATTCAGAAAATGGCTACAAAATAGATATGGATCATTGGAGAAGTTAAATGAAGAGTGGGGTACGGTGTTCTGGAGTATGATATATGATAACTGGGAGCAAGTGGCGCCACCATCTGTTGCAAATGAATTGACAATAAGTGTAAGTCAACAATTAGACTATAAGAGATTTACATCATGGTCAGCAATAGAGTATTTAAAAGAGCAGATAGATATTATCAATGAAATATGTCCAGATCATATGGTTACTCATAATGGAATGACATTGTTTATGAATCTTAATTATTTTGATTTAGGAAAACACTTAGACTTTTATGGTATAGATATCTATCCAGCAGTAGATTTTAACTACGTACGTTATGCATTGGCAAATGATTTTAGTAGAGGAGTTACTCGAGATAATTTCTTTGTATTAGAGCAGAAGAATGGATATTTTAACTACTCGAATTATAATGTGGCAATTCCACCTCAATGGGTATATATGTGGACTGTCAAAGATATTGCAAGAGGAGCAAATGGAGTAGTGTACTTCCGATTTAGGAGTGGAAGATATGGGGCAGAGCAGCATCCACAAGGGTTACTCCGTCATGATGGAAGTCCAAGACGTGCGTACTATGAAGTTCAGGAATTATCACAGAAATTATTGCCTTATAGCGAAGAAATAGCGAAGACTAAGGTTAAAGCGGAAGTTGCTATGTTGTGGAGCTATGATTCGGCGTGGGCATTTAATACTCACGTACAGAATAGTCAGTTTAATTATAGAAATCATTTTCAAGAATATTACCAAGCATTTCTTGAAAATGGGGTAACGGTAGATGTAATAGATGAGCATGAAGATATATCGGGATATAAGATTGTTGTAGCCCCTACCTTATTCATTGGTAAAGAATCTGTTGCAAAAAAATTACAAGAATATGCAAGTAATGGTGGAAATGTAGTGTTGACTGTTCGTACAGGCATTCGTACTGAGGCTAATGTTACAACACTTATGCCATGGCCAGGATATTATAGAGAGATGGCAGGGCTTGTGGTGGAAGAGTTTGATTCATTACCTTCATATATGAATAACAGTGTGTCCTATAAAGGGAAAGAACATAGTGTAGGGTGTTTCTTAGATATTGTTGATTGTAAAGAGGCAGAAATTATTGCTTCCTACACACAGAAATTCTACAAGGGAACATCAGCACTATCGGTTAACCGTGTGGGAGATGGAAAGGTATACTATTCAGCAGTAATGAATGCACCTACATTGTTTGATGAATTTATAAGAGATTTGTGTGTTGAAAATGAAATAAAAACAATTAGTTGTCCACAGAGCATTGAATTAACACACAGAGTGTCTGAAGATGGTTGCGTATATACTTTTGTAGTGAATAACGGAGAAGAGAATCATGAAGTATGGCTAGAGGAAGAAAGTCTAGAGATTCTTTCAGGAGATATGGTTCAAGGAAAACAGTTAATCGAAGCATATGGTTGCTTGATTTTAAGAACAAACAAACTACCTGAAATGAAATTTGTGTATTAAAATTATATATTGATATGATATAATATCCATAAAATGAAATGAAGCGAAGGTGGATGAATGAATATACGCAAGCGTCTTAAACCGAAAAGTATTTTTAGTGAATATTTAATATATTATATTTTGATTTTAATCATCCCTATGTTGATTGTGGGGACTGGTCTTGGCTACTTCATTTATGACTATAATGAAAAAGAGTTGAGTCTGCATACAGAGGAGAGCATTACACTTCTTAGAGGAACATTTGATAATACATTCTATACCATATATACTTCGAATGAGATGATATTAGAGCATGATTTGATTCAGGATGCATATAGGAAAGAGACAGAGGATCATTATGTGTATTATGAGGTTTGTGAAGCGCTAAAAAATGTCAAGACCGTGACCCCGTTTTTAGAAAATATCATGATTATTAATCAACATGCACCATATATAGCAAGCAGCAGTGGGACATTTACCAAAGAGTTGTTTGGTGATATCTATCATGTTGAGGAAAGCACGATCGAGGATAGAGTTGACGAATATGGGAGTCAAATTATAAAAGCAAATATCCAGTCAGGTGAATTAATACTCTATGTGTTAGAGGGGCTATACGGTAGCGGTCCTACAAAAAATATATTCACGATTCCAGCTGCATATTTTGATGGTATATTAGAGGAAACAATATTAAGTGATAGCAATATAATAATGACAAATCAAGAGAATGAAATCCTATATCAGTATGGACAAGGTATGGACAACTTGGACATGTCAGAATTAGAGAATCAAGATATTGTTGAAATAGATGGAAAAGGATATGTGGTACATTGTTTAAGTTCGAAGGTTACACCGCTGATGTATTGGGGAATTACACCACTAGAGCCTGTAGCAAAAGAGGTAACATTGTTGTTGCTAATTCTTGCAATATGCACTGTGATAGTTGGAATTGTAGGACCTGCTGTGGCATATAAATTGGCGAAGAAGATGACATATCCAATATATAAGATATCGGATATGGTGAAATTAGAGGGCGAGACGCAACAAAGTACTGATTTTGAGTCTATTACTCAGGCTGTTTCTAATATGAGCACGCGCTTACAGAGTATGAGAACTCAGCTTGATGATACGAAGTCGGATATGCTATATAGTAATATTATAAAATTATTAGTCGGAGAAGTTGTGTCTTTAGAGGATTTGAATAAGTTGACAATTCCATACGGGCTAGAATTTGCGAATAGATATTATTCTTTAGGTGTGTATCACTGTGATGTCAAGCTTGAAAGCAAGAAGAAGCTACCACTATTTTCTCATATGTGTATAGGGGATGAACAATTGTTTTACCTTAACCCTTATGATACAAAATATATATATGTACTTATAAAGAGTGAAAGCAACAATACTGATGAAGAAAGACAATTACTCGAAGTAAAAGAAGAATTATTCCAAATATTCTCTGCGGATATTACATTAGGATATACGAAAGGATTGGTGTATTTTAATGAGATAAGTACCTTATATTATCAAGGTCTTTTAGCGCTAGAGTATCGTTACATAATGGGGAAAGGTGCCAAAATAGAATTTTCGGTGCTAGAAAAAGATAAATTCGAGAATTTGAATCCGTTTGATTATCAGCTATTCTACAAGACCTTGATGGAAGGGGAAGAAGATGCAGTAATTCAGCATATTTACTTGTATTATAAAGAAATTACATCTTCTGGATATGTGAATGTACAACATGTAAAGGCAGGTATATTCGGGATATTTAATTTCTTGCATGATACATTCCCGGGACTAGCTTCTAAATATCAACAAGAAAATCATATGAAACTAGGTAGCTATGAAACAGCTGAGGAATTTCTAAATTATATGTGTAACATCTCCGTGTATATATGGAATGAATTAAAGAAGGATACAAAGAAAGACAAATTTGCAGAAATCAATTTATACATTGATGAGAATTATTGTAAAGGAACCTTTAATATTCAAGTTGTTGCAGATCAATTTCAGATGTCTAATTCTGCGCTTAGTAAGTATTACAAAGAAGTGGCAGGAATCAATATATCCGAAGCGGTGAATGAACGTAAAATAAAGAAAGCTACAGAGTTATTGGTAAGCACAAATCTTACTATTAATGAAATTGTGTTACAAGTAGGATATTATAATTCATCTAGCTTTATACGTAAATTCAAAGACAGAACAGGACTTACACCAGGAAAATATAGAGAACTATATCAAGAAAATAGCAGATAAGAAAAGGTGTTGTAAAACAGGATGAGTAATTAATCATCAGTATTGCAACACCTTTTCTTTTAGTTTTTAGTGTCTTGTGTAGTTTTTTTACGGATTGCTTCTTTCATTGGTAGTCCAGTGTCGTAGTCGAGCTGGCGAGATTCATATTCTTCATTTTCACGTTGGCGGGTATAGCCATCGTTGTCCCAATTTGGTTTTTTGTCGGTGCGCCATGGACGCACGGCCCACTGGTAGCCACGATAGAGGTCACGGGTTTGGTTCATATGTTCTAATAGGGCATCATGCATGGTGTTGCGGATATCTGATGTAGTACTACCTTCTATGATATTGTGAACCTCGAAAGGGTCTTGTTCAAGATCGTAGAATTCATCAGTGTCTAGTAGATTGATTACCAGTTTGTATTTCTCAGAAATAATGGCACGCATCATTTGTAGGCCCCCAAATCCATCATGATCCACCTCATATCGTGTGAATTCAGTGAAGGCATAGTCATTAATAGAAACATTGGAATCCAATATCTGAGGAAGGATACTTCTGCCTTCCAGAATCTTAGGGATTGGAATGTGCATATAATCCAAGATAGTGGGAACAATGTCTATATGAGATGCAGGCTCTGTAATAGTTTTATCTTGATCCCCTCCTTTTATGATAAAAGGAATGTTAGCTACTTCTTTGTAGGCAATCGCATTTTTCATCTGCAAGCGGTGATTGCCGAGCATATCTCCATGGTCTGATGTGAAGATAACGAGTGCATCTGGAATTTCCTGTTCAATCTTGTCTAAGACACGTCCAATTTCATAATCTACAAAAGAATTACAGCCTAAAAATAAGGAAAGGGCTGTAGAGGGCTTGTTCAGTTCATCCGCAGTTTGGTGCATCGCTTCTCCTGCCCAGAGTTGTTGCATTAAGGGTTTCTTAGTTAGATCATCTTGAAAATTTGGATTATCATCAAATTTAAAGTTTTCATACATAGTATTGTATGGTGCTGGACAAAGGCAAGGCCCATGAGGCTCATCATAAGAAACAGTTAAGAAGAAGTCTTGGTCTTTGTATTCGTCAATAAAGCGAAGTGCACGGTCGCTACATCTATGTGCAAATGTAAAATCCTCACACATGTCGTCATCAAAAGAAGTCATCATCTGTCTTGAACGCACCTTATCATCATCTGAAAGTTCATCTAGGTAACACTTCATATCGTACCAATAATTTGGATCATAGCCTTCGGCTGGAATACCAAAACCAAAGTAATCACCGCCATCAAGATGCCATTTTCCTATATATCCGCATGAGATTCCATTATCACTTAAGCGTTGTCCAACAGTTTTCACATTAGCACCTAAAGGCATTGAATTTGTAACCATACCATTTGTATGTGGAAATGTGCCTGTAAAGAGAGCCGAGCGAGCGGGTCCGCATACAGGTTGGCAAGTGTAAGCATTTTCGTATTTAACTCCTTGGGAGGCAAGTTTATCTAAATTAGGGGTAATCATACGCTTATTCCCATAGCATCCGAGCATATCTTTTCTAGTAGTATCTGTCATAACTAAAACGACTTGTTTGTGTGTCATAATAACATATTCCTTTCTTTTTATAATTAATTCACGCTGTAAAATAATTACTTATATTTTACGATTTTATCTATCGAATGTCAAGGGAGTATGATATTATTGTGAAAGGATATATGCTATTATTGTGAAAAGGGGGAGTATACGAGTGAATGCAATAGGGCAAATTAAGGAGAGGAACAAAAAGCAAATTCTCAGGCTGTTGTATACAAAAGAACTGTATTCTAAGAAGCGTCTGGCTAAGCGGTTAGGGTTATCGCCAGCTGTGTTAACAAAATTATGCAATGAGTTAGCATTAGAGAATCGAATTGTTCAAGAGTCAACATTAGAGAATCGGGCTGTTGGGCGTAAGGAAGTAATAGTGGAGATCAATCCTACATATGGTTATATCTTAGGTGTGATTATGAACCATAAGTGGACTATATTTACACTTACTGATTATAAAATGAATGTGATCGAACAATGTCAAGTTAGAACAAAGAGTGTAGGTATCGAACAAGTAAAACAAATGGCGGATAGATGTCAGGAAATCATGGATCTAGTTGAAAAAGAGCGTGTAATAGGAATAGGAATTAGTATAAAGGGAATTACAGATGGAGAATCCACATTTTCGGGAATATATGATGAGCCAGTGGGGATAAGTACTTTCCTTGAGAGCAATCTGGGGATACCAGTCATAATGGACAATGGTGTAAGGTGTAGTGCTATGCTATATCAACTATGTTCAGAAAAAGAAGATTATGCCTTAATTAAGTATAGAGAACCAGGAATCGGTGCTGCGATTGTTCAAGGTGGCCGAATTCAAAGAGGATGTAACTATGGAGTAACGGATTTTGGACACATGATTATGAATCCAGAGCGGGAGCAGTGCCCAGTGTGTAAGCGAAGTGGATGTCTTGAGAGTTTGATATCAATGGAGGTGCTTAGAGATAAGTATGGATGGGATGCTCAAAAGAGTGTAATGGAGTATATGAAGGAAAATGATTTAAGAGTTGTACTACGTTATTTTGCAACGGCATTAATTAATATGGTTGTCATTAATGACGTCAGAGACTTGGTTATATATGGAGACCTGTTTGTAGATACTTTTGTGAAAAGTTTATTAGAAGAGGAAATAAAGAAGATGGATCCTTCCTTCCGTACAGAGAAAATATCATATATAGTAGGAGAACATGAGGAATTAGCACCAATCGCACTAGTACTACATGAGATGGAATTATTATGATGATTTTCCCACAAGGATATATTGAATTCTGAAAGGAATGTTTAAATAATTGATGTATATTAGTAAATCGATGCGTTAGTTATAAGTATCTTGAAATTGACAGTGTGTAAATGACGTGTTAGAGTTTAAAAGCGTAAAGGTAATACCTTTACATCAATTAAAAGGACAGAGTGAAGGAATAATAAGATGAGAGCAATTTTGGAAAAACAATTTCGACTTAAGGAAAATGGAACAAATGTTAAAACAGAATTAATTGCAGGGATTACAACTTTTTTAACCTGCGTGTATATCGTTGCTGTTAACCCAGCGATTTTATCTGCAGCAGGTATGGATACGAAGGCTGTATTTTGGGCTACTGCAATTTCGGCAGCAATATCGTGTATTGCAATGGGAATCTTTACGAATTTTCCATTTGCGTTAGCACCTGCAATGGGAGTAAATTCATACTTTGCTTTTTATGTGTGTGGAAGGTTAGGATTATCGTGGCAAAATGCTTTGGGGTGTGTATTGATTTCAGGTACAGCATTTGTGATTTTAAGTTTATTCAAGGTTCAAGGAAAAATTGTAGATGCGATTCCAGAGTGTATTAAGCATGGGATTGGAGTGGCAATTGGATTTTTTATTACTTTTTCAGGATTACAAGCAGCTAAAATTGTTGTGCCAAATGCAGATACATTGTTAGCGATTGGAGATTTAAGTAATCCAGGATCGCTACTAGCATTATTTGGGATTGCTCTTACAATTGTTTTAACCATTAGAGGGATAAAAGGTGGCGTGCTAATTGGAATTTTAGCAGTGACAGTATTAGGATTGTTTGTAACAAATCCAGAAACAGGGATGACTTATACACTTTGGCCAGAAGGGGGCATTATTGCTTTTGATAGTCCGTTTGAAGCCTTGGCTCCAACATTTGGACAAATATCATTTGAAGGAATGTTCTCATCAACAAGTATTATATTGGGTTCCGTATTTACAATAATAAGCTTTTTGTTTATGGATTTATTTAATAGTATTGGTGTACTATTAGGGGTTGGATCCAAGGCAGGATTTTTAAATGAAAAGGGAGAATTTCCTAAAGCAAATGAAGCATTGTTAATCTCAGCAGGAGGTGCAATTATTGGAGCATTGCTTGGGACAAGTACAGTTACTGTGTATGGCGCCGAAAGTACAACAGGTATATCAGAGGGCGGAAGAACAGGATTGACAGCAGTTTTCATTGGAATTCTATTTTTATTAGCAACATTTTTGTCGCCATTATTCTTAATGATTCCCTCAGTAGCTACAACACCAGCACTTGTTATGGTTGGGATATTTATGATTGAACCATTGAGAAAAGTTGATTTAGCAGATGTGACAAAGGCAGCACCAGTATTTATTTGTATAGCAATTATGGCATTTACCTTTAACATTACATATGGAATTGTATTTGCACTTATTACATATACTATATGCGAAGTTGCAGCAGGTAGAGGAAAGCAAATGTCTAAAATGACATGGGGAATAAGTTTGATTTTTGCACTTTATTTAATATTAGAATTTTCATTTTAGGGAGCAAATGTTGGGGTGTGATTCGTAAGAATCATGCCCCATTGCTAATTAAACAGAGATATGAATGTTCTTAATTTCAAACACATAAGTTTTGCACACCATAGGCGCTTTGTTTACTGTTTCCATATAGCCGGTGTTATAGTTTTTGTATGCGCTTCGAATGCGCCCAATTCCCCAGGTTACTTGTTGGATAAAATGATATCTATCTACAATAACATTTAGCTAATTCTATATATGTCCCACATATTTGTTATGAGTATTCATAAAAAAATAGCATAGAAATGGATATGTTTTGGCAAAATCAACAAAAAAACTGTGATATTTTTGTCAATAATAGCAAGACTAAAATGGTATACAAGTTATTAGGTATGTGCTAATATATAGCTATGTATACGTATTCAATAAATAAAGTATACGTGTGTCGAAAAATGCATACGTATGCAGATAGGTGGAGAGAAAATGAGCAAGTATTTAGAGGCGAAAAAAATCGTAAGAGAATATTTCAAGGAGATGGAATCTGCAAAACAATGTGAAGTTATTAACGTGATGCAGCGTTATATGTCAGATGACTATAATTTCAAGGGTGTATACCCTTTCCGTGAGCAAGAAGGTGTAGAAAATGCAGCTACATCGTTCTTTATTCCTCTTAAGCAAGCATTATCAAGTATGCAAAGAAGACAGGATATCTTTATCGGTGGGAGCAATGAGATGGATGGGTCAACTTGGGTAATGAGCATGGGACATTTTATGGGATTGTTTGATGCTGATTGGTTAGGGATTCGTAAGACTCGCAAGATGATAAGTCTAAGATATGCAGAATTTAACTGTGTTGAAGGGGGGAAAATCACAAAAACAGGATTATTTGTTGATATAATTGGATTTATGCAACAAGCTGGGTGCAACCCAATGCCACCACAAACAGGTCAATATTTTGTATATCCAGGACCTAAAAATCATGATGGTCTGTTGTTTGAGGATGCTAATGAAGAAGAAGGAATTGCAACACTAGCTCTTGTTAATAAGATGGTAGACGATTTATCAGCATTGAATGAGAGCGGTTCTATGGGGTGTCCACCAGAGGTGTTGGAAAAATCGTGGGCTAAGGATATGGTATGGTATGGTCCAGGCGGAATTGGAGCATCATATACAATTCCTAGATATCAAGAACAGCACCAATTACCATTTAGAAATAACCTAGGAGATAAGAAGTTTAACGGACATGTTTGCAGGTTTGCTGAAGGAAATTTCGCTTGCTTTTTTGGATGGCCAAACTTATCTAATAGACCACTTGGCGGATTCTTGGGAATGCCAGGAGGAATAGAAGCTGATATGCAAGTTGTAGACGTGTATTACAGGGAAGGAGACAAACTAGCCGAGAACTGGGTGCTAATAGATATTCCATTTTGGCTTAAGCAGCAGGGATTAGATGTATTGGAGAGAACACAAACAATCTATAACAAATAGCAAAGGAGTCTAAAGTGTCATGGCAGATAAAAAAGTAGCAGAGCCTACAAAAATAGCAGCTAAGGAGAATGAGAAGATGGCAGATAAAACAGTACGAAGAGAAATTAATATGACAGAAAACAAAGTCTTTTACGGGAATGGAAGCGAAGTACAAGAAGTAGGTGTTATGGATTATAATGATTTTTCTAAACAGACTAAGAGAGAACAAGATATCAAAGGATTCGATCCTCAATACCGAGATTTTGTTGATTATATTATGACTATTACGCATCAGATATGGGAAGAAAAAGGAATTGGTGTTATCTATGATACATATCATAATAATGTTACAATGCACCTAGGAACAGCAAGTTTAGTAGGAATCAAAGATGTTGTTTCTAATACACTTCAGACATTGCACGCCTTTCCAGATCGTCGATTGATTGGGCAGAATGTTATTTGGTCTAATTTTGGGAAAGACGGATACTTATCATCTCATAGAGTAATGTCAACTGCTACAAATTTAGGAGATAGTAATTTCGGACCTGCAACAGGGAAAAAGATTAGTTTTAGAACAGTTATTGACTGTGCAACTACACATAATAGAATTCATGAAGAATGGTTAGTTCGCGACAATTTATGGATTGTAACACAATTAGGTTTTGATCCACATGAAGTAGCTAAACGTATGGCAAGAGCATCTAAGTTAAAAATAAATCCACTTCAGAGCACATATGGTTTGTGTGAGTCTATGGAAGGACAATTTATGCCTACAAAATATGTGGCAAAGGATGATTCCGTGGGTGAGATGATGTTAGAAATGGTAAGTACAGTTTATAATGCCAAATATATAAATGAAGTGAAAAAATACTATTATGACAATGCTTGTATTCATTTTATTTGTGATAAGGATCTTAATGGATATGATGAAATTCAAGGAATGATTCTTAGTTTATTAGCATCTGTTCCAGCAGGAAGCTACGAAGCGGAGAGAGTAACATGTACAGATAGGCCAAATGGAGATGGATATGATGTGTCATTACGTTGGAGATTACGTGGAATCAATGAGGGGATTGGATTCTTTGGAGCTCCATCAGGAAAACATTTAGATATTATGGGAATCTCACATTTTCATGTGATGAATAACAAGATTATTGAGGAGTGGGTAACATTTGATGGTATTGATGTACTCAAGCAAAAGTATGTGGGAATTGAAGACTAAATATTAGCGAGATAAATAAGGGGACAATAAGATGAGTGAAAAATCAAAAGCATCAACAATAGACGAAAGTGGAGTTATACTAGGAAAAAATTATAGTAATTTAAAGCGTTTTTTGGCCTTTTTTTCTATAGCAATTATATATTTCTTTTATTGTTATAATTTTATGGTTAATACGTTTATGCAAACGACTATGACGGCGGCTATCGCAGATGGTGGGTTCGGAATGACAGATATAGAAGCAGCAGAAATCTTTGCTGTTATGTCATTAGGAACAATCCCAGGAACATTTTTATTTGGTTGGATTTCAACCAAAATAGGAAAAAAGAGAACAATTATAGCAATTGCACTTTTAATTGCAGTAACTACATATATACCAATGTTAAGTCCGACCAATGTTATGCTATGGCAGAGTACAAGATTTTGTGCAGGAGTGGTGCTTGGTGGTGTATTCGGTTGTGCAATGCCACTTGTTGCAGATATGTTCCCTAGCAAATACCGTGGAAAACTTGCGGCTACGTTAACAGCACTCTATTCATTGGCGATGATGTTTGGTGGGCAAGTATACGGGTTCTTTGGATCAGCAAATTGGGAAATGTTAATGTATACAGTAATTATACCACCGATTATAGGAGCGGTTCTTGCATTTATCTTTGTTCCTGATGATTACGAATATACAAAAGAAGTAGTAGCAAAAGGAAAAGAAGAAGGTGAAAGAATAAATTACTTTAGCATGTTTAAAGGGAAATACTTATGGATAGGGCTCGGAACAATTTTATTATCAGGAGCAAACTTCACTGCATATTCAGTATTCTCTAATAATGCAATACAATATATTGAAAATAGCGTTGGTTTATCAGCTGCGACAGCAGGAGCAATTTTTAGTTTACAAGGATTGGGACAATTAGCTGGGTATTTCACATGGGGAACAATTGCGGACAAATTCGGTCGTAAGGTACCACTGATTGGATTTTTATTAACAGCAGTATTAGTTTTTGTTTATTCAATGCTAGGTGCGGACAGCGAATCAATATTCTATATAGTATCCCTATTAATCGGATTTGGATTTGGTTATTCAGGAGCTTGGGGAGCATATTATACAGAATTATTCCCTAATAAATATCGTTCTTTATCCGCGGGAATATCGTTTAATGGTGGAAGAATTATATCTACATTCTCGATTCCAGCAGCGGCAGGACTTATTACAGGAACGTCAGGGATGAGAGTTATTTATTATGTGGTAATAGCAGTTTGTGTTGCAGGTACAGTAATCTGGGCGCTTTTACCAGAAACATTAAATAAAGAAAAGTCATAAACATATCCTATACAAGACTCGAGTTAATCCTTGAGTCTTGTATAGGATATAAATAAGGAAGGAGGATGACACATGATATCAATGATTGATGGTATAATTATTGTTTTATATCTAGGAATCATGATTGTCATAGGATATTTCTCGGGGAAAAATAATGAAAACCAACAAGATTATTTTCTTGCAAGACGTTCTATGCCATTTATTCCGATTGCACTGTCAGTTGCAGCTACCATGATTAGTGCAAACGGATTTATAGGTGGGCCAGGGTGGGCCTACAACGAGGGAATGTATCCCTTTATGGTTAACATATCAGTACCTATAGCTGTATTAGTTGCATTAAGTATTACAACACCTGTGATATATCATCTTAAAATTACATCCGTATATGAATATATGGGGATGCGACTTGGGAAATATTCACGAGTACTTACTATTACACAGTTTTTTGTGAATTCGATTATTCAAGTTAGTTCTATGGTATTTATTCCAGTGTTAATACTTGAATTGATGACGGGATGGTCCTTCTATGTACTTGTGCCATTTGTAGTTATTACTGCAATTATATATACATTATTAGGTGGAATACGTGCAGTAATATGGACAGACAGTATACAGATGGTTGTAGTTATAGGAGCAGTTATACTCGTTATTATTGTAGCATTAAATGGAATTGGACTTGGATTTTTTGATACATTAGCTGTAGCGAAGGAGGCAGGAAAACTAGATACACTCGACTTCCGTACAGATCTAACAATAACAAATACATTCTGGGCCACAGTCTTTGGGGGTGCAGCAATGTGGATTCGATATTTTTGTTTTGATCAAGCACAAGTACAGAGAGTATTGACTGCAAAATCATTAGATGGTGCGCGGAAGTCATTTGTAGTTAGTGCATTTATAATGAACATTGTTTATTATGTAATGCTACTGGTAGGTGCAGTCTTATTTGTTTATTATGATGGAGTAGCATTTGGGAGTAGTAATGAGATTATGATTTTATTTGTTGTGAATGAAATGCCAGTAGGAATCATTGGATTAATTATTGCAGGTGTATTTGCTGCAGCTATGTCTAGTGTGGATTCCCTTTTAAATAGTATGACAGCAGTATTTACAAAGGATATATATGAACCTATATTTAACAAAAAGAAAGAAGCTTCTCTAAAAGTGAGTATGGTTATATCTATAGTGATCGGTATTATCATGATTATTGTAGTTTATATAGGGTTTAATGGAAGTGTAAAATCTATTCTTGATTTAGTAGGCGCCTATATTTCTTATTTTTCTGGTCCTGCATTGGGAGCATTTGTCTTAGCAATGTTTACAAGAAGAGCAAATGACAAAGGCGTAGCACTTGGGTTTGTGGCAGGAATGATAATCGGGTATATAATTGCGACAACTTATTCAATTAGCTGGTTGTGGAATCCATTAATTGGTGCTACACTAACAATAGTGATTGGGTATTTGCTAAGTATGATGTGTAAGAATACAAATACTTCTGAAATGGAAGCATTAACAGCGTGGGAAGTTCGTAAGAAGTTAAAAACAACTGGTGAGAAACACCTTCCATTTTCTTTTGGAAAAGTAGAAATTATTGTAATAGTGTTCTTTTTATTACAATTTGTATTTTTGGCAATTGTACAATACTCATAGAGCGAAAAAAGTATAAGGGAGTTGTAAAAATTGTATTTTGATAAATCAGTAACATCTAAAGATGTAGCTAAATTAGCAGGTGTATCTCAACCGACTGTTTCACGTGTATTTAATCGTTCAGAAAAATATAGAGTAAAAGACGATGTTCAGCAGAGGGTATTAGAAGCGGCAAAAGAGTTGGGCTATCGGCCGAATCTAGTTGCACGAGGGATGATTAGTGGAAAAACAAATATTGTAGCACTGGTAGTTGGGGATAGTCTAGGACCATTTTACAATAAAATTATTAACATGTTTATTGCTAGAGTACAAGAGTTGGGGAAACAATGTCTTGTATTTAAGGTTCCAAGACAGGGGAGAATGGAACCAATTATAGAGAGAGTAATTCAGTTCCAAGTAGAAGCTGTAATTATTACGGCTTCTGCTATGACGAAAGTTATGGCTGAAACAATTGTTCACAATCATATTCCGGTTATTTTATTTAATCGATATATTCCAGGAATTGATAGCAATATTGTTTATGTAGATACGGTTGAGGGTTCTAAAAAAGTGGCAGATTTCTTTGGAAAGCAAAAGCATAAAAGAGTGGGATGTATTCACTTCTCTCAAGAAACTGCTGAGGAATTAGATAAAAAGAATGGATTTTACGAGAGATTAAAGTATTATGGAATAGATGTGATATGCGCAGAAGAATCAGGATATGATTATCAAGAAGGATATGAAGCTGGAAGAAGGATACTCACTACAGAGAACCCACCAACTGCGATTTTTTGCACAAGTGATTTGATCGCACTTGGTGTAATGGATGTTGCAAGACGTGAATTTGGCATAGCTATTCCAGAAGAATTAGAAATAATAGGATATGATGATATTGAGATGGCGAGATGGGACAGTTATTCACTTACCACGGTAAGGCAACCTCTTGATGATATGGTAGATGCTGTGATGAAAGTATTGAAACAATGTCTGGTAGAGGGTAATAATAAACCGCAAGTGGTTCAAGTTGAGTCAAAACTTATCGAACGTAATTCTACACGAAAACATGAATAGAAAAGATCTAAAGGCAAAAATTAAACTAATATCTAAAAGAGCAAATACAAGTTACGAATCCAGGAATGGAGAGGTCTTGTATTTGCTTTTTTTAGTTTTGATAAGATCTGCTATTTATTATTCGGATAGGCTCACAATATATTCTGCAAAAAAGGTTTTAAAGGTTTTGTAAATGTGTTTTACAGCAGAATCATTATCTCCTGCAAGCACCATATCAATTAACTTAGATTCCTCTACAAGAGTACTACTAATACAACCTAAAATTTCGCTATTAAGTTTTGCATTTTCATCTTGCGGAATAAGCATGACAAAGATGATTTTTATGCCTTTAAAGTCAGGTGATTTAAAGGAATCTAAATCTACATTGGTAAAAATATTAAATGAAGGAGAATTAACACCTTTACTTCTAGCATGTAATAGTGCAAATTCAAATTCAGGGAAAATCTGGCTTGAAATATTTTCTCTTTTTAAAATATCGTCGGCGACTATTGTACTGTCATCACCTTCCTTACAAGCAAGTTTCGAGATTTGTTCAACTGCATTTAAAAAATCGATATTTGTATCAAGTTTGTATATGTTCATGGTATTTGCAATACTTCTCATCTGATTAGCTAAAAAGGAGATTGTTTCAAGCTCTAATGTTAAACTAACCTCTTTCCTTTCTATTTCTTGAACCTCATATTTTCTAATCAATTTTCGGATATTATCAATATCATTTTCAGGTAGTAAGGGTTTTACTTCTAGAACTTCAATGTCATTAGTGTTAAGTGGTAGGCTTGATATCAAAAAATCCTCTTTATTAATAACAGAAGCATCAATATCATTTTTTCCGTAGGCAGTTAATAGTACTC
Organism: uncultured Lachnospiraceae bacterium; assembly: GCA_964367685.1. Taxonomy (GTDB): domain Bacteria; phylum Bacillota; class Clostridia; order Lachnospirales; family Lachnospiraceae; genus CAUPWF01. The sequence goes on from CAYIYM010000004.1 coordinate 25,644, forward strand.
GTTCCTTGAAAATATGTTTGAGTTTCGAGCGCATAAGCCGTGATAAGCCAATTCCACTAGAACATATAATTCCAATATTTACAATTTTAGTTTTCGATTTAGCTGTCTCGAGTCTAACAAGTGCAGCGGCAAAATGAACTGTCAAAAATCCGATTTCTGCGTCAGGTATAGTTCGACCGATATATTTTTCAAGTACTAAAGCTGCATTTTCACACTTAGCATAAACATCTTTATATTGAGCGCGAACCTCATTTAGCATGGGATTATGTATTTTCATGCCATTTGTTAACCGAACGATAGTAGGGGATAGATGTGCCAAAAGGCTATACAGAAAGTCTTCATCTTGTTTCAGTAGATAAGCTTTAGTTTCATCAAAAGCATAAATCATATCATCGGCTATTATCTTTGTATTTTCATGGTTGATATTCAAATTACTATGTATTTTTTCATATTTTGAGGCGCGAATATGTAAATATATGTAAGAAATTTCGTCTTTGGATATAGAGATTTCAAATTCTTCTTCTAGTTCAATTGCGATTTTTTCGGCTAACCTATAATCGGCATCTGAGGGTTGTATATCTAAATGATGAGAACTTTCTTCTATAGTTTCATTAGAGAGTATTCGTTTAACGGCTATGCTTGTATGCATAATTAAACTAGTGTATGAGCTTTCAGTAAGATCTTCCAAATGAGTGTTGTTAAGGCTATTCGTGCAGTCAATAACACGTCTTATTGTATCTTCGCCAAGTATTTGCATGAAGCCAGAGTTTTGAAACTCTACTAAAATATCAGGTTTAGTTGACTCCTCTTCATATATGCTGAGTAAAAAATTAGCATCAATACTCTCGGTTATGAAGGATTTAATAGCTTTACGATAATTCGCTTCAATTCCATTTACAGAAATTCCACTCCCAGGCTTTTTGATTATCTTCAAATTAAATTTTTTAAACCAATCTTCCAAAGCCTCCAAATCAGTACTTATAGTTGCTTCACTAACCTTAAATTTGGTACTATACCAGAATAGTTTTTTTACACTCTTATCTTTCAAAAGTTCAAGTATTAATTTTTTTCGTCTATATTCTCGATCGGTATCATCGATATTATTTTCAGCTTTTAATTTACTCAACAGAATTTGTTTATCAATATCTTCTCCGACAATCCAAACACCTACACCAGTTTTTGAAGTGAATTTCAAATTATATGGTAATAAACTTTTGGGCAAAGATTCAAGTTCACGTTGAATTGTTCTTTTACTCACGCCTATTTTTTCAGCTAACTTTACAACGGAAATGGGTGAGTCTTCTTCAAGCATTATAAGCAATGTTTTTCTAGCTCTCGCACTTAAATCCATTCTCTATTCTCCTTTCAAGTGATATTTAGGTAAGATGTTGTATTGTAATATATATCAAATATACTAAAGAAATACGAAAAATGCCAGTAGAATCCTTTTTAACAAAGTCATCTACTTGCATTATTCTATTCTACATATTTTACTATTTTTTAAGTGTTTCTACTAGTACGTCGTATTGAGGTGCCGCCATAAAGTTCGTAATTAATATAAGTTGTGCATTTGGATTGCTATTTGCAGCTCTCTCTTTTAGTGTTTCATGTGTGACAACAATTTGAACATCACTAGGAATTGATGAAACAGATGTGTGAATGACTTCAATATCTGTTCTACCTACTGTAGCAAGTTTCTTACGAAGAACTGTAGCACCCATTGCACTTGATCCCATACCAGCGTCACAAGCAAAAGCTATCTTCTTGATTACACCGTCGATAGATACAGGAGATGCAGTTGCCTCGCCTTTAGAGTCACTCTTCATACGATCTTTTTGTGACTGGGCATCTTCAAGACTTACACCCTTGTCCATAAATCTAAGAAGTGGTAGTGAAATAAGTAGTGAAACAACAGTTGATACAAGAACACCAGCAAGTATACCAACATAAGATGTTGAATTGGCCATAAACATAATGGCAAGAATACTACCAGGAGAAGCAGCTGCAACTAGACCAACATCAAATAGTGTGAAGACGAAAATTCCACTTGCTCCACCAGCGATTGTAGCAATAAGTAATAGTGGATTCATAAGTACATATGGGAAGTAAATTTCGTGAATTCCACCGAAGAAGTGGATAATTGCTGCACCAGGAGCTGTGCTTCTTGCGCTTCCTTTACCTGCTATCATATAAGCGATTAGAACACCAAGTCCAGGACCTGGGTTTGATTCAAGTAAGAAGAAGATTGATTGACCTATTTCTTCTACTTCTTTAATTCCGATAGGAGATAGAACACCATGGTTAATTGCATTATTCAAGAATAAAATTTTAGCAGGTTCTATAAATAAACTAGCTAGAGGAAGAAGCCCATTTTCAACAAAGAAGGCAACGCCACTTTCAAGAACAGCTGTAAAGCCAAGTACTAAAGGAGTAATACCAACCATTGCTATTAGGGCAAGTAGGAAACCAATAATACCAATTGAGAAGTTGTTAACAAGCATTTCAAATCCAGCTTTGATTTTGCCGTGAACAGATCTATCAAATAATTTTAGTATAAAGGCTGCTAAAGGACCAACAATCATAGCACCGATAAACATAGGTGTTGTTGGCGCACCAACGATAACACCCATTGTTGCGATAGCACCAATAACACCACCGCGTTGCTCGTGAACTTTGGAACCACCAGTATAAGCAATAAGCAAAGGAAGTAACATTCTAACCATTGGATCGACTAATTCAGCAAATGTAGCATTTGGAATCCATCCTGTTTCAATAAATAATGCTGTTATTAATCCCCAAGCAATAAATGCTCCAATGTTGGGCATAACCATACCACTTAAGAATCTACCGAATACTTGAACTTTTTGTTTCATAATCATTCTCCTTTTCCTAGTTGTTTTGAGTATACTCTAGTAAGATTTCTCTTACATAGTCAACACTTGATGCTGACATACTAAATTCTTCAAGGCCCATATCAAATAGCATTTTAACCGCTTTGATATCTCCAGCCATTTCACCACACATACCAACTTTTATTCCAGCTTCAAGTGCTGCATCAATGATTTGTTTGATCGCTGAAACAACAGCTGGGTGGAAGTAGTTGTACATATCGGCAATTTTTTTGTTGCCTCTGTCAACAGCTAACAAATATTGAGTTAAATCATTTGTACCGATGCTGAAAAAATCCACTTCTTTTGCAAATTCCTTTGCAAGAAAAACACTTGCAGGGGTTTCCATCATCATACCGACTTCAATATCTTCATTAAATTCAATACCTTTTTCTCTAAGTTCAACTTTACATTCTTCGATAATCCGTTTGACTTCGATTATCTCTTCTAACGAAATAATCATTGGGATCATGATTCTGATATTACCAAAGATGCTAGCTCTTAAAATAGCTCTTAGTTGATCTTTAAACATATCTCTCATTTCGAGACAAATTCTAACTGCTCGATAGCCTAGGAATGGATTTTCTTCTTTATCTATTTCAAAGTAAGACAACTCTTTATCTCCACCAATATCGAGGGTTCTAATAGTTAGTTCCTCAGGGATTAGTTTCGCTGCTTCTCTGTAGGCGATAAATTGTTCTTCTTCAGTTGGGAAATGAATACCTTCCATATATAAAAATTCACTTCTGAAAAGACCAACACCATCAATGGAAAATGGTAGAGCATTTTTGATATCAGCCAAGCTACCCACATTTGCACATAAGCTAATGTGTTTGCCATCTTTTCTATATACTTTTTGACTTCTCAAAGATTCTAATCTAGTTTTTTCATCATCATATTCTTTTTTTCTTTGTACAAATATCTCTTTATTTATGTCGTCTGGATTGATAACGATTTCTCCAGTCAAGGCATCCATACATACAAGCTCATCGCTATTCACTTTATTAAGTACATCATGAACACCAACGATGATAGGGATGTCCATACTCTTTGCTATAATAAAGACATGACTTGTAACACTACCTTCTTCTGTGATGATACCTTTTACAAATTGTGTGTTAATTTTAACTGTGTCAGATGGGTACATATCTTTAGCAACAACTACAACCTCTCTATCGAGTATACTTAGATCAGGCAATATGATATTTTTAAGGAAACTCATATATCTTTTTCCCACATCCTTGACATCAGCACTTCGTTCTTTCATGTAAGGGTCATCAACCATTGAAAACATAGTTGCAATCTCGTTGATGGTTTCATCCACTGCAAGTTCAACATTTTTTTGTTGAGATTTAATTTTTGATACAATGCCTTCGATAAGAGTAAAGTCATTTGCAATTTCAGCATGAGCAAAAAATACTGCATTTGCTTCTGCTAATTTTTCTAGTTCTGCTATAACTTTAGCTTTTGCAAGCTCGAATTTTTCGATTTCATGATTTATTTCATTCTCTAAAATTGATCTAGTGCTAGGGCTTAGATCAGGCTCTTCTAATTTAAAAACTGGTGCGACAACGACACCTCTTGAAGCTGTTTTTTCGGTTAGTAACTTTTCCATACCATTCTCCTTTTTGCTAGTAAAACAAATTGAAAATTACTGTTTTCTTAATATAAGTATATCTAAGCTCCATCATTATTTCAACAAATAGACCTTTGAATTTGGCGTTAAGGGTTAGTGCCAATGTTGTAATATCACTAGATTTAATCCTTTTGGAGTGAATGATAGTAGCAGTATGCACAAAAAACGTGTACTACTGATGAATTCAGTAGTACACGCCTCTTACTTGCTGTGTAGAATATTATATTAAATGTCACCAAGCCCACTTTCGATTAGAGCGCTGAGTCTCTCAAGGCTTGTAACCTCGTCAGGGCCGTCACAAACGAGCTCGATTTCAGCTCCTTTTTTAATAACAGCTGCCATGATGTTTAATACACTTTTAACTACGATTGTTTTTTCTCCAACTTTAATCATTACATCACAGTCACAAAGTGTAGCTTCTCTTGCTAGAACACTTGCAGGTCTTGCGTGTAAGCCTGCTTCGTTTTTTATAATTAATTTTTTTGATACCATAATTGTTTATCAACCTTTCCATTCTTATAATTTGATTTTCTGTTTATTATACGTTGTAATGAGCGAATAAAACTTTCTCAGCCTCAGCACTCCATAAACCTCTATTTGCTGTACAAATTTTGTCGAGTTGCGCATAGAGCTCGCTCTCTTCACCTAATTTTCCGAAATCTTCAATTGCTGTAAGTGGCATATCAAACTGTGTATAAGTAAGTTTTTTTCCACCTGGAATATTTGGTAAATCAAGAGTTGCTTGCGCAATACTGTCGATTCCACCAATGTGAGTAACCATAACCGCAGGTTCAATCTTTCCAGCAGCAGCAAGAGTATTTGCTTCAATTAAATCATCATTGTTACCACCTGTTGTTCCAATAATATGTGCGCTGATATAGTGTACATTATATAGGTTGACTTCAGCAGTAAAGTTGCTATCCGAAGGACCAGCAAAGAAATTTAGACAACCATCGAAAGCCAAAAGCTTATCGCCTAGTTCTGCAACTCTCCTATTAGGAATATATACAAAAACATCATCATAGCCTTTTCCATCTGTGATGGCTCTTAGATCTTCGACTTCGTCATTTAGTTTAGCAGTATTAACATATACAAGTTCAACACCCATTTCTTTAGCCTTAGACTCTGGAATTACTTCTCTAGCTCTTTCGATTTTAGCATCATCAATGTCAGTAACAACAATTCGTTTTGGTTTGTTTTCAAGCTGAAGCCCATAGCTTATAGCTCCAAGACCCATAGGTCCGCAACCACCTAAAATGATGATGTCGCCATCTTCTTTTGTACCTGTTTTTAAATCGTGATTACGTTTATTTGTGTGATAGTTACCATGGTAACCTCCAATGATACAACTCATAGGCTCACCTAGAGAAGCTTCGAAGAAGCTATCGCCTTCATAAACCATCAAGCAACCAAGCTCCATAACTTCTTGTGGAATGATGCAATAAGTACATGCACCGCCGAAAAATTCATATGAATAACCAGGAGAAGCTAGACTTCCTTTATAGTTTAACGCAGGTTGTTGCGTGAATTTTTGGCCAGGTTTAAAACTATCCTTCCATTTATCACCAACTTCTACGATAATGCCAGAAAATTCGTGTCCGATGATAATTGGATTAGTTGCAATATTCTTTGGAGCTCTTTTATGATTTGCACCTTGTTCTGCAAGTTTATATGTTGACATACAAATACTGTCACTAATAACTTTGACAAGAATCTCATCATCTTTTATTGCTGGTAATTCAAATTCTTCTAATCTTAAATCGTTTGCTCCGTACATTCTAACAGCTTTCGTTTTCATTTTACATCTTACCTTTCATATTGACTTTGTGCACTAGGCACATATGTTAATGTTTTACAATTTATGTATTACAACTTTATTGAATAATTCGTTCACAAGTTCTCGTGATGGAGGTTTTGTTCCAATAGTGGTAACAGCTCCAGCAGAGGTAGCAACGCTTATCTTTAGTGTATCTTCAAAGCACAAGCCATTTTCCATTGAAAATGCTAGACCTGCAACCATAGCATCTCCTGCACCAACGGTTGAGTGTGCAACTACATTTAGAGATTCACAAAAATATCTGTCCTCACCTTTTAAAAACAAGGAACCACCTTTACCCATAGAAACAACAACAGTTTCTATTCCGCTATTTAGAAATTCTGCAGCGACAGTTATTAAATCCTCTTTTGTAACTTCGCCAGTCAAGTTGGCATATTCAATTAGTTCTTCTCTATTAGGTTTTATAAGGCTTGGTTCTGCTGGTAGAGAAGCTTTAAATAATTCTCCGTCTGCATCAAGTAAAACCTTACTTCCATTTTCTTTCACAAGTTCTGTTATAGTCTTGTAGATATCTTTTGGAACTCCAGTTGGAATGCTACCTGCCAACACAAAAATTGTGTCTGGTGTAGCATAACTTTGGATCTTTTTCACAAGTTCGTCAAGCTTTGCAGCATTCACTTCTGCACCTTGTTCATTAAGTTCTGTAACACCTACATTTTCTGAGTTCACTTTTGTATTTGTTCTTGTTTCACCTTCTAAAAAAACGAAATCAGTTTTGATATCCAAAGATTCTAAAGCATTTAAAATCATTTGTCCTGCATTTCCACCGACAAAACCTGTTGCGATAGTTTCACCACCAAGAGCCTTTATTGTTTTAGATACATTCACGCCCTTGCCACCAGCATCATAAACAGTTTTTGTAATTCTGTTAAGTCCACCAGCTTCAAAATTTTTTACCTCAATAGTTTTATCTATAGCAGGATTCATAGTTACGGTAACTATCATAAACTTTTAATCTCCTTAAGCTTTATTTGTAAGTATATTGTATATAGTATCGACATCTCCAGTGAACAGTTTTTTAGATAATTCTTCATCCATGATTTTTTCTGATAAAGAACCTAGAATTTCAAGATGTTCCGAACCCGAACTTGCAATACCAACAATGATGTAAGCCTTTTCACTATCCCAAACAATTCCATCAGGGAAGGTCATAACAGCAATACCAGAAGAGATAACTTCTTGTTTTGCACTTTCAACTCCGTGAGGAATTGCTAGTCCAGCACCCATGTAAGTAGAAAAACTCTTCTCTCTTTCAAGCATTCCCTCAACATAAGCGGGATTCACATACCCTGAAGCAACAAGCATTTCACCAACAGTTTTGATGACATCTTCTTTATTTGTAAGTGTGCAGTTAATTTTAATATTCTCTTTTACCAATAAATCTTTTTTCTCAACATTCGCTTTCTTTTTAAAAAACATAATTGCAACTCCTTTATTCGTATTTTGTTTGCTTTGTTGATTTTAGTATAGTACTGAACTTAGTGATTTTCAAACAAAACATCTTTGAGTTTGGCATCAGCTATTAGTGACATTAATGTGTTTGTCTAGGAGTTGTATTAAACTAGGGGCAAAATAAAAATTGATATAAGTTTTTATTTAAAGTATAATTTTCATATAAATTAGCGAATAGAAAAATAAAACTATGTGAGGGATAAATATGCTGACTGCAAAATTAGCAAGTGAAGTAATTCGTGAAGTAAATGTTATTATCAAAGAAAAAATAAATATAATGAATAACAAAGGGGTTATTATTGCAAGTACAGATGTAAAAAGGATTGGTGAAATACATGACGGAGCAAGGCGGATTATAAAAGCTAGTTTGAGAGAGCTAATTATTCATTATGATGGCGAATATGTGGGCGCAAAAAGAGGAGTAAATTATCCGATTCGTATTCTAGGCGAGATAGTGGGAGTTCTTGGTATAACAGGTGTATATCAAGAAATTGAGAGCAATGCCCAAATTATAAAAAGATTGATAGAATTAATGATACTAAATGATCATAATAGAATTAAAAGACAATTAGGAGAAACAGTTAGGAATAGATTTCTAGAGGATTGGTTAGTAGGCGATGTGAAAAATATTACGCGGGAGCTAGTTGCAAGAGGAATAGAATTAAGCATTGATATTACAGTTCCGCGGAGATTTCTAGCTTGTACGGTTTATACTGTTAAACAATCACACACAGCAATAGAGATAGCTGCCGATATAGAAAAAATTGAAGATAAAATTATTCAGTTAAATGCAAGGCAAGACGAACATAATTTCTTTTTGCGTGATCGTAATTCACTTTTATTATTGGGGGTAAGCTTTAGAAAAGATGCGGACATTAAATCCTATATTGAAAAATTGATTGATATTGTTGAACAATCAGAAGGCTATAAAATAGCAATTGGCATAGATGAAGCGAATGGCAACTATCTTTTTGCAAAAAATGCATATGAGAAAGCTATTCGGGCAAACAGAGTATGCCAAAGAACAAAGAAGTGGAGTTATAGATTTTATAACGAGCTAAGTATGGATATTTTTGCAAATGAAGTTAGTGTAACTACGAAAAAAGAATATATAAATAGAGTGTTCAAAGAGTTTTCTGAGTTAGAAATCAAAGAGTCTATCGTATTACTGGAAAATTATTATGAAGAAGAGGGTTCTTTGGGTAAAACGGCAGAAAGACTATTTTTACATAAAAATACGATTCAGTATAAGCTAAAGAGAATTGCGGAAAGAACAGGCTATGATCCAAGATCTATACGACACTCCTCCCTTTTTTATAATGCGATTTTTTTCTATAGAGACATAATGCTTTATTAATAGTAAAATCGAACAATTTTAATTCATATAATTTGTATATATCATACAAAGTGTGCAGTTAATATGGTTTGAAGAACATGCGAAAATATTTCTTTTTGTCTTACGAAACAAAGACAATTATTTTTCTTTTTAGTATAATTGTAAAAAATGCAATGAGGAGGAAAATAAAAATGTTATTCAAATCTAAGAAATCAACAAATGTAATCAACACTGGTGGATTACAACAAGCAAAAACACTAAACCCTATTTTAGTTCTACTAACAGTAGTAGTAGTTGCTGTAATTGCAACATATTTAGTGTCGCCAGGGGCCTTTGATCGTGTGGTTGAAAACGGACGGACGATAGTGGTACCAGGGAGTTATCATGAAATAGAGGCAACACCATTATCATTCTTTGATATTTTCAGAGCGATTCCATATGGACTGGAAGGTGCTGCTGGAATGGTGTTCATGATTTTACTTATTGGTGGTGCAGTAGAAGTATTTAATAAAACAGGGGCGATTGACCAAGGGGTGGTGAAAATTCTAAAAGCATCCAATAAAGTCGGCGGTCAGACAATTTTATTTATTATAATGGTAATCTTTTCACTCATAGGAGGTGTCCTTGGTTGGACAGAACATATTATTCCTTTTGTTCCCATTATTATATCCATTTGTCTAGCACTAGGATATGATTCATTAGTAGGAATGAGTGTCTGCGCATTTGTTAATATGATCGGATTCGCTGTATCTCCTACAAATATGTATACAGTAGCAATTTCACATCAGATTGCAGAACTTCCAATGTTTTCAGGAATGGAGTTTAGACTAATTGTTCTATTAGTATTTGAAGCTATCAGTTTCTTTTATATTCTTAGATATGCAAAAAAGATTAAGAAAAATCCAGAATTAAGCTTAATGAAAGATATTGATGTATCTAGCTTAAGAAGAGATTTTTCAGTATATGAGAATCAAAATATTACAGGTACACAAACAATGGCTTTACTAATTCTTGCATCAGCATTTATCGTATCTATCTTCGGATTACTAAATCTTGGATGGGGCTTAAATGAAATGGCAGCAGTATTTGTACTTTGTGCAGCTCTTGCTGGTTTAGTTAATAGAATGAAAGCAGGGGAAATTATAGATAACTTTATGTTGGGTGTAAAAGGATCATTAATGGGGGCATTTATTATTGGTATTGCACGCTCTATACAGTGGGCATTGCAAAATGGCGGATTGATTGATCCAATTATCAATGAGTTGGCAAATTTACTTCAAGGCCTTTCTCCTTGGGCAACTGTTATTGGAATTTTTGTAGTAATTACTTTGATTAACTTTTTCATTCCGTCAGGAAGTGGAAAGGCTATGGCAATTATGCCAATCCTTATTCCGCTTGCGGATATGATTGGAATTACACGACAGACAGCAATTCTTGCTTTTCAATTCGGTGATGGAATTTCGAATACATTCTGGTTTACAAACGGAACGTTCTTGATTTATTGGGCACTTGCAAAAGTTCCACTTAAAAAATGGTATAAGTTCATTATTCCGCTTGAAATCATACTTGTAGCGTTATCTTGTGTGTTTATGATTATTGCAGTCGAAATTGGTTATGGACCGTTTTAAAAAGATGAGGAGGAGTATCTATTATGAATTCGAAAAATTTAGTAATGGACAATAGAGATTATATTATAGGACTTAGGAGATATTTTCATAAATATCCAGAATTGAGTTGGAAAGAACATGAAACAGCAAAAAAAATTAGAGAAGAACTTACAAAATTAAACATCCCATATGTTGAAGTTGCGGGAACAGGAACGGTAGCAACGCTAAGAGGACAGAAGGATACACCAGTTATTGGTTTGCGATGTGATATAGATGGGCTACCTATTCAAGAAGTTAAAGACTTGGAATTCAAGTCTTTAAATGATGGATGTATGCATGCATGTGGACATGATGCTCATATTGCAATGCTATTAGGTGCAGCTAAAATTCTTTCAGAGAATAAAGAAAATTTAGCATGTACAGTTAAATTTATATTTCAACCAGCAGAAGAGTGTTTTCAAGGTGCAAAAAAAATCATTGAATCAGGAGAGGTTGATGATGTGGAGTCTTTTGTAGGGATGCATATTTTTCCTTACATTGATGCTGGAAAAATCTCAGTAGATGCTGGCCCGCGCTATACATCAGCAGATTCTATGAAAATCAAAATAATCGGTAAAAGTGGTCATGGTGCAATGCCACAATTTGCAGTGGATCCTATATATGTGGGAAGCCAGGTTGTAAACGGGTTACAGGCAATTGTTAGTAGAGAATGTAATCCTGCGGATACAGTTGTTGTGAGCGTATGCACCTTCCATTCAGGAACATTATCAAATATATTTGAGCAGACAGCAGAATTGAGTGGAACAATCCGAACATTTAATCCAGAACTACGAAAAGAATTGCCAGAAAAAATAGAGCGTATTATCAAAGGTATTACAGAGAGTCATAGAGCTACCTATGAATTTGAGTATATTCATGGAGTACCTGTAACAATGAATACGGAAGCTTGCAGTGTAATTGCGAAAAAAGCAGTTGAAAAAATTCTTGGTGAAAATGGAGTAGAAGTATATGCAGGAATGCCAGGCGGAGAAGATTTCGCACTTTATGTAGAAAATAAGCCAGGTTTATATGCTTTTGTAGGATGTAGAAATGAGAAGAATGATCAGAATTATTCACTTCACCACGAAAGATTCGATTTAGATGAGGATGGAATGTTAAATGGCGCAGCTTTTTATGTAGAATATGTCAATACATTACTGTCTTGTGATTAAGGAACTATTTTCGGAAAGGAGCTTCTATGGATTTAAGAAAAGATTCAAAAGAAATTATTCAATATACTATCGAGAATGCCCTGCCGGATAAAGCAGTTTTAAAAGCGTTGGAACAATTGGAACCTGCCAAGGGAGATACTTATTTAATTGCAATTGGAAAAGCTGCGTGGCAGATGGCCAAGGCAGCGAGTGAGGTATGGAGTGATTATATTAAAAGAGGTATTGTAATTACAAAGTATGATCATGGGAAAGGAGCCCTTCCGAATATTGATATATTTGAAGCAGGACATCCAGTGCCTGATGAAAATTCATTTTTAGCGACTCAGAAAGTTATTGAGTTAACAAATGATTTGCAAGAAGAAGATCAGGTTTTGTTTTTGGTATCTGGTGGTGGATCTGCTCTTTTTGAAAAATCATTACTAGATGCAAGAGAACTTGAAGGAATCACAAAATCATTACTTGCATGTGGTGCTGATATTGTAGAGATGAATACTATACGTAAAAGATTGTCAGTAGTAAAAGGTGGAAAGTTCGCAAAATTATGTGAACCAGCGAAGATAAAGGCAATTATCTTATCGGATATCATCGGGGATCCGTTAGATATGATTGCTTCTGGACCTGCATACAAAGATTCATCTACTGCAGCACAGGCAAGAGCGATTGTCGATAAATACAATTTGAACTTGTTAGATAAGACGATGGAATTATTGAGCATAGAAACGCCAAAGCAATTGAATAATGTAGAAAGTTATGTAATGGGAAGTGTAAAAGAACTTTGCAAATCAGCAAGTGAAAAAGCCGAGGAATTAGGATATCGGACTCTATTACTAACGGACTGTATTACTGCTGAAGCAAAAGAGGTAGGGAACTTTCTGGCAGCTATTGCAAAAACATATTCAACAACTAAAGAGCCAGTTGCCTTTATTTTAGGTGGAGAAACGGTTGTTCATCTTAATGGAAGTGGCATGGGAGGAAGAAATCAAGAAATTGCATTGAGTGCTGCGAAAGGGATTAAAGGATTATCGAATGTAGCTGTTTTTTCAGTAGGTTCAGATGGAACGGATGGACCAACAGATGCTGCAGGGGGATATTGTGATGGAAATACAGTATCAATATTAGAGGAAAAAGGAATTTCCATAGAGAAAGAACTAAATAATAATAATGCATATTGTGCATTAAGTGCATGTGATGGATTAATTATTACAGGAGCGACAGGGACGAATGTAAATGATTTTACAGTTCTGTTAATTAGACCGCAGTAATAGGTGTAATCGACGATGTACTTGTCTGACATAGGAAGGCCCCTTAGATTACTATTATTTTAAGAGTAATCTAAGGGGCTTTTTCTCTATGGTACATAAAATTTGTTGTAAATTATTATTCTACTAATATTCAGCTGCAAAATTGGTGAATGTAGTTCCTAATCGAGTCATTGGTTCATATCCGATTATTATAAGTTCATTTGCACTTGCATAGCTACAGTCAAATGAAAGTTGAATATCTTCGCCAACATAGTCGGCATAGACTATCTCAGCTTCACTAAATTCTGCCACACCATGGTCAATGATTGTGCGGTTAACAGTTTCACCAGTACTGTCAAATATTTCTACTACTGAAAATGTAAAGGAAGTATTTGTAGTAGAATGAATAGCTATCTCATATGTATTTGGTAAGCCGCCCTCATTACTATTTATATAAAAACCAACATCAGGTAAGTAGGTGGCCACAAAATTGGCATGTTTTGAGAGTTCATCTGACTCAAAAGTATAGACTACATTTGTTAAAGCTTGGCAAATTAATCGAACCATGCTAAGAGTTTCTTGACTAAATCCATCTACGGGAGAAACAGATACTCTATTTTCATCCAACCATGTATAGCGTATCACCTCGCCAGTTGGCATCCTCACCTCAGCTTCGGTATCAGAGATTATTTTACCAATTAATTCTTCTTCATAAAAATCAACAAAAATATTGGAAGTTACAATATCACCATCAATGGTAATGTTTAAAGAAGAACCTACACTAGTGTAGCTACCTGATTTACCTAAGAATGGTAGCTTAATATCAAATAACTTATCTATGAGTGCTGTCTTGACATCTTCCTCTTGTGCCACACCATCTAGAAAGAATTCATCCACCTGCGCAAGCGTTGTATTAATTATAATTTGGTGAGAGTTATCATTATCTATGTATTCTACAAGTAAATAAGTTACATTTTCCACATTTCCAGAACTCCAAGTTGTGGTATTATAATTGGCAAATGCATCATGAATCGTGATTCGTTCGTAACCAATTAATGTAGTTTCTTTCAGAGAATTAATCAGATTCATGTCATGGCTCCATTCGACTGAATCATATAATGTTTCCGATTCAGAGGAGTCTTCAACAGTTTCATCTTCAACAGTTTCCGATACATGTTCTGTCGTATTCGGATTCTCATACACAAAAAAATAGTAGCATAATCCGCATCCAATTCCTAACAAGAACAGTATGATTAGAACTATAATCAAGGTATGTTTACTTTTATTAGAAGGGGCTTTTTCAATTGTTGGCAAAGACTCTTGTTTGGTACCACATTCCTCACAAAACATGGAAGTGTTTTCTAATTGTGCACCACAATTTTCACAGTACTTCATAATTTATTCTCCTCTTACGCCGCCGCATTCAGGGCAAAACTTTTCATTATTTTCTAAAATCTTATGACAATTTATGCAGATAGGAAGCTTAATTTCTTCTATCACAATCTTACCGCCACATTCAGGACAGAACTTAACACCATCTTCAGCTTCTAGTCCGCATTGGTTGCACTTTGGAGGCGCCATTTCTGGGATTTTCTCTACAGGACGACCACAGTCTGTACAAAATTTTTGGGTTTCGAGAAACTCTTTTTCGCAACTAGTACATTTGAATGCGGCTTTATTCATTGAAGTTGTTGGCTTGGATACAGGAGTAGAAGTACCGCATTTCGCACAGAATTTTTTCCCGTTCGCTACTTTTTCATTGCAATGGGCGCAAATAGTATAAGAACCAGGCATAGAAAGATTTTGGATATTATCACTCATCTTATCAAGGATAGGATGTTCGAACATTTCTTCAGCATCTACATCATTTGAGCCTTTAATAATAGTTATTTTGCCGATAAGAGGAATGCGTTTTGCATTTCCTTGAAATGCTGCAATCATATTAATCAACGATATAATACTGAGGACAAAAGACAAAAGGCTAAAAATGAGGTTTAGGATAAACCCTAAACTACGAAGAGCAGGACTAAAAAGTAAGGCTGTATTCAATATTGTCAATAGACCAAGGGCGATACCTAAAAGGATGATAAGTAGTATCTGGTTGGCATGAAATTTTATGAATTTGGAATCTTTCATTAGAATAAAAGGGAGAATAGGGATCAAGTAGCATATACCGGCCATGGTTTTGTTTTTTTCGATATCTTCGGCTGAAAAGCCTTTTACATTGTTACGCATATTGTACCTCCTTTATGAAATAATACTACACTATATATACACTATATAGTATAATGTAGTACGTGTTCAAAAGTAAAGGTGTGTAAGAAATATTATAATATTCATACGAAAATTCTAAACTTTTCTTTCGTTATAACAACATTCATGGTCAAATAGTGTCTGCAAATAAAAAACAACCACTCATCGAAGTGGTTGTAATACTTGTATCTAATTTGAATTGTTATCTGAATTGTAATTATGCTTTGCAAGGAGATCTTCAATCGCTTCATCTAGCAATCGACTTTTTGGAATTCTAGTGATTTTAGAGAGATCGTCAAATTGAGAAACCAATTCATTTTTTAATGAAGAGGTAAAGCGAGTGCGATTTTTCAAATAAGGTTCTGCCATAGAAGTACTCCTTTCATAGGTACCATTAATATATAGTTTAGGTACAATATATGTCCATATTGTATAGTATATGTATAGTTCATACAAGTGGTTGAATATAGACACTATATAGTGTGATGATATTGACAAAAAGAAAAATCTTGATAAAAGGACAATAAATGTCCGTTTACTGTGATATGATATTAAAAAGATGTATGAAAGAGAGCGAGGTCAGATATGAATTACAGTTTCAATAAAGGGTTACGTCTCATTAAACTATATGAAATTCTCCAAAGAGGTGAAGGGGTATCTAAGAAACAATTGATGGAGATGTTTCGTGTTACAGAGAAAACAGTACAAAGAGATATCGCTGATTTGAGAATTTATTTAGCGGAAGAGGGCAATTATGCTGATGAAGAAATCATCAAATACAATCGTCAAAAGAATGAGTACTATTTAACTAAATTTCAAAGGGAATGGCTAAGAAGTAGTGAAATAATGGCTGTTTGCAAAGTCTTAATTGAAAGTAGAGGATTCTGTAAAGAAGAGCTAGATGCATTGGTTGATAAGCTAATGAAGCAAGTAGAACCGCTAGATAGTAAATTAGTAACAATGATGATACGCAATGAAAAACACTTCTATGAACAACCAAAGCATGGGAAGCGGATGATGGATAAGTTGTGGGAGATGTCGAAGTATGTAATGAAAAAGAATGTGATACAGATTGAATATGAGACTAAAGTAGGAAAAGAAACTGCGCCATTTATAAAACCTATGGCAATCATGTTTTCTGAATATTATTTTTATTTAATTGCCTATATAGCAGATGAAAGCGAAGATGTGCCCGTTGCATTTCGCATAGATCGAATTAAGAAAATTACGGAAATCAATAAAAAAAGCACTATTCCGAGCGAAAAAAATTTCAGTGAAGGAGAATTTCGTAAACGAGTTAGCTTTATGTACACAGGGAAATTAAATAGAATAAAATTTCGTTTTTCAGGTCCATCCTTAGAAGCTATTCAAGACCGAATACCAACTGTTGAAATTGTAGAGGAAGAGGGGAATGGAAGTTACATTTTAACGGCGGAATCTTATGGAAGTGGGATGGAGATGTGGCTTAGAACACAAGGTGATTGGGTCGAGATGCTATAAAATGCACCTCGCAATTAAGGTGAATATTTCAATAAAACATGGAGCGTGAGAAATATGATAATAAGAAAATACAAAAAATCAGATTGTATTCAGATTACAGAGCTATTTTTCGAAACAGTACACAGCGTTAATTCAAAAGATTATACAAAAGCGCAACTGGATGTGTGGGCAAACGGTAAAATAGATATAGCTATATGGAACCAATCCTTCTTGGAGCATCATACATTAGTTGCAGAAGAAAATAATAAAATTATAGGATTCGGAGATATGGATAATACAGGATATCTTGATAGGTTATATGTTCACAAAGATTATCTGCGAAAGGGGATTGCAACAGCAATTATGGTAGAACTTGAACGACAAGCAAACAAGCAAGGAATTCTTATACTAACTACACATGCTTCCATTACAGCGAAGCCATTTTTCGAGAAACAATGTTATCACGTTATTCGTGAAAATATAGTCGTTCGTGGCGATGAAAAACTACGAAACTATATTATGGAAAAACATTTGCAGTAGTTGGAAGTGTATGGAGAATGTGATATATTTAAATGGAATGTTCCGCAGATTGAAAAGATAGGAATGGAGGGGAGAGTTATGTCAAATATAAGTATTTCCAATTTGACATTTTCATATGATGGAAGCTATGAGAATGTATTTGAAAATGTTAATTTCCATTTGGATAGCACATGGAAGCTTGGTCTAATTGGTCGAAACGGTAGAGGAAAAACAACATTGCTTAACCTTCTTATGAATAAATATAATTTTTCGGGCAGTATTACAAGTAAAGTAATGTTCTCCTATTTTCCGTATGAAGTAACAAATCCAGATGAAAACGTAATTGATTTGATAGGTGATGATTGGAGAATTTACAAAGAATTATCTCTCTTATCAGTGTCAGAAGAGGTGCTTTTTAGACCGTTTCGCACATTATCAGAGGGAGAAAAAACAAAAGTAATGCTTGCCACAATGTTCATAAAAGAGCATAGTTTTAAACTGTTAGATGAGCCTACAAATCACCTGGATTCTGAAGGGAGAGAAATCCTCTGTCAGTATTTGAAAAAGAAACAAGGATTTATATTAGTGTCTCATGATAGATATTTCTTAGATAATACAGTGGATCATATTATGTCTATTAATAAATCTAATATTGAAATCGTTTCCGGAAATTTCTCTTCGTGGAACAAAAACAAGGAAATGACTGACTTATTCGAACTAGAACAAAATGCAAAGATAAAAAATGAAATAAAAAGATTATCAGAAACAGCTAGTGAAAAGTCGACATGGTCCGATAAGGTTGAAGCTACAAAATCAAGGAAATTAAACCCAGAAGCACTTGATAAAGGATATATTGGTCATCAAGCAGCAAAAATGATGAAGCGATCCAAGGCTATTGAAAGACGTATTGAATGTCAAATTTCAAAGAAAGAAAAGTTACTTCAAAACATAGAAACTGCAGATAGCTTGAGAGTTACACCTTTGAGTTTTCATTCGAAACGATTAATAAGTGGGAAGGATATTTCGATTTCATATGATAAGAATGCTGTTGTAACAGGGTTGAATTTTGAGATTTTAAACGGCCAAAAAGTACATATTCAAGGGAAAAATGGAAGTGGAAAATCCACCCTGCTAAAGTTGATTTTGGGAGAAAATATAAATTATGAGGGTGATTATTATAAGGCGAAAGGTCTTACCTTATCCTATGTTTCACAAGATACGACATATCTAGAAGGACGTTTATCGGAATTTGAAGAAAAAGAAAATCTTGATGTTACCCTATTTCGTTCAATTTTAAGAAAGCTTGATTTTTCTCGTGATAATTTCGATAAGTCGTTAGAAGATTATAGCGCCGGACAAAAGAAAAAAGTATTGCTGGCTAAATCGCTATCTGAAAAAGCACATATTTATATTTGGGATGAGCCACTTAACTATATTGATGTTTTATCTCGTATTCAAGTTGAGGAGCTAATTCGATCTAGCAATATGACACTTATTTTTGTGGAACATGATAGAATGTTCTGTGAAAATATTGCAGATAGTACAATAGTTCTGTGAGAAGTTCAGAGAGGTGAGAATTATGGAGTATAAAAATTTAGATAAAGATGCTAGGAAGTGTATGTTCGTAGGAACGTTGATGGGAACGTTGATTCTAGCTGCTATTATTAGCATTGGCTATTATTTTGGTCGAGAATTTCTAGGGGATTATATTGGAGTAGTAAATACTATTGTAATAATTATAGGAGTATTATCAATACTAAACCTTTTAATATCACCACATTTTCGATTCAAAAGATACAAATACATGATTACTGATGATAAGATTGATGTTGTAGAAGGGTATATTTTCATCAAAAGAGAGATAGTTCCTATTGAAAGAATACATAAGATTACATTAGAACGAGGACCGATAGACAATATATATGGCCTAGCAAAAGTCTTACTTACTACAGCTGGAGGCGTGGTAACTATTCAATATTTGAAATTAGAAAAAGCAGAACAAATTGCCGAGAGCCTTAAGAGTATAGTAAATGAGGTGGCGAGTTAATGGATAAGAAAATGAGGAATCACGTATCTTCTGTATTTGAGGATGTGTTGAATTTTTTTTGGTCAATGATACTTCTAGTTGTAGCCTTCTTATTTAATTTCGTACGTAATTTTTTTTCAGAGAGCCAATCTTTGAAGACGATGTTGCTGTATATTGGTGTATTAGTTGTATGCATTTTGGTAATATTTGGGATTTTCTTTATTCGCTGGGTTAAGACTACAATACAAGTAAATTCATTATCGATTGTAGTAGATAGAGATACTATTTTTAGGAAGACAACAACGATTAATATTAGGAATATATCAACCATTGATATCAGCCAGAATATGCTACAGAAAGTACTAGGAACGGCAAAAATACAAGTAGATATCAACTCGGTTGTAACAGCTAATGAAAATGACATGAAAATTATCTTGAAATTACATGATGCTATCGAATTTCAAAAATATATTTTATCTTTAATGAATCAAGAAAAAAGTGATGCCAATCAGATGAATGAGTTAGAGAAAAATGATGTCGATCAGATAAATGAGTTAGGGAAAAATGATGTCGATCAGATAAATGAGTTAGGGAAAAATGATGTCGATCAAAAA
>CAYIYM010000004.1:45842-66455 GCA_964367685.1 uncultured Lachnospiraceae bacterium
GAAAAATGATGTCGATCAGATAAATGAGTTAGGGAAAAATGATGTCGATCAAAAAATTATATTAGATGAATTTGATTTTGGTTACAAATTTTCTGAAACTATCCGCCATGCAATCTTAAGTACAAATGTACTTACACTCGTATTTTCCGTTGGGTCAATCATTACAACAACCATATTTTTAGAATATGATGAAATGTTGTTTACACTTATGTTTCTTCTGTTGCCGTTTATTTTTCGAGTTGTTCAAAATATATTCGGATATTATGATTTTAAATTAAAAAAAGGCAGTGATAAAATTGTAATTTCATATGGTTATTTTACAAGGAAGAAGTTCAGTATGCCTTATTCTAAAGTTTCGGGAATTAAAATTACTCAACCTATACTTGCTCGAATGTGTAAGCTGTACAGCGTGGAATTGATTAATGTGGGATATGGTGAAGAGAACATGGTGTCCTTACTATTACCTTTATGTACAAAAGAGGAAATGACAACTCGTATTGGGTATTTATTTCCGCATGTAGAATTAAATTATGAGGAACAAAAGCAGGAAAGAGTGGCTATTTGGGGATATATAGTAGATAGGAGTGTGTGGATGTGTATAACGATTGGTATATCATTTACTCTTACATTTTGGATAGGAATAGGGATAAGTGCCCTGTGGATTCTCGGGATATTCTTATCCTATAAGACGAGAAAAATAGCATATCAAAATAAATTCATATATATTACAAGTGGTATGTTGAGTAAAAAAACCGTGATTTGTAATACGAAAGATGTGCAAAATATGTCAATACACAAGAATGCATTAGTTGAAAGATTTCATATTTCACGCATGGGAATAGTGTTAAGAAGTAATATGCTAAATGTCAATCATTCAACAGGGTATTTTGATTCTAGAATCTTAGATGAAATTATAAAAGAGTATAATTAAAAGTCTGACATCATATTATGGAATTTATAGAAAATCATAAAAAGAGGTTGATAACGTATAAAGTTAACATACGTTATCAACCTCTTTCATTTGGTTTAATCATCACCGCCGCCGTCATCACCATCGTCGCCGCCGCCAAAGTCACTGAAGAAACCGCCACCACCGTCACTAGAATAACTTCCACCATCATCCCAATCGTCACTCCAGCCATCATATCCGAAGATGCTATTGGTAGAGTCATCATCGCTGTCCCAACCGTCATTGATTTTTTCGTCATCAAATGTATCCTTATCAGGATTATCTTTATCAACTTCGTCTTCATCAATGATTACATCATCATGATGATATAGATAAGAATTATTACCATATGCGGCTTGAAATGCATCCTGTGATGATCTAGGTTCACCTCTCACTACTCTACTCTTCTTTTGAAATTCTTCTTTATATGAAATACCTAGTGCTTTTAAACTATCATTGATTTCATCAATGCGAGTCTCCCATTTTCTTCGCCTGCGATAATTGTTAATTAGCAATAAAACAATTATCAGATGCAGAATGATTAAATGAATAAGTGGTAGAAATAGGAAAAACAAAAGGGTTAGAAATACATTTGAGAATCCTATCTTCTTCCATTTTTTCTTGAATTTTTTTCTCTTTTTTAAAAGGATATCCTTTTCATCGAAAAAATGTTGAAACTCTGGAAGGGGCGTGAAATCTGAATTGTTTTTGGTTTGATTAAAATGAAACATATAATACCTCCGAAAGGTCGTATTTTGTAAAATTATGATACTTTTTTAAAGTGTGAAACATCCATTTTGCAAATTGGACATTTGAAATCAGGCCCCTCTTTGTGAATGTCTCCTACATATTTATGATTGCATACATCACATACATAAGTTTCTTCAGCATTTGAATCAACTTCTACTTTCTGATAGCTAGGAGCATTCTTCGGAGCTGTACCTTTGATGACATTGCGATAATAACTATAAGTCATTGATGGAAGATTCTCTAAGCGTTCTCCAGCGACTACTTTCGCAAGAAATACGTCATGGGTAGCTGTTTTGGCTACATCTACAACTTCACAAATCATATATCCATTACAGTGAGCGTCTAAAATCGGTAAGTCATCTACGAGAGTATACGATAATCCATCCATTTTGTCGACATCTTTTCCAGAAAGAAAGCCAAGTCGAGAAATCACATCTTCAGGTGTACTTTCAGAAAGGATTGAAACTGCAAATTTCTTCTCACGAGCGACTACACCATGAGTATAATTATTGTGGTTCAAACTCAGTGCAATAATAGGTCCTTCACTTGTGATTTGAAAAACAGTGTTCACGATACATCCAGTAGGTTTCTCGGTATCTTGAACAGTAACTGCATATAATCCATAACTCAATCCATATAATACTTTATTATCCATATTCTAGGTTCTCCTTTGCTTATAGAATTATTTAAATGCTACTAAAATTAATTATAGCATTTGTAGTTAGAAAATACAAAGAAAGTTGGATAATAAAGCGATAGTTTGATAGAATAATGTGAATTGAATAAGTAGTCGTATTAATAGTGATTATATTCGGTATGAGTAAGAGAAATGCTGTGATGTATTTAATAAAAAGAATGGTACGGAAGAAAAATGTTGGAAGTCTGTAAGAAATATGATATTGTATTAACTGTAATTTCTTCAATATAAGAACTATAGACAGTACAATTTATGTGAATTGAAGAAGCTAAGGAGTCACGTTTGTAGGAAATGAGCTTAAGTACAAATAAAAGATGTAAGGGGATAAGTTATGAGTAAGATATTTGGACCAGAGAGCAAATTAGCTTTGATTATGGAGCGGATTACGAATCTAATCGTATTAAATGTTATCTTTTTGATTAGTTGTATTCCATTAATTACTATAGGTTCATCGGTATCGGCGATGTATGCGGTAATGTTCAAAATGCACGATAATGAAGAGGGGTATATAATAAGGCAGTACATTAAGGAATTTAAAAAAAATGTGAAGAGTGGGATTATACTGAGTATAATTTTTTCTTTGATAGGTGTATTTGTATATTTTGATATCTATTACATGTTGATTATAGACAGTGGGTTCATGAGAATAACACTGGGACTAATTTTATTAGTAATTGGATTTGTATGGACCTATGCATTTCCATTAAATGGAAGATTTATTAATACAATAGGTGGAACGATTAGGAATGCATTTTTCTTATCGTTGAGAAGTTTTTTTAAATCACTCTTTATGTTTCTTATAAATATTGCACCTATCATATGTTACATATTGGGAGGGATAATCTTTATAAATAGCATCCTTTTTTATGCACTATTTGGATTTTCGTTCAGTATGTATTTGAATTCCATGATATTAAAGACAATTTTCACAAAAAATGCTGCATGAATCATAACATAATATACAATAAGACATATTGGATATATAAAAAAACTAGGTAAAATGTAAAAGTACCTAGTTTTTTTATATATTAAGCATGAAAATTTGATGATATAATTATTCCAAGTAATAGATATAAAGAAATATAAGTAAAAAGTGGAGGGAAAAGTATGAAAAAAAATGTAGTAAGTATGTTATTAGTTATTTCAATGGTTGCAAGTATGGCAGTGGGTTGCGGTAGCTCCGAGCCAGAAGGTGAAGTAGTTAATACAGAAACAGGAAATTTCAATGAATTTGGATGGGAAATACCAGAAGAAACATTGGTAATTGATGTTCTTGATGTAACAGGTTATGATGCACCAACGGAAGCTGATAAAATTGGACGTGAGAATGCATATAACTATCTACTAGAAAATTTCAATGTACAAGTAAACATGCAGTATACATCTGGAGATGGAAATGAAGCAGTAAACCTTGCATTAGCCTCAGGTGATTACCCAGACGTTATTGCAAATATGTCTTATGACAATATGAAGAAATTCGAGCAAGCTAATAAGTTAGCAGAAATAACTCCATATATGGATACAATTGCTGCAGATCTAAAGAAATCTATGGGAGAAAATTATCCATTATTTTTAAATGATGAAGAAAAATTATTCTATGTACCAAGATTTATGGGAAATATCATTGAATTACCAGATAACTCAGCACATATCAGATATGATGAATGGCAAGCAATCGGGGCTCCAGAAATTGAAACACCAGAAGATTATTATAATGCAATTAATGATATCTTAGAGATGTTCCCAACAACTCCAACAGGAGAAACAAGATATGCTATGTCATTCTACAATGATCCAAATTTCTATTCAGATCCAAACGTGTTTGCAGGATTCTGGGGATTACAAAATGGATATAAAATTGATGAAGATGGAAACTTCACTCATTGGGGATTTACTGATGAAGGTTACGACATGATGAAATGGTTCAATCAATTTTATCTAGATGGAACATTAGATCCAGACGCATTTGCTAATACACGTGAGCAATGGACAGCGAAGTTCTCGAATGAGAGAGTTGTAGGTGCAGTAGGACCTTGGTGGGTTTCTGCGAATGCAGGGCATGAAGTATGGCAAACAACTCAAACAGATCTTCCAGAAGATAAGCGATTTATTCAAATCGGATTTAAAGCAGACGGTGTAGACACAGCTTACTTATCACCAAAGAATGGATTAGGAAGTTCTTGTACAGTTATTACCGACAAGGCAGCGGATGTTGAAGGTATCTTGAAGTTTATCAACTTCCAAGCAACAGAAAAAGGAAGAGCACTTACATGCTGGGGAATTCCAAATGGGACAGAAATCGGTGAAACAGGTGAAGAAGGAAAGTTCTGGAATATCGATGAAGAAGGAAATTGGGAAGTTGCTCCTGAGGCAAAAGAGAAACTTATTACAGAAACATGGAATTATGATGATGAAGCTTACTGGGCATCTATGCCATGGTTACATGTAAATCAATCAAGATGGGATGATGGAGTTCATAATATCTGGCCAAACCAAATGTGGTATGAAGAAAATAAATGGAAATCAATTATGATAGAAAACCTTGATGGAACAATCTATGATTCATCTGCAATGACATTAAGAGACAAAGATAATACATCACAGGTATTGCTACAAAGTGTTACAGATGCATGGAAAGTAAACTGGCCAATTATTGTTCAATCTGACTCAGATGAAGAATTCGAGGCGGCTTGGGAGCAATTGCAAGCGAGTTTAACAGCAGCAGGAATTGAAGAGTATGAGAGCATTTTACAAGAAAACTATATTGCTAATTTAGAAAAGTTAGAGAATGCTGAGTAGAAATAATACAAGAGAGGGGTGTTGTAATGAAAAACAAATTACAATTAACTAAGAAGACTTTTAAAAAAGAAAGACAGTTATGGCTCTTATGCATTCCAATCTTAATATGGGTATTTATATTCTCATATATCCCTATGGCTGGGCTTTCTATGGCCTTTGTAAATTATATTCCTGGAGTTCCAATTTGGGAATGTGAATTTGTGGGGTTACAACATTTCCAAGATTTTGTATTTAATCCTATTTTTCTGCAATTACTTAGAAATACATTAGTAATGAGTATTCTAGGATTAACAATAGGATTTGCGGCGCCAATAGCATTGGCGCTTGCAGTTAATGAATTAAATGGAAAGCGATTCAAGAAAGTGATTCAAACTACATCATATTTACCACATTTTATTTCGTGGGTAGTTGCTGGAAGTATGATTTTTATGATGCTATCTAACGAGGGAATTGTGAATGATATTTTAATGAGATTAAACCTTATAGATAAGCCGATTCCATTTTTAACAGAAGGCGAATATTACTGGGTAATGTTCACACTTGTTAATGTATGGAAGGGTGTTGGTTGGTCAGCTATCATATACCTTTCTGCAATGTCTGGAGTAGATTCGGAATTGTTCGAAGCTGGAGCGGTAGATGGAATCGGAAGATGGGGAATGATTAGGTATATTATTATTCCGACCATATTGCCGACAATTGTAATTCTATGGATTCTTGGAATTGGAAACATTCTAAATGCTGGATTTGAACAACATCTTATTTTAGGAAATGCTTCAACTCAAGCATATTGGGATGTAATTGATACTTATTCATATCGATACGGGGTACAATTAGGGCAATATTCAATTGGTACAGCTGTAGGTTTGATGAAGTCTATGATCGGATTTTCACTTGTGTTTCTTGCAAATTGGTTTTGTCGCAAAAAATTGGATACATCAATATTTTAAGGAGGAGATTTTATGGCACGTCCATTTTATATTAAACAAACAAAAGCAGGTAAATGCTTTGATATATTTAATGTGATATTCTTGAGCATCTTCTTGATTATTATGGTATATCCATTTATCAATATTCTTGCAATCTCGTTCAATAATGGACAAGATGCATTGAGGGGCGGAATTTACTTATGGCCAAGAATGTTTACAACCGCGAATTATGAATATGTATTTCAGAATGATGATTTATTAAGAGGTGCAATGGTTTCGGTGGCAAGAACACTTCTTGGAACGGTAACAGGCGTGTTTTGTAGTGCCTTGTTAGGGTATATCGTAAGTTGTAAACACTTCTCGGGAAGAAAGTTTATGAGAATTGTATTTGTATTTACGATGTATTTTAATGGTGGGTTAATTCCTACATATTTACTACTTACAGGTATGGGATTCACAGATACATTGGCTGTATATTGGGTGCCGACATTATTCAGTGCTTACTACATGTTGCTTACATCTTCTTATATTCAGAACATACCAGATGCTTTGTTTGAATCGGCGAGAATTGATGGAGCGAATGAACTTCGAGTATTTTTACAATTCGTAATTCCACTAAGCATTCCGATGTTAGCTTGTATAGCCATTTATATTGGAGTAGGTCAATGGAATTCATGGTTCGACGTGAGTCTATATAGTAAGAGTGGAATGTGGGATAACCTACAAATTATCTTACAGCGTATTTTAAATCAATCTGTAGCTATGACAGATTCGGGAGATTCTGTTCTTATGCTAGATCAGATGAAGTCAATTCAACCAGTAACTGTAAGAGCCACAATAACAGTGATTGTAGTTGCTCCAATTGTAATCATTTATCCGTTCTTTCAGAAATATTTTGTTTCAGGAATGACATTAGGAGCTGTAAAATAACAGCTCCTAGTAAAAATAGAATTTTAATCTGAATTTGAGGATAACCACTCTTTTCGATATTGGGAAGGCGTTTGATTTGTCTGAGACTTAAAAACCTTGGAGAAATAGAGTGAATCCTTGAATCCAACATTATATGAAATATCTGCAATGCTAGAATTACTACAACGTAAGTATGAACAAGCACATTGAATGCGATGATTCAATAAGTAGTGTTTGATAGAGAGGCCCGTATGCTTTTTGAATAAATCAGATAGATAACTGCGATTTAATCCGAGCATTTGGGCTATTTTCTCGATACAAAGGTCATCTTGATAATTATTTTGAATAATAAAAGACACAGCACTCACATATTTATCATAATATTGACCACCACCGAGAAGTTTGCGGTTATCGGATGAAATAGATGCTACAAAGTGATATCGTCCTTTTCTGTTTTTATCAATCATTTCGAATAATAAACTACGTAAAATTCCATTTGATAATAAAGAGAGAGCAAGCTTATCATTTCGATTAGAAAACACCGAGAGACGTAATGATTCTAATGTGTTAATAAAGGAACTGCTATTATAAGTGAGAACTCGATTGCCATTGGAATATCCGATAGAGTCAAGTAAAAATCTAGCTGATTTACCAGTGATCCCAATCCAATAATAGCCCCAAGTTTCAGCTTTAGAAGATGAATAATAAGAAATTTCATAAGGATGGATAAGGAAGCAAGAGTGGGTCGGGATTTCAAAAGTTTGATCTTGTAAGTATAATTTCCCTACACCAGAATGGACAAAATGTAGAAGATAATGGTCACGGATACATGGGACAACTAAGGAGCGCGAAGCGCAGTCATGGGACCCTACCTGAACAATATCTAGATCAGAGTTATGATCGGATTCGTTAAAATGTATATATTTACTATGTGTTTCATCGCTAATTATATAAGAGGTTTTATCGCTCATATTAGTAAACATCCTTTCTCTATTGGTATATTTTATCAATTTTATAAGGATTCGTCAATTATGTTTACCACAGAATAAGCTAGTAAAATGCAAAGGTCTTAAAAATGACTTGCATATTTGTATTAAAAGGAGAACTATATGCACCCAAATATTATAGTATTTATGACGGATCACCAAAGAGGTGATACAACACTTTCTAATAGCCAAGTTATTACACCAAATATTGATCGATTTCGAAAAAATTCAATGACTTTTAGTGAGGCGTATTGCCCGTCTCCGCATTGTTGCCCGAGTCGAGCGACGTTTTTTACAGGGAAATTTCCGTCAGAACATGGAGTATGGAATAATGTGATGGTTAGTAATACTCTGTCAAGAGGGCTGTATGATGACACTAATGTATTTAGTACAGATTTAAAAAATGCTGGATATGACTTATATTTTTCGGGGAAATGGCATGTTAGTGCAGAGCAAGGTCCTGATCAGTTTGGGTTTGAACCAATTTATCATAATGTTTCTCAGTATCAGAAGTATAAGAATGAGTCGGATATGAATGAGTGGAATCTTTATACACAAGGAATTAGACCAGTAGATACTGGAAATGAAGTGAGAACAGAAGGTCGAATTATACGAGAGGGATATGAGGAATATATCCAATACGGTATTGATGAGAGTCCGTACAAAGACTTGGAAGTGACAGAAGCAGCTGTCACAAAAATTGGAGAAGTAAATAAAGATAAACCATTTTTTATATATGTTGGTACAGTTGGGCCACATGATCCTTATAATGTACCACAGAAATTCTTGGATATGTATGATCCTAAGGATATTTCATTGCCTGATAATTATCATGACCCGATGGACGATAAGCCCAATTTATATAAGCGTACGAAAGAGCGCTATGATCAATTAACGGATGAAGAACAAAAAGAGAGTGTAAGGAGATTCTATGCATTCTGTTCTTATGAAGATTATCTATTTGGAAAGATTCTAGATAAAGTTGAAGAAGAAGGGCTCATGGAAGATACAATAATCGTGTATGTATCTGATCACGGAGATTATGTAGGGGCCCACGGCCTATGGGCGAAAGGGTTACCATGTTTTAGAGAAGCTTATAATGTGTGTTCGATGATTGGTGGTGGGCCAGTTATTAGAAAAGGGGTCGAAAGTGATGTATTTATATCACTAGCAGATTATGCACCAACGTTTCTTGAACTTGCAGGAGTAAGTAGTGAAGAACATTTTGCTGGTCGTTCTCTAGTACCTTTGCTAAAAGGTGAGGAAGATGGAGAATGGAGAGAAGAGATGTATACACAGTCAAATGGAAATGAAGTATATGGAATTCAGCGAAGTGTATTCAATAAAAAGTGGAAATATGTATTTAATGCATTTGACTATGATGAGTTATATAACTTAGAGGCAGATCCAGGGGAACTTAAAAACTTGCTACATGGAATTAAGAATGTAGGAGAGAGTCAATATGCCGAGATAGTAAGAAGTATGTGTGAAAAAATGTGGAAATTTGCGTATGAAAACAAAGATAACTGTGTTAATTCGTATATTATGACGGCATTTGCACCTTATGGACCAGGAATTATATTTAATTAATAGGAGAGAAAAATGAATCAAATAATCAGTCAATCAAATAACTACAAAATAGATGTGGATGTAGCTCAATTACAGGATGGAGTTTCTGAATATACATATCAAGTGACTTTTTTTGAGTCACCAAAGAAAATAAAAGAGAGTATCACAATTGCATGGAAAAAGCCATACTTAGATGTAGCAGGAGTTTGGCATCCAAAAGCTGGATTAAATAAATTTGTTTTTGCGGATTACGTTAGACCTTTTAAATCTATGACAACAATCTCAGGACCAGTTATTTCTATCTTTAGCGAGGACAGTAAAAATCGTGGCCTTATTGCGTTATCAGAGATTAAGGAAGAGGTGTTCTTGCATATTGGTATTCGAGAAGAGGATGGAATGGGACATTATCGAGTAGAGATTCCATCTACAAGTGTTGGAGAGCGACTTGAATATACATTTAAGTTACGAGTAGATGAAAGAGATATCGCTTTTGAAAAATCTATTATGGATACGGCAACTTGGTGGGAAGAGACATGTGAGATCACACCAATGGAAGTAACAGGTGTAGCAAGAGACACCATGTACTCCACATGGTATTCATACCATCAGAATTTATTTGCACAAGAATTAGAAGAGCAAGCTATGCTTGCAAAGGAAATAGGTTGTAAAGCAATCATTGTAGATGATGGCTGGCAAACAGATGATAATAACAGAGGATATGCATTTTGTGGAGACTGGGAAGTATCAACAAATCGTTTTCCGGATTTTGCGGCGCATGTTGCAAAAGTCCATGAAATTGGATTGCAGTACATATTATGGTATAGTGTGCCATTTATGGGGTATGAAGCAAAATCCTGGAAGACATTCGAAGACAAGCTATTATATAAGGTAGATAATTTAAAGTGTGCAGTATTAGATCCAAGATATAAGGAAGTGCGCGAATATTTAATTGGAATATATGAAAATGCCATTAAGGACTGGGGAATCGATGGATTTAAACTTGATTTCGTTGATAATTTCTACCAAGCAGAGAATACGCCAGAATATAATGAAGAAATGGATTTTGAAAGCGTACAAGATGCTGCTGACTTTTTGTTTACAGAAATTTCTGACAGACTTAAGAAACTAAAACCAGATGTATTAATCGAATTCAGACAAAATTATATTGGGCCAAATATGAGAAAATATGGGAATTTGTTCCGTGTAGTAGATTGTCCAAATTCAGCAATTAATAATCGTGTGGCAATTGTAGATTTACGCGTTATGAGTGGAAATACTGCAGTGCATTCAGATATGCTTATGTGGCATAAAGATGAGAGTGCTGAGCTTGCTTCTATTCAGATTATATCTAGTATCTTTGCTACATTACAACTATCAGTGAAATTAGAGAATATTTCAGAAGCACATATGAAGATGTTAAGATTTTGGATTGAATTCATGAGGGAGCATAAGCAATTATTGCAAGAAAGTGAGTTAAGCCCATTAGAGCCACACAATCAATATCCAGAAGTGTGGGCACACAATGCAGAGAAAGCAATTGTTGCTGTTTATACAAATAACAGAGTTCTTGAAATTCCAAAAGATAAAAAAGAAGTAATAATTTTAAATGGAACCAAGACAAATCGTACAATTATCGAATTAACAGAAGAGGCGAACTATGAGGTAATCGTACAGAATTGTAAAGGTGAAGTCCTATCTAAGACTGAGGGTGTGCTTACAGAATCGTTACATGTAATTCCATCAGAAACAGGAAGTGTAGTGACAATTAGAAAATCATAAATTAAAATAAAAGGAGAAGCAAGGACTGCCATTTGGTAGTCCTTGTATAGAAGATAGCATGGGTATTAATTATGTAGATAAAAGTAAAGAATTTCATCTTTATAATAATCAGATTTCTTATATTATTAAGATACTTCAAAATGGACAATTAGGACAGTTGTATTATGGAAAGAAGATTAGAATGCGCGAAGATTATGGGCATTTATTTGAAGAAAGTACAAGAGATATGGCAGCATATCCATATGAAGGATATTCTAAGTTTTCACTTGAGCATATTAAACAAGAATATCCAACAATAGGAAATGGAGATATTAGATATCCAGCCTATGTGTTGGAGAGAGAAAATGGGAGTAGGGTTGTAGAATTTACATATGTTTCTCATAAGATTTATAAAGGTAAGCCAGGACTAGATAAATTACCCGCTACTTATGTGGAAGAAGAAAGTGAAGCAACTTCATTAGAAATTAAATTATATGACGCTTATATTGATGCTACACTTTACTTACTGTATACAATCTATGAGAATCTTCCAGTAGTTACAAGAAGTACTAGATTCGAGTGTGGAAGCAAAGAGACAATGACACTGCATACAGCACTTAGTGCATCATTAGATCTTCCAGATAAAGAGTATGAAATGATAGATCTTGCAGGTGCATGGGTAAGAGAGCGTGAAATTAGAGTAAGAGGTCTTGATTATGGAACACAAGGGATTCATAGTATGCGTGGTTGCAGTAGCCACCAATTTAATCCTTTTGTGGCATTAAAGAGAAAACAAGCAGATGAACATACAGGTGAGGTATTAGGGTTTAGCCTTGTGTATAGTGGGAATTTCTTAGCTCAAGTCGAAGTAGATACATATGATGTGACTCGAGTTCAGCTAGGTATTCATCCATCGGGTTTCACATGGAAACTTGAAAAAAATGAAAGCTTTCAAACACCAGAAGTTGTAATGGTATATTCGGATACAGGATTAAACGGAATGAGTCAGGTGTATCATGAACTTTATCGTACGAGATTATGTCGTGGTATGTGGCGAGATAAAGAAAGGCCGATATTAATTAATAACTGGGAAGCGACCTATTTTGATTTTAATGAAGAGCGTATCATGAATCTTGTAGATAGAGCAAAAGACATTGGTGTAGAATTATTTGTCCTTGATGACGGATGGTTTGGAAAAAGAAATCATGACAGAAGTTCTCTTGGAGATTGGTATCCGAACTTAGAGAAAATCCCTAGTGGTATTGCTGGACTTTCAAGAAAGGTAGAGCAAAAAGGTCTGAAGTTTGGTCTATGGATTGAGCCAGAGATGGTAAATAAAGATAGTGACTTGTACCGACAGAATCCAGAATGGGTAATGGCTGAAGTAGGAAGAAATATGTGTCATAGCCGTAATCAATACATACTAGATTTTACGAGACAAGATGTTAGAGACTATATCTTTGGAATGTTAGATAAGGTGATTGGAGAATCTAAAATATCATACATTAAATGGGATATGAATCGCTCCTTTTCAGAAGTATTCTCCAATGGGAACGACAAAGAATATCAAGGGAAGGTTTCTCATAAATATATCTTAGGGGTATATGAACTCTATAGTAGGTTAACAGAGAAATATCCACATATATTGTTTGAATCGTGCTCAAGTGGTGGGGCAAGATTTGATCCAGGGATGTTATATTATGCACCACAGACATGGACTTCTGATAATACAGATTCCGTATCACGTCTTAAAATTCAATATGGCACGTCCATGGTATATCCACTTAGTAGTATTGGCAGCCATGTATCAGCATCACCAAATCATCAAACAAGACGTCCTGCAACGTTGAAAATGAGAGGTGATGTGGCATATTTTGGCACATTTGGATATGAACTTGATTTAGAAGAATTGAGTCAAGAAGAATTAGAGGGAATGAGAGAACAAATTGAATTTTTTAAAGAGAAAAGAGAGCTATTCCAGAAAGGGAAGTTTTATAGATTACGCAGCCCTTTTGAACATAATGTAACAAGTTGGATGGTAGTATCTGAAAATAAGGAAGAAGCTTATGTTGGATATTATAGAGTGTTGCAGATTCCTAATATAGGATTTGATAGAATTAAGTTGCAAGGTCTAAATCCTGAATTAGAATATGAAGTAAGTGGTCAGTTGCATACTTCATTTGGAGATGAACTTATGAACTTAGGTTTAAATGTATCAGATTTTAGTTCGGGTGCAAAAGAAGTGGCGGCAGAGATCCAAGGAGATTTCATGTCTCGCCTATTCCATATTAAAATAAAATAGAGGACGTTGATTGGAATAATTTAAGAGATAGAAATAATGAAAATGGGCCTATAGAATGTGAAATATCATTTTATAGGCTCGTAGTGTTTTAAGTTCATTGCGACAATACAAATTGAATATGTAGTCGTATTTTGCTATAATTATGATATTGCTAATTTCTGAATAAAATTTAGAGGTTAGTTTAAAAGTGAAATAGAATATAGGATAGTTTCAAATGGGAGAGATGTTTGCCTTATCTATAGAACCCAAATATCAAAGAAGCGGACATGGTATATTTTTCAAAGGAAACAAATTAATTATAGAAGCAGGGAAATAAGCAAAATCGATATTACTATAGAAGAATACGAGGAGTGATTAAAGATGCAATATATATTATTTGACTTAGACGGTACATTAACAGATTCCAAACTTGGAATTACGAATTCTGCGGCCTATGCGTTGGAGAAATTTCATATAAAAGTAGAAAACTTAGATGATTTAACTAAGTTTATCGGGCCACCATTAATGGATTCTTTTATGGAATATTATAATATGTCAGAAGAAGATGCATTAACTGCTGTCACATATTATAGGGAGTATTTCGCAGTGAAAGGCGTATACGAAAATAGTCTTTATGACGGAATCAAAGATTTGCTCATAGAATTAAAGCAGAGAAATATGACTTTAATAGTCGCAACTTCTAAGCCAACATTTTATGCAACTAAGATTTTAGAGCATTTCGGCATTATGGAATATTTTACATTTGTTGCAGGAAGTGAATTAGATGGTACACGTGCACGAAAAGCAGAAGTGATTTCATATGTGCTAGAAGAAAATAGTATTGAGGATTTAAGCAAGGCTATCATGATAGGCGATCGAAAACATGATGTTATCGGAGCCAAAGAAATGGGAGTGGAATCGATAGGTGTATTATATGGATTTGGTGACAAAGAGGAGTTAGAACAAGCAGGAGCAGACCATATTGTTGCTACAGTCACAGAATTAGAAGAATTTTTACTTGCATAAAAAACGCTGCGGTTTTACGACTGCAGCGTTTTCATAGTGAATATTTTATTGGAAATTATTTAGAACATTAAGTGCATGAATATAGCAGTTATTGGAATGGCAATAATCGTTCTTTCGAAGAAACAAATAATTAATTGTTTCAAATTAATTGGAATTTTAGTTGAAACCATAACAACCACTGTCTCAGAAAAGAAGATAATTTGAACCATTGATACCGTTACAACCATATATCTTGCAGCTTCAGAAATCACATCAATTTTATCTGCAATCAGAAGCACAGGTAGGAACATTTCGGCAATTCCAACAGGGAATGATGGTGCAATTAATTCAGCGTCTGGCACTTGTAATAGATTTAATAATGGTTCAAATAACATGCCAATCCATTGAAAAAGAGGTGTATATGTTGCGATTATCATTGCTATAATACCAACAGCTGTTAACAATGATACAACTTTAGGTAATACAAAGTAACCATCTTTTAGACTCATTCCAATTTCTTTGCCAAGATTCGGTGCCAAATAAGCTTTCTTTACAGCACGAGCAGCACCATTTTTTAACATCCCTTTCGTTTCTTTTGCCTCGGCTTTGATTTTTTTAGCATCTTGTACTTCACCATTTAAATAAATAGAATCAAGCTTAGATAAAGGCGGAATACGTGTCATAAAAAAACTTACAATCAAAGTAATTAGCATTGCCGAAAAATAAACAGGGATAAAATGTTTACTCAGTCCAGCAGTTTCAATTACCATATAGGCAAAACCAACGCTTACGGCACTAAAACCAGTTGCAATAACTGCAGCTTCTCTTTTGGTGTAAATGCCATCTCTATATAATTTACTCGTAATGAGCACACCTACAGAAGAGGAACTAACAAATGAAGCAATAGCATTAACAGCACTTCGTCCCGGCACTTTAAATACAGGTCGCATCAATGGTTCCATTAGACTTCCGATGAAGTCAACAATTCCATAATTCAATAAGAATGGCATGAATACACCACTTACAGGAATAATCCAAGCAACAGATAGTGCAACTGGGATTACTGAGCCTGCAGTGTGGGATCCAACAATAATATCAGGAAGTGGAACCCCAAGTGTTGTATTTAGTAAATAACAGACAGAGAAAATTGCTCCAACGACATATAAAATAACATGCACGAAGGTATCTTCTTCGTAATACTTGTACAATTTATTTTCTTTGTTTTTGCAAATAAATTTGCCATAAATACTGAGAATTGCATTACCACCTACAATCCCCCCACTAATAAGCCAAGCCCCTACATTGCCTAGGGTGGATTGGATTGTCTTGTAAATGAAACCAAACACAACATCTGATTGACCATTGATTGTTACAGGAACAAAGAAGATAAATACTGCGATTATAGTAAAAAATAGAGCTTTAATGATACCTTTTTTTCTTTGCTCAGGCTTAAGTATATAAGCATCTAAGACTTTATTATCGTTATAATTAGCTGGTTGTTCGATTTCTTCAACGATTTCTTCAACTACTTCAACGATTTCTTGTGTGATTTCCATCTCATTCCCTCGCTTTTCTTTTTACAGCTAATTATGAATTTTTCTTTTTTAATGCTAAGATAGATAAATACTCAAATACTATATTTGCAGCCATATAAGAAGTCACTTCTCCGCTATCATAAGCTGGCAATACCTCTACAATGTCAAATCCGATATAATTCAAATCTTTGATATTTCTAAGAATATGTAATGTTTCGAAAGAAGTGAATCCCGCTACTTCCGGTGTACCTGTTCCAGGTGCGTAAGCAGGGTCAACAAAGTCAATGTCAAATGTTAAGAAACATTTTTTATCTCCAACTCTTTCTTTGATTAATTCTATAATTGCATCCATTCCCATTTCATGTACTTTATGTCCTGGTATCAATAACATGCCTAAGTCAGCAGCCATTTTGTGCTCGTTTGGATCATAGAGAGAACCTCTCATACCAACTTGAATCGAGTGAGCAGTGTCAATAAGTCCTTCTTCAATGGCTCTTCTAAATGGAGTTCCGTGATTGTATTTTTCTCCGAATACTTCATCGCATAAATCAGAATGAGAATCAAAATGAACCAGCGCAACAGGTCCATGTTTCTTGGCAACAGAACGTAATTCTGCTAAAGTAATTGAATGATCTCCTCCTAATACAATTGGAATAGCACCTGTACAGACAATCTTGTCCATGCCTTCTTCAATCGATTTGTAAGATGGATGAATGTATCCCGGTGTTACATTGAAATCACCAATATCTCCACCCTTTAGAGATTCCATAATGTTAACTTGTTGAATTACATTGTTTGGTTTCATCATTACTGAAATATTACGAATTGCATTAGGACCGAATCTAGAACCTGATCTAAATGAACTTGCTGTATCGAAAGGAGCACCAGCGATTACAAAATCTAATCCCTCAGCACTGTTTACTCTTTCCATTCTCATAAATGTTCCCATGTTACAAAATCTTGGTGATGCTAAAGCACTTGTTGGTTGACCTTTTCCCATAATAATTCTCCTTTGATAGTTATAATTTTTATTTAGTGAAATACTATCACAAATATTTGCACAGTAGTTATATGTATATAATTGCTGTTATATATAATTTCGAATAACAATTTTCGTGAAAAATAACTAATTTTATGTTAAAATAAAAACAGAATGTTAAAAAGGTTTTGGGGAGAAAATATGAATGTTAAATATTTAGAATATATACTAGAGGTTGCAAAATGTGGATCTATTAATCGAGCCGCACAGAATCTATATTTATCGCAACCAAATTTAAGTTCCATTATCAAATCCATAGAAAAAGATCTGAATATTAAAATTTTTCAAAGATATAACAAAGGAATTAAACTCACTGCAGATGGGAATCTATTTATTAGTAGTGCACAGATTATTGTTTCTGAAATGGAGAACATAAAAAGAATTCCATTGATTAACAACAAGGGAACACATTTATCTATTTCCTGTACATATTCGTCCACATTTATGGAGAGTTTCATGGAGTTTAAAGCGAAATACCCAAGTGTGGAAATCGAAGATTCGTTCAAGGAAACTGGATTAATTCAGACAATACAAGATGTGATCGAGAAGAAATATAATCTTTCGCTTTTTTATTGTTTTGATTGCAGGGTAGAAGAGCATCGAAAGAAAATTAATCAATATAACTTGGAAATGGTGGAACTTGCAACCAATATAAAGCCTCTTGCATTGGTATCTTCTACAGGAATTTATAAGAAGGAGCAGACGATTTCTTATTCACAATTAACTACAGAGCATTTCGTTACTTATGAAAATTTCAAATATGAAGATTGGCTCAGTGTTTTGGGACGGGATAAGCATCAAAAAACCATGTATATATTTGATCGCGGTGGTTTAGTTGATAGTGTAACAAGAAGTAATTATATATCTGTCGTAATGGGGAAAATATCAAAGCAGCAACAAGCATTAGGGTGTAAAACACTTGCTATTAATGACTTTCCTAATTATTTAAATGTATATTTAGTGAAACACAATAATGTTCCTTTAAGTACAAAGGAAAAGCAGTTTTTAAAGATTTTGAAGAAGAACTTAGAAGTAGTTTAACTATTTATTAAAGCATTGACTGTTCATGCGGCACAATCATATTTTGGAAACTAGAAATAGATGAAAAAAGAGAGGGTAGAGCTTATGGAAAAAGTTACTGTTTGGACAAAACAACATAAAGCGGTGTTAGAAGAAATTGAAGCCACAGGAAGATATATTGTAAAGAAAGAGTATGTAGCACAAGATTTTGAGGAATATTCTAATCTGGTTATGGAGCTATACGAATGGTTATCTCAGCATGCACCCAACTACGAACAGCGTCCTCAGGATGCGAACTATCCGATTTGGGTTTCCTTGCAAAAAGAGGGAACAATGCTAAAAACGGAAGATACAGTACTAATTGAACTATCCATTGAGAAATCTTTAATTACAATGATTAATGTGAATAAATGGAGTAGTATACTTAATTATTCTTATATTCCAGAAAATGAAGAGGATTTAAAAGATCATAAGGAAATGCTTGCTCAATACGGAGTCAGCGATGCAAGTGCATATATGTCTCAATTTTATCCACAAATAAAGAGAAAAATTATAGATAGTTGGCACCGTTTGTTCGATGATTCTATCATGATGCATAATAGCAATTGTTATGGAAATATATGGGAGGTTAAGAAGGAATGGATTACAAATGTAGTACAATAAGGCTGTATACATCTCAAGCAAAACCTGTAGTTGAAGCACTATATCGAGATGGGGTTTGTTTTTCAAAACGGGAATACGTGAAGAGAAAGTACCAAGAAACTGCACAGATATTCACAACAACATACGATTTTTATGTATCAGAAGCAATAAACTATGTTCCGAAACCTGATGAAGCTGAGTATCCTTATTGGGCATTTACAGAAGCCTATAATGTTGATACTTCGGGGAATGGAGATATTATCACCCTTGAAGTCCCAATTGAAGATGTGGTATTCTTCGACATGTTTGATTTTACGAAGATGCTTCGTATGAAATATATTGGCGAAAATGAAGAGGACGAGGCCAATTATAAAGAGTTGTTAGAGAATTATGGAATCAAGAAAGAGACAGATATTATGTTAACAGGGTTTCATCCAGTGTTAAAAAATCAAGTGCTTGAAAGTTGGAAGCGATTATTTAAGAATCATATCTCTATAAGAAATGGCACGAACGTAGATGTGAAAAGTGTACAGGTTGGTTTATGGCAAATAAAAAAAGAGTGGATCGTTACAGAGCATTGACGAAAACCATTGTATACATAAAAAAAACGTGATAAAATCAAGGAAAAGATTGATAGGTTGTGCTGTTCGGCATAACCTATTTTTAGAATATGAGGTACGAATATGAAAATATTTGCAAGTGATTTAGATGGAACGCTATTATTAGAAGGCAAGGATAAATTAGAAACCAAGGTGATAGAATTAATATTAGAACTTGATAAATCTGGAAAAGAATTCATTCTTGCAACAGGAAGATCCTATAGTGAACTAAAGAAGTTATTCAAAGAAGTTCTTTATCAAATGTATTTTGTATGTGAAAATGGGGCACTTATTCAATTCAAGGGAAATACTTTATATAAGAAAACCATAGATAAAAAGCATGCCAGTCAATTAATTCAATGCATGGAAAGCTTTGGAATTGAGTGGTTAGTAGCAGGTGTTCATACAATATATACGAAATCGAATAGTGAAGACATTATAAAAGCGTATAAAGAAATTGGCATGCCAATCATGAGAATAAACGCGATTAGAGATCTACCTGAAGAACCAATTAGAATCTCGTTTCGTTGTAAAAATATTAAAGATAGTGAATTAGTTAAGAAAATTGAAGGGCAATTAGATGTTCAACAAATTGCATACGATGGAGAAGAATGGATTGATGTTCTACATAAGGATGTGAATAAATCTGTTGCAATTGAGTGGATATGTAATCAATTGAGGATAAACAGAAATGAATTAGTCGTATTTGGGGATAACTATAATGATCGTGAAATGATAGAAATGACACCAAATAGCTATGCAATGTCTTGGGGCAAAGAGGAAATAAAGGAAAGAGCTAATTTCCAAACAAGTGATGTAGTTGAAAGTATAAAAAAGTTGTTGTAGCAAGAATATTACCGAAAGTGGATTACAGAAAGGAGTACAGGCATGGAACCTAACCAAAAGATCAAAATTAATATCACATTTGCAATTTTGTTAGCATTGTATTTTCTAATGGAGTATATACTAGAGGTACAATTTAGTGAATGGACGGAACAAGTGGGAATGTTGGCAACAGTGATTAAAGTTGTAATTCTCATTCTAGCGTGGGTACTTATTAACTACATAAGAAGAAATAGAAATGCAGGATGTGGTTGTGCAGGTACAAGCGAAATAGAAGCGGAAAGTGATAAGAATGTAAAAGAAAAT